>CAYUFX010000253.1:0-1626 GCA_964444135.1 uncultured Pirellulales bacterium | reverse complement strand
CAACCATAAAGTTATCTTTTTTGGATGTCCGGCCAGATGAATATTATCAATCGAAAAACAGTTCATGTAATAGCCGTACTATTTATTACTTGCTTTATAGTTGGCTGTGGTGAGCAGGACAGAGCCGGCAGGGGGTTAAAGGACCTTATACCTTCAATAGATTTAGGCACCACGATAGGGTCATTGGCCGAAATGTCCTGGCCCGAATCGATACGACTCGAAGGATATAGTCTGGCGGGGGGACTTAGGGGGACGGGTTCGGGGGAGTGTCCACCCCAGATTAGAGCGTATCTTGTGCAGCATATCCCGACACTATATCCCGATCGCAAGATAAATGTTGATAAGATGATTAGCGGTTTGGATACAGCGGTAGTACTGGTAGAGGGAATAATGCCGGCAGTAGCTTCGAGAAATGAGTATTTCGATGTACGAGTAACTGCCCTGCCGGGAACACAAACGACTTCCCTGGAAGGCGGCTTTCTGCTTGGCACGGAGCTTAAGACGGTGGGGACCTTCGGTATAACAACAAAAGTTGTAGCCGATGCCCAAGGGCCGGTCTTTGTTGATAAAATCAGCACATCCGAAATGAATAAAAGGATTGGATATGTCCTGGGTAGAGGAAAGGTCCTTGATGAGTACAAAGTAAATTTGGTGCTTGGCAAGCCTGATTTTAGAATCACAAACAGTATTCGAAATCGCTTAAACGAACTTTTTGGCGATGACACAGCTAAGGTGGTTTTGCCTGGCCGCATCGATGTAATAGTGCCGGCTAAATATAGAGAACGAAAACAAAGATTCATTTCAATAATCAAGGCGACATATCTTAGCCAGAGCACGGAAATTACGGGAGAAAGAATAAAGACATTTATTAGAAAACTTGCAGCTTTGCAAGATGCGGATGCGAGTGAAATTGCTCTTGAGGCTATAGGCAATGAAAGTCTTAGCAGACTGGTTGTTTTGCTGAATGTATCTAATGAGCAGGTACGGCTTCGAGCAGCGAGATGTATGCTTAATCTTGGCAGCGATGCGGGCTTGGCGACTCTCAGACAGATAGCTATGGATAGAGGTTCAGCTTACCGAGTGGAGGCCCTGGAGTCAATAACTACAGGTGCCAGACGCAACGATGCGGTTAGAATATCGCAGAGGCTGCTGCGCGACGATGATTTTCACATGAGGCTGGCTGCGTACGAGCAGTTGCGGAAATTAGACGATATTGCCGTATCACAAGAGGTCATCGCGGGTAATTTTTATCTGGAACAGGTTGCACAGACTCCACACAGGTCACTTTTTGTTTCTCGCAGCGGCCAGCCACGAATTGTGCTGTTCGGTGTGCCGATACGTTGCAGTGATGATATTTTCGTGCGTTCAGCCGACGGTAATATAACAATCAACGCTCTGGCTGGTCAGGAATACGTCTCGATAATTCGCAAACATCCCCAACGGCCTGATGTGATAGCGCAGTTGAAAAGCACCTTTGAGCTTGGTGATATTATCCGAACACTCTGCGAACAGCCGCTTCAAAAAGGTGAACAAGGACGCGGAGGCTTGGGCGTTACTTATACAGATGTGACAGCTCTTTTGAAGCGGATGTGTGACAAGGGTGCTGTAAAAGCGGAGTTTTGGGCT
>CAYUFX010000252.1:0-1670 GCA_964444135.1 uncultured Pirellulales bacterium | reverse complement strand
TGGACCATTATCAGCCCTTCAAAAAACTTGCGTATCTCCTCTACCACCTGACGGTAGCTCTTGCCGGCTTGGGCTACCTTGCTGGGATTGGTAGCAATTGCACCGATTAAGCCGGTACTTACAGCATCTTTTATCTGGGACACATCGGCAGTATCCAAAACAATTCGAAGCTTACTCACAAAACTTCACCTTTCCTATGAATAATACTTATAAAATTCGATGCATTCATTATAGCATCTTTCTTGTTTTCTGAAACCACACACATCCTCCAAAATTGCACTTGGACCTTTTTTGGTGATTATCTCTCCAAGTTTAACACTCTCCAGGTCTCCCGGATCACGATAGTGCATTGCGGCACCAATAACACGGCTCACTGGTTTGGTTGGAAGAGCATAGTGTTCCAATAAGTGTGCCAATCCAGCTAACCGTTCTTCAGTTCCCAGCTTTCGCAACGGATTACGAGCAACTCTCTCAACTGTATCAGTCAAATCACGATTGCAATAACGCCACGTAATAAGATCATCAACATGCTGCTCCAGCTCGGCCCTCCATAATTCTAAATTCTCAATTCCAAATTCTAAATTCTTCAGGCTCAACGCTTCCTTAGCAATATTCAGCAGGTCGAGTAAATTTTCCCTTATTCTTGGTATTTCCAAAGCCTCATATATGAATTTACAATCAGAAAGATTGCCCAGATATGCCAACGCAGCGTGACCGGCATTACTCGTATAAAGTTTACGGGCATAGATGGCCTCAATGTTGTCACTGAATATCAATCCTTCAATACAAGGTTTCTTTCCTTTCCAGGTGCGACCGTCCACGTAAAGTGTTTGACCACCTTCGGTGACCAGATCAACACTATTTTTTGTCCTGTGGACCATGCGTTCTACAGAAGAGCGGATACAAGCAAAATTTTCTTTGTAATATCCCACATCCAGCAAAGCTTGTGCCAGTACGTTTTCGGCGTGGGGCCAGTTCTCGCAGACCAGAATATTAAGCGGCTTCTTTCGTTTCTTGAATCCCAATGCTATCGAGGAAGCGACTGCTTTCAAATTTCGGCCTCCAACAGCCGTTGCCGTGAAAAGACAGTTACTCAGCGCTTTTGAGATTTCTTCGCTTTCTTCCAGGGTTAGAACCTCGTAACCGGTGACATAATGATCCTTCCTTATTTTTCCTGTCAAATGCACAACATAACCATGAGCCTGCTTAAGGTCTTGGGCTGACTGCGAATCGGCTTCGACAAAAACCGGGCTTAATCCATTTGATGCCACAAGATCCGCGATCAGACCTCGCCCAATGGCACCAGCACCAAATATAACTACACTGCCCTTCATTTTTTATTGCCAACCTTGTCCTCTATATGACCTAAACATACACAATATCCGAAATGGCGGACCAATACTATGTCAGTGCATTTCCGCCTCACATTTACCTATGGCAGGTCTGTAAAAATTGAACTGAACGTTAGGATGCCCTGCCAAAAGAGACATCGGCACAGAACTGTCAGCAATTTTCTTACTTAGCATAAGAGTAGTTAATCTCATACCGAAAGGATTGTCGTGCGTGCCTGGCTGCCAGATTGAGACTTTATCCGCCTTCCACGTCTGGACAGGCCCAACCGTAATCGCTTGCCTCGGCACACTTGTAACCACGCCACCGGCGCTGGTTCG
>CAYUFX010000251.1:0-1678 GCA_964444135.1 uncultured Pirellulales bacterium | reverse complement strand
GGAGCATGGTCCGGGCAGCACATTCGCTTTCAAAAAGATATCCTTCCAGATAGATATACCGGCTGTGCTTGAGCAATTCTTCATCAATATCATCGTAATCTATCTCCCCTGAAATACCCAAGCAGGTGAGCATGGTTCTCTGGGCGTCATCGGAGATCAGGATAACGCACGTCCCCGTCATCCCCTGCCCCGTGCTTTCCTTGAAAACAACACTACTTTGTCTCATGTGTTCGGCATAGAGGGCCCCGAGTCTGTCGTTCGCAATCTTTCCGCAAAATCCTGCCCGGCCGCCCAGTTGGGAAATGCCATACATCGTATTCGCCGCGCTGCCGCCTGCGGCTGTCTGCAGTTTGCCGGTTTTCCTGGCACTGTCCAGGCTGTCGGAGCCGAGCAGCTTCTGCAAGATCTCTTCCTGACGGCCATGCTCGGTGAGGTACCTATTCCCCTTCTCGAAGCCGAGTTCAGTAAGAAGTGAATCTTCAACCTGCACCTGGATATCCACTAAAGCGTTGCCAAGAGCATATACATCAAGCTCCATGAATACCTCACAAAACTTCTGTATCCTATCCTGCTTAAGTGTTCTGATAAGAGACACAGATTCTTCAGTTGCCCTGTAATATACTCAAAAGCCTCATCAACGTCGTCTATAATTTTAAATAGTTAAAGGTTAGCCGGCCAGATATTAGCAACAAGTATTCTACCTGAACCGGAGGCGCCAGCGATGCCTATTGGTATTCCTTTCTTCATACTTTGCCCCAATAATTCTGTTGCTATATGAAGTGTAATATAAGTGATGTGTGCAAGCAAAGGATTTCCTTTGCTTATGGCGATTCGCCAATTGCCAGCCACATCACCTCCGGATTTTACAGATCCGTAGTTTCCATCGCTCTATCGACCAATCTTTCCCTTTTAATATTGCCTTTTTGATAACATTCGTTTTTAATAACAAATGACTATGAGATTACTTTGAACCGTTTCATCTGTTTAACTTATCTTGTAGTAACTTCGGTCTGACTGCATAGTCATGTTGATGCTGGAACTGGTATATAATATTAAATCAGAATCATGGTGGAATAATGCATAAATTTATTCGAGCATATGATGACCAGCCCACTATCCCGGCACGTGATGGCAGAAAAAGAATACTTAGCACAATATCAGAGTTAACTCCAAGATTAGACCCCGAAACCCTAAGAGTTTGTGCGTCAATCCTTGCAAGCTCCATAGAACCTAACAGGAAAATTGTAACTGAAGAACATGGTGCAGGCCATATTGCAGGCGCACTTTCTTTTCTTAATGGAAATGATATTGCAATTGCCCGTTGGACTTCGGATGAATTGGCAGATAAGCTTATTCCCTATTTTGGCAAAAATGCACGTTATAGGGGAGGCCGTCTTGTCCTTCAGGGTGTGCAATCCGGCGATAAAGTCACTATAGTCGACGACGTTTTAGACAGAGGCGAAACGCTTGGAACATTAATTAACCTTATAGAAGCAAGAGGAGCGACTATCGATGAAATGTACGTCTTAGCTGAAAAAACATACGGTGGCAAAAGCTTTGGAAGAGCAAACTTATCAGGCCGGAACATTAAATCATTACTCACCGTTGAAGTTGGCGGCAGAAGAAGCAGGGTGGAAACAGCCAACTGTCGTTTCACTAAGTATTGCGACAATCCAGA
>CAYUFX010000250.1:0-1735 GCA_964444135.1 uncultured Pirellulales bacterium | reverse complement strand
TTTACGTGCAAGCACTTACGGAAATCTGGTGCGTGTAAGTAGGAAACTCGGGCTAAGGGACGCCTTACGGTGAAAACCGGCAGACTTTCGGCTCGTGTTTGCTGTCTTTTGTCATTTGAGGTTTGGACCCATTCGACAGAGTTTACCCTGAATTAGCCGTAGCCCTGAGCGCAGCCAAAGGGGTAGTCGAATGGGCTCAGAGCCTGCCCTGAACGTAGTTGAAGGGACAAGCTTATTTAGAGCTTCGGATTTAGTGCTTATCTTCTATCCGCCCTCCGCACTTCATCATTCAATATTCCTTGTTCGATAGTCAATATTCTCCTTTTTCCGGCCAACCGCCCTCCGTTTTCTGTCTTCCGTCCTCTGTCTTCTGTCGTCTCGCATCCAGCATCCAGTGGGGAGTATCGGACATTTTTCCGGATTTCACTCGACTTCAAACCGCTTTTATGATATAATATACAAAAATAATGGATTAGAATCACAATAAATTGTCAATCGTCAATAATCAATCAGAAAGGGGGTTCCTAATGGCCATCGTCTCACAAAACCCCATCAAATACGGCTTTTTTGTAACATCAGGCCGAAATAGAGGAGAAATAGGGAGTGAGTTTAACTATAAATTATGCAAAACAAACCCAATTATTGAAAAGCCAGATGAATGTAAATCCATATAATACAACGTATTATGAAAATATAAGCGCTCGGACACTTGGTGAAAACAAACCCAATCAAACCCAATTTCAAATGCCCACAAACCCCTCAAAGGAGCGGGAAGAAAAAAGGGTGTCAGGAACTTTTTCTGGGTCTCAGTTGCAGGAAAGGATATTTTGGAGTTTATTGTGATGAAAGAAGAACAAAACACAATTGATAGAAGGAACTTCCTAAAGACGATAGGTGCCGCCGGCCTAAGTTCTGTTTGGGCTTCTACTGAAACAATAGCTGGTCCAAACCAGTCAAATGCCGAAGAAAAGCCAAAATACCCGCAGGTGCCGAGACGAAAGTTGGGCAAAACAAAGGTTAAGATTCCATCTTTATCTTTGGGAACCTATCAGGTTGACGTTGAAAACCAAATCCTGCTGCGAAAGACTCTTCAATACGGCGTCAATTTTTGGGATACCGCATACAACTACGGCGGTGGAAACAGCGAGCTTGGTATAGGTAAATTCCTCGCCAAAAACCCTAAGGTTCGAAAGAACCTGTTTCTTGCCACCAAGGCATCAGGTGTAAGAACGCCGGAAGAAATGGAAAAACGGCTTGTGACTTCGTTAAAAAGGATGAATACCGACTACATTGACTTGTATTTTGGTCTTCAACAATGCTCCAACCCTGCCTGGCTCACAAACAAGGTGAGAATATGGGCCGAAAGTGCAAAGAAGCGAAAGCTAATACGGCATTTTGGTATCACTACTCATCAGAATTTAGCGATAGTTCTTGCCGCTGTTGCCAAGACGCCTTGGATTGACGTGATAATGATACCGTACAATTTCTACTTGACGCAGGACCCCGAATTGCAGGCCGCCGTTGATGTCTGCTATAAAGCGGGTATTGGCCTTATCGCTATGAAGACCCAGGGTATGGGCCAGAGAATTAGCACCGATGCAGACAAAAAATTGGTAAATCACTTCCTTCAGCGAGGCTTTACCGAGGCACAAGCAAAGATAAAACTTGTTCTGGAAGATAAAAGGTTCAGCTCAGCCTGTGTAGGAATGAAGAATGTCAGTGTTTTGAATTCCAA
>CAYUFX010000249.1:0-1855 GCA_964444135.1 uncultured Pirellulales bacterium | reverse complement strand
GCGGAATTGTATTTGCTCTGGTCCAAAACGGTCAATCCCTGCCTGGTCAAAAGCAGAGCCACCGGCCCATCTCGATTCTCCAGTGCATACTTCCACGCCTGCGCCGACTCGTTGGCGTCGGCGGGCCTGAACACCAATAGGTTCGGCATCGCCCGCAGGCTCGCTAACTGCTCAACCGGCTGATGGGTCGGCCCGTCCTCGCCGATACCGATACTGTCGTGAGTAAACACGAATATCGTCGGATAATTCGACATAGCCGCCACACGAATTGCCGCCCGCATATAATCGGAGAAGACCAGAAACGTCCCACCGTATGCCCGCAACAGCCCGCTTACGGAAATCCCGTTCATTATCGCCCCCATTGCATGCTCTCTAATCCCGAAGCGTAAATACCTGCCGTCGCGAGCATCTTTCTGGAAATCCTTTGCATTGGCAAACCGCGTATTATTCGAAGGAGTCAAATCCGCCGAACCGCCCATAACCAACGGCAGCTTCGGCATCAGCGCATCCAAAACTTTCCCCGAGGCCTTGCGTGTCGCAACAGAGCTGCCCACCTCGAACTTCGGCAGAATCTCATCAAGATTGACATCCAGTTTGCCTTCTGCAGCGTCACGGAACTGCCCGGCTAAATCAGGATACTTCCTGGCATAATCCTTGAACATCTTGTTCCAGGCCTTCTCCGCCTCCGCTCCCTTCGCTTTAATCTTTTTCATATAAACCGACACTTTTTCGGGAATATGGAAGCTTTTATCCGGGTCCCAGCCGAAGTTTTCCTTCATCAGCCGAATTTCATCATCACCTAAAGGAGCACCGTGCGACTCCGCCGTATCCTGCTTATTAGGGCTGCCGTAAGCGATATGCGTCCGCAGTTTTATTATTGATGGCCGTCCCTTTTCAGCCCTCGCATTTTTCAGCGCCTTCTCGAAAGCAGCCATATCGTTACCGTCGCCCTTGACTGTTTGCACGTTCCATCCGTATGCTTTATAGCGCCTGGCTCTGTCTTCTGTAAATGAAAGTTCCGTATCGCCGTCAATACTTATGCGATTGTCGTCATAGACAACAATCAGGTTATCCAGTCCCAGATGTCCCGCCAAGGAGCTGGCCTCTGAAGCGACACCTTCCTGCAGGTCGCCGTCACTTGCGATGACATAAATTTTGTAGTTTATAACGGGGAAATTTTTCCGATTGAAATAGTTAGCCAGATATTTCTGTGCTATCGCCATCCCGACAGCATTAGAAATCCCCTGCCCCAACGGCCCGGTCGTAACCTCGACACCAAGCTCCGGGTCGTATTCCGGATGTCCCGGCGTCTTACTTCCCCACTGGCGAAAATTCTTCAACTCATCCAGGCTTAAATTATAGCCGGTCAGGTGCAGCAGCGAATACAGCAGCACACTGCCGTGCCCGGCTGATAAAACAAAACGGTCCCGATTGTGCCATTTCGGATTGGCCGGATTATGCTTCAAATATTTTGTCCACAGCACGTACGCCGCCGGCGCCATTCCCATCGGCATCCCCGGATGCCCCGATTTTGCCTTCTGTACAGCTTCGGCTGACAGAAACCGAATTGTTTGAATACAAAGTTCATCAAGCCTCGACAGGCCCGGATTCTTTTTAGTTACACTCATCACAAATTTCCCGTAATCAAACCATTACAATATATCTACTGACAAAACGAGGCCGATAGCCTAACAGCCATTGCCTGTTTTCGCAAGTCTTTTTAGTACCTCAAATCCCGCATTGAGCGGGTCATTTGTTAAGTTTTACTTTCGTCGCCTGGGAAACGGTAGATTTTTTAAACAGTTAACTTTCGCACTTTTTGAATTGTGTTAAATTGGGTAATTTTAAGCTTATG
>CAYUFX010000248.1:0-1994 GCA_964444135.1 uncultured Pirellulales bacterium | reverse complement strand
AAAAAGATACAGTGAGGCGCAATGAAAACGCCCACTATCTGACATCGAGAATCAAAGATATTCCCGGTATTCTTCCTCACAAGTTATACGAAGGCGTAACCAGGGCAGCCTATCATCTGTATCCGTTCCGGTATAAAAAAGAGTACTTCAATAACCTGCCGCGAGACAAATTTCTCTCGGCCCTAAGAGCGGAAGGCATTCCTTGCAGCAGTGGATATGGCCCCCAATATAAAGACGGTTTAATTGAAGAAGCCTTAAATTCAGCAGGTTATAAGAGACTTTATTCGATAGAGAGACTGAACAGATACCGTGAAGAAAATCACTATCCCGATAACGACCAGCTTTGCAAAGAAGCGGTGTGGTTTGGCCAAAATTTGCTGCTTGGAGCCAAAAAGGATATAGGTGACATAGCGGATGCCATATTGAAAGTCTATGAGAATAGAGATGAGCTGGCAAAGTTAGATAGAACATCGTCAAAATATAAAAAAGATTCTGTCGCTCTGTAAAGTGTGATTTGCAGACTTGTTATTTGATTATAAAGTCTTTTCAAGGACCGTGGGAATCTTATAACATCAAACAATAGAGATTGCTTTGCTCGCAATAACAGGATTATCGCATCATTTCAAGGAGCGTATCTCTGAAGGTATGCTATAGGTGGAAGAAGCAATCTTTTAATCTCCAGACCAATCTAAACCAGAACCTCTCTGGGTAGTCCCAGGAAATAAATATCTGTAACATAGTGGTTTAAGTCTAAAAGAATTCTTTGACAATAGTCTGTCTCCATATTAAAATTTCACTGCTGCAAAAACCTATTCAGTGCATGAACAATATTATTTATAATTTTTGAAAGGGAGAAAAAATGAGAAGGATAAAAGCAAGCCTATTGATGACAGTTGCTGGTATTGTGTTTTGTTGGCCGCTTGTCTCGATGGCAAGACAGGAACAGTCCATTCTCGAGAAAATAGGCGTTACTCGCGGAATCTGCGTAGTGCTTGGCGACAGCAGGTGCGAACTTGCCCTGGAACTGGCGCGGAACAGCGAGCTGCTGATATATGTGCAGTTGCAGCGAGCAGAGGACGTCGAAAAGGCATGCAGGATAGTTGATGAGGTGGGTTTTTACGGGACACGTATCTTCGTGGAAAAAGGGCCATTGAGCAAATTACACATAGGCGACAATCTAGCAGACGCTGTTATTGCCGTGGGTAGGGCACCCAAAGCTGAGGTGCTCCGGGTGCTGCGTCCCAAAGGTAAGGCCCTGTTAGGGAGCGAAGTTCTGGTTAAGCCGCTTCCCGAAGGAGTGGATGACTGGAGCCATCCTTATCACGGCCCGGACAATAATCCGCAATCAGAGGACACAGTCATTCGGGCGCCTTATCTAACACATTTTTTGTCTGAGCCGCGCTATGCGCCGATGCCTCAGGTGGCAGTGGCTTCGGCGGGTCGTACGTTCAAGGCGTTCGGACACGTGGCTTTCAAGACACGGGAAGAACCCCTGCTCAATAAGCTCGTGGCGTTCGACGGCTATAACGGCACAATGCTCTGGCAGCGGGACCTGGCTGAGGGCGTGATGATACATCGCAATACAATGATTGCAACACCGACGACATTGTATGTCGGCGACGATAAGTCCTGTAAGCTAATTGATACAACTACCGGCAAATTGAAGGATGAAATTATCCCACCGGTGGAAAAAGCCGGCGGGACATTCTGGAAGTGGATGTCTCTGGAGGACGGTGTTCTCTATGCGCTTATGGGAGAGCAGGAGCAAAGAGACCCGACAATGCGATGGCGCCGGGAGCTGCACGGCTGGCCTTGGAACCCGATATCAAAGGGCTTTAATCAACCTGACGGTATCAGGGACAGCGAGAAGGCATACGCAGCCCATCCGTGGGGCTTCGGTCGAAATGTACTGGCCATTGACCCCAAAACGAAAAAGGTCCTGTGGAGCTATCGGGAAGATGAGCCGGTTGACAGCCGGGCAATGTGTATGAAAA
>CAYUFX010000247.1:0-2031 GCA_964444135.1 uncultured Pirellulales bacterium | reverse complement strand
GTTGTCATAGAATAAAGGCATCGATTGGCTGCCTCCGTGAACGATAGTTTCCTCACAATAAGAACCGGTGTTTTCGTCACCTACAGCCGAGCCGGTTCCATTACCGGGATAGGCCGGTTCATTACCATGCGCAGCATAGCCAAGCCCATCTTTCCATGCCCACCATATTTCATTGTTGCCAATGTCGTAGTCCTCAAAGTCGTCTATGACAAGGAAGTTGGCCGTCGTAAAGCTCCAGACAGGGCCTACCCACGGACTGTCCGGATTGGCGTTATTGACCTCGTCAATACGCCAATAATAAGTGACATCCCATTCAAGTTTTCCGGGGTCGTAGCTCTCAGAACCAAGGTTTCTGGTACCTTTATACTCTGGCGAACTCGTATTGGCATTGCGTACGGCCTCTTTATCTGTGCCGAAATAGACCTGATGCGAAGCTGCATAATCGCCCGGCGACCAGCTAAAAATCTGTGTCTGCTTTACATCCACAGCGCCGTTAGACGGCTTCAGGCTCAAAACGGCGCCCTGAGTAGTTAAGCTCCAGACATCACCTTTATGCGTGGCCAAGCCATCAAACTCATCGACCCGCCAGTAGTAAGTCTTAGCCAATTTAAGTGTGCCGGGAGTATAGGTCGTAGCTCCCTGAGGAAGTCCTCCGGCGGCATTGTTGACATCGTCAAAATTATCGCCGAAGTACACATAGTGCAACATCGCACCGAAACCTTTTGTCCAGCTAAGCTCCGCATTCGGGTTTACAAACTCGGCACCATCAGCCGGGTTGGGGTTATAGGCGGCCCTTGGGGCAATCGCAAAGCTCCAGACAGGACCCTTCCACGGACTATTCGGGTGCAGGTCATTGACCTCGTCGATTCGCCAGTAATACGTTGTGCCCGGAACAAGACCATCCGGATAAGGAACTCCAGGAAGGCCAATAGTAAAAGACGCCGAGACCTGGTTGCCACGGAACGTATCGGCAGCGCCGGCATCTACATCGTCAAAATTCTCGCCTAAGTACACATCGTGCGAAGCCGTGTAATCTCCAGGCGTCCAGACAAGGGTCACCAATGAAACTCGAAGTATGGCCCCATCAGCCGGGTCTGGATTACGGGAGTGCGGCCTCTCCACTGACAGATACCGGCTCGGGATGACTTCCCGGGTCAGTGTTGGAGTTGACCAGGACAGTTCACACTTGGCATTACCGCCGTATCCGTACTCCAATATAATCTCGTATTGTTGCCCGCCTGTCAGGGTAATGTCGCCGCTGCAATCGTAACGGCACCCCGTGAAGGCGTTCCAATTCGCCTGCCATTTTACCCAATCGCTCCAGGTGTCAATAATCAGCTCGTTATTCACCCACAACCGAACACCGGCGTCTGCGTTGGTGTGGAAAGTGTAGGTCTCGGAGTTCGGCGCTTCAATCATGCCTGTCCACCGCACCGCGAAGTCGCCAGCGATGGACGGATCCGGCGAGCCAGTACCCCAGTCAAAGTTTACCGTCGGATCTATGCGGGTCAACACGAGATCCTGCCATTCATGCGCTGAAGTAGTCCTATGATAATACTCACCTTTCAGGCCCTCAGTGCCAATGGCCAAACCGACCGGGCCCAGCATTAAAACAAAAGGAATCAAATAAATCAATCTTTTAGGCATAATAATCCTCCTTCACCCTGTTCCGTCTTTGCCGCAAGTCATCCGCCGCAAGGCGTCCCTTTCGGGACTGCGGGCAACGGATGGGATTCATCCTTTTTCGAAAACCTCAAGTAAAATTGTCCATTCATTCTTCGTGGAGCGGTGCAATATCCAAAATAACCAATAATCACTTAAAAGGGGCCTATACCAAATCACTCAGGACAGTCCCCGTACTGATACAAAATCATTGGCTAACTACCCAGCCTTGCATAAGCTGATTACAGCTTACTCCGGCCACAGTCGCTTCTCAAGCCACATATTCGCCAGGACAGCATAGTCATCGTTGAAGTCAAACGGAAATCACATACCTTGCATAATTTCCAGAATCTCATCCTGCGACAGCGC
>CAYUFX010000246.1:0-2110 GCA_964444135.1 uncultured Pirellulales bacterium | reverse complement strand
AAGGATGTGGTCCTGGCCTTCTGCCGGACTCACGTCAGAAGGGACTTTTTGGATAGGGTGTAACCCGCTGGGCGCGCTATTATAACGTCCTATAAATGCTACACTTATGTAATATTAAGCTTGTAAAAGAGGGCCTCTAAAGTTATAACATTGGAAATTAAAATCAATGTTTAACCTTTTAGCATGGAGGCCCAATTATGATTATGACACAGGAACAATCGATTCTCAAGGCAAAAAGTGAGTTTGACCAGATGGTAACAGCCATTCGTAAAGCAGTTGAACAAGGACAAAGAATTGATCTTGTCGAACGTGATCTCTGGCAACGGATGCTGGAGATGTCCCGTTTGATTCTCCAGAGATTCGTGGACTTGCAAGGTCATGGTGATCTTGGAGCAACACTTGAGTATGAAGGCCACAGCTTAAATCGGCTGGAAAAACTACATGATCGCCGATACGTCTCGGTGTTTGGTGAATTGCTAATTTCCCGAGTGGTATACGGCACACGTGAAACTCAGAAACACGAATTTATTCCTTTGGATGCCCGGTTGTGCTTGCCGGAAACTGATTTTTCTTATTTACTTCAGGAATGGGAACAGTCATTTTGTGTGCAGGGTTCCTATGCAAAATCAAGCCAATCTATCGATCGTATTTTGAGTATTGGCCAATCAATCCATAGTCTTGAAGACATGAGCCAGTTTATGGGCAGGGATGTTGAGGGATTTCAAAATTCACAGCCTGCACCCAAGCCTGAGGCAGAAGGTTCTCTTTTGGTTTTAACCGCAGATTGTAAAGGGGTGCCGATGCGTAGGGACCGTGAAAAAGGCGATCCGCCGATTCGAGGACGTCGCAAGAAAGGTGAAAAGGCCAATAAAAAGCGTATGGCTTGTGTAGGTGCCGTATATAGCATTGAGCCTTTCGAACGCACGGTTGATGATGTAATAAATGAGGTATTGCGAGAAACCCGTCAAAAGGACCGGCCGGTTCCCCAATGCAAAATAATGCGTGCGAAACTAACACGACAAATAGAGGGTATTGAGGTAGGTGGTAAGGACCAAATATTTTCATGGTTTGACGATCAGATAGCAATTCGTAATCAGGATGGCAGCAAACTGGTGGTGTGCGTGATGGATGGTGAACGTGCATTGTGGAAGATGCTTGAGAGTTATGAATTGGAAACAGTATGTGTATTGGATATATATCATGTTTTAAAGTATCTCTGGGATGCAGCCCATTGTTTTTGTCCTGAGGGCAGCGATGCTGCTAATGATTTTGTGACCGAGCGTCTCAGAAGGATCCTTGAAGGTGATGTAGGCCGCGTAATTGGCGGGCTTAAACAAATGGCAACCAAACACAATCTACGAGGTCATCGAAAGAAACAACTGTTCGTTGCGATCAATTATCTACAACGCAATCGGCGTTATATGGCTTACGATGAATACTTAGCCAATGGCTATCCTATCGGCAGTGGTGTAGTTGAAGGTGCTTGTCGCTATTTGGTCAAGGACCGTATGGAATTAACCGGGATGCGTTGGCGAACCGATGGTGCCCAAGCAATGTTGGATTTACGTTCGGTGTTTTTGAACGATGATTGGGAAGCATTCCAACAATATCTTATTGAGACTAATAATCGTAAGTTATATCCAAGTAGAGAGTTAATTGAAGCTAAATGGAACGTGGCAGCATAGCGGAAAGCGGGTTACACCCATTTGAAATTATGGTTAGGCCAACTTGCTGACTGCTTCGGCAACCAGTTCGCCTATCGGCATACGCTGGGGACAGCGAGCTTCGGCGGTGCTGTAATCTGTGCCGAGCAGTTTGCTTCTTACCTTGACGGGAATCTGAGCAAAAAGTTTCCTTGCCTCGGCCTGCTCGCCGTAGCTGTTATAGTACATCAAATAGCGCATAATGTCACTGACGTAGGGCACATCAGGCAAGGCTGAGTTGCAGATATCTGCACAGCCGGCACAATAACCATCGCAAGTTGCCTTGGCGTATTCTTTGAAGATGTCTCTATCGGCCTGGGTAAGTTTGGTTTTATCGAATGCAGCCGCGACGTTGGAATTCAAAACACTGACATTCTTCATTCCTACACAGGCTGAGCTGAACCTTT
>CAYUFX010000245.1:0-2293 GCA_964444135.1 uncultured Pirellulales bacterium | reverse complement strand
AAAATACATCTATTGGAGGGTTATTTTTACCTACAAACTTGACGGGCACCCAAGGACCCACTATATATAGGGATTTTTTTGGGTCCCGACAACTTAAAGAAATATTAGACCCGCATATAAGCAGCAATACTCAGAGCAATTCGGTTACTTATAATCAAACCTGCGGATAGACCCAGGGCTTTCGGTACTTGCGGCGCAGCAGCTTGTTGGCCTCATAGTCACCAACGATTTCTTCCTTTTCTCCATCCCATTCGACACTGCGGCCGAGCTTCAACGAGAGCATACCGAGCAGACTCATATTTGTGGAACGATGGATTAGCTCGATATCACAGACCGGACGCGAGCCCTGCTTGATGCACTTGAGAAAGTCGGCCCAAAGTTCTTTGATATTCTGGTCGTCCGGTTTATTAAGCTGAGGCTCTTCGTGAATCTCCTTTTGACCTCTGCCGATGGGGTAGAAGGTCCAGCCCCTTTGCCAGCCCACGTGAAAAGTACCTTTTGTGCCGTAGAAATAACAGCCGACGTTTTCCGCCTTTTCGGCCGGGTTGCCTGCAAACTGGCGGTGCTCCCAGTAAGCAGTGAAGTCCTCGAATTCGTATGTGGCGAGCTGGTGGTCGGGGGCATCGGTGGTCTGGCCCCGTTCATCGTTGACCGGCGGGCCTTTGATTGGCCTTCCGCCAGCGGAGTACACAGTCTTGGGCCATTTCTCTTCCATTATCCAGAGGATTTGGTCCAGCCAGTGTACGCCCCAGTCACCCAAAGTGCCGTTGCCGTAATCGAGGAACTGGCGGAAGCCCTTCGGATGGATTTTCGTGTTGAAGGGCCGCAGCGGCCCCGGGCCGCACCACATATCCCAGTCAAGACCCTCCGGCGGCTCGACATTCTTACGCGGTTCTTCCGGGCCGCCCCCATAGAGGACGAAGGCGCGAATCATACCGATTTTACCCGCTCTTCCCTCTCTGAGGAACTTCATACCGGAAACGTTGTGGGGTGATATCCGCCTATGTGTCCCCACCTGAACGACCCGGTCAGCAGCGCGGGCGGCATTTACCATGGCGAGGCCTTCGTGTATCGTATGGCTGATAGGTTTTTCCACATAAACGTGTGCACCCGCCTCGACAGCTGCGATAGTAATCAACGGATGCCAGTGGTCCGGCGTTGCAACGATGGCAATATCAGGCTTTTCCTTTTCCAGCAGCTCGCGGAAGTCTTTGTACTTCCTGGGCCTGTCGCCTGTAAGCTTTTCCACTTTTGCAGCGGCAGGTTCAAGTTGATTGTTGTCAACATCACACATAGCGACGATTTTGCACTTGACGGACTGAATCGCCTCTGAGGCGATGTTCATACCCCACCAGCCGCTGCCGATAAGGGCGGTGCGGTACTTGCCGGCTCTATCGGCTATCAATATGTTAGGGGCCGCGAAGGCTACTGAAGCGGCCACAGAGCCTTTGAGAAAAGTGCGACGGTTAATAGACATGATATGTTTCCTTTCTTGCCTTGAACGGTTCAAATGTGTTCGCTTCTCATCGTTCGATGAAGCTACCGAATGTTCGGGTTTAATATAACAGGCCGGGCCACCAAGTCAAACGAAAAAACGGCTTCGTCCGGGAACAGAGGACGGAGGACAGAAGGCAGAAGACAGACATCCGACCTCTGACATCCGGCATGGGAATTCTGTTTTACCCCTTTGGGGACCTGGAAATTGGGTTTGATTGGAATTGTTTTCACCAAGTGTCCGAGCGCTTGTATTTTCATATCCATTTGTGTAATAGATGTTTACGTACATTTGGACCTTACGGAAATTGGCTTTGGTTTGCATAAAAAGCTTGTAAATTGTTGGTAATTTAGGCAAGATAGGCGGTTTGTGATGGTGGTCCTGGTGAGATAGGCATGCGCCATCCGGATCCCCGACTACGATATTCGGGGACAAGCTGGATAAAATTTGGGCTTCGGTAAATATGAGGAGATCCTCCTGATTGGCTGTTTGCTATGTGCTATTCTCATCCTAATCTATTAATTTGGGAAATATTATACCATAAAAGCAGTTTGAAGTCGAGTGAAATCCTAAAAAATCTACGAGACTCCCCACTGGATGCTGGATTCTCGATAGCGAGGAGTGGGCTAAAGTGAACTAAAGTGACTAAAGTGAGCTAAAGCTGGATGCTTGATATTAGATTCTGGTTGCTCGATATTCGAATTTATTAGGGAACATCGCTGTTTTTGTGTACTGTCCCTATTCCGAGTTTCCTACTTATAAAAAGCAATAGCTCTATCTCTTTTTATGGCAAGAGGT
>CAYUFX010000244.1:0-2397 GCA_964444135.1 uncultured Pirellulales bacterium | reverse complement strand
CCAGAGTAACCCACAAAATCCCTGTATAGATGGGATGTCTGAAATACCGATATAGACCCGAAGTTAGCAATCCTTCCTTGACATCCTGGATACCAATGACTTTTCTTTGTTTGAGCGTGGCGAAGCCTAATAAGGCACCAGCACAGATTAATAGCAATCCAATAACAGGAAAACCAATACAAACACTTGTGTGCCGCAACCAGACAGGTCGAGCATTCCAGCCTTCGGCTGGCGGTAGAATCACAATGAGGTAGCAGAGGCAGTTGTACACTATCACAAACGCAATATTGAAGATTTGATTTTCGAAAAGTCTTTTGTATTTGCTGCGGTATATAGGCAAATAAGAACCAATACCGTCCAATGCCCCGAAAACACCAAGTAGAATAAATCGGATTGTCCACATTTGGTTCACCTCAAACTGCCTCGTTCCTTATTTCTTCCGAAGATTCTACCTATGATGATTTGATGTTTCCATTTAAAATTTTCTTAAAACACTTTCCCACCTTTAAATCCCAATTTAATAAAAAGTCTCCTTCGAATTGCAACCAATTGAAGTCTCTTGTAAAACTATTGCTATGTCGCTCGTTAATTGAGGGACTATCATTCCGAGCGGAGCTGAATCGAGGAATCTGCTTTAATAGACACCTCGACGCGGTTTACCCTGAGCGAAGTCGAAAGGGCTTAGGGGAACCAGAAAAAGTGCTTGTTTGGTAATTTTTTTGTTGATTATTATTTGATAATATGTTAAAATACCTGCATGTTTGCCAGATGGCAAACATAAACCGCCAGCAGGCGAAGATGACATTTCACTTTGCATGTCGTAAGCTGCAGCGCAGCAAGGACTTAGAGCCAGCAGGCCCATCTGCCTTATAGGCAGATAAATATTCAATAATAAATATCGAAGATCCGCCGTCTTTTGGTGGAGTCAATATTCAAAAAGAAGGAAGGAATCGCCCTGATAACCAGATACCCTGATAATCACTGCCTGATAACCCGTTACCCCGATAACCGGTACGATTTACGCTTAACGCAACCGATACGAGCTGCGCATCCGTTTGACGAAATCCCCCTCTACATCTGTCGAGAATCCTCTACAAATCAGCCCTTTTTATGCAAAACAAACCCAATTTCCAAAAAAGTCAAATGAATGTAAATCCATATAATACAACTGATTATGAAAATAAATCCAATTGGACACTTGGTGAAAACAAACCCAATTCAAACCCAATTGCCGAAAGACCCAAAATGAATGTAAACTCACTTATAACAAAGGATTACATAAAATATGATGATTTCGCAGTCCAAAAAATCAAACCCAATTCAAACCCAATCAAACCCTGTCCTGACTGTCCCTTACCAAATAGGCTCCTGTCGTCATTTGGTGCGCGAAACGCAGCCTGCCCTGAGCATGGCCGAATGGGTCGAATGGGCCAATTTCAGAGGATTATTTATTCAGCAGGTTCGGTTTCATTCTTTGCAGCCATTCCGGCAGTTGCTCACGGCTTACTTTTCCCCAAAGTCCTTTCTTCAAGCTGCGTGCACCGGCTTCCAATTGACTGTACTTGTTATAAAGACTATGGCGAAAACGCACATCAGCGTAAGCATAACCTTCGGTCAGGAGAGCTTCGTTCAGGAATCCATCGTTCGGCAATTTTACATAAGCTAACAGTCTGCCGTACTTACCTCTGGTATTATTTCCTTCATCAAGATAGACCGTCACCGGTTTTCCGAGGACTAATTTTTTTGCAAATTCAGCAGCTTCCGGGCCGAAATACATTATGCCAACATTTGGATTTTTTGTTTCCGGCGTGTCGATTCCCCAAAGCCGTATCCTTGTGTAACTGTCATTACCGTCAGGTATATCTATGTCGATGGTATCACCGTCGACAACATTTACGACAGTGAAGGTTTTAGTATGATATTTTTGATAATCATTGGCTTTTGCCTGCTCATCGGATTTGGGCTGAGACTGCCATTTGCCCCTGATGTGGCTGTGGTCCAGCCAGACAAACACACCTATCGTCAGCAGACACAGGACAACTATACCCGTTCGCCTACGTCTGCTCATCGTATAAGGGCTTGTGTTTTGTTCAGACACGTGCTGGCAAGGTTTTCAAAATTCCGAATATCGAATATAGAACTACGAACTTCGAAATTCCTTGTTCTCCACAGGACACCTTGCGGTGGATATTCATTATTCTTTATTCGTTTTATACTTTCGCGGCTAACTTGTATTTCGCTGCTCGGCCGGTTTGTCTAACTCAAAGGCAGTACAAACGGCCTCGAGGGCCTTTTCGGCCTGGTCTTCGTCCACAGCACAACTAATGCGAATTTCACTGGTGGTAATCGAATCGATATTAACTTTGGCTTCAGCCAAGGCACCAAACATCTTCTCGG
>CAYUFX010000243.1:0-2437 GCA_964444135.1 uncultured Pirellulales bacterium | reverse complement strand
GAATTTGGACAAAGTCACATTCCATCAGTACGAATTCAAGGTCAAAAAGTGATTTGTATATATCATCAGTAAAAAACTGGCCCGGCTTGAAAGCTCGGCCTTTTTTATGCACATAGGTAACAAAAAAAACGAAAAAATTATCCATAAATGAGGTTGCGCACAGATGCCCTTTACCGTCTATAATAGTGAAGTCTTGAAGGCCAACATCAGGAGGTTTTTTGCGAGACCGTCAGAAAGAACTTTTAGAGCTGTTGGACAAGTCCGGAGCGAATCTATATGCGCTTTTGACCAGGCTGACATTGCGCGAAGATATTGCCGAGGAGCTAATGCAGGAATTATTTATAAAACTCAGTAATTCGAGGCATTTCGATAAAGCCGCCAACCGGCAGGCTTACGTTCGCAGAGCAGCAATAAATCTGGCTTTTGACTGGCGGCGCAGCCGGAAGCTTAATCCTCTGAGGTTAGACCAGATACGCGAACCTGCTTCTAATGACAGCTCACCGTTGGGTAAACTTGTCCAGGCGGAAGAACTGGACGAAATACTAAATGCAATCGGTCAATTGAAAAAAGTGCCGCGCGAGGCCTTTGTAATGCGATATATCCAGCAGAAATCTTACGATTATATTGCCGAACAATTAGGCAAGACATCCCATCACGTCCGGGCTTTGTGCTCGAGGGCCTCAAACCGCCTTCGGAATATACTTGGACACAACCAGTCACAATCTTTTGTAAAGGAAACGAATAATGTCAAAAAATGACGAAAACCAAATCGACCATCGGCTAAAAATCCTCTCACAGATTGAGCCGAACTCAAAAGCCACCGACCGTGCCATACAACGAGCTCGTGAGACTTTGATAAACGAAAACAAAAGCCGACAAGGCACAAATACGAGAATATGGCGAAATATTTTCAAAAGCCCAATAACAAAGTTCGCCGCTGCAGCGGTTCTGCTAATTGCTGTCGGATACGCCACCGGCCGACTCTCCGCCCCTGAGCCGCTGGATGTGGAAGAGCTTAAAGCCGCTCTGGAAACCTCACTGAAAGCTTCTCTGGAGCCAGCCATTCGACAGGACCTAATCGCGCAGCTCAACAAACAATGGCAGTCGGTCTTTGCGGTCAATAGCGCTCAGCTCAAAGAAGAGCTTCATCAGCAGGTTCGCCGCGACCTGACCGAGTTTGCCGCACAGACTTTAGCCGCTTTCGGAACCCTGACAAATCAACGTCTGATGGAACTCATTCGGTTAATCGAGGCAGCAAGAATACGTGAACGCCAACAGGTTGCCGCGGCCTTAGAGCAAATAGAACAAGAAAAAATCCAGCTTAGAAATGGTCTGTTGGCCGTAGCTGCCCAGACGAATGAACTGATAAGCACTAAGCAGTAGTGAGTAACTAATTAACAAATTAACCACTCACCAATTAACCATCAAATGAAAGGAACAAAAAATGAAATCTTTAACCAGAACAATCATCGTGCTCGTCGTTCTTAATCTGACGATGGGAAATTTTGTCTTGGCTCAAGCCGAAGTCTCAGCGGAGTCTACAGACCGTCGGCAGACCCCGGCAACTCCCCCTCCAGAGCCTGCACCTCCAGTATCTGTGTCTCCAGCGCCCGCACCTCCAGTACCTGTGCCTCCAGAACCCACGCCTGCAGCACCCACTCTGCCTGCACCAACGGCGCCAAGTCCGTACCCCACGCAGGCAAGAAGTACAGGGTACATCAGCAGCCGAAAAATTCTCGTTATCCCCGCCAAAGACATTGAAGCAGAAGACCTTGATGCTATAACGCAGGATTTGCAAGTTATGTCACACATCTTTGACGAAAGATTTAAGGAGCCCCGCACGATTAAAGGGGTGTTCACCGATTTTGGTGATTTCTTTGGGCGGGACAACCGTGCCACAGAAGCTATCTATCTACAGGGCTACGGAGCCCTCTTTTTGATGGAAGTAAATTTTTCATTCTCGCCTCCATCCAAATCGCAAGAAAAAGAAACCAAAAAAACCGAAGACGTCGACCCAATTTGGCAGCGGGCAAGACAGCAAATATTCTCGCCGAAAGGTTTCGGTGGTGGCAAGTTTGTTTCCGAAGAAAGATACAGCGCAGAGAAAATTGACCAGCTAAAGACAGAGCTTATTGAAACGCTACAACACGCGGCGAATATTCGAAACCTGACACCGGATGAGTGGATAATCCTCACAGTTATTGGACATGGACGGCAACCCGGTGAGTTTTATGAAGACTACTATCGAAGCGCCGCCCCAAGGTCCAGAACCTCCAGAGACAGACGATCCTCACGAGGCGAAGCGGAAGCGGGCGCTTACGGGGGCGGTATGGGCGGTGGCATGTCCATGGGCATGGGCGGCATGATGGGTGGCATGGGCAGTATGGGCGGCTACGGCGGTGGTATGGGCGGCTACGGCGGTGGCATGATGGGCGGC
>CAYUFX010000242.1:0-2445 GCA_964444135.1 uncultured Pirellulales bacterium | reverse complement strand
CGAAGGACTTCAAGAATTGGGAGTCAATTACTGATAAGCTGTCCTTCCCTCCCGGCACCAGACACGGAACAGCCTTTAGAGTTGAAGATGAAATCCTCACCAAACTCCTTGAGTTAAAATAGAGTTGTTTATACGCCTTGAGTTCACGGACGTTTATACAGACTCAATGCCCTCCAACATTCCATGTGGGCTTCTTATTCCAAATTTAGTCCTGCAATTTATGCGGGATTTTTCCCATTCCATATTTGACTTTACATTCAGTCACTGCGAGCATCCGGCATCAAAGATCCCAACATTAACCAATTAACTATCGAAGATCCGACGTCTTTTGGTGGACTCACCATTTTGCGAGCATCCGGCTTAGCCACTACTTCATCCGCTCTTCTTTCGGCCTTGCCGGCCGTTTCGGATTAGCTGCAAGGTAGTCGTTGATGTATTTATGAGTATGAGTTTTCACAGTTTGTCTTATAGAAGGTTCTTTTCCCCTGCCTACATAAAGGCCGCTGTCCCAGCAAATACCCTCGGCATATCCATAGTTTCTTACCAGGTTCGCATCTTCAAGATGGGCAATCCGCACACAATAAAGATAAGCTTCTTTGTACGCCGGGTCTGTGTACGCTACCAGATATATTGCCAGACGCGGACGCCCATCTGTTTGTTCCATTTCTGTTTTTGTCAATACCTTTATCTCGTAATTTCGCAGCTCAAGTTCGACATCAGTTTGCAGCAGCTCCTTCAAGGCTTTTTCTTCCGACCCGGCCTTTGCAATGACATCTACATATACATAGACCCCATCAGAGTCGCGCAAGCGTCTGCGTAACTCTTGTTGGATTTGTATTCTATCTATTTCCTGGGCGTAGGTTATTGCTCCCACAAAGATAGTTAAAGGGACTAACATTCCTATTATGACACAAATCCAAAACCTTTTCGTTTTCATAATATCACCTACCCGCTATACCCGAATAAATACACTAAGTATCCAACATATCCGCAGACCAACAAGGTGCCGCTTACTCGCCCGATAGTCCGTTTGCCGACAAGGACCGCCAAGGCAAAGGCTGTGCTGACGATAATCATAATCCAGTAATCGGTCCCTCCTGCAAACCGTGGTCCTATTTCAAATGGCCGAACGACGCCTGCTCCACCGACAACGAGCAGGGTATTGAAGATATTGGAGCCGACCAGATTACCAACGGAAATGTCATGATGGCCCTTGATAGCCGCCACCACGCAGGTTACGAGTTCCGGAAGAGATGTCCCAAATGCGATGACCGTCAGCGCAATAACACCTTCGCTCAGGCCGATTTCTTTGCCGATAAACACAGCCCCCTCCACAGCCATTTTTGCTCCCACCGCCAATCCTATCAAACCAATTACAATAAAGAGTACATTTTTTATGCCCTCTCCGCTCTTTATACTGTCCCCGCTTGCGGTGGTAATTACTTCTGTGTCAGTTCCGCTCTCCGCAGCTAATCTTTTTGCCTCTGTAATTTTATTTTGTCCGGCTTCTTTCCGTGCCAGATGTATGGTCAGCAGTATCAACACTGCAAACACAGCTAACAACGTAATGCTTTCCGGTCGGGACAGATACGAATTATGCAGAAAAGGCCACAATAGCAGTGCCGTAAGAATCATCACAGGTATCTCACGGCGGAGCGTTTGTCTTTTTACCATTAGAGGTCGAATAAGGGCAACCAGACCGCCCACAAGGGCTAAATTTGCAATGTTAGAGCCGAAAACATTACCGACAGCTATATTTCCTCCGCCGGTTTCTCGCAAAACACCGGCTATACTCGCAGCCAATTCGGGCGCCGAAGTTCCCATCGCCACAACCGTCAGGCCGACGACAAGTGAGCTGACGCCAAGCCTCTGTGCTAACCCGACCGCACCGGCCACTAACAGCTCAGCGCACTTCCACAGTATCGCCAGCCCACCAACTAAAATTACAATAGCTAAGACTATGTTCATTTGCTCGCCAATCCTATATTTAGCCACCGGTTTTACCGGGGCTTCTACTTTTACAAAACAATAATTTAAAGTGCACACTATTTCAAGCTATTTAGAATCGTTTTGATTGGTCTTTACGAAAGAAGGCTTCATTTATTTTAATAGAGAAAAAAGGCCGCAAGTTTATGTCATAGAACCTCAAGTAAAAAAGGGCTGGTAGATAGGGCATTTTTGGCATTTCTTGACGGAAATTGGCCCATTCCCTTCGATTACACTCAGGGTAAACTCACTGCGCTCAGGACAGGGTTTGATTGGGTTTGTTTTGGGTTTGTTTTTTTGGGCCTGAGAGTGGTTCATTTTCATAATCCCCTATAACATATAAGTTTACGTTCATTTTGGCCATTTCGGAAATTGGGTTTGTTTTTTGGGGTGCTAAACAATCGTTTTTTCTGTAATCCTTTGTTAAAGTTAAGTTTACGTTCATTTTGGCCTTTTCGG
>CAYUFX010000241.1:0-2486 GCA_964444135.1 uncultured Pirellulales bacterium | reverse complement strand
CGGCTGTATCAAACAATATTATTCATTACAGAATTTATAACGGAGCTTGCATAGAGGCCCCTCAGACAATATGATTGGGGCACTAATATAACAGAAATATTAAATACGGAGCTAATAATGGCACATAAATTCATCAACCAGATCGAGTCGGGAGAGTCAATCGATGATATTTATATCATAAGAGACCCGATTTTGCGGAGCACAACACGAGGCGATTTATATATAGCGATGTTCCTTTCGGACCGCAGCGGACAATTGAACGGCCGGATGTGGCAGGCAACAGAAACGATTTATAAGGCGCTGCCAAAACCCGGCTTTGTCCACATACAGGGTCGAAGCGAGCTTTACCAAAACAACCTGCAAATCATTATAAATAACATTAGTGTCGTCGATGCAAGTAAAGTCCACATAGATGATTTTCTTGCGCGAACGGAAAAAGACATAAAGCAGATGTTCGAGGATGTAAAAAAAATAGTAGGACGAATAAAAAATCCGCAGTTAAAGACGCTGGTCGAGGAGTTTTTAGCGGATGGTGAGCTTATGGAGAAAT
Source organism: uncultured Pirellulales bacterium (assembly GCA_964444135.1). Taxonomy (GTDB): domain Bacteria; phylum Planctomycetota; class Phycisphaerae; order Sedimentisphaerales; family Anaerobacaceae; genus NIOZ-UU13. The sequence goes on along the minus strand of CAYUFX010000241.1, from coordinate 1,936 downwards.
TCCGCGATGTGCCCGGCGGGATGAAGCTCCACCATAATTATATCGGCGGACTGCTGGAGCACACACACAATATGCTGCGTGTGGCTGTTGCGATATTACCGTTGTATCCCCAGGTGCAGACTGACTTGGTTTTGGCAGGGATATTTCTTCACGATATCGGCAAGACCGAAGAGCTTTCGTACGATATGGCCTTTTCATATACCGATTCAGGCCAGCTAATCGGACATATTGTAAAAAGTCTTCTTATGGTAAATCAAAAAGCTGATGCGCTGAGAGCTAAAGGCACAAAGATTGAGCAAACGGTCCTGGACGCTCTCGGGCATATTATCCTTTCGCATCACGGCCAATATGAGTTCGGCTCGCCAAAGCTGCCGGCAACGGCGGAGGCCTTTATGGTCTATTATATTGACGACCTGGACGCAAAGATAAGCCAGGTAACAGCGGCGATTGACAATGAAATGGGCGATTCAAACTGGACAGCCTGGAAAAGCGCTTTGCAGACCCGGCTTTATAAGAAAAGGATAGAATAACGGACATTGATTCGGTTCGGACAAAAAAAACAACCCGGCCGAACTCCCCCGCAAGACTCAGCTCAGCCGGGGCGGCCTTATAACCTTAATTATCGCGCCGGTGATGTTCACCCCGTCTCGTCTTCGACGGGCGGGGTTCACACGCGCCCATGCCGCATGTGCGCAGTTCACCGTATCTGCGGGTAATATCTATTATCCTTTGATGATTTGGCAATATTTATATCCGCACTGTGACAACGGTATGTCACAGGTTGTGAAGAAATCTGCAGTTGGGTGGGCTTAATTAGATGCTCTGAGTAGGGGCCCGCTCCAGGACAATACCGGAAAATCGCCAGATTTTCTCGAACTGCTCATGGGACATCAACTTCGTACCGGCAAGGGGGTCGGCCACAGTGATCGTGTGGTCCGAGACTTCGAGGACAGCCAGACAGTGGTCCAGAAGGAATGAGTCCCTTACCATAGCTAACGTAAGACCGGCATTTCTGAGCTGCTCGATTGTATCAAAGCGACGGTACTGACATTTTAAGCCAACGGGACCGTAACGTCTCTGAAGGGCTGAGCAAAGGCAAGCCGGGAGTGTCCCTGCGACCGGACTGGTATGAGAAAGTATAGCTATTTCGCCCTCTTCGGCGGATAAACCCAATCTTCCAAGAGCGGTCACCGCCGCCGCAGGGCCACAAGTATAATTTGTACTTTGAAAACAGACACCCTTGGCATTAAGCCTTGTTTTAATATTTGAGAGATGGTCCTTAATCAAAGCTGGAACAAGGAAAGGCAAAACCAAGAACCAGGTTACAACCATGACCATAATGATGCAAACCAGCAGTTTTTCACATTTGTGAGGCAGACGTAACAACAGAATGGTCAGACCCGTTGTAACAGCTAAAGATAAAATGACGAACTTAAACCGTCCGCTTGTAACCCAGGAGAACGGTCGGACAAAGTATAACGCATTATTGAACCTGACCAGGACCAGCATCGCGATTAGCGCAAGGGACAGAAAATAGCCTAACAGCCAATATGGTTTTCGAAGACCCGAAAAGAACCTGCCAAGAAAAACACCCAACACAGCTACCAGGACAACACCTGCGGTTTCAACCCACGGGTTCATCTCTATCCTCCTCAGAACTTGCACATTTTCGCGATGATTATTCATTTTATCAAATTAAGGCCCTCAAATCAAGAAAATTATTTCGGGACTTACGAGACGAATGACGAAAATGCTATTGTAGTCGAAGCCGATTGCGAATATGGGGGCCCCTGGAATTGTTTCGAGATTGGCCCATTCGACCCATTCGACTACGCTCAGGGCAGGCTGCGCTCAGGACAGGGTTTGTTTTGGCCCATTCGACTGCGCTCAGGACAAGGTTTGAATTGGGTTTGTTTTCCGGGACTGCGAAAATGTC
>CAYUFX010000240.1:0-2503 GCA_964444135.1 uncultured Pirellulales bacterium | reverse complement strand
TACGTGCAAGCACTTACGGAAATCTGGTGCGTGTAAGTAGGAAACTCGGGCTAGGGACGCGAAACCTGAAAGGTACTGCGCATGTGATCAACGATGGGCTTCCAAACGCCGGCTTCGCTCCGGCGATAGGAGAGGTTGAGGCTAATTTCCTTGTCGCCAATGAATAGACGTGTCATTTGCACCACCACGGGCTCCTGCGGTCCAGACCGCACGTATTCAATTAAGAGCGCTGGATGTCCGTCGACTATCTCTCGCCGAACATCATCGAACCGGATTATCCGGAGGTTCTGTGCGGCGAAGCCCTGGTCAAACATCTGGCGCATGAGCGGAGTGAGTTCGCGGATCTCAGCGTCGCTAGCTGCTAGCAATTCAGCGGGAGGAATGTCGGAGTCAGTTGCATTGATCGCAATACCTGCGTAGGTCGTAGGAGGATTCGAGTTCGCGCGGAAAAGGTTGACCTTCTGACCTGTGGGAAGTTTGATTCCAACAAGGCTCAAAGCCGCTTCTCCGGCGGCCTCAATCGTCGTGTTGAAGTCCCCGTCCAAAAGCCGCCAATTTTTAGGAACCTCGATGCTGACACCCAGTGGAAGTTTGACGAGCGCGAACCTCGAATGTCGTTCCGGCAAAGAGGAGCCGACTGTGCTTTCGCCTGTCGCTACAGGTGAAGCATTGCTTGGGACAGGCGTCGTATGTTGCTGCGTAGTACCCTTAGTTATATACAGCATTACTTGTTCTATTGTCATTCCAAGAGGCTGATAAAGAAGATGCTCTATTATGATTCTACCGAATCTTTTCTTCGAGGCGAGAATGTGCTCATTTGTACTTGATGGTTCCGGAAAAGCCCCATATTCTTTTTCAATTGAGAAATGTGTTTGCCTGTATGTACTTTCTGTTTTATCTCCCTTGAAGGTAATAATGATCATCAGAAGCAGGTTATCGGTGAACATAAAATCAACAAATGCAGTTCGTCCGAAGGCGGACGTATCAAGTTTAAGGTTTCCTGGAGCAAACTCAGTTGCATCTGGGAATAGTGACTTTACCTGAGATATTGACATAAGCCACTTAGCTCCCATAAAGCCAGTTAGGGCGTTTTGTGTAATAGAATCTTGTTGAACCGTTTGAATTGCTGCCTGCCGGCCTACTTGACGACCCAAAAATTTTGCGCCGAGAACTATTACACAAAGGATAGCAATCGAGCTTACAATGCCAGTCAATTTGCCACGCTTCTTTTTGAGTTGAATCTGGTTTTGATTCTGCTCAGTCATGGAACACTCCTTTCTAAGCCACCCACAGCCTAGCAATGATTATACAGTCTGTATAAAATGGGAAACGCAGACTGTTTCTGTATAAGAAATACCCATTGCTTCTTGCTTTTCTGCTCAATCTCTTTCATTGAATAATTCCGCGTGTGCAAACAAGTTACACAACTCTACCTTGCTAAACAATCGTTGCACAAATTCTATTATAAAGCTTTTTACTCAAGTCTTCTGGAGAATTATATACAATGTGATTATATTGTCTTGTGTCGAAATGCAATTTTAATTTTTCGACGTCTGCTTCCCTAACGGTAAAAATCACTTCCCTGCCAAGTCCTTTGGCAAAGCCTGCTTCAAAAAGTACTCCACTTCTCAGACCAGAAAAATCAGCAATCAAAAATTTAGTACGTTTAATTTCGGCAATGATTTCATCACAAATTTTTTCATTGAAATCCTGCAAATCGATTCTTACCGGGACATAATCAGCATCTTCAATTGCTTTCTTAATACCATCTTTATAGTAATCTTTCATTGATTCATCAAACCACATAGCAACAAATGCACGCTTGTTACCTACTTCTGTTTTTTGTAAGTTTTCTACTATCTCCCAGAATTTGGTGGTCAGGAAAAAAAGGTTAGCTGAGGTCTTCCATTAACTTCATTGAACCTGATGAATCCTTGCCTCGCCAGCTCGCGTAAAAAAGCGTAACATTCTTGTCTATCTGGCGCAAAAAGGTTCAGGCGATCGATTTCCAAATCCAGCCTAATGCCTTCGAACGGTCGTTCAGCTAATCGGCTGAGATTAAAGAGCGCTCTATTAAGAAAATCGCTGGCTTTCTTGGGAAACTCGTCCAGTAATTCACCGGCAGAAATTTGAGGATAGTTACAGATTTTATTCTCCTTGTCCGTTTTGTCGCTCAATGCTACGCCAGATTGACCTTTAAGCCGTCTTTCGTTCAAAATGCAGGCTATTTTGAACTTATTTTCAATTTTATCGATTCCAGGTATACGCCCTATAAAGTTGTGATCAATTAGATATGGACCACAGTATTTGCATCTATAATCCTTTACAGAATGCATAAGGGGAGCAGGATATATTTCGCATTCACTGCCACAGAAAAAACAATTTTTATCTTCGCTCATTCAAAGCCTCCTTTCACATATCCTCCTAACAATGATTACACAGTCTGTATGTTAACTTTCGCACTTTTTGGGTTCATCATGAAAAACTGTAAAAATAAAAATGG
>CAYUFX010000239.1:0-2523 GCA_964444135.1 uncultured Pirellulales bacterium | reverse complement strand
CTGAAACTATTACACCTTCCATTTGCGGCACCTCATGGGTAATTATTGTCCCATTAGCTTTATTACTACTGCTTCTTACGTGGATCTTAACATCGTACTTCTTACCGAACTCGACGGCACGAGGATGCATAACACTGGCTCCAAAACTTGCCAGCTCGAGCATTTCATCATAACTAATCTCGTCCATTTTTACGGCATTTTTGAATATTCGCGGGTCGGTAGTGTAAATTCCATTGACGTCCGTATAGATTTCACACTCCTCGGCTCCCAGTGCGGCGGCCAGAGCAACTGCTGTTGTGTCTGAACCACCTCGGCCAAGCGTCGTAATATTTTCATCCTTATCTATGCCCTGAAAACCCGCGACAATAACAATCGTGCCTTTGTCCAACTGTTTATGAATTCGCTCGGCGTCGATACTTTGTATCCGCGCCCTCATATGGGCACTGTCGGTCATCATTCGGATTTGACCACCGGTGAAGCTGATAGCGTCATAGCCCATAGCGTCAAGAGCCATAGCGAAAAGCGACACTGTTTGCTGTTCGCCGGTACTGAGAAGCTGGTCCATCTCACGTTTAGGTGGAGTTGGATTAAGCTCCAAGGCATCCGCAATTAGCTGGTCAGTTTGTTTGCCGCGGGCTGACGCTACCACAACAACCCCAAAACCGCTCTCGACCGCCTCAATTACTCGCTTGGCAGCCCGGCGAATCTTTTGGGCATCCGCAACCGAAGTACCACCGAACTTTTGTACAACTATTGCCATAATCAACCTGCTGAAATTTGCTTTTATATACCAATTTATCGATTTCGGTTTTGACGGTCAATAAACTTTAACTTTTTAAGAAATACTCCATCAGCTCAAAACCCTTGTCTATTCTAAATCCCGACTTGGCCGCATTGGCCTCGCTAAAGGTCGTATGTAAAATGCCGCTGATATTATCACCCGCCATTGCAAATGGAACCGGCTCAGATGAGTGAGCACAGTTTCGGATAGGAGTTGGATGGTCCGGCATTACCAGTATTCGCCAGCTTTCGTAACCCTGGAGCGCCTCAAGCACAGGCCCGACAATATATTTATCTATCTGCTCGACGGCTTTTTTCTTCATCTCGGCATTGCCGTTGTGAGATGCTTCGTCAGGCGCTTCTATGTGGATAAAAACTATGTCATATTCCTTAAGCGCTTCTATTGCAGCAGAGGCTTTGCCCTGATAATTCGTGTCAATAAAACCGGTGGCGCCCGGTACATTTATCAAGTCAAAGCCTATCAGCTTCGACAAACCTTTTACAAGGTCAACAGCGGTTATAGTAACGCCTTTGAGTCCAAAGCGCTTCTGGAAACGTTCCATCTGTGCTCTTTTACCCTGCCCCCAAAGCCAGATTGAGCTGACCTGATTTTCTCCCAGGTCCTTTCTGACTTTGTTAATATCGTGGTTGGTGAATAGCTGCTGTGAACGGGCCATCAAATCGATAAGCAGCTCAGCACCTTTGCCGCGAGGTAAAATCTTTTCTATAGCCTTACCGATATGATCGTGCGGAGGATACGTCCGAATGTCGAAATCGAGGCCCTTGAAGACCAGTAAGTGCCGATAGCTTACGCCTGTATGGAAACGAATTTGCTCGTTACCAAGCTGTTCGTCCAGCTCTTTTACCAGTTTGCCGGCCTCAGCAGTGGAGATATGTCCGGCACTGTGGTCTGCCATTTTGCCGTCGGCAATAGTAATAAGATTGCATCTGAAAATCCAGTCGTCTGTTGACAAGCGAATATTGCGTGCCACCGCCTCAATTGGCGCTCGGCCGGTATAGTATCGCTGCGGGTCGTAGCCTAATAGACTCATTTGAGCTACATCGCTGCCGGGCTCCATATCAACAGGAACTGTCCGGACAAGACCTTGCCTGCCTAACGTGCTGACTTTGTCCATATTGGGTATCTGTGCAGCTTCAAGGACGGTCTTATTATCGAACTGCTCCAGCGGCTCGTCCGCTGCACCATCAGGAATTATTATAGCATACTTGGTTGTCAATTCTTATCTCCGGACTTAAAAACTACAAAATATAAAAACACAACTCAAAAATCCAAAGTTAGAAAGTGTCTAAAGTGAGCTAAAGTGATTAAATTGACAGCTTTGCTGTCATTCTAAACGAAGCGTAGCGAAGTGAAGAATCTCAATTTTGCTGGCCAGATTCTTCGGCTTCGCCTCAGGATGACACTTACGTGTCACTTTAGGCACTTTTAACTTTAGACTCAATCTTTATCCTCTGGAATATCCACGATTCTTATGCAAATCGGCTTGCCACCAATAACGTCAAGTTTTTCCATATCTTCCAATGCGGCTGTAACATTTTTCTGCCGGGTGGGGTGGGTTGCGATTACCACCGGTACGGTATTGTCCGGACCGATACCTTCGTGCTGCAGCGCGCCGGATATGCTTATCTGGTGCTCGGCAAGTACTTTGCTCCACTGAGCTATAACACCCGGCTGGTCATTGCACATTATCTTGATGTAAAACCTGCTTACAAGATTATCTA
>CAYUFX010000238.1:0-2605 GCA_964444135.1 uncultured Pirellulales bacterium | reverse complement strand
CCTTATCGGTAATCGCCACACCCACAGGGCGGTTGAGTAACTTTTGGGTATCGAAACAGTTGTATATTTCCTCATTTTTTAACAAACCGTCTGCGTGAATACCCGCCCGCGTAATATTGAAATCCTTTCCAACTAACGGATAGTTCCGCGGAATCTCAAGGCCTAATTCTTTTCCGGCGTACTGAGCTAATTCAGTTATCGCCGCATAATTAACACCCTCTGTCATTCCTTTGAGCTGGGCGTGCTCAACAACCAATGCTTCGAGGGGCGGATTGCCCGTTCGCTCACCGCAGCCGAATATGGCAGCATTGGCGGCGCTGCAGCCATACAGCCACGCCGTCACAGCGTTTACCTGAACCTTATGCAAATCGTTATGACCGTGCCATTCGAGCCATTCGGACGGAACCCCGATTTGCCGAAGTCCGTGAACGAGCTTCGGAACGCTCCGCGGCAGAGAACTCCCCGCCCACGGCAGACCAAAACCAAGCGTATCACAAAGACGTATCTTGACCGGTTTGTCATATTCCTTGGAAAGCTTCATCAATGCATCTGCAAAAGGCAGAACAAAACCTTTATAATCTGCTCGCGTTACGTCCTCAAAGTGGCAACGTGGAGTAACACCGCTGTCTAAGGCCGCTTTGACAATATCAAGATATGAGTCCATCGCCTGGGCCCGCGTCTTTCGCAGCTTCAGGAATATATGATAGTCGCTTGCCGAGGTAAGAATGCCCGTCTCGCCAAGTCCCATTTGTGAAACTAACTTAAAGTCGGCTGCTACCGCCCTTATCCAGCCTGTTATCTCAGGAAACTTATAACCTCGCTCTTTGCACAGCTCTACTGCTTTTCTATCGCGCTTTGAATACAAAAAGAACTCACATTGGCGAATCAGCCCGGCCCCACCATCTATCTCGTGCAATAAATCGTAAATCTCGAGGATTTGCTCAGGCTTATAGGGTGGCCGGGACTGCTGACCATCACGAAAGGTCGTATCGGTTATCCATATCTTATCCGGTATATCATACTCAACTTTTTCGCCATCGAAGATTATCCTGGGAAATTCCTTATATGGAAACGCCTGGCGATACAGGTTGGGTTTTTCTACATCTACAAGTTTACGGTTCTTGTTCACCATTATTTATCTCCAAAGTCAGATGTCAGAAAACAGAAGTCAGAAGACAGAATTCAGATGACAGAAGTCGGATGTCAGAATAATTCTTCCATTTTTTCACTAAACGATAAAGCATAGCATTGACTTCGTCATATCCATCATCCAACTTCTTATGCTTATCCTTCATTATATACATACAATCTTTTGCGAAGTCCAACCATCCCCTTGTCTCTTCTGACGACCCTAAAGAATCATTTAGATGTCTAATGAATACCTGCTCATATTTTCTTTTCGCATATCCCTCACGTATATTTATAACAACCCTCTGTTTTCTGTCTTCTGTAATAGCCGAGGTGGGATTCGAACCCACACGCCCCTTACGGGCAGGGGATTTTAAGTCCCCAGCGTCTGCCATTCCGCCACTCGGCCGAATGCAATAGGCTAACTTATACGACAAGATTTTGCAAATTGTTTCCCGAAAAACTCCCACCCAACAGAGTTCCGACAAAACTGCAGGACCCGTCTTAACTTCTTGACTCTGTTTTACTTGACGAAACCTTCGATAAAATCAGGCTCTTCAAAGCTTGAAGCGGCTTTGATGAAGGATGGTTAAAATATGACCTTTTGAAAAAATTAGTGAGGAACTTTTTTGAAAATAGGTCGAACTCTAAATCGAGAAAGAAAATCCGATATTCGCTGCCGTACCTGGGCCAGATGAATTCGTCGGCTAAGTGCTTTTAGCTCTGCGTCGTCACCTGCTAATGAAGATGCCTTCTCAGCGTTTTTCGCGGCGTCGGCCAATCTGCCCATTGCCAAGTAAACAAAAGCCGAATCTCTCAACGCGAGAATGTGCTCACTGTTGATATCAAGCGCGTGGGCAAAAAATTCCGCAGCATCCCCAAACGCCCCTTTTATAGCCCTTACAGCTCCAAGATAGTAATAGGCGTCCGCATTAGCACAATCGACATCAACAGCCCGCAGCAGACAGTGCGTTGCATTATCGAACTGGCCAATTCTCAAAAACATCGACCCCATAGAAACGAGGATTTCTACATCCTCTGGACAAGTTTCCAGCTCCGAAGCCAGATAAGCTCTTGCTTTAGTATTTTGCTCTCTCATTAGCGCATACTGGGCCAGCCTGTAGCAAGGCCCTGCAAGTGTATTGTCCTTTTGAAGTGCCTGATTGAATAGTTCTACCGACCGGTCATAATCGCCGTTGTTAAAAGCAATCTCTCCAAGATAAAACAAGGCGGTTGCAAAATCCGGCTCAAGCTCAAGTATCCTGTTAAACTTTTCCTTTGCCGATTCGATATCGTCGGTTTCGAGCAGAAACATTCCGAAATCGAAAATGACATCAATATCGCCCGGATTGATGCGAAGCTCCGCCAGGAAATACTCCCGGCTGAGCGCAGTCTGGCCATCCGACCAATAAGCCTGGGCGATTCGGTAGTTGATTTGTGGATGACTCGGCTCAAGCTCGGCCGTTCGCAGCCAGCA
>CAYUFX010000237.1:0-2660 GCA_964444135.1 uncultured Pirellulales bacterium | reverse complement strand
CACCTACAAACTTGACGGGCACCCATAATGCTCCTGGCTGCGGGATTTTCCTTGACGGGAAGGTAGATAATTTGGTATAGATAACATTAGTGAAGTTTGTGGCTGCGAAGTCGGGCATCTGTGACTTTAAGGTCATCCAGCAGGCGCAATTCTTGTAGTTTTTCGATAGAGGAGGAGTTATTATGCAAGGCACAGAGTTAGTTGTAACGTGGACTTTGTGTTTCGCAAGTGGAGGTTTTCATATTTCAACGAAAAATTCAAATCCCGCCTCTGCGGGAATGCTTGTTTTGGTGTGTGGCCAAAGCACAGTGAGTTATTACTGTAACTTTTTTAAAGGAGGACTATTATGTGTAAAAAATTGGTTTATTTAACTTCTTTTGTTTTGGTGCTATCTCTGGCCGGTAACGCCTTCACTGCTGAGGATCCGTCTCTGATCATATACTATTCCTTTGACGACGTTGGTGATATTGTCCTGGACCAATCCGGCAAAGGCCACGACGGCGTTGTAGTCGGCGACGTCACAGCAGAGCCCGAGGGCAAGGTCAATGGAGCTGCCAAATTCGAAGGCACGCTTGGACCGGCAAGCAAGAGTTACCTCGACCTGGATGGCCCAAGTTTCCCTCCCGAAGATATTCCAACATCTGCTATTACGCTCGCCGCCTGGATAAAATGTGAGAATACAGGCGGAGATCACGCTATATTCAACGCCAGAGCATCTGATGCGACCTGGCTTATTCATCCTGAGGCCCGCAGTAACGGCGAATTTAGGTGGCTGCTCCGCGCTTGGGGCATGACTACAATCTTCGACATACGCGCAGGTGCCGTAACGTGGGATGAATGGCTGCATTTTGCAGGCACATACGACAAAGCATCAGGTAAAGCGTATTTGTATAACAACGGGGAATTGGTTAGTGAGGCAGACGTTCAAACCCCCTTGGATATAGCCGGAGATTATGACCAGGGTGCTCGCGTTGGATACAATATTGATGCCGCAAGACCTTTCACGGGGCTTATGGACGAATTCTTCTTGTACAAGCGGGCGCTGTCGCAAGCCGAAATCAAGAAAATCATGCAAGGTCTGGAATTTCCGTATGCCTTTAACCCCGACCCGGTTGATGGTGCCATGCATGAGGATACTTGGGCGACCCTAAGCTGGTCGCCGGGATGTTTTGCAGTCTCGCATGATGTGTATTTCGGCGAGAATCTTGAAGATGTGAAGGACGGAACCGGCGACACCTTCCAGGGCAACCAGACTGCGACGTTCCTTGTTGTCGGCTTTCCCGGATTTGCCTATCCGGATGGTCTGGTGCCAGGCAAGACATACTACTGGCGAATCGATGAGGTCAACGACACCAAGCCGAACAGTCCGTGGAAAGGCGATGTCTGGAGCTTTAGTGTTCCCCCCAAGACTGCCTATAACCCAGACCCGCCTGATGGTGCCGAGTCTGTTGACCTGAATGTGGAGCTTAGCTGGACAAAAGGTTTTGGTGCGATATCACACACCGTGTATTTCGGCGATAATTTTGACAATGTGAACAACGCCACCGGCGGCGCTTCCCAGGGAGAGGCAACCTATACCCCCGGCCCGCTTGAATTAGAGAAGGTTTATTACTGGCGGGTCGATGAGTTTGATGCCGTCGCAACGTATAAGGGCGATATCTGGAGCTTTACGACTCCAGGTGCCGTCGGGAGCCCAAATCCGTCTAATGGTGCCAAAGGTGTGAGAATGACACCTACTCTTAGCTGGAAGCCGGGAGATAGTGCAGCTTCGCACCAGGTCTTTTTCGGCACTGATAAAGATGCCGTCCGCAACGCCACTACAGGTTCGCCAGAATACAAAGGCACCAAGGCCCTTGGTTCTGAGAGCTATGACCCTGGAAAACTTGCCTGGTACACCACTTACTACTGGCGTGTTGATGAGGTCAATAACCTCAATCCCAACAGTCCGTGGATAGGCCCCCTCTGGAGCTTTACGACAGCCGATTTTATTTTAGTGGATGATTTTGAGCTCTATAATGACCTTGACCCCAGTGACGCCGAGAGCAACAGAATATTTGATACGTGGATAGATGGATATGGTGTTGAGACAAACGGTTCCGCCGTAGGTTATGCTGAGCCGGATTGGAATGCGGGAGAGCATTTCGTCGAGACAAAAATTGTTCACGGCGGCTCTCAGTCGATGCCGTATTTCTATGACAATAATTTCAAATACTCTGAGGCAAGTATGACGTTGGTCGCGGCGCGTGATTGGACCGAAGAAGGTGTTGGAGTATTGTCGCTGTGGTTCTATGGCGATGCTTCTAATGCTGCTGAGCGGATGTATGTGGCTCTCAACGGCAGCGCAACAGTCTATCACGATAATCCAAATGTAGCGCAAATAGATACGTGGACGGAATGGAATATCGACTTGCAGGAATTCGCAGCCCAGGGTGTGAACCTGTCCAACGTCAATACGATTTCTTTCGGTTTCGGCGATAAGAACAATCTGCAGGCCGGCGGTTCAGGTAAAATGTACTTTGATGATATTCGACTGGTTCGCCCGGCAGCGGCACCGGAGCCGGAATTGGAGCCGTCTCTGGTTATATACTATTCCTTTGACGAAGTTAGCGACATTATTGCGGACCAATCCGGCAAAGGCCACGACGGCGTTGTCAACGGTG
>CAYUFX010000236.1:0-2716 GCA_964444135.1 uncultured Pirellulales bacterium | reverse complement strand
TTTTATCGGATACCCTCTAATTCTCAATGGTACAGTTTTTTGGGGTCATGCCAGTAAAGTTCTCTAAATATAAATTACAGGTAACGGCTTCCCAGACAAATATAACGTACTTCGTTTTGTAGTCTTGTTGTAGACAAGCGGGCAGCTGATTCCTGTTTTCCTTGTGCACCTTCGTGGGTAATCGCGATGTGGTTGAGAAATATTATCAAGGTACCGGTAAAGTGCAGTGGTATTGCGTCCTTACCGTTTTAAAAGTACTGGCAATCTCCTGTCGATAAATGTTTCTGCTAAACTCTTTATCGGTTGAGTTTCGCACTTTTTATTAGAAGAATCCCTTACGAAATAAGGACTTACAAATAATTTGGTAATTTATGCATGTTCGGTAAATCGCTCGAACATTACAAAAATAATTATATTGTCGTGAAATGGCTAATAAGCTTAAAATTACCCAATTTAACACAATTCAAAAAGTGCGAAAGTTAACTATCGAAGAGATTGCTTTTTTTATTAAAGCAATATTCATATCCGTTGAAATTCCCATAAAAAGTCAGTCAAGTTGGGGAATCAATTTTTTTACATTTTATTGAAAGGGCATGAAATGAATATACAGAAAATATCTTTAAATAGAATTAATCCCGCTACCTACAATCCTCGCCGGGATCTAAAGCCTGATGATTCTGAATATAAGCAACTTCTGAAAAGCACAGATGAGTTTGGGTTTGTCGAACCCCTCGTGTGGAATCGCAGGACAGGTAATTTAGTCGGAGGACATCAGAGGTTTAAGATACTACTGGCCAAAGGGGTTAAGGAGACACATGTCAGTGTTGTCAATCTGCCGCTTGAAAAAGAAAAGGCTCTCAATATAGCTCTCAATAAGATAAGCGGTGATTGGGACAGAACCAAGCTCGCTGAACTCATCGATGAATTAGTCAAGACACCACAAATCGATATCGAATCGGTCGGTTTTGACATGCCGGAGGCGGAACAGTTGATTGCCGATATACTTGGCGATACTGAATCTGACGAGGCCGCTGATCTTGAGGCACAGCTAAATGCAGACCTTCCTGTTATTACCAGGCCGGGAAACTTGATTGAGTTGGGTCTTAACAAAGAACATCGTATTCTATGCGGTGACGTAACAAAGCCCGCTGACGTTGCAAAGCTAATGGGTGATAGCCGGGCAAGGCTATGTCATAACGACCCTCCGTACAATATTAATTATGACCGCAACAACCGTCCTTCTCCTACGAAGACTAAGAAATCATCTCGGACAACAGAGCGTATTCGCAATGACGATATGACTCCAAAGCGTTATGAAGCTTGGTTCAGCAAGGTGGTAAATGCCTTTGCTGAGGCGATGGTATCGGGTGCACCGTTCTACATTTGGAACAGTCATAAGAATTTCGGCCTGATGCACGATTTATTAACCAGGCACAAGTTCAAGGTTGCATCGGTCATCACTTGGGCAAAAGAAAGTTTTGCTCCAGGCTTCGGCGACTTCAACGAACAGACCGAATTCTGCCTCTACGGTTGGAAGGGCGGCGCAAAGCACAATTGGTACGGTCCTAAGAATGAAAGCACTCTTTGGCGTATCCGACGTGATCGAACGGACCTCTACCACCACCCGACACAGAAGCCGCTGGAGTTGGCAGAAAGGGCCATTCGTAATTCTTCGCAACGTGGTGATATCGTATTCGATCCGTTCCTTGGCAGCGGAACAACTCTTATCGCTGCAGCAAGGCTTGGCAGAAAGTGCTTCGGAATGGAAATCGAACCCAAATATTGTGATTGTATTGTCAGGAGATACATTGCCCTGGCTGGCAAAAGGGCAGTATCGGCTGAAATTAGAAAACGTTATTTATCTAAGGAGGTATCATTATGAACTCACAAAATCAAAATTCCAAAAAGAATGATCATAAGACTTCAGAAGACGATGGGCTGCAGACATTGGCTCTCTTGCAGGGTATCAGAAACGGCTCGATTGATCCCAAATCCCTCCGTCCTAACGAACGCCGTCCGCTGGTCGCCCTTCTAATGGCTGAAGGCCAATCAACAGCTGAAATTGCGCATCTGTTGAAGGCTTCGGATCGAAATATACAGCTGGATAAAAAGGCATTGCGAGAAGAAAACACCCTTACAAAGGACTCCGCACTTGTTAAACAGATGACTGGAAGACTGGTTACTGAAGCGGACTTGTGTATCGAGAGGATACGCAGGTCTGCGAGAGGCAAAGACACTTCCCCTTCAGTTAAAGTAGATGCTGAGCACCGCTGTTTTCAAATATTTGAAAAAACCATCGAAAGATTGCAAAGCCTTGGGTATCTTCCAACTGCTGCTCAAAAAATCGAGGCAGATCTGACACATTGCGCAGCCTCATCACTTACCTTGGAAGAAATCCAGCTCGAGGCCGGGCGGCTAAAACAGATAAAAGAGAGTCTGCCTACGGATGTAATTAAGCAGGCCGATTCTCCCATCGAGGCAAATGAAACCGTTACTGAATTTGAGGATGATTCACCTCAACAAGATAAAAAAGGAGAAAACCATGATACAATTAAATGATACTATCAATTTGCTGTCTACCGAACTTAGTCGCCATCGCCGGAGTTTGGGTTCTCATTCACCTCATGCCTTTGCTGAAATCTATATGAAGAGACACTGCCACGCACCCTATTCATGAAAGGCTGCCGGTTGTCAAGTAATGTTTTCTGTTTGTTCA
>CAYUFX010000235.1:0-2728 GCA_964444135.1 uncultured Pirellulales bacterium | reverse complement strand
TTATAGAGGATTATGAAAATGAAACCGCCTTCCGGCCCAAAAAAACAAACCCAAAACAAACCCAATCTTGTCCGCCGTAGGCGGATTGCAAATGAACTTAAAATCGCTTGCCGGAAAATCCGGCCTAAGTTCCTTGTTGTCGGAGCATACGCGATGGGGGCATATAGCCAAATCATATCTGTTTACAACTTGATTATCTTATATTCTTAACCTAAAATTAGCCTATGGTTTATCTTTGGTCAACTATATTGGTTCTTCTCAACTCAGCCTGGTTAGGTTTGGTTTTGTTTGGCCTGCCGGGCAATTGGCTGATTGTCATATCCACCTGCCTGTTCGCCTGGTGGCAGTGGGACAATAGTGTCTTCTCCATCTATACATTGATTGCGATAGCAGTCTTGGCAGCTCTTGGCGAACTTGTAGAGTTCACTGCGGGGATGATAGGGGCCAAGAAATCAGGAGCAAGCTGGCCGGGATCAATCGCGGCACTTTTCGGCGCTGTGACAGGTGCCGTGCTCGGCACGTTTCTATTACCTATACCATTTTTGGGGACCCTGCTTGGAGCCTGCTCCGGGGCAGGTTTGTGCGTATGGGGAATGGAGTTCTCCCGCGGAACAAAGGCTGAGCACTCCTTACGCTATGCTGTGGGAGCTGGGCTCGGGGAATTTTTCGGCATAATCACTAAATTTGCCCTCGGCATTGTCATCTGGTTAATCGTGGCAGTGGCCGCCTTTTGGCCGTGATGGCTTATACAAGAGTCCGAAAAAAACATTCCTAACGATACTACTAAAGCAACCGTTGAATTTAACCAGAGGATTTAACTGGATTTTTGGCTTATAGCTGCTTTTTTACTATATTTTATTTAAGAGTTAGCTTCGGGGGCACTGCGGAGAACACAATGAATGTGGGGGAAAGAAAACTGTTTGAATACGGAATTAGAAACGTATTAGATGTAAGTTATGGTGCGTATGTTGTTAACGGGGCTTATACCGGGAACAGCAGTCCGACAGGAGCACCAAAACATAACGACGTCGTGGCAACAGTTCGAGAGCTGCTCAGCGGCAACATCGCAGATGTTCGCCTAAGCGCCAGAGAGGCCAGCACTTCTATCTCCATCATTCAGACATTTGCCAACGCAGTCGATGGCATCGCCGCCAAATTAGCCAAGATGGAAGAATTGGCCAAAAAGGCATCCAGCCCGGATTATTCACGAGTAGAGATAGAAGCAATGCAAAAGGAATTCAAGAGCTTAGCTAAAGAAATAAACGAAACAGTTAAGAACACCGAATATGACTTCAACAAGATATTTACCTCAGCCGGCGAGAGCATATCAATCCCAATCGGTGACGGCTCGAAGGTGGATATTTTCGCAAAGGACTTTAGTTTTAATTCTCAAGGACTTGATTTGACTACCGACCCAAAGTCAGCATTGTCAAATATCAAAAAGGCGATAACAAATCTTAATGAATACAAGCAATACCTCAATGGACAGGTTGCACGCGTGGAAGCTGCTACGGCGATCATCGAATCTGAGCTGGAAAGCGCTATGGGTGTCGAATTAGACGCTTTTACGCCGAAGGTTGCCATCGAAACCGCAGTTCATATCGCAAGCCAGGTATCGCAGGATTCATCCACTGCCCTTGGTACTCAAGCCAATGTCACTGCGGATGAGGCCCTGCAATTGCTTAAAGGCCGTAGTTGAACTGCGTTTTACAGTCCGTAAGGCTCGAGCAAGCGTTTGTGTGCCTTGAAGTGATACTGGCATTGCTCTGGGTGCGTTCCGAGGATTTCGATTTTATCAAAGTCACCCTGGCCCATTCCCGCTTCGGCAAAGGCCGAGAGGTACATAATCTGGGTTGGGTCAAAGCCCATTAGCTTTGTTGCGAGGGTGTCCATTGCGAGGGGGTCCAGGCTTGCCAGAGCAAGCCTTGTATCTACGGGAGTTCCACCGGTCGGTCCGTTGCCTTCCATAGCTACAAAACCGTCAATGACACCCAGGTCGGGATAAATCTCCTGGGCCAGATGAAACATGTTGTAGTGCAGGAGCGCCTCGCGGGAGAAATTGTACGCAACGTGCATCAGGCCCTTATCATTCTTCTTGTAGTCGTTGAGTGGTGCCCCGAGCAGAACGTTTTTCAGTGACAAGGTTGTTACAACGCGGTCGTGGGTCTTCATTTTTGCTGCGGAGATGATGTACAAATCAGGGTCCAAGAACGTTGAGATAATCCGAATTGGGGTAGGGCGGTGACCTTTGCCGAATACGTAACGGTACTGCCAGGGCTGGTGATTAAGGTCAATTAGCTTGACGTTGTATTCTTTCTCCAGCGCAAGATAGCCGTAATTCTTGAATCCGTCAAATGTGCCTTCTCTGGAGATTGTGGATTCGCCGACGATAATCTGATGTTTGAAGTGCGGTTTTAGAAAATCGAGGATTCCTCTAACAGCGTCGACGTGAGTAGCGGCGAGCTGGCGAGATGTGATTACGAAGTTCGGTTTGATAAGAATCTTCTTCTTATCACCGATTGAAGCGAGGACCTCATCTTCGATTTTCTTCAGCGCTTGATATACAATATCCCGCCTGTCATTGCCTTTTATCAAAGCGACCTTTGCGGGTGCCGGTTTGGTTCTGAACAATCCATCCTTTTTGACCCATGGGCTTCCCGGGGCTGCATAGCCGATGGCTGGGCCAAAAGGCTTTCCACCAAAAGCAAGGCCCAAGGCCCCTAATCCA
>CAYUFX010000234.1:0-2880 GCA_964444135.1 uncultured Pirellulales bacterium | reverse complement strand
GAAATGACAGTTGTGTTGCCTGCGGCTACGCTCGAAATGACGGTTGTGTTGCCTGCGGGCACGCTCGAAATGACGGTTGAATGCAGTTGCTCATTTTGTTAGACGTTCTTAAGTTTTTCTATGGCCAAGCTGAGCAGGTGTGGAGTCAGATAAACGAACCCCTGCTCCTTCGACCCATTCGGCTTCGCTCAGGGCAGGCTTTGCTCAGGACAGGTTTGACAGGGATGACAAGTTTAAGGTTGAAGCAATGAGTTTTGCAAAATTGAGGTTAGGCATATATTATTTAAGAAAATCAGGTTTTTTGGTTTTCTTAAATAATCAAATAAATGTTTACTGAGCAATAATTTATCGTTTGAAAAGAAAAAAACAAAAGACAATTTTTTTCTTTTCAAAGTATGCCTAACCTCGATTTTGCAGAAGACTTTTTGAATCAGAAAGAAGAGGTTAAGCATGGCTAATTTTAACAAAATTTTGCTAATGGGCAATCTAACCCGTGACCCGCAGTTGTCGTATACACCGAACCAAACGCCGGTGGTTGATTTCGGTCTGGCGACAAATCGCAAATGGACGGGCCAGGATGGCAGTCAACGAGAGGAAACATGTTTTGTGGATTGCCGGGCGTTCGGACGGCAGGCAGAGAATATAAACAAGTACCTGAGCAAAGGTAGGCTTGCTTTCGTTGAAGGCAGACTGACATTCGATACATGGACGGCTCAGGATGGCACGAAGCGCAGCAGGCACAGAGTTACGGTTGAAAACATCCAGTTTATGCCCCGCGCCGGTGCAGCCGATGACAACCAGGCTGTCCAAAGTGCAGGCACAAACTCAGAGGCAAAGCAGCAAACGGCCGAGGACGATATACCGTTTTAAATTGATTATTGTCTATTTACTATTGCCCCTGCTTGTTGCCGGCAGGGATTGAAAAGCAAGAAACTGAACTCTCAAGTTCGTAACAATAGTAAATAGACAATAGAAAATAGTCAATTGATAGAGGTAAAAGATGATAGAAAGAAGTAATACAAGAAGAAATGATAACAGAAGAAATGATAACAGAAGAAATAATAACAGAAGAAAAACAGGCTTTGCAGGAGCCCGCGAACAGACACAATGTCGTTTTTGCAGAAGAGGCATAAAGTACGTTGACTACAAAGATATCGGGACACTGCAAAAGCTCTTAACCAATCGCGGCAAAATATACTCGCGTAAGCGCAGCGGCAACTGCGCCGGCTGTCAAAGAAAAGCGAAAAAGGCAATCAAACGCGCCAGGTACATGGCGTTACTGCCGTTTACTGTTTGATTGGTGTATATCTAACGGGAAAAAATGTACAAGGGGACAAAAATGTCAAACAGGATGAAGGTTTTGCTTTGTGAGGATGTTGAGAAACTTGGCTGGCTGGGAGACGTTGTTGAAGTCAACGTCGGATATGCGAGAAATTATTTGCTGCCGCAAGGAATTGGGAAGGTTGCAACCGAGGCCAGCATTAGAGCAATATCCGTGGAAAAGGCCAAGCGTGCAGAACAACGGATACATGATAGTAAACGACTCGAAGATGCAGCCAAGGCGGTCGAAGGAGCAGAGGCTGTTGTGGCTGCCAAAGCTAACGTGCAGGGACATTTATTCGGCTCAGTCACTGAACGACAGATAGCGGCTAATCTCCGAGAACAGGGATTCGAAGTTGCTGACGAGATTGTGCAATTGCCCGAACATATAAAACAGGTCGGAACGCATACAGTAACACTTAAGTTTACTGATGATATAACTGTTACCGTTAACGTAGTAGTCGTGCCCGAACAGGAAAGCACGCCGGAAACAGATGAGAGTTAGGTTCGCAGCTCGTCAAGCGTGAATCGAATCACATGGTACTGTAATGTAGCTTTGCAGGAATATTCTAAATCGGTCTTTTCCAATGGAGATTTTAATAAGCAGCCGAGACAAATTTTGCTCGATGATATAACAAGCATATGTTATTCAACTCAAAACAATGGACTTACCTACAAAGAGGTTATCATTTAACCTCAAGAGAACTTCAGATAGCAAGGTTTGTTTGTGAAGGACTCGAACATGACCAAATAGCCAAGCAGTGCGGGATAAAGTACAACACGGTGAGGGCACATTTGGGCAATATTTGCAGGAAAGCGGCCGTTAAAGGCAAAGCGGGGTTAATTTTACAATTCCTTAAAGTGGTGAAAAGCCAAAAGAAAGAGTGATCTCCTCTCCAGCAAGACTGTCCGAACAAAGAATTCCATACTAACAGGCAATCGTTTGGTATCAAGAGAGCAAATCTTAATAGTCTTTTCGATTAATACAAAGACTATAATCATTTTCCCTATGCAATTCATTTGGGGTGTGATAAAAAGTCCTTGTGGTTTATGATAATTGTGCGCATCCATATTACTGCGTAGTATTCAATCACTTAGCACGATTCTCGGAAACTGAACATAAACCTGGTTCCTGCATATTAATATCACAAGTTTCCAATCATAGGAGGCTACAAAGTTCTTCCCTTTTACTCGGTGTAAAAGGCAAAAGAGAGCGCGATTTTCTCCACTTTAGTGAGAGTGGCCGAACGGGTAAAGTAAAAACTGATAAACGAATCGTTCTATATAAAAGAGTAAATTTGACATAGTCATTTTGATTAATCAAAAAGACTATGAGAATTTCTCCTACGCAACTAATTTTGTGTGTGGCGGAAGGTGTGTACTGGGAAAATCGAACGCTTAGTAAACAGTTCATGAGAATTTCCCCTACGCAACTAATTTTGTGTGTGGCGGAAGGTGTGTACTGGGGAAATCGAACGCTTAGTAAACAGTTCATGAGAATTTCCCCTACGCAACTAATTTTGTGTGTGGCGGAAGGTGTGTACTGGGAAAATCGAACGC
>CAYUFX010000233.1:0-2894 GCA_964444135.1 uncultured Pirellulales bacterium | reverse complement strand
AACCACATGTATCTGCAGTAATAAACTCGGATTCCGTTCGCGGGTATTTTCTGCAGTTTAATGGACGAATCGGGTAAATAGAACAGTAAGCTTTGCCATCCGGTTTATACTTGAGAAAGGGGCAGACATTCGGCAGCTTACAACACGCACCACAGTTAATACACTGGCCTTTGCGTCTTTCGGAGACAGGCAGTATTGAGGTGAAAATCCTCTTTATTTTAGCGGGCCAGGTATTTCTGTTTTTGTTAGCCATAAGCAATGGTGTTACAAATATAAAACATCCGCAATTCTTGCGGGGCGCCATTAAAATCAGATTTCTTGCGCACTATGATTATGCCGGCAAGATAGATGCCTAAATAAATATACCCCAATCCTTCAAAAATACCAAGCTCCAAATCTGCGATGCTTTATCGCACAGGATTCTCAGGGCGGCTGCTATCCTCCCCTGCGCCTCGTAAGTATAGAAGAGACAATCGGTTGTCCGGACGATCTTAAAAAGCGATATCGGTGATTAGAAAGGCGGTATTGGTGGGATCCCTTCCAATTTATATACAGAACCGGACTTTATCTCACCAGGCCAATTTTCACTCAAAACCCTGCGGAGCTTACCATCTGCTCCGAGAATGACTATCTCTTTTCGATTATGCTTTTCCTGGCCCTCCTTGGTCAGGAAATGACTGTTCTCAGAAACAAGGCATGATATTTCATCATTACCTTTCCACGCCGGCATCATCTGCCAATTATCCCCTATTGAATCTCCAAATTCCTCCGATTCTTCGATGGGACTCAAGACCGACGACTCACCAAGTGTGTATATCATAAACCTGTGCATTCTCAAAGGTAGCAAAATCTTCTTACCGTCCGGCGAGATGGCAAAATAGCCTGTCGCGTTATCCTCAACCAAATGACTTGAGACTTGTCGTGGCAGTATATTAGTCACACTACGGGTTACCAGGTCGCAGCAGAATACGGACCAGTAAAACCTGTCATCTATTGTGCTCGCCGGCAAATTCATGGCGATACTGGAAAAGAAAATCCGGCCTGAAGTATGTTGAACCCTCATATTTGGATGGAATAACGCTCCCGCCCAATGCGTCACCTTGCCTGTGTGAAGATGAGTTGCCAAACTACCTTCTTCAGTCAACTTAGCGGGAACGGGCTTTGCCAAAAGCTTACCGTTCGGATCAGCTACCTCTATACTGGTTAAGGTCCCCACAGAATACTCCTGCTCAATTTCTTTGATAGAGTTCTCGATATAGGTAATCGCCTTGCTATCATCGCGCCAGGAGTAACCTACGGCAACATAATCGGCCAATCGCATTACTTTAACATTACCTTTTATGGAGGCCAGATAAAGGTCAAATCTCCATGCCGTATTTTCAGATGGTTCATTAAAAAGTAGATAGGCTACAAATCTATGGTCAGGGGATATTCTCGGCCGATATATCGCAAATATACTCGTAGTAACCAGTTGTTGTTGCTTAATACCCGTATTATCTATGGACGCCATAAATAGTTGAAACAGGATAATTTTGCTGCTTTTACCTTTATCCAGCTCTTCCAGTGTTAGTTTATCAATCAGTTCCTGGTCTGCTTTGTTACACATATAGCGAATTACCCAATTGCAGTACCCTTCGGGCGTAAATGGCCCCTCTGTGATGTCGGGGAATTCACTATTGACCAGACCTCCCTGGCGAATAATCTGTTCGCGCATCCGCCGGGCATAATGAGCGATAAGTTTTACCTGGGTTTGAGGCAGTTGCTTCAGGGCATCGCTAAGACTGGAACATTCAGAGCCCATAGAATAGGCTATTAACTTGCCATCGGAGGAGACGGTAATACTCTTAAAAAGATTGTCCTGTCCTTCCATTTCCTTGGCAATCACCGTAAGCTTACCCGTATTGCCGTCTACCAAAGTCAACATTTCCTCTGTGTTAATCACGCCTATGGAACCGTCATCCGACCATAGCACTGCCTCTTCCGGGAAACAGCCGGCGATGAAAAGTGTAGCTGCGTAGAAAGCCACTAACCCGTATGTCATCTTGCGATTATTCATAATGCTTTTCCTTAATGTATTGCCTGATATTGGGCCAAAATTCCCTATTCCATTTGTATTCTGTCTGTTTTGGATAAGGTCCTGGTTCCAGAGAAGCCAAAATCTTATCGCCCCAGAAAGTGTCTGCATATTTTTCTTTCAAATCAGAGATGGTCTTGATTTGCCTTGGACCCAAGCTGGGTTCCGTCAAGGCGATTCTGTTCGTTTTGCCATTTATTTCCCAACGTCCCGCCGCAAAACCGATAAAAGCCACTAAAATCACAGCCGCCGCCTGACGCCCAAACCTCTGCCAATTTAGCTGTAATAGACGATTTCTTTTGATGAATGGTGTCTCATCGCCTACACCAGAACCCATTATATTTGCATCAATTGCCGCTTTTGTCTTTTCATAGACCTGCATTATATCCTCTGCCCACTGATTCTCTTTGGGATGCTCCGCAAGATACATCTTGAACAATACTTCACTATCCTCGTTCAATTCGCCCGCTGCACAATCTATAGCCAGCCTTTCTATTCTCTCACGCTTCATTTTCCTGTTCCTCAATCTTTTTTCTTATCGCCTTCAATCCTCTATGCAACCGTGACCTTATGGTCCCAACCGGTATCCCAAGCGCGTCAGCCATCTCAACATAACTCAATCCCGCTGCAAATCTCAAATGAATGACCTCACTTTGTTCGGCGGCCAAGCTCCTGAGTGCCTTCCATATACTCTCGGTTTGCTCAGTATGTTGCCTTTCTGAACTAATACTCATTTTGTTTGCATTTTCTAAACCGACCGTAACGCCTTTCCTGCTCTTTTGTCGGAACCAGTCGGCACACGTTCTACGCGCAATTGCGA
>CAYUFX010000232.1:0-3015 GCA_964444135.1 uncultured Pirellulales bacterium | reverse complement strand
CGAGACACGGCACTGTATACGAGAGACAAAAGACTACAGACTCAAGACACAAGACTCAAGAGGAAGGAAGATATTAGTTAATTGGTGAGTAGTTAATTTGTGATTGGTAAATTGGAAAAAAGACAGAGGATGAAAAAGGAATATAGAATATCGAACAAGGAATTTCGAATGATGAAGTTAGATACCGGATGCTCGATTCTTGAAAATTGTTAGTGAGGAGTGAGCTAAAGTAAACTAAAGTGCCGGTGAAGAGGAAGGTTAGGCTGTTCAAGGTTGTCGGTTAAATGAGGTTTACCGGGGAAGAGATAAGCAACTTAGATGCAATTAGTTTGTCGAATTGCCCAAAATTAAGTGATGAGCCAAGGATTAAAACGGTTGAGTAAAGCGTTTCCTAAGTTAGAAAGAAACAACCTATCAACCTATTTGTTTGTCAAATTTTTCTTGACGGATAAGAATTTATTTGTATCTTAGGAGAGTACAACAGCGGCTGGGATTACTCTGAATGACGAGAAGTCGGGATGTTATACGGAAACGATATATACGTTGTTAGGAATATATGCCGATGGCAGAAAATGAACTAGACAGACGCTGGTATGAACAGCACGTGTGGAAGAATCGGGTTTTCATCCTTGGCGCTGGATTTTCTGCAGCAGCAGGAGTGCCATTAACTGCGGCCTTGCTTGATAAAACAATGAAGAAATTCTCCGCGGAATGCCTTGGGACTTTCAAACGTGTCGATGGATACGCAAAGATAAGCACAGAGAACACTGATGGAGAGGTAGACTACTCGAGTGTTGATTTCTCTGACCTATGCACATTCTTGGAATACGTAGAACTTAGAGAGCAAGGAGGCGGCGAGCGGTTCGCAGAGGCAGGATCACGAGAGAAGCTCGCTCTACGGTTTTACCTGGCGAAGACAATAGCAGAGCACACACCATCCGAGAGTGACCTGCCCGACTTGTACGTAGAATTCGCGTCACAGCTTCACGAACGAGACATCATCATCTCGTTCAACTGGGACGGTCTGCTTGAGGTCGCACTTCGGAGACTTGGTAAGCCATATACATACAACTTCGGAAGAGACAACGCCATAAAGCTGTGTAAGCTTCACGGCTCCGTAAATTGGCGGCTTGGTACGACTGATATTTTCGGGAGTCCTGTGAATACACTGGGCTGGGAGTCTTTGAAGTTCACTGAGGGAATGCCGGAGAAAGAGATTTACCATACGCCAGAATTACTGAATTATGGAACATGGGGTCGTTATGCACCCAATGGGGAAGTCCAGCCATTTCTTGTTCTCCCTGGTTATGGGAAGGCGTTTGACGTTCGCTCTAATGCCATTCTTTGGTATAAACCCGAATTTGCATTTTCGTTTACACATGACGTCTACATAATTGGGTTGAGTCTCGCGCGAGATGATTTTTTTATCCGAAGTTGGTTCCTATCGACCCTTCCTTACATAGATTCATGCTCGGACGTTAAAGGTCGGCAGATTTACATTATCAACCCTTCACCGGACTCCGAAAGAAATTACCAGTTTGTCCTGTCAAAAGGACACGCCAAGCTGTTAAGAGAACCGTTCTCGATGGAACACGTGAACTCAATGCAGGAAAGGCTCAAGAATGACTAATAAGCGCATCAGGGACTTAAAGGGGTACGTTACTTTTTCGATGCGTTGTGCTTCTTAGTGACAGGTTTTGATAGAGGACAGCGGCTGGGCTGAATTACAGCGGAGATTTGGGACGCAGAGGACGGCTGGAATTGAGTATGGTGCCCCCGGAATTCTCCAGAAGGATTGATCATGGGCTGGGATGAAGATAAGGCCTTGAACGCGACTCTAATAATCTAAACTGTCCTGGGTGCAGTTGTAGGGGCGATTGTCGGTTTTCATACGGCTGGCGTGGGCGGCGCAATGCTCGGGGTGATTGTTGGAGTAATTTGCGGCGTCCTCGTCGGCATGGTCATTTATGTGGTTTGCGCAGCCCTACCCGAACTTTTAGGTGAGGTAATCATCCCCATTCTCTTCTTGGTTCTCATCATATGGTTGATCTGGCGTATGTGGGGCGTCGGTAATTGATATTGATATGAAATTTGATTTCCACCGATAGGGATGATTATACCTACTGAGGGAATAAAAGGGGTACGGTATATTTTTCGATGAGTTGTGCTTGATAATGACAGGTTTTGATAGAGGACAGCGGCTGAGCTGAATTACTGCGGAGATTTTGGACGGAGAGGACGGCTGGAATTAAGAAATAATGGTGGGGCAAGCCCCACCCTACCCCTCGGAGAGGTAAGGAGTTTTATACGGAAACCATATATACATAGTTCAACGGAATTCAATAGAATGCACGAAGTTCCCTGCTGATTAGGGGAAATAAGCACATCTTATAAAATCTCAATTGGCAATAATTATCTGCAAAGAACCTGTGATTTTCAGAGGCAATATTGTATAATAATATCTGCTCCGGCAGTTTAGTTAGTTACTGTTGCGGAAACAGTATTTGTCATTCCCGCCCCGCATCGTGTGTGGGATAAACTCCAGCGGGAATCCAGCTTTTTCGCTCTGGATCCCTGCTTCCGCAGGGGTGACATCGTAGGTTTTTGCTTTGGGCAACAGGAATTAGTGCCGTTTCCAATAAATAAGTTTAACTTTTTGATTCGCCTTTGGCGAAGCTATTTAATTAGATTCCTCCGCTTCGGCACGACAAAGCCGTGCCTTCGGTCGGAATGACGGTACGTATAGAATGTTACACTTACTTTTTAGAAATGGCAATAGTTAGTCAAAAAATGAGTAAAGAGGAGAAAATACCATGCAAGAAAAACATACACCGTCATTTTGTCCCAAGAGCGATAAATATCCCGGAGGTAAAAAGAAATGTTATTGGGCCAGATGGATACTTCCAATCACGGGGTTATCGGCGCTTATCTGGTTTCTTGTTCGCGTCGTGCCGAAACCCTCCCGTGCGATGTATCCGTGTCAACGCGTTGCAATGCCGCTTGCCTCGGGCTTTG
>CAYUFX010000231.1:0-3112 GCA_964444135.1 uncultured Pirellulales bacterium | reverse complement strand
ATGGGTCATCATCATAAATAGTAGGATATAACGGTACGATAGTGTTTCCAACACCTTTCCAGGTGATTGTCTGATCATCACCAGCATCAACTTCGGGAGGCAATCCGCCAGCCGGGCTTCCCAATAGTTCAACTTCGGCAATCTGCATACTATTCACAGATCCACCTACCGGGCCTCGAATGGCCGTGAATAAGAGTTGATAGTGAACGTACGCCGTTTTATTGTGGAACGTAATCGGGGTTGTGTTCTTGGTAAACCGCGGCCACGCCGTCCCTTGCATGAAATCGACGATATTGCCACTGGCAATCAACGTATACGGCCCATTTATGCTCTCATTAGAACCAGAAAGTTCAAATGCAATCGGATCACGACCCGGAACGTCATTCGCTGTTGTGAAAGTCAAGCCAGTGACGATACTACCACCGATAGATGTTGTAACCTGAAAACCAGTGGGACCCACATCGGGATTAAAATCTCCTTTGAAATGCAGATATTTCGTCCTCGTGTCATCATCGATTGCCAAGGGAGGTGCTTCATTGGCAGGCCAATCGCCATCGTTTGGAACACCCCGGACAGTATCACCCGGTGCGGTAATGTCGGCTTGTGCCGTTATTTGCCCCAACAGTAGAACAGCCACTAATAAAAAACAAACTCTTTCTATTCAATCACCCACTTCTAAAGTCCTACCTATTGTTTCAATTATACAGCCCATAAATCTCCAAATAGAGCTACGATCTGAGATATCCCAGTTACACTTACTCAGCAACGCAAAAGAGCCTTACTTTAACATAATACCAAATCCTTCCTGAAAATGTAAGCTTTTTCAAGCTGCGTCTGTAAGAAAAGACCTTCTAACAAATAGTTCGAGTGTCGTAAAAAACTTTATTTGTTAGACCAACAAACGGATCTTGTATTTCCTGCTATCCTGTGCGTCTCTTTTTTATGGTGTTGCAGCGAATTCGCAAACGACCTAAAGAAACTGGGATTTTGAGTTGAAAAATGGGTCTGGATATTATCTGGAGGGGTTAATAGCGGGGGCGCGTTTCGAACATACGACCTTCTGAAGCAGCGGTGGAGGAAAAACTTTTGGCAGATGGAAAGGTGTAGAATTCACACCTTTTCTGAAACTTTTGATGTTGGTAATTGCGGCGACATGATTCAGCATCAAGATTTCAAAATTTCTTGCCTTTTTATTTTTCTTTGTGCTTTTGCCACTCTGCCGGTCGCTATCTACATTTGCCGGAAGGCATCCTGTGGACTGTGGACTGGCTTCCGTATTCTGTTTTCTGGCTTCTGTGCTGCGGCGGGGCGCCTTTGCCCAGACGAGCTGATTTCTCCGTAAGGAGTCCCAAGGACTGTCTTCCGTTCCCTACCGGATGGGCTTTAATTGTCAGGGCTGAAACTCTGCTCTGCTGACCTCATTATCCCGTGCAGTTACTTCCATCGAAGTTGTTAGAGATCTTCTTTTGTGCGAATGAACTTAACGGTCCCGTCGTTTAAGAGAACACAGCCACCCTTTGGATCATGGTTATCGAAGGTGAACAATTCAGGTCCGCTGTGCTAATTCCAACCGGCAGGCACTTCTTTGGGAGCGTTGCGTGCCTATGGCCCAACGGACGAATCTCCTGCCTTTCTTTTTTTCAACAATTCCTTTACCTCCTTCATTTGTTCTGGATAATTTTGAAAGTCCTCATCATAATACCACAGCCCATCAATTAGCTCTATGCCCCATAATCTGTCGCCGTACTTAAATGAATCATCGGGTGTGCTTCCATAGTTCTCAGGATATGCGACCACCCCATACATTACCACGGGCGACATTACAATATCGACCAGCCCATTCTTCTTTACATCCACATGTAGTGGGAGAAGATCCAGAATCAGTTGAGGGAATTTCCTCGACTCCGGATCGGGATTCCTACTATTTATTTGGTACGATGCTGGCTCAAGCCGCCCTGTGGCTACTTGCCTGGAGAGTTCCCTGCAGGCTTCCAGAAGCTCTTGATGATCGGTCTCATACAACAGTAATGGCCTGCGTTCATCCATACTTTTCAGATCACGCATGATCCATACTGCGCCGCTATACCCTAAATAGGCGACCACGGCGACCCCGCAAGCTAAGCATCCGATAAGTATCCACTTATCTCCTTTTTTCATTTCGATCTCCTTTATCAGACAGCGTCACCTCTTGCTAAGATCAAGTTGCACTAATCCACGTTACTGTGGGCATATGACCTGACTAACGCTCAAAAAATCAATTTCGGTTTCTATCCAGGGTAGAGGTCCCAGCCCTTATTGAACCAGAATTGATCAGGCCCTGCCCAATGCTGATAATTCCAACGATTCCAAATTTGGGGCCAGTACCTATTCATAATCCGGAAGTCCCCAATTAAATGGAGCGGGCTTCGAAAATGAGCGGCTCCGAAACCGAACCCAACGTAATTGATCTCAGTATTGTCATATATCTTACCTCCAGAATACCACTTCTTTATTAAGTCACTTCCTCCCTGTCCCCTGAAAGGAGTGACTGCACAATTTCTCACATTGTCATACCAATCCGCAATACTCCAACTCCATCTGTCCATAGCCATTTTCTCTGCGAACCACGCGTCCATTATCATTTTAAGCGTTCTATCACGACTGTCAAGCCGCCCGATATCGTCAATGACGACTACCTGAGCGCTACCAACATGCTCGATTCTGAACTCGGGCACCTTAACATCACAGGCATCAGTGATATCGCTCCCGTCAGTGAGGCTAATGTCGAAATCGCTACCGTCGATGTCAATGTATTCAATGTACCACCTCTGGTAATCGTCCCCAAAGCCAACGTCATATAGCCAATCCGTAACATCACGGTAAGCGGTCGTCGCGTCAGGGTTGTCGGTTATACATTCAGTCGGGATTCGGACAGACATGGAATAATTCCCACTGGGATCCACACGGCCCAGCGGATTATTCCCACAATAGGCATACCAGTTCATGCCCGCGCCGTATCCGACGGTGTCGGTTTGCATAAATCGGCCGATGTGTGGATTATAGTACCGGGCACGGTAATAGTAAAGACCTGTTTCGATATCGAATCTGCGGCCGGTGAACATGTAGGGATTGG
>CAYUFX010000230.1:0-3126 GCA_964444135.1 uncultured Pirellulales bacterium | reverse complement strand
AAAATGTTGCGCTCAAGGCTCAGATAATAACGGCATTGGGCAAGATTGGCTATCCGCAATCGCAGGCGTATCTAAAGTATCTCCTCGAGAATGACGATTCAGCCGAGCTTCGTGAGTTGGCCAAGGAAAGTCTTAGTCAAATTGACCCCGGCACTCTGAAAATTCCGGCCGCCCAGTTGTTCTTCGAGCTTGGCGAAAAGTATTATTATCATGCGCAATCGTTGACACCGGCTGAGGATGCTGATTTTGCCAATATTTGGTTCTTTGATTCCGACCGGCAGCGACTGGTTCGGGAAGAAGTGGCCAAGAGTTATTTTAACGAGCTGATGGCGATGCGTTGCTGCGAATGGGCGCTCAAGGCCGACGCGGGATTCGGACCGGCCATTGGCCTCTGGCTTGCTGCCTTTTTCAAAGCCGAGGCCGCTGGAGTTGAGCAGATGCCGCGATATTTTGATGACCGGCACGCCGATGCCCTTGTCTATGCCACTACTGCGGGGGTTGAATATCTCCATCAGGCCCTTGCACGGGCGGTCAAGGATAACAATGCTCACGTCGCGCTTGGTGCTATTGAGGCCTTGGGTACAACCGCCGGTGAAAAATCGTTGCTTTATCGCATTGGTCCGGCTCAGCCCTTGCTACAGGCCCTGAGTTTTGACAATATAAGGGTAAGATACAGTGCCGCGATAGCAGTAGCTGCGGCGGGGCCTAAGGAGCCATTTGCCGAGAGTAAGCTGGTCGTTGCGAACTTGGCGGAGGCTTTAGGACAGAATTCGCAGCCGGCCGCTGATGATACCGGGCTGTGGAACGAAGAGATAGCCGACAGCTATGCCCTGCGTGCGGCCGAGGTAATGCTCAAATTGGCTCAAACCAGAAATCCTGTGATTAATTTATCTGCTGCCCAGGAAACTCTTGTGCGGGCGGTAAATGACAAGCGTCCCGAAATTCAGATTTTGGCCGGTCAGATTTTGGCTCATCTCGACAGTCCCGGCGCCCAGCGGGCAATAGCCGGAATGGCTCTTAATAATAACAATGCTGTTGATGTGCGAATATCGGCGTTTGATTCTCTTGCTACTTCGGCAAAATTGAACGCCAATATGCTGGTTGAGCCGATGGTTGACAGCATTTACACACTCATCAGTTCGGACGATACTGCTCCCGAGCTTCGCAGCGCAGCCGCTGCTGCTTACGGCGCGCTTAATCTGCCCAGCCAAAAGGTCAAAGACCTCATCCTCGACCAGGCAAAAAGTTGAGGCTCGGTGGAGATTCTTTCATTGGTAGCAGTTTAGCTTTCTTTTCCATACACCGGCTTCAAAAAATAATTGCATTTGGATAAGATTTGTCTATAGTAATTCATTAACGAAGTATTTCGGTGATTTTAATTAACCTCAATGCTGTGTTTTGAAAGATTCGGAGTCCAAAATGGCATATAGAGTATTCATAAGCCATAGTGCCCAGGACCAAGGACTTGTTATATCACTCGCAAATCTGCTTTCAAAATTTGATGTAGATGTATCTGTTGCAGAGTGGTATCTCACACCAGGCGAGCGTCTTGACGATAAAGTATTGGAACAAATCAAAAAGTCCGATTGTATAGTTGCGCTGTTAACACGGAACGGTATGAGGTCAAGTTGGGTACAACAAGAAATTGGGTTTTCGTTACAACGGGGTAAGCCGGTCATTCCTATGGTGGAAAAGGGAATAGAACCGAAAGACCTTGCAGCGTTGCAGGGGAGGGAATATATTGAATACGACCGGTATGAATATCAGCAGGCTTTGAGCAAGTTGTCAACTTATGTTAAGTCGCTAAAGTTGAAAAAGGAAGAGAAAGAGAAAGCATTACTTGTTGTGGGTGGACTTCTTGCTTTCCTTTTATTGATCTCTGGAGGAAGCAAATGACAATTTCATATATTCCAACTAATGATGAATTGGTGCTAAGATTTCGTCCATTGGAGGGAAAACCCTCCAAGGAATTTGGAAGATTTAAATTGTGGTGGGATGATGAAGGATGTATTGATGGAATTGATATTATGCCATATATGGAAGAGTTGGAGGAGTTCAAGAGAATCCGGAATACAGTACGGTTAGGCGGCTTATGGGAAGGAATAGAGATTACGGAAGAGGATATTAAAGGAATCCGAAACGATTTGCTGTCTAAACTTTAGGAGGAACGCTGATGCCTTTTGTTGCCGACACTCACTCTTTGGTTTGGCATATGACCAGTGATTCCAAGCTTTCCACCAAGGCAAAAAAGATATTCGAAAAAGTAGATAATTTTCATGATCGTATTTTCATTCCCTGTATTGTCTTTTTTGAGCTGTTATATCTTGTCGAGAAGAAAAGGATTGTTGGTGACTTTGACAGCTTTCTTGCAATTGTGTCTTCATCAAGGAATTATAATGTTGAGCCATTATTTCTTCCGATAATTCAAACAACTAAGACAATCCCAAGAGAAAAGGTTCCTGATCCTTGGGATAGATTAATCGCCGCTACCTCAATCCATTTGAGTTTGCCTTTAATAACTAAGGATGCTTACCTGAGAGAGATAGGATTAGAGGTGGTATGGTGATAGTAGTTGATAAGGCTGATTAGCTCCCGTCGAGAATTGTAAACGAATTTCATTATTAATGCCCGTTGTTGTCAGCGGGCATTTTTGTTATTATACGACAATTCTATGGCCAGGTTGGCTTATTAACGTTAGATATCCAACGACTGATTGAAAGGATTGCAAAATGTCTATCGACAAAAAACAAGTAACCGCCTGCCTCGAGGAGTGTAAACAACACTTGACCACGGAATTGCTGCCTTTCTGGCTGGACCGGTGCAAGGACGATGGGAACGGCGGTTTTATTACGCACTTCGATAAGGACGGTAACGATACCGGCGAGGATGAGAAATCGTTAATCGCTCAGAGCCGTACCGTCTATACAATGGCCTCGGCTCATCGAGCGGGCTACGGGAACGGCAGATGTGCCGAATACGCCGAGCACGGCGTTGATTTTCTTATTGATAAGATGTGGGACAACGAATACGGCGGATTCTTCTGGACAGTTGACCGTAGGGGCAATGTTGCCATCGATAAGAAGATTATTTATGGATTCAGCTTCGCGATTTATTCCCTCAGCGAAT
>CAYUFX010000229.1:0-3150 GCA_964444135.1 uncultured Pirellulales bacterium | reverse complement strand
GGAATTGGGCTGCTACGGGCAGCAAAAGATACAAACGCCGCACATCGACAGATTGGCGGCGGAGGGAATGCGTTTTAGGCAATATTACACCGGCTCGGCAGTCTGCGCACCGGCCCGCTGTAACCTGATGACCGGCAAGCATGGTGGTCATGCCTACGTGCGTAATAATTCTGAAATCGGCGGTTGGGACAGTTTCCGAGGCAAATTACCCCTGCCCGCTGAGACTGTAACCATTGCCGGTTTGCTCAAACAGCAGGGCTATGTTACCGGGGCGTTCGGCAAATGGGGCTTAGGCGAGGCCGGCTCTACCGGTGACCCGCTCAACCAGGGATTTGACCGTTTTGTCGGCTACAACTGTCAGCGTCACGCCCATAACTTGTATCCGAAATACCTAATCAGCGACCGCGAAAAAATCACACTTGAAGGTAATACCCGCGGCCTGACCGGAAAATATTACGCACCACAAGTAATTGCGGATGAGATGCTCAAGTTTATCCGTGAAAACAAGGAAAAGCCGTTCTTTGTTTACTACCCTACTGTCATTCCCCACCTGGCTCTACAGGTTCCGGAAGAAGACCTCAATCAGTACAAGGGTAAATGGCCGGAAACACCCTACAAAGGCAAATCGTACCTGCCGCATCCTACCCCTAAGGCCTGTTACGCCGCGATGATAAGCTTTATGGACCGGCAGGTTGGGCACATTATGAAACTACTCAAAGAGCTGAATCTTGACGACAATACAGTTGTGTTCTTTACCTCTGATAACGGAACCACGTATCTGAAAGACCAGGTCGATTACGAATTCTTCAACAGCGTTGGTCCGCTGCGCGGATTAAAAGGCTCTCTCTACGAAGGCGGTATCCGCGTGCCCATGGTTGTTCGCTGGCCGGGAAAGGTAAAACCCGGCACCGTGAGCGACCACCTTGCGGCACACTATGATGCGCTGGCTACTTTAGCTGACATTGCCGGTGCAAAAGCGCCAGACGATACCGATGGAATCAGTTTTGTCCCGACATTACTATCCCAGCCGGACAAGCAGAAGAAACATGATTATCTTTTCTGGGATTTTGCCGGCTACGACGGACAATTAGCTGTTCGCATGGGTAAGTGGAAGGGCATTAAACACGACCTGCAGAAAAACCCTGATGCACCATTAGAACTGTACGACCTGGAAAATGATGTCTCTGAGAAGAACAATATGTCTGAAGAATACCCAAAGGTCGTCGCGAAAATCGAAAAGATCATGCTTGAAGCAAGAAGCCGGCCTATAACAAAGAAGTTCCAGTTTGGCCGATACCTGGAATGATTCATCGTCAGAGCAGCCTGCACCTTGAGGTGTTGTTGAGAACATACAGAACAATAATAAAACAACCACATACGGCGCCTGCAGAATCATATCAAAAGAACATTCACATTCATAATCAAGGAATTATCCTTGACGTCAAAGTGGGTGATTTGGTATAAGAAAGGTTGGTTCTGTACCCGAACAGTGGGGCATTTACGGATTTTTGTTATCTTTTGGGCACAAATACCTTAGTTTTGTGAATAGAGGAGGAGTTATTATGTCTAAGAAACTGATGTATTTACTTTTTGTTGTTTTGGTGCTGGACTTTACCGCCGACGTTACCCGTGCAGAATTGAGGCACCGCTGGCGGCTTGATGGCAATCTGGCCGACACCGTAGGCTCGCTGGACCTCACGTCCACGGGTGGGACCGTTTTTATCACAGGCAAACATGGCGGCGCCGTGGAGTTCGACGGGAGCGGTGACTACATCTATGCAGAACTGGCAGTGTTCATGCCGAGTCAGACAACATGCGTGTGGGTCAAGACCGATAACACCGGCCAGTCTATCTTAGGCTGGTCTGGTAATCACCCGACCGATGGCCTTCACGACAGAGAGCTATATGTTAACGCCGATGGGACGGTAACTGTCCGTGTCTGGACCGGAGTGGCAACAACGGTCACATCTCAAACTCTGGTTGATGATGGGACGTGGCACCATCTGGCCACAGGGTACACAGAGGGCGACGAAACGTGGCTTTATGTAGATGGTGTGTCCCAGGGCTCCACGCCATCGAGCAACATATACAATAGTTATCCCACATCGTACTTGACCGTTGGAATAGAGAGCAATGTGAACAGCTACCTCACCGGTGCTGTCGATGATATCCGCGTCTATGATGAAGCGCTGTCACAGGGTCAAGTCCTGGGGGCCATGACAGGCGGAGCTTTCCCATTCGCCTTCGGCCCCGTGCCAAAGGATGGGACTCTCCATAAGGATACATGGATAAGCCTTAGTTGGCGACCGGGAGATATGGCTGTCTCACATGATGTTTATTTGGGTGACAATTTTGATGATGTAAACGCTGGCGCCGAAAGCACATTCCATGGCAACCAGACCGCGGCCAATTTTGTAGCCGGCTTTCCCGGATTTCCTTATCCGGATGGTCTTGTCCCCGGTACAACTTACTACTGGCGAATTGATGAGGTTAATGACACTGAGCCGAACAGCCCTTGGAAAGGCGATATCTGGAGCTTTAGTATTCCTCCCAAGACAGCATACTTTCCCGATCCGGCTAATGGTGCCGAATCTGTGGATCCGAATGCAGATTTGCGCTGGACGGCAGGTTTCGGTGCGAAACTACATTACGCGTACTTCGGTGACAATTTTGACGATGTCAACAATGCCGCCGGAGGACTCCCTCTGGGATCTGCAACCTTTGACCCCGGCCCGCTTCAATTGTCTAAGACTTACTACTGGCGTGTCGATGAGTTCGATCCCCCCGCCACACATAAAGGCCACGTCTGGAGCTTTACGACTGAGGGTGCCGTCGAAAGTCTGGACCCGGTAAATGGCTCTGTGGATGTAAAACAGACACAGATTCTTACCTGGTCACCGAGCGTTTTTGCAGCTTCGCATCAAATATATTTTGGCACAGATAAAGAGGCCTTACGCAATGCCGATACCGGTTCGCCGGAGTATAAAGGCACCAGAAACCTTGGTTCTGAGAGCTATGACCCCGGAAAGCTTGAGTGGGATGCCACCTACTACTGGCGTGTTGACGAGGTCAATAACACCAATCCCGACAGTCCTTGGCCGGGCATCCTCTGGAGCTTTACGACAGCCAACTTCCTTGTCGTGGACGATT
>CAYUFX010000228.1:0-3347 GCA_964444135.1 uncultured Pirellulales bacterium | reverse complement strand
CCGAAAGTGTAATCGCCCGTCTTTGCCGGCTGATAGCCCCAGGAACCGGTGGTGTTGGGCGTAGTGAAATGCCTTGATGGGTAGCTGAACTTCACGGTTCCGTCGGTGTTGTAGTCACCGGGCATACCAATCCAGACCGTCGGCTCCGGCCCCACACCGCCCTGAGGATATGTATGTAATCCGAAGAAATCCATACGCATCTTGGGTAGCTGTGCAATGATGGCTTTGTAGTCATCGGTATTCCACCAGTCCGGCCCTTCGGGAAAATCGTGGAATGGCTGAATCCCCCTCAACTTGAATAATGGTTTGCCGTTTTCGTCGAGGTCGGGCATTTTCAAAGCGATTCGCTTATCGGGAATTGTCTCGCCGTGCATATAAAAACGTACGCCCATAAGTTCGGCGAATTGGTAAGCGGCATAAAGCGTCCCGCTCGAATCGCCGCCGGTAATCAGCACTGCCCGGTTTTTCCCGAAAGTTATCGTCTTGAGCAGATATTGCTGAGGTTCTAATGAATTTACCGATGATTCCAGAGCTGTATTTTTAGCAATTAGAGTTTTGATAGGAGGACGGTCCTTTTGTCCGACGACAATCAGGGAGGTTTTCGAAGGTAGTTTGTTTTTGCTTTGGACGATTGGGAGCAGCTTGCCGGTCCGCAAATACAAATAACGGCGAATCTCTTTTGCTGCTAAACGTTCTGCTGTCGTTGCATCCGATGGGCTAACAATGGTCACGTCGTCCGCCACATTTGAAACATCAGTTTCGGACGTGTGACAGCTAATTGAAATTAAGGGCAAAGAAAGCAATGTTAGAGTTAACAAACAAGCGCCTTTTCTCATTTTATCGATCTCCTTATACTGTCGTTGTGTTAAAAAATTTTATTGTGAGAGCACGAAGCTGGCTAAATATCCTTTTGCCTTGTATCGACTGCCACCTTTGTCCCTGCGGCAATGTGCGTTCCAAAATCGAACCAACTACGCCCGGCAGGATTCGAACCTGCGGCCTTCGGTTTAGGAAACCGATGCTCTATCCTACTGAGCTACGGGCGCAAGACTTTTTGACACTAACAAATTCACAGAAAAGGCAGGTTTTGCCGTAAAAAATATCAGTTATGTTCCAGACCGGCCTAACGGACCTAAAAGCAAAAAGCGTTCTGATATATTTCATTTAATTTTACTTCCGGTGGGCCGGCATTGCAAGAAGATTAAGGGTAAATGAGCCTGACCAAAATCTCAGCAGTAAAGCCGGCATGGAGAGCTAACACCATTTGTGTATGTCCGGCAGGTAGGCAGTGAAATCTCAGAAATAAGAATGGATTGTTATTGCTCACTCCGGAGTTCGAGCGTTCTGTTACAACTAAAAACATTTAGCTTCTTGAAGACAGTTGCGAATCAAAGTGTTAAAAACATGGAAATATTTTGCTACAATTAGATATTACTGCGGCATAAAATTTACATAAATCTTTTAATAAAATTATGTGTTTTTACTTGACGGGTGCAACAATCATCTGTATATAATATGTTTTTAGTTTGTGAATGTGAACACAAGCACAAAATATTTGTAGGATAGTATATGAGGTACAAAAGGATTCCAGATGAGACCATCCGGCGGCTGCCGATTTATCTGCGATGTCTGCTGTTTACGTCTGAGCAGGGCCGACAGAGCATCTCGAGCCAAAAGCTGGCCGATTTTGTAGGTGTCAAACACTGGCAGATAAGGAAGGATTTTTCTTACTTTGGTGATTTCGGCACTCGCGGAGTTGGCTATAATATCGAAAAGCTCTCAAAGCAAATCAAAAGAATTCTCAAACTTGATGTAGCTCAAAAAGCAGCCCTGGTCGGAGTGGGCAATCTGGGGTCGGCGATTTTGACGCATCCCGGCTTTGGAATATATGGTTTAGATATCGCTGCCGCTTTCGATGTTAATCCTAAAAAAGTGGGCAGGAAAATAGAGAATATCACGATTGAAAATGTGTCGAGGCTGTGGACATTGAAGAAACGCAAAATCAAACATGCAATTATAGCCGTTCCGCGCCAGGCTGCCCAGGAGACAGCAAGTGCATTGGTCAAAGCGGGCGTAAAGGGTATTTTGAATTTTTCTCCCTGCCATATAGCGGTGCCTAAGAATGTCAAGGTAATAACCATTGATATTGCGATGGACCTGGCTTGCCTGCCTTACTATACGCTGGGAAGTTAAATGTTAAAATTAGATAATTATGCTGTTGGTCGCTGAAAAATAGTAGATTCTATTTGATTATTTATGTTCGGAGGTATACAAGGCGTTGTGTAACGTCATAGGTGAAATTCGGGTGAGTAAAATGCAGACTGTTCTTATAAATGAATTAAAGCCATTTTTGAACGCTATTGCCGAACAGATGGACCTCTATGTTCCGAGAAAGACCGGAACGCATTATGTATATAACAGGTACGATCCTTCAACCGAGACCCGCGTGGAATTCAATAACATACGCACTTGCACGCCTGTCAAAGAGTTTTTATTTCCGCTGCGAGAGCTTGCTGCGGTTTTTCCCGATCCTTTTGAGCCGAAAGAGATCAAGCCATTCGCCGTCTTTGGGTTGAAAGACTGCGATTTGCGCTCCATCGAAGTTCTGGATAAAGTCTTCTTGGAAGAGGAATTTGAGGACCCGTTTTACGTGAATCGTCGGGAGAAAATGTTCATCATCTCGTCCGATTGTTTCGAGCCGGCCCAGAGCTGTTTTTGCAATGTTCTGGACGGACGGCCCTTTGCTCAGAGCGGGTATGATTTGAATGTTTCGCAGGTAAAGGATGGCTTTATTATCGAAGTCGGCTCGCAAAAGGGTAAAGATTTTATAGAAAAATACCCCGACCTTTTCACCATGGCTGGAGATGCCTTGTTGGCTGAGCGGGACAAAAACAGGGCCGAGACACAAAAGCAGCTTGAGCAGAATAACGCCGACCTGAAATTCGATTTGCCGGTTAATGAGATTGTCGAAAACAGCCAGGATTCCGATGTTTATGACCAGGAAGCGAAAACCTGCGTTGAATGTCAGGCCTGTACGCGGGTCTGTCCTACATGCCACTGTTTCTATCTTTATGATACTAAGCAGAAGGATTATTTTGCCAAGATGAAGATGTGGGACAGTTGCATGAGGCTTGGCTATGCCCAAGTGGCCGGTGGTGCAAATCCCCGCAAAGTGCTCGGTGATAGGCTCAGACATCGTTTTATGCACAAGTTTTCTTATTTTCTCGATAGGTACGGAATTCAGATGTGTATCGGCTGTGGAAGGTGTGTTGATGCCGAGGCGGGCGAGGTGGATATCCGCAAGGTATTAAAAAAGTTGAATGAAGAGCTTAAAGGTAAAGATAAGA
>CAYUFX010000227.1:0-3371 GCA_964444135.1 uncultured Pirellulales bacterium | reverse complement strand
CATTTGTCGGGATTTCATAACCGTCCAGCCACGCTTCAAATATCCTGTTGCTCTCCGGGTCGGGGGGGTCAATGTCGTTGTAGGACTCAAAATCGTCCACGACAAGGAAGTTGGCTGTCGTAAAGCTCCAGAGGATACCCGTCCACGGACTGTCTGGGTTGGTATTATTGACCTCATCAATCCTCCAGTAGTAGGTGGTATCCCACTCAAGCATTCCTGGGTCATAGCTCTCAGCACCAAGGTCCCTGGTGCCTTTATACTCCGGCGAGCCGGTATCGGCATTTTTCACGGCATCTTTATCTGTTCCGAAATAGACCTCATGCGAAGCAGCAAAGACACTCGGCGAGAAGGTAATAATCTGTGTTTGCTTTACATCCACAGCGCCATTAGTCGGATTCGGGTTCCCGACGGCGCCCTCAGTAGTAAAGCTCCAGACGTCGCCTTTATACGTGTCGATGGCATCAAATTCATCGACCCGCCAGTAGTAGGTCTTGGCCAATTTGAGTGTGCCGGGAGTATAGGTTGCGGTTCCCTGTGGGAGTCCACCAGCGGCGTTGCTCACTTCATCAAAATTCTCGCCGAAATATACAGTGTGCAATTTAGAACCGAAACCTGCCGTCCAGCTCAGAGTTACATCCGGATCTACCTGCTCGGCAGCATCAGCCGTATCGGGTGCGTAGGCGGTCTTGGGGGGAATACTAAAGCTCCAGACCTCGCCCTTCCAGGGACTGTTCGGCTCGGTGTCATTGACCTCATCGATTCGCCAGTAATATGTCGTACCCGGAACGAGACCGTCGGGGAATGCAAATCCGGGAAAGCCGACAACAAGAAACGTAGCGACCTGGTTACCCTGGAACGTGCTTTCGGCACCGTCATTCACGTAGTCAAAATTGTTACCGAAATATACATCGTGTGAGACGGCAAGAGTTCCCGGTGACCAGCCAAGGCTCACCCAGGTATCCCCATAGAAAATACCATCGGACGGCTCGGGATTATAGGCATTTACGCGTTTCGAGGCACCAAGCATATAACCGACCGCGTTGAGGAACATTATTTCACCGTCGGCGGTGAGGTTGTATCGACCATCGACGCCGCTGTTCGTGCCGGAGATAAATAACATACGCCGACCGCCGGCAATCTGGCCCGACCCAGCGTAGAATTCCTGCTCTGCTTCCCACTCAACTATCCAGAGTTCGTCGTTGTCTGCTCGCTTGGCGAGCAGCGTACCGTTGCCCGCATCCGTAATGCTCGGAAAGGAGCTTGCCTCCGTGATGACCGGAACCTGATTGTTGTCGTCAAGGTTCACACCATTGAACACAGGATGGCTGATATCCAACGCTTCCATCGCAAGAGGAAGACTGTCATTATAGGCATCTGTATCTATCCACAGCCATCGGTTACTCCTGGCGATATGTGCGACTTGCATGATGATAGGCGTCTCGATGGAGTTCCATGCGGCTATGGTACCAGTGTAATCGCCGCTGTTGGTGTCACGACTGATAATGATAAGGTCGGCAGCGTTAAGAGTCTCAATCTCCGCTGCATCGAGGCTGCGACCTTCCTGATTACGGAAGTCAAGGTTGACGGTGTACCCCTGGGCATCAAGCAGGTCCACCCAGGGCTGGTCAGCCGGGACTCCGTCTGTAGGGGCCTTGTTGTCCGACACCCAGACGATTGTGGCGGCGTGCAACGACGACGCCATGCAAAAGGCCAAGACTAAAACCAAATAAACCAATTTCTTAGACATAATAATCCTCCTTCGAAATATAATAGGATGTTAATTGAAATGCAAAAATCTTAACCACGAAGCACGAAGCTCCTGCTTAAAACTCAGCACCTCACTCACTTAAAAACACTGTAGAAATTCAGCCTGCCGAAAGACTGAAACACATCAATACCCACCCGTTCGACTCTTCGGCTGCGCTCAGGGTAAGCTGTTTTCACTAAGGCAAGCTCTAAACAAAAGCTTGACCATGCTTATTTATACCAAATTACCCATCTTCCAGTCAAGAGGAAATTTTACAATCAGGACATTACACACCAGCACAAGAGTAACCCGGCTATTTTGGAAGTGCCGACTTTATTTCGGCTATCGTTACTCCGAGCGTTGCTTTGGCAATGTTATCGAGGTCAGCTTCGGGGCCTTGCAGATGATAAGCACGATGAATGTGGGATATTGCCTCGCCGGGTTTTAAGGCCGCCGCCGGGGATGATGTTTCAAGTTCATAAAACGGCCCCATCGGTTTAGCGCCCGGTTCAGAAGGACCATCATTGTAAGAATTAACAACATCGCCTTTGTACGGTTCGGTCTGAAGCTCCCACATCGAGTTTACATAATCGGCAGCAGTTTGAGGTTTGTTGTACTGGACAATTGTCAAGACTTTATTGACGGCATCATAACTGCCAGCTATTGGCGTGGCGCGTTGGGGCGAAAGACCTATCTTACTGCGGTATTGTCCGTCACCACTAAAGAACATCACACCATCCTTGACAACCAGCCGATTCGCAGGAACCTTACCAAAGTAGGCATCGTTCACGATGGGGCCAAGCTCATCCTCCGTACCCACGTTGAACGGGACGACAATCGTGGTTGCAGGCGACGGATTAAACATACCAAGAATCCAGATTGAGAGCAGTCCGGTTTCTTTTTCCCAGGCCTTGGTGCCTGTGTTGGTCATTGTGTTGTTTGATTCAAAAGCAACGATTTTAACTGTTATGGCCGGTGTTATTCCCAACGCATTGAGCGCTTCGCTCCGTTCAAGAACTCGAATGTCACGGTCCACCCTAAGGTTAAAAATAGTGCGCGAGTAGTTCTCCAACTGCATCTCTTTTTTTAGAATTGCATGGTTTTTGGATTTGGATACAAGCTCAAATGGTTCTGTATCAATGGGTGCCGGGGTAAACCAATGCTCGAGGTCGAACGGCACATCTTTTTTGAAAAATATCGAAAATTGTCCACCCTCAGGCCCAATCCAGAAACGGTCTTCACCCCCATAAACATTGATGTGCTCGACCGTCTTGCCGGAAGCGATTA
The DNA here is from genome assembly GCA_964444135.1 of uncultured Pirellulales bacterium. Taxonomy (GTDB): domain Bacteria; phylum Planctomycetota; class Phycisphaerae; order Sedimentisphaerales; family Anaerobacaceae; genus NIOZ-UU13. The sequence goes on along the minus strand of CAYUFX010000227.1, from coordinate 337 downwards.
GCTCGCGGTTAATCCAGCCGAAGCTCAATCCCTCAGTTCCCTCCGCAGTACTAGTCATTGCCCGGCCCTGCAGCGCGGGCAAAACAGCCACCTGGCTGTTGCCAGAGGTGTCTGATAAAACGACTACGTCGGTATATTTTTTAAGAAACGCCAGGTCGTCGCCAAATGTCTTTTTTGCCATTTCCGTTTTTTCCTCCAGACAGCCTGCCAAAGTCGCAACACATATCAGAACAATCAACAATTTTACATCTCTCATTGTTTGCCTCCCTACTTATTTTGTTCTTAACCCTTCTGCGAAATACACAAATCTATATTAAATAATGATTTACAATCATTA
>CAYUFX010000226.1:0-3407 GCA_964444135.1 uncultured Pirellulales bacterium | reverse complement strand
ATTTAAAGGCTATACGTTGTTGCATTTTGAAAACCGAAGTGGCGTTGTAGTAATACCGTACCTTCACGAATTACAGAGTTTCTTATCGATGCCTTGGCTCCAGCAGCATAATCAATTATGAAAAGTGCGAAAGTTAACATATAAAAACACACGTATATTTATGGACAAAGAATACTTCAAAAAACTTGCTGAAAACCCGAACTTAATCCCGGGCATTTATAACTATTGTGACCGATGGTGCGAACGCTGTCCGTTCACCTGCCGCTGTATGAACTTCGCATTAAGCGAAGAGCAATTTGCCGACCCAGAGACCCACGACATAAACAACGAAGCCTTCTGGGAGAAACTGTCTGAAATTTTCCAGTTCACTCTTGAAATGGTCAAAGAAACTGCACAGGAGCATGGCATTGACCTCGATTCCCTCGACCTTCAGCAGGTTGCTGACGAGCGCGAATCCATCCGGAACTCCGCCGAAAACCACGAATGTCCCTGTGCAGCAAAGGTCTATGGGCAAATGGTGAACAATTGGTTTGATTCGGCAAAAGACTTGTTTGAGGAAAAGGCGGATGACCTGGGCTTGCAAGTACGTCTTGAACTGCCCGGTTACGACCCGGCTGAAGAAGTAGACAATCTCAAAGACTCTGTGGACATCATCCGCTGGTACCAGCATTTTATTTATGTCAAACTCATCAGAGCAGTCCAGGGCAAGCTGCAAGAAACACCACAGAGTCTCGATGAATTTCCCAAAGACTCTGATGGCTCGGCAAAAGTCGCTTTAATAGCGATAGACCGTTCCATTGCCGCCTGGGGACAAATGCGAGAACATTTCCCGCAGCGCAGGGATGATATCCTCGATATCCTTGTGCACCTTGACCGATTACGAAGGAAAACTGAAACGCTATTTCCCGATGCAAGAGCTTTCGTTCGACCCGGATTCGATTCCACAGAAAAGCACCGCTGACCGCACCTTCAAAATTGAGTTCAAAATCCGGCAGGTTAAGGTCTCATCACAAGCGGATTTTAACTACCCAGACAACACGATAGACTATATGTGAAACGCGAAAACAAATTATGGGGCAAGGAAAAAGTCTGTCTCGCAGGAGGGAACTTCGCAGCCTTGATATACGTCAGTGTCTTGCAGTGTGAATATATCGTCCTTTGTGATGCCAATAAAACGGGTTTTTAGAAACTTGACATGACCATCACCAAACATCACGTTCTGCCCGCAGCGGTTGTGATTGATGCTGTTAAGAGTCAATAGCTTTCTGTTTAATTGCAGTTGAAGCTGTCTGGAAAAATCCTCCGGGAGTTGTTCAAAGAGTGGATTCCAGTCAGCCATTAAGACTTTTCGGCACAGAAGCTTGCCGATTCTCGTGCTATGGCATCTTATCTGGAAGCTGTAGGTTACATATCTTCTGCTGGGAAAATCTTTTAATCTTTTGATTTGTGAGTCGGTAAGTTGCAAGGGTTTTTCGCCCTTACAGCCTGGACACACAAAGTTACTTAGCTCAACGTAACCGCCTTTTGGCAAAAGGTATATATGACGGGTATTGGATTGATTCTCGTCGCCCTGGTCACCAACCTTCCACCACGGCGCTCCTGCTGTAGTTGCAACAGCAGGTGATTGACCATCATGGTCGGAAATATAATTGCTTAAACCCTGAAAGATACCGCCCATTTGCATTTGGCACTGCTGCCGCCGGTACCTTTGACGCGCAACGCCCAGCGTTGGAACCAGAACTCCGATTATAAGCATAAACACCGCAGCCGCCGCTGCTATTTTGCCCAAATTCCACCATAATTGACTCTTAGTGACAACCTTTCGGGTTTGCTCGCTGGCAAGCAATTGCTGGAGCTGACGCTGGCTTGAATCAGCAAGATTGTTAACCCGCCAAATTGTGTTCTCTACGAGTTTATTCGGGCAGGATTTAGGCTCTAAGCTATCGAGCGGTGCAATCGCAGCTTTGAGCCTGGAGTGAATTTCGTCTGCTTCTTTGTTTGCTGAAATTAACGCCTCTGCCTCAGCGTTCTCTTTCTGTGATGTCAAGCCTATACAATAATCAAATAATAACTGTCTCTGCTCGTTGTTCAGCGGACTCATTTAGTTTCTGTACTCCCAATCGATGCTTTCCACTCTTTTGCAAAACGACCAACCGCCGTGTGCAGTCTGCTTTTAACTGTACCGATAGGTATACTTAAAATCTCTGCCATTTGTTTGTAGGAAAATCTGTTAAAATAAGCCAAAATCAATATTTCTCTGAGGTTTTCCGGCATACCCGCTATAATCTGTCTAACACGCAAAGAGGTTTCGCTCTTCTGGAGCTTTTCATAAGGCATTGTGCCATCAGAAGTAACAGTATTCAGAACATCATCAAACGACAAATCCTCCGAATCCCCCATAGTGCCGATGGGGATGGCATTTGTTCGCTGCCATTTACGAAGGGCATCTTTTGCTTTGTTGGCGGCTATGGTGAAAAGCCAGGGACGCAGCGGTCGGTTTCTATCGAAGCTCTCCCGGCTGGTAAATAACTGCAAAAACGTTTCCTGAAAAACGTCTTCGACAAGCTCATGGCGGTTTAAAAACAACCGTAAGAAGGCGTAAAGGCCATTCTTGTAACGACTTACGATTTCACGAAATGCAGCCTCCTCCCCGTCGCCATAGCGGTCGAGGAGCTCTCCATCCGTCATTTTTTTCAAATCAGGATTCATGATTTTTACATTCTAAAACAAATTGCTACAACGATATTATAAGCGATTAAGAACTAAATTAAAATCCTAATCGCAGGCAATTCACGTAAATCTGGTGAAATATACTCGTTCGGCTCGATTCTTAAGACAGTTGGCTCAGCGACTGTGAATACAGGTAATTCTTAGATTAAAAAAAATGTTAAATATGTCGTTTTATATTGGACATCTGTGGGTGTAAGGTGTAAATATTTGTTGGGGATTCGCACAAGCCGAAGGTCGTATCCTCGGCTATGATTGGACCCGCCGCAGGGATAATCTACACTTACGTTTCGACATTTAGTTTCTCAGATTTTTGGCAATATATTCTATAAGTCTCTGGTGCATAAACGCTTACAACGGCTTCTGGGGATTCTAAAAAACAGATTTCTTTCGTATTTTTAGGCATTTTTTCGTATTACCGAAAAATTCCCTTGTGTCCTATGATAATTGAACGACCGGATAACTTAGCCATTCGCTCAAAGACCAAATATGATCGGTCAAACCGGCGACCATCGCAGGTGTTCGCGACAGCCATCGATCATTCTGGTTTTGTACACGAAGTGTTCGTACCGGCCAACAAAAGTTATAGCTATACATCGTAAAATAGGTCATTGCATTATGTACGTCCCAGTCTTTGGAAAAACAGTAACTTTTTCGAACTTTCCGGGCATTACGATTGC
>CAYUFX010000225.1:0-3434 GCA_964444135.1 uncultured Pirellulales bacterium | reverse complement strand
TACGTGCAAGCACTTACGGAAATCTGGTGCGTGTAAGTAGGAAACTCGGGCTAGAACGGGGCTGTTTACAGTAGAGCGCGGTGATTTGATTATCAGCGTGACTGAAAGCGGTGACATCAAGGCGGTTAAATCAGAAGATATCAAGTCCAAGGTGGAAGGTCGGAATGCTATAGTCAACATTGTGCCTGAAGGTACCATGATAACGCCGGAAGATGTAAATAATGGCAAGGTGCTGGTAGAGCTGGATTCTTCGAAGTTGAAGGAACAAGTGGCACAAAAGGAAATTGATTTTACCACCGCCGAGGCAAGCTTTGCCGATGCAAATGAGTCGTATCTTATTCAGTTAAAACAGAATGAAAGTGACGTTACCGCAGCCGAGCTGAAGGTGAAATTTGCCCTAATGGACTTCCAAAAGTATCTGGGAGGAGACATTGCACAGGAAGTAATTGAGAAGATGGAGAGTAATGCGAATTTAAATCCTGATATGACATTGCTGATTAACGACCCAAATAGTTTAGGCGGCGAGGCTTCGAAGCAAGTGGATACATTACAAGATGCTATTCTTCTTGCCCGGGGAAACTTAGAGAGAGCCTCTGATTTTTTAGAGGGGACCCAAAAGCTTTACGATGCAAATTACGCATCAGAGCTTGAGTTGAAAGGTGCCAAGCTGGATGTAGACAGGTATACAGTTCAAGAGAAAGCAGCTTTGAAAGACCTAAAATTGTATCAGCTTTATGATTTTCCCAAAGAAGCGGAAACGTTCCTGAGCAACTATAACGAGGCCAAGCTGGAATTAGAGCGAATTCAAGCACGTGCCCGGGCCCAGCTGGCCCAGGCCAAGGCGAAGCTTACCAGCGCGAAAGCCAGGTACGAAATGCAAAAGAAGCGCTTGGAAAAACTCCTCGACCAGATTGAGGCCTGTGTGATTAAGGCGCCGGCAGTGGGCCAGGTAGTCTACTGGTCAAGCACAGAAAGGTGGACCAGGGTAAAAATAGAGCAGGGAGCGGAAGTATACGAAGGCTATAAGATTATTACGATACCTGATGCGTCCGAAATGAAGGTCGAGATCAAGATTCACGAAACCTGGATTGATAGGATTGAGCCGAACCAACCGGCCAAGATAACCATTGCGGCATTTTCAGATAAGGCCTTTACCGGTAAGGTGCTGAAAAAAGCACCATTAGCTGACCCCGATCGCTGGCTGAATCCGGACCTTAAAGTCTACGTAACAGATGTGAGCATTGACGGAACGCACAATTTTCTCAAGACCGGTATGACAGGGAAGGTTGAAGTGCTTATTGATGAACTGCAGGACGTTCTCTATGTGCCGATACAGTCGGTCGTCACGGTGGATGAAAAAGAGATGTGCTATGTTAAGGCAGGTAGAAGCGCGGAGAAACGTGAAGTTGAGACAGGATTGTTTAACGACAATTTTGTTGAGATAAAGAGCGGTTTGACTGAGGGCGAGAAAGTGTTACTTAATCCGCCACGATGGACTGAGTCAGAGCCGGCGAAAGAACAGGCGGAAACTGAGCCAGAGCCGGCGAAAGAACAGGCGGAAACTGAGCCAGAGCTGGCGAAAGAACAGGCGGAAACTGAGCCAGAGCCGTCGAAATAACAGGCGGAGACGGCTACATTGGTTGAAAAGCCGCTCAGCAATCGTGATTAGGAAAGCGGTTCTGAAATTATGAACATTCTTGATAATTTGTTGAAGCGAGGCAGAACGCTAATCATTGTAGCACATGATGCTCACACTGCTGGAAGGGCTGAAAGGTCCGTAAATTTTGTTGAAGGACGAGTCGAACGGCAGGAAAATAATCATAAGCGTTAGTTATTATGCAATTGTCTGGTATTAAAAGAACGATAAAGTTAGGCATCAAGAGTCTTTGGATGCATCGGCTGCGGTCCATGCTAACGATGTTGGGTATAATTTTTGGCGTTTGTTCTGTGATCGCTATGCTGGCCATAGGTGAAGGAGCCAGCCAGGAGACACAGGCGGTGATAGCGCGACTCGGCAGCACAAATTTGATTGTTGAGACGGTTGAGCCGCCTAAAGAGCGAGCCGACACAGGTGAGACAGATAGAATGCGTAGCTACGGCTTGACCTATAAGGATGCAGAATCAATTCGAAACACCATACACGATGTTGAAGTCGTTGTGCCCATACGCGAGATAGACCAGGAAGCACGATATCTCAATCGCAAAGTGGGGGTAAAAATCTTAGGTACTATTCCCTGGTACACGGAGATCTCGCCTATCCACGTGGTTCATGGGCGGTTTTGAGCAGTATTGACCTGCATCAGCAACAGAGTGTATGTGTGGTTGATGAGCAGCTCGTGAGTGGTTTGTTCGGATTTGTGGACCCGCTCGGCAAAGATATTCAGATACAGGGTAATAGTTACCGGATTGTAGGCGTGGCTGGGGCACCGCCTCTGGAAGGTAAGCAGGATGATTTTGGCAATGCTCTGCCGGAAGCAACGGGTTCCGACAGTGGGGCTACGGGTAGCATATGTTTGCCTTTGTCAACCGCCAAGTCCCGATTCAGCGAGATAGAGTCCAGCTTTAGCGGGGGCAGGTCAAGTTTGGAAAGAGTACAGCTACAAAAGATCACTGTGAAGGTTAAATCAACCGAGCAAGTGTTATCCATGCGTGATATTTTGGATACCTTGCTGGGACGTCTTCATGAAGATAAGAAGGACTACCGTATAGTTGTCCCGCTGGAGCTGTTGCGCCAGGCCAGACGAACCCAGCGTATTTTCAGCATCGTACTCGGTTCAATCGCGGCAATTTCACTTTTGGTCGGCGGTATAGGAATTATGAACATTATGCTGGCCACCGTCAGTGAGCGAACGCGTGAGATTGGCATCCGCCGTGCCCTCGGTGCCAAGAAGCGCGATATTATCGTTCAATTCCTCTCTGAAACCTTAATCTTAACATTATCTGGAGGTATTTTGGGGATTGTTTTGGGTTCTCTTCTGCCGTTGTTGGTAACCCATTTCGGTCATATGCCTACGGTCATTACGGGTATTTCGCTACTATTAGCCTTTGGAATCAGTGGGGCGGTAGGCATAGTTTTTGGCTTGTATCCGGCCTATCGTGCTGCCAATATGGATCCAATTGAATCGTTGCGGCATGAATAGGGCTTTGTCAGACACTCTCAAAAGTACTGGCCAGCGCCACTATCGACCGCGAGACGAGCATTTTCACTGCACGGGCACTCTTGCCTAATCTTTCCCCTATCTGGCTGTCGGCCATGCAGACCCCGACACAAGGTCGTATGTTCGAAACGCGCCCCCGCTATGAACCCCTGGAAACAAAATCCAGCCTCATTTTTCAGCTCAAAATCACAGTTTCAACGTATGTGTTTAGCCGCTGTGACTGGGTGCCCGTCAAGTTTGTAGGTGGATTTTTCAAGCCGCCAGCGGCTTTTGTAA
>CAYUFX010000224.1:0-3502 GCA_964444135.1 uncultured Pirellulales bacterium | reverse complement strand
TTTATCGGTTAAATCGTTTGCCTATTTATCCAGGCAATTCCTGGTTATGAGGCTCGAAAAACCCAGTTACAAGGGTCCCATGTTCTTAAGTCCCTGAAACTGAGTCGTCAGCCTTCGGCGGTTGTTTTGTGTAGTCTTCAATCTTGACATCCGTTATCTGAGGGCTCAGAAAAAGCTCATTTGCCATAACGGCGCGCACAGCTGGGATCAAGTCGTCGAAAATTGAAGTTTTGAGCACATAGCCCGAAACACCCGCTTTGAGCCCGGCCTCCACGAAACGCTTGTTGGAATGCGTTGACAAAATGATAATTCGTGCAGCAGCATTATTGCTAAGAATACTTCCAGCAGCTTCAATCCCGCTCAATTTAGGCATGCTAATATCCATAAGTACCACGTCCGGTGACAACTTCTTGGCAAGCTCTACTGCAGTTTCTCCATCCTTCGCTTCGCCAACAACCTCAATATCAGGCTGCTTGACAACAAAAGATTTTATGTTTTCCCGCATAACATCATAATCATCAGCAATCAAAAGCCTTATACTCATATTACCAGCCTCCCTCGTCAAATTCCTTGATTAAATGCCACAACGATTACAGCACAAGTCCGAACCCAAAAGGTAAATTCCGCTTCGCATACGACTTGACAAATGCATCAAATACTTCAGTTAGATTGTCGGGTAGAACACACGCTTATTTAACCAGCCTTTTACTGGTTCTAAGGTTGGAAAAAACGGGTAGCAAGGACGCCTGGAGATTAGTCAGCTTATAATTCCACTTAGCGAAAAGTGCGTTTATGTAATAATTGAATGGGTGCGTCACACAATTCTTAGAAAAGAACGTGTGAGCTCAACTGTAGTAAAGTATCCCAACTCGCCGGCTGGAAAATGCTTGTTACAAAGGAGTGAACAAATTATTCATTGACCAAATTACGTAGATAAAGTATTAGAGACTACGCTAATCACAGAGTATTCAAGTCATGCATAAGCAATGCTGGTCAGCCCTTCACTTATTGCATACTTGACAAGCTCAGCCACACTTTCTATATTTAGTTTCTTCATTAACTGGTTACGGTGCCACTCAATAGTCTTGGGGCTAACGTACAATTCTCTCGCTATTACTTTCGTCGACTTACCCTCTGCGATCAATTGAAGCACTTCGCGCTCCCTGTCCGTTAATACCGAGTAGGCGGACTGTCCTTGCTCCGCTGCATGATGTAAGTATTCTTCAATAACTATCCTACTTATGTGGGAACTGAGGTAAGTGCGATTTGCAACGACATTTTGTATAGCAGAAACGAGCTCTTGGAAGGCACAGCGCTTTGGCAGGTAGCCCAATGCCCCTGCTTTAAGCATTTCACACACAGAACGCCGGTCTGAATGTGCTGACAAGGCTATTACCTTGACGTCAGGTAATTCGTGGACTATTTGCCGGGTGGCCTCGATGCCGTTTAGATTGGGCATAGAGGTTTCCATAATAATGACATCTGGGCGTAGTTCTCGGGCAAGTTGGACTGCGGTCCGGCCATCTTCAGCCTCTCCAACGATATCCATCCCAAACTCATTGCGCAGCAGGGAACAAATAGCCTCGCGCACAACCCTATGTTTGTCAGCAACCAATATTCTTATTTCCATAGGTGTCTCCCTGTCTCTCTCGGAGGCTTTTGTGACCATCTCTTATTCACAGCCTCACCTCAGTCTCCCACCCAAACGCTTATTTCTCACTGTAATCAGCGAATTCTTTATCCTTCAGTTAAAGAATCTTTTTAGAAATCTATAGAAAGTGAATGGATTCCAATTTCCAACCTTGACCCTCGGTAATTCATAACGACTTGTCTGGCCTATCACACTGACTGTGCCATAAGAATTACCACACGCCAAGCTGAATCCAATATCCTTTAAAATACTAATAGTCTCCGCTGTGTAGCTGTTGTCATTTCCAAACGGGTAAGAAAAATATTTGATATTGTGTCCTAATACCTCCTCTAATACATTCTTGTTTTTCGATATTTCCTCAATTTGTTGCCATTTAGGCAAAGATGATAACTTTACATAGCTGTGCGTGTGTCCGCCAATTGTAACCAATCCCCTTTCCGCAAGCCGCCTGAGTTCCTGAGCACTCATTGTTCTATGATTGTCGAGCTCCTCAGCCTGCAGGTATATGCTTCTGGTAATTTGTTCAACAATTGTTCTTTGTTCTGACGGTGTTTTGTCAGATAGGATTGAATACAAATCGTCATAAGCCCGAAACCTATCGAGCTGTGTCACCAGAGGCCATTTATACAACTGACAGTCTATCTCCAGCTTTAGTTGCCCTTCAAAATGGTTTGCAATAAGAAAATCTTCTAATTCCTGCCACCAGAACTGTCCCCCTTCTATAATGTTGGCTGAGCTGGCAAAGACTGTGGCAAAAACTCCAAATCTTTCGAGCACTTCTTTAGCCGTGTAAAGCACATCAGTGTAACCTCCATCAAATGTTACCACTACAGTTCCCTCTCTAAAAGGCTCTGAAGTTTCCAGATGATGCTTCATCTCATCAATCGATATGACATTAAAGTTCTGTGCCAGATATTCTATCTGCTTCTCAAAATGGTACGGCTCCACTGCCAGTTGGAGAGGATCAAAGCACAACGATGCCACTCTGTGGTATTGCAGGACAAGACAGGTATCGACTCTAATATGCCCTGAAATAGCACTTGAACTCTTTGACAAATCCTTGCACGTGAAGTTATGCATTTTCTTGATTCATACTTTCAATACGAAAACAGTCAGCGACTTACTATCCATAGCAAGTCGCTAACAGAAGAATCAACGCTTAGCAACCTATTCTTGTTCTCCATAACCATGGATCACCAAGCTGATAATTCACTGCGTGCGCACATATAGTATCGGCTGCGCAACTGTGAATCCTTGCACGAGAAATGCTCGACTTAAGATAGGAAATGTCGTGATTTAAGCCAGAAATAATCTTGTATCGCGCACGGCAAACCCCTGTATTATAGGACATATTCCTCCGACACGCGTTTGTTCACCTGTCGTAGCCGCTTTTTAAGATCGTAGTTATTTGCTAACAGTTCTTCCACAATTGTGATATCGTTGGGATCATTATCTACAGCTAAGATTTTTCCTTGTACTTGCATAGTTCTGTCCATCTCACACTTTAGACCGCGGCGCAGCATACATATACAACGCTATGGGCCCCTATAAATTTACTGTTCGACTACAAGCCATTGTCAGCACCAGCCAAGGCAAGTTGGTCATCCGTATGTGTGTCTATGCATAGTGGTATCTCAAATGAGAACACCGCGCCACCCTCTGGCCCGTTCTCTGCCCAGATGCGGCCTTTATGCGCGGTGATAATCTCGTGACAGATCGCGAGTCCCAGGCCTGTGCCACCTGCTCCTGTCTTCGTCTTGCTCGACTGAACAAACTTGTCGAACACCGTTTCCAGTTCATCCTGAGGAATCCCAGGGCCTTGGTCATGAACTGAAACTCTAACAGAGCTCC
>CAYUFX010000223.1:0-3626 GCA_964444135.1 uncultured Pirellulales bacterium | reverse complement strand
ATATGAACGGCTACAGCAGTCACACCTACAAATGGTACAACGAAAAGGGCGAGTACTTCTGGGTGCAATATCATTTCAAAACCGACCAGGGCATAAAGAACCTTACAAGAGAGGAAGCGAGCCGAATATCAGGTGAGGATCCGAATCACGCCACCCGAGATTTGTATGATGCTATCGAGCGGGGTGAATATCCGAGCTGGACGCTGCAAATGCAGATAATGACCCCCGAACAGGAAAAAGACTTCCAATTTGACATCTTTGATATAACCAAGGTCTGGCCCCATAGTGATTTTCCTCCAATCAAGGTAGGCCGTATGGTCCTGGACCGCAACCCGAAAAACTACTTCGCCGAGGTTGAACAAGCTGCCTTTTGCCCTGGTAACCTGGTACCCGGAATTGCCGCTTCACCGGATAAGATGTTGCAGGCGCGTATATTTTCGTACCATGATACACACATCCACCGCCTGGGACCTAACTATCACCTTTTACCCGTAAACTCACCTAAGGCAGCCGCTGAACATAGTTACCAACGAGACGGTTTCATGCGTACCGACGATAACGGTGGTGCCGGTCCGAATTACTGGCCCAACAGCGCCGGAGGTCCTGCACCGGATCCGGATTCCTTAGAGCCGCCCTTTGAGGTATCGGGCCAGGCAGCCCGGCAGGCTTACTCGCACCCCAATGATGACTTCGTACAAGCCGGCAATCTCTACCGCGACGTTATGACCGATGAGAACAGGGACCATCTTATCGGCAACATTGTAAGTCACCTGGGTGGTGCTCAAAAACGAATCCAATTGCGCCAGGCGGCATTGTTCTACAAGGCCGATACCGACTATGGAGAGCGTGTGGCCGAAGGGCTGGGTTTGGACATTAAGAAAGTTAAGAATTTGGCGGCAATGTCCCAGGAAGACAGGGCCAAAGCCACAGCTAAATGAGCCTGAAAATTGATTATGTATATGGAACACTAAAGAATATTGCAAATATGCAGTTGAAAGGAAAAGAATAATGGTTATGCCTTTTAACGCTGATGAAGTTTTTGAGATGGCCGAACAGATAGAAAGAAATGGGGCCAAATTTTACCGTGCCGCAGCAAAAAAAATCCCGGAGGTACGTCAGGTGTTCTCAGACCTTGCAGCTATGGAAGATGAGCACGAGAAGACTTTTGCAGCTATGCGGGCAGAGCTTTCCGGAACAGAGCTGGATCCACCAGTTTTCGACCCCGATGGCCAGGCACAGATGTATCTGCGGGTGATGGCCGATGAACATGTTTTTAACATCAAAGCTGACCCTGTCGAACAGTTGGCAGGGCAGGACACGCCAGAGGACGTTTTGAAAATGGCTATCGGCCTGGAAAAAGACTCTATCGCTTTCTATGTCGGCCTGAAAGAAACTGTCTCACGCAGGGCCGGCAAGGACAAGATTGAAGATATAATTAAAGAAGAAATGGGCCACATCGCCACTTTGAGCCAAAAACTGGAAGCCTTGAAATAGCCAGGATGGCTAAGTGAGCTGCGATATGGAGCAGTTTCCAAAAGCACAACCGGTTTGGAAGACAGGGATGTTGGACCTCGAATCCTTATTCAAACTCTGCTATCCAATGTGTATCATCTGCTCGAAGAAGGGTGATAGATTTAATGGCTGTATCGTTAATACCGTATTTCAGATTGTGCCTGAGCCGCCAATGGTGGCTGTCAGTGTCAATAAACAATGTTTGACTCACGAGTATATTACCGACAGTAAGGTTTTCACCATATCGGTTCTTTCCGAAAGTACACCTATGTCGTTTATAGGCAGATTCGGTTTCAGAACCGGCAGAGACATAGACAAATTCAAGCAGGCAAAATACAAAACTGGGCAGACAGGCGCACCGATAATCCTGGACAACGCGGTCAGTTTTATCGAAGCTAAGGTTGTCGATGCGATTGACGTTGAAACACACACTCTCTTTATCGGCGAAATTACGGCTTGTGAAATTATTGATGACGACAAAATACCGATGACATATACTTACTACAGGGATGTCAAGCACGGCAGAACACCGCGGACAGCGGCGACTTACATAGAAAAGAAGCCAAAGAAAATATCAAAACAAGGAGCCAACGATATGAAAAAGTACAAGTGTCTTATGTGCGGATATATTTACAACCCGGCTATAGGCGACCCTGATAATGACGTGGAAGCAGGCACTGCCTTTGAGGATTTGCCGGACGATTGGGTATGTCCGGAATGTGGTGCCGGCAAAGACGAATTTGAGCCGGTGGAAGATTGAACACCATTACATAAAAACCAAATACAATATTTGGCACCAGTCCAAAATAAGGAGCGGATATTGTGCCGGAAATCAAGCCAACAATAGATAAGAGGGAGATTCTCTGTGCAGAGACAGTGGCGGGCCCTAACGCGTTTATTGTTTTTGGTGCATCAGGTGACCTGGCGCAAAGGAAACTGCTTGTGAGTATCTTTTGGCTATTCACGCAGGATTTACTTAGTGACAGATTTTATCTGTTAGGATGCGGCCGAAAAAAATTCTCCGATGAGGATTTCCGTAAAAAGGCAGAGCAATCAATACGGGAAAATTCCGTCTATCTGTCCTCGAAAGACTTAGACGCCTTTACGAGCAGGCTTTATTACGTAGATGGTGATTATAATGATGCGGACTTTTACAGACGTATCAAAACCAGACTTGCGGAGTTAGAGCAAAAGCATAAAGTCTATGAAAGTCTGGTGTTCTATCTTTCGGTTCCTCCTTTTTTGTACACAACGATAGTAGAGCATCTCGGCTCGGTGGGACTGTCCTGTCTGGAGAAACTCGCCACAGAGAAACAGATTAAGCTGGTCGTTGAAAAACCTTTCGGCAGAGACCTGCAAAGCGCTGTGGAATTAAATAACAGAATACATCGATGTTTTGACGAGTCTCAAATTTATCGAATCGACCACTACCTCGGCAAGGATACGGTTCAAAATATCCTGATGCTGCGTTTTGCTAACACTATCTTTGAGCCGATATGGAATCGAAATTACATAGACAATGTGCAAATCACTATTGCTGAAACACAAGGGCTTGAACACCGAGCAGGCTACTATGACACCTCTGGTGCTCTTCGAGATATATTCCAGAATCATATGCTTCAAATGCTTTCTTTTGTGGCGATGGAATCACCCATATCCTTTGAGGCAGACCATGTCCGTGATGAGAAGGTCAAGCTGCTGCGGTCGATTCGGGCGTTTGATGTTAATAAGCTGGGCGATTTTTGTGTGCGAGGACAATATGGGCCCGGCTCGATAAATGGTAAAAAAGTCAAAGGCTATTTGGAAGAGTCTGGTGTAAGAGCAAATTCAAAAACAGAAACCTTTATAGCTGCTAAACTGTTTATCGATAATTGGAGATGGCAGGGCGTGCCTTTTTATCTGAGAACCGGCAAGAGACTTCCGGCAAAAGATACGGAAATTGCAATCACTTTCAAGAAGGTTCCTTATTCGATGTTTTCCTCTGTCGGCCTTGATGAGCTGTCCCCTAACGTCCTTGTCTTGCGAATACAGCCGGAAGAGGGAATATCGCTTAGCTTTCAGGCAAAAAGACCCGGCTCAAAGATTTGTATAAGCACGCTCAATATGAATTTCAG
>CAYUFX010000222.1:0-3633 GCA_964444135.1 uncultured Pirellulales bacterium | reverse complement strand
GCCATATTGTACATCTCGCATCAATCCAGCGACGCCGAGCTGCGGGCCGAACCGCTTGTTAGAGAGCTGCTCGAAGCCGAACCCAGCTCGGCTTTTTACGCGTGCGATGTGCGGGGCATCGGAGAATCACAGCCGAACACGTGCAACCAGAATTCGTTCCTCGACCCATACGGCAGCGACTACTTCTATGCGATTCATTCAATTATGTTAGACAGGCCGTATGTGGGGCAAAGGACTTATGATTTGCTCCGGGTGCTCCAATGGCTCGAAAGCAATGGTCACGATGAGGTTCATATAGTGGCTAAAGGATGGGGTGCGCTGCCGGCCACATTCGCGGCTGTTTTGTCGGACCAGGTCAAGCAGGTTACACTGAAAAACGCCCTGACTTCATACTCCGACATCGCCGAGTCGGAAACTTATGCCTGGCCACTTTCGGCACTTGTGCCGGACATACTGGAGTCGTATGACCTGCCCGATTGCTACGGGGCCCTGCGGAGCAAGAAGTTAAAGCAAATCGACCCCTGGGGGGCGGATGGTGAAAAAACTGCCCAATAAAACGCCGCTAATGGAGAGGTTCAAGGAGTCCCGATAAATCGGGATGGGTAGTTCAATTACACAAACTCAGAAAGGTGTGGCTAATTTTTCTGGCAAAACAGCGTTGCTTGCCCCGTTAGAGTGCCTTATACTCTAAGGGGGCTTGTCCCGCACGAAATAGGCTTCTGCCGCAATTTAGTGCGGGGTCATTCCCGCGAAAGCTCCAAATCCAAAATAAAACGTCATTGCGAGGAGCAAAGCGACGCGGCAATCTCCACTCCGTCATTTCGACCGGAGTGAGCGAAGCGAACGTAGTGGAGAAATCTATTCAAGTATCCGCCCGCAGGGCCTCCTTATTTTTGCCTTTTACATTTTATAAATCTTGCCTTTTCCATTCTTTTGTGTTATTCTACTTCCCTAAATGCGTGAGGCGGACATCTTGAAGAGTGCAGCGAAATTAGAGATATGAAATTATTATGGATAATTTAGAACAACAAATTGAATCTCGTTTGAACGAATTGAGTGATGATGAACTCAACAAACTGGCCCTACATTTGAAGGTACCAAGAGCTCACGAAGGTATACAAGCTCCATTGCGTGTCAAAATAAGTGACCAACAAAGAATGAATTTTGTCAAGTGGGTCAAAGATACAGGAAATATACAAAAGGCTGGAATTTATTTGGGAATTATAGGGGAATCGGCATCGCCAAAAGAGGAGCTTTCGAAACATCAGAGAACAATTGAAATAGCGAAGTCACAATCCATCCATGCACCAAAAGAAAAATTCCGTCATAGTAATACCTTTAAATTTGTTGTAATACCTTTGCTCGGAATAATAGTTATGGCAATTGTTGGGATTCCTGCGTGGATTTCACTCTTTCGTAAAGCAGGTCAGCATTCAATCGTCGATACTAATATTTTTGCTGATGTGTCAAAAAAAGGAGTTGTTTTACGAAGCAATAATTTTCCTTGGGAAATTCGCAAGTCGAATGATCAGTATGGAAATACTCTTTATACCATTGTTGACAGAAGGGGGGATGCCACGGCGGTATCAGTAGTTCCTTACAACCCTAAATACACAGTGTATCAATCATATGACGGAATGGTGATAAAATTTACCTGTTCTGAAGAAGAAATATCAAACTTTACAATAAAGCTAAAATATTAATTTTGTGCCGTAGTATTGAAGAAGCAACGGCAACTTCTTATAAAGAAAATGTGAGTCTGTGTTTGCTGTTTTATACAGACTGTATAATCATTGTTGGGTAGTAGAATGATATGAAACAACTATATGAAATTGAAACCTTCGGCGGCATAGATGCTGATACAGACTTGTTGTTGGATACCTGCTTTGAGCATCACGAAGCCTATTTGGAATCGAAGGAACATAAGCGCTTTCTTGTTCTTGGCAGAAAGGGCAGCGGGAAGACCGCAATTTTTCGCAAATTCATTTCCACGCGAGCACACGATTTTTTCTCATTCGGCCACACATTCACCGACTATCCATGGCATCACCACGACAAACAAGCCGCAGTTGGTGTGCCAGAGGAAGAGCGGTACGTCCATAGTTGGAGATATCTAATCCTTGTTTCCATTGCTAAGATTCTGCTCAACCTAGATCAATCTCAGCCATGGTCGGAAGGATCTTTTGAGTACATCCGGAAACTCGAAAAATTTGTTATCGATTCTTACGGAACGAGGGACCCAGATGTTACGGAGATATTTTCACCTGCCAAGACCCTCCGATTCAAATCTTCCTTTGAGATCCCTCTGACTAAGCTAAAAGTAACTCTAGAAGCCGGTGGAGTTCCGCTGGAGCACTTGCCGACTATTATTCAAGACGTGAACCGGAATTTGACAAGTGCAATAGTGGCTACCCTCAATCCCAACTTCGACTACTATGTTTGCTTTGACCAGCTTGATCTGGGATTTGATCCCAATGACAACAATTACAAGAATCGATTGATTGGACTGATACTTGCGTCCCGAGATTTGAACATTCGAGCGCGTGAGGCAGGCAAGAAACTCTCAACGTTAGTGTTCCTGCGGGACGATATCTACCAGACCCTCCGATTTGAAGACAAGAACAAGGTCACTGAGGCATTCGCTACCAGAATAGAATGGGACACCGAGAGGACTGAACGGACTTTGAAAGATCTTATGCAGAAACGTTTTGCCTTAGTCCTTGAGATTCCCGAAGAGGGCGCATGGGAGAAGGTGTTTAACGAACAAGAACAAATGCCCGGAAGGCAAGCAAAGTACCAGCATATGCTCGACAGGACGTTCCTTAGACCGCGTGACATGATCAAATTCTGCAACGAAACACTTGATGCATACAAAGCGCAGTCTGCTAAGGAACGAGGCACACTGTTCAGTAATCGCGCCATCAACACAGCGCGTATCGAATACTCCCAGTACTTCTTAAACGAACTTGATGACGAGATATTCAAGCACATGACAAATTATGAAGCCTACATTGAAGTTCTGAAGTCACTCGACAGCCTCCAATTTATAAAAGAAGATTTCGAGAATGCCTGCAAAGCCAGAGCCAAGATCATGCCTCCAGATTATGATCCCACATCTATCTTGAGTGAGCTATTCGATTTTTCCTTGATCGCATATTATGCCCCTGGTGGAGGAGGTTATGGTGGGTCCGAATATGTGTGGTGTTACAAAGATTCTAGGGCGCGTTTCAATGAATCAGCAACAAGCTTTCGAATCCATCCCGGATTAAAAGAAGTTCTGGCTTTGAAGAAATTCACACGATCAGGATAGGGTGCCGAACCCGCAGGTCATAAATAGTTATGCGGCGAAGACAATTTCCCTCAGCCATATTGGTTAAATATTAAAACTCGTCTTCAAGTATCTAGCATCGAGAATCCGTGTTCGCAAATGATGTTTGGTTTCTGACTATGAAAATTTATGAGGTCATTGCGTTCTCAGCGATCTCTGCGGTTATTTTTTTTATTTTTTTGTTGACTATTGTTAGGAATATTGTTAAAATACCTGCATGTTAGCCAGCAGGCTAACATAAACCGCCAGTAGGCGGCAGTTTTGCGGAGAACCGCACGTTTTCGTATCAGCAGATACACGCCAAA
>CAYUFX010000221.1:0-3649 GCA_964444135.1 uncultured Pirellulales bacterium | reverse complement strand
AAGACATCGGCTAACCGCCTAAAAATCTTGAGCTAAAATGGCGTTGTAGTATTAATTGCCACCTAAATCAAGCAGCTTATGGTGCCGGCTGCGGAGGATACAAACGAATATCATCAAAGTACATCGTACCTGAACCACCAGCTAACGGGTTTTTCTTATTGCCTAATCCAAGGGCAATAGTCTTGACATCGGCAAGGTTCACACCCTGGTCTGCAAAAATCTGCAGGTCAATATTCCATTCCGTCCACGCGCCTATCTGTGCTGCATTTGGATTATCATGAGAGACCACTGCACTGCCATTGAGAGCAACATACATCGGCTCCGCAGCGTTAGCCGAAATGCCTCTGAACCAAATCGTTAATGTGCTAACACCTTTCTCTGTCCAGTCACGCGGATAAGTCAATGTCAATGTCGCCTCAGAATATCCAACACTGTTGTCGTAGGAAAGCGGCATCGACTGCCTGCCACTGTGAACGATAGTTTGCTCGGCAAAAGGAGGAGTTTCATAACCAACGATAGAGCCGTTTGTCGGGATGCCGTATCCGTCTAACCACACATTAAATATCCTGTTGCTCTCAGGGTCAGCAGGGTCAAGGTCATTGTATAGCTCAAAATCGTCAACGATTAGGAAGTTGGCTGTCGTAAAACTCCAGACAAGACCTACCCAGGGACTATTGGGATTAGCATTATCAATCCCATCAACACGCCAATAGTACGTCGCATCCCACTCAAGTTTTCCGGGGTCATAGCTCTCAGAACCAAGGTCCCTGCTGCCTTTGTATTCAGGCGAACCGGTATTGGCATTCCGCACAGCATCTTTATCTGTGCCAAAGTACACCTGGTGCGAGGCGGCACTATCCCCCGGCGACCACTTAAGAATCAGTGTCTGCCTTACATCTACAGCGCCATTACGAGGATACACACTACCGACGGCACCCGGAGTCGTAAAGCCCCAGACATCGCCTTTATATGTCTCGAAGCCGTTGAACTCATCAACGCGCCAGTAGAAAGCCTTTCCCGATTCAAGCGTGCCGGGAGTATATTTTGAAAAACCAGACGGGCCTTTGTACGTATCCGGCGTGCCGTTGTCCACATCGGCGAAGTTGTCCCCGAAGTACACATGGTGCAACATCGCACCAAAACCAACCTCCCAGCTAAGCTCCACATTCGGGTCAACAAACTCGGCACCATCAACAGGATTGGGATTCAACGCAACCTTGGGCGTAATCATAAAGCTCCAGACCTTGCCTTTGTGTATCGTAGTACCGTCGGCTTCAACATCGTCGATTCGCCAGTAATAGGTTGTCCCCGGAACAAGACCATCCGGATAAGGAAATCCCGGGAAGCCAATAGTAAAATACGTTACGGTCTGGTTGCCCTGGAACGTATCGCCGGTACCGGCATCCACATCATCATAATTCTCGCCTAAGTACACATCGTGCGAGGCCGCAAAATCTCCCGCCGTCCAGCCGAGGCTCACCCACGTATCTCGAAGCATCACACCATCAGCCGGCTCGGGGCTCAAGGAGATTAGGCTCATCCCTAATAGTTCAACTTCGGATATCTGCATACTATTCGCACTTGCCGGGTTCCGAACGCCTGTGAATAGAACTTGATAGTGATCGTATGCTACATCATTATCAAACAAAATCGGTGTTTCGTTCATTGTGAAGCGCGGCCACGCCGCCGTTTGGCTGAAATCGACGATATTGCCGCTGGCTATCAACGTATAAGGCCCGTTTATGCTCACATTAGAACCATAGAGTTCAAATCCAACCGGATCACGCTCTACCGCGTCATTCGCCGTGGTGAAAGTCAGTCCAACAACAATAGTCTGGCTGGCTGATGGTGTAACCTGGAAACCTGTGGACTGAGTAAATCCTTTGAAATGCAGATACTTCGTCGCGGTGTTATCATCGATCGCCAGCGGAGGTGATTCATTACTCGGCCAATCGTTATCGTTCGGAACACCCTGGACGGTATCCCCTGGTGCCGTAATATCAAGCCCGGCCGCCTGTGCCATTCCACCAAATAGCAGGGTGCACACCACCACAACTATAAATGAAAATTTCCTGTACATAATAATCCTCCTTCAAAAAATAAAATTAGATTGTTAATTAAAATGTAAAATATTTTCACTGTGAAGCACAAGATGTTCCACTACAGCTTCACATACCACACATAATAGCTCCTCCTTTATCAAAAACCAAGGCTTCTGCAAAATTGAAGGTTAGGCATACTTTGGAAAGAAAAAAACGTTGTTTTGTTTTTTTCTTTTCAAACAATAAGCTCTTGCAAAATAAACAGTTATAGGATTATTTAAAAAAATGAAAAAAATGATTTTCTTAAATAATATATGCCTAACCTTCAATTTTGCAAAACTCTCAAAAAAACCGCAAAAATTGCGACCGACCGTCTTGGCTCGGCCCCGCTCCGACTCGCTCGGCCTTGACGACCAAGCCGAGACAGGCTGGAAAACCAAAAATACACAAATACCTGCCCATTCGACCCTTCGGCAGAGTTTACCCTGAACTATCCGAAGCCCTGAGCGCAGCCGAAGGGGCAGCCGAATGGGCCCAAAGCAAGCTTTTTTCGCTTAGAATAGGCGCTCCATAAGCACAAACTTCACTATTGTTTTTATACCAAATAAGCCGTTTCCCCGTCAAGTAAAATCTTTTCATTTCTGCATCCTTTTTTTACACCCTCAAATAAAATCGCCAATCGCAAACCAGAGTAAATTGGAAGTCCTGAGCGAAAAAAGCTTGCCCTGCTTGCCCTCCGAAGCTTTAGCGAAGTTGGGAGCGCAACCGAATGGCTCGAAGGGTCGTCTTAACTGTCGCTTGAATAATTAGCCCCTGGACCTGTGCCGGGGGCTTTTATTTCGTGTCAAGGCCTTTGTGGACGCTGTGCAAATCTATTTTTTCTTTTTATGAGGCTTTTTTCGTCTGTTCAGCTCATCAAAGATTGAACGTTGTGATTCCTGAATAAAGAAGCCTGTTCTTTTGAAATTAATAGATTCTAAACGTAATTAATTGAACGTCCTGCCCTGCGTTTTCTGTTGAATATCTTGCGGCCGTCTTTGGTTCGTCCACGAGCTCTAAAACCCATTTTTCGATACCTTTTTATCTTACTCTTACGATGATTTTCCATCAAAAAAATTCTCCACGTATTAATTTATAAATCCATTATTCCATTAACAGGAAAGGACATTATACATAGATTCCATTCCATTTCAAGACCATCGATTCTGACAACCTTATTTGTCAAATAAAGTAGGTCACGGGTCCTGATGGTAAAATTCCTTTAGTTCGTTATACAAAACGGTGTGAATGGGCCGGCCGGTGTGGTTTCGTAGACTTTTAAGACTTCGTCGCCGCAGTGGTTTATTACTTTGACGGCGATTTTGCCGGCCTCAGGTGGGTCGAAAGCCCAGCTCCGGCGGATTTGAACCATAAACTACGAACTAACGTCGGATTGAAAAGGTATAGCCATATTTCCAGCCTTTGCCGATGGTATCTTCCTCATATCCCTTGGCAAGCATTCTCCTTTCCCATTGCCGTGCAGATGGCTCGGATGTGAATTGCTGCATTACTCTGAAGTCGCTTGGATTTCCATGTTCCTGTTTTCTTCTTGCCGGTTCATCCGTAAG
>CAYUFX010000220.1:0-3772 GCA_964444135.1 uncultured Pirellulales bacterium | reverse complement strand
TTTCGGAGCCAAGGTTCCGGCTGCCTTTGTATTCAGGTGAAGCTGTATCGGCATTGCGCACGGCCTCCCGGTCGGTGCCGAAATAGACTTCATGCGAAGCGGTATAATCTCCCGGCGACCAGCTAAGAATTTGTATCTGCTTTACATTCACAGCGCCGTTAGATGGTTTCGAGCGGCTGGCCCTGACAGGCAGCGATAGTGCTCCCTGTGGAACAAAGTCCTTCGGCGTACGGGGACTCGACCAGCGCAATTCAGCAACGGCAACACCTTCGTTATCATAATACTCCATTACAACGCTGTATGTCTGCCCCGCAGCGAGGTCAATATTACCGCTGTTTTCGGTGTTTGTGTGGACAGTCCAGTTATCAACAAACTGCTGGCCGTCCACCCACAAACGCACGCCGTCATCGCTGTTGGTGTAGAAGGTGTAGGTCTCAGTAAATGCCGCCTCCACTTCGCCGGTCCATCTGACCGAGAAATTATCCTCACCGACAGCCTCATCCGGCGCGCCGTCCCAGTTAAAGTTGATTTGAGGGTCAACACGAGTCAGCGCAAGATTCAATAAGTTTCTGCTCTTGAAGTAGTCTGCCCGCACACCTCCACCGGGGCCTGCCGTCGTAAAGCTCCATACATCACCTTTGTAGGTGGTGACGGCATCGAACTCATCGACCCGCCAATAGTAAGTCTTACCCGATTCAAGTGGACCGGGAGTATAGGTTGTGATTCCCTGTGGAAGCCCCCCGGCGGCATTGTTGACATCGTCAAAGTTGTCACCGAAATATATGGTGTGCAATTTTGCACCGTAACCCGCCGTCCAGCTAAGCTGTACATCCGGGCCTATGAATTTAGCACCATCAGCAGGCTCGGGCTCATAGGCTATTTTGGGAGGAACCAAAAAGCTCCAGACATCGCCCTTCCAAGGACTATTCGGGTTGGTGTCATTAACTTCGTCAATCCGCCAGTAATATGTTGTGCCTGGAACCAGACCGTCCGGATAAGCAAATCCGGGAAAGCCTGCAACCAAAAACGTCACGTCCTGGTTATCCTGAAATGCGCTTTCGGCGCCATCATTCACATCGTCGAAATTGTCGCCGAAGTACACATCATGCGAGACGGCAAAAGGTCCCGGCAACCAGCCAAGATTCACCCATGTATCCGGATGGAGACCACCATCAGCCGGAATGGGTCCCCAGGCATAGGGCCATGGCTCGGCTTCCATAATGGCCTGAATCTCTTCCTGTGACATCGGCCGGTCGTAGATACGGACGTCGTCCATTGCGCCTGGGAAGAGCCGATCAGGAGCTCTCTCATGGTCAAGGATGCCCAAGACCACTCCAAATGTGTCACCGGGATTGAACTTACTGGTATCAGCTACTGAATCCACCAGCTCCCCATTGATGTATAGCGCTATCGTGTTCACCGACTTGACCATCGCCGCGTGATACCACGCACCATCGCCGTACGTAGTGGAAGTGTAGATATTGGTGCCTCCGCCGGTACCCAGGGGATACCGGTGCAAATAGCGCAGGGTGCCGTCTCCGCCGAGCTCAAGCAGAATACCGTGCTGTACGCCGGGTGCGTAAGCAGAAAAGATGTCTCTTTGGCCCGAGCCGTCCTCGACTCGAAACCACAGAGTAATCGTGTACACCGGTACCTGATAGGACCCGTCCATCAAAACATATTCGGGGGTTGCCGTAGTCCCGTCAAACAAGAGTATGCCTCCGTGGCCGGCCTCCGTGCCCCACGTCGGCTCGCCGAAAAACGTCGCGTCCGCGCCGTTGCCGCTGAGGTCCTTGGCGACTGTGCCGGAACCATCATCGAACGTCCACCAGCCGACAAGGCTTGGGTCAATATTTTGGGCTGTGCTTGTTCCAACTAAGCACAACACCAAAACAAAATAAATCAGAAAAATCAATTTTTTAGACATAATAATCCTCCTTCAAAAAAAGTTGAAATAAAAACGACCGATAAAAACCTGCACTTTTTACAGACAAAGTGCTCACTCAGGATAATGTTTTACCACTTGGCAGTACCTCCTTCCTTCGGTAGTAACTCCTTCATCAGATAACAACAAGGATTCTGTGGACGAGAAAGCCAAAATCCACAGAGCCCCAAGACTATTTTATACCAAATTGGTCATCTTTTCGTCAAGGAGAATCTCTGGATTATTACATTGACAGGTGTTTTTAATAAGATTGTGCAGAAATGTATTATCTGAGCGGCTCTTGAATTGTCTTTTCGGGAGTCACAAAACGAAGATGGCTGCCGGGCAATGGTTCGTCATGTGATGCAACGGTCAGATACGCTATCAGAAAAATTACGATAGGAATAACCAACCAAATCAGCCAATATTTCTTACCGAGCCTCCAATAAGAATCGGACGGGTTGAATTGTTGTTCGGTCTGCGGTTTGTGTGTGCAAGGCAAACTCAATACGAGCAGTGAACAAATCGCCCCAGTGAGCCAGAAAGTCACATGCACAAAAAATACTCCTTTATTATTCATTCCGGGAAACGCCTGCATGAAGGCAGCGGCAATAGCAACCCAAAGAATAATGAGGAACAAAAGTTGACCTCGTCCGAACGCACTGGACGGCGCCAAAGGCAATTCCTGACGATGGTACCGAATGATTGCTACCAATACTATTGCCGAGAGCATAAGCCCAACTAAAAGAAACCACCATTCCGTCTGGAGGCCAAAAAAGTGTTCAGGGATGTGGCCACCCTTCGCCCAATTGCGAACATTCTTGAAGAGGTTGCTCCACATCATAACTAAGAGAAGAAATAATAATGCCACGATATTCAGCCTGCCCTCGCCCTTTGCGTAAGGGCGGGGCTTGCCGCCATCCTCATCTTCCTCTGCTGAGGCAAGCTTTGGTCTTACATATCGCAGAAAGGCCAAACCTATGCCAAGCCCCATGATGAGTCCAAATAGCTGTTCCATCCATTTCCAGTAGTCCAGGCCCTGCAGTGCCTGGTAATGACGGATTGGTCCCCACTGTGCCCTTCCGAGCATGTTGACAAAATCACCCAAGGCAAAGCCAACGCCGCCAATTAAAAAACCATAAAGGGCCAGCTTCAAGGTGGCCCTATCATTTTGGCGCATCAGATAAATCACCAACGCAGTGAACAGCCCAACGCAGCCCGACCAGTTGTCACTACGCGGCGGGGTCATATGCAGACCAAGAAGCCCGGTTAAAAGCGCATAGCCCACCCACCAACCGACGGCCAGCACAATGATTAATCCACACGCCGTCCGGCTGCGGGGAACAGCAAGTGCGTATATACAGGCCACGACCAAAGCTGAGAGAGCTGCGACCCAGTCAGTATCATTCAGATACCAATTATCAACCATCCACGCGGTCAATCCGCTCAGGTCCATTATCAGCCAGGTTACCCACAGCACTACCAAGGGGCCTGCAAACCGTTCCAGATACGACCTCGGTTTAGTAACGCTCAGCGCGAGTAAGGCCGAGCCGATGCCGGCCCAGAGTCCTCCAATCACGAACAGACAAGCATAGCCATATACAACATCCGGCAGGGAGGAACTTGCTGTGTAGCCGGTAATCCGGCCGTAGCTTATCTGCCCTCCTAATGCCCAGCCTATCGCCCCGCACATTGCCATAATGCTCGAGCGCCGCCACCAGTCAGGCCGACCTGAGGCCAGGCAAATTGACAATCCCAGCAGTGCACCCGGCACCATGGCACCGGCCTCATGCCCGTAATCGCCCCGGAAGCCCCATCCCACCGACATCGCCAGCGCACACAAAACAA
>CAYUFX010000219.1:0-3776 GCA_964444135.1 uncultured Pirellulales bacterium | reverse complement strand
GGCAAATCCGTAGGAGAGCTCCTTGAGGAAGAAAGGCCTTATCTTCTGCCATTACGCCAAACGCTGAGGCAGTAATCGAGAAGGCCGGTAGAACATGTTATTGTTCTACGCCAAAGACTCAACCAGCCCGCGAAAAGAACTTTATCTATAGAATTATCAAGAACGGACATCATTCTATCTTGGAGCATGCTTACGCTACTTTCAGAATCACGGGAGTCTCGAGAAGTTTTACCCATCAACTTGTTCGACACCGGTTATGTGCCTTTTCTCAGCGGTCTCAGAGATATGTAAATGAAAAAAACTTCGCTTTTGTTGAGCCTGGATCCATCAGGGAAAAAACTCAGGCGCATAAGTTATTTGAAGAGTTTATGGCTGATGCTAAAAACGCTTACTGTAAACTTCAGAAACTGGGCATCAAAAATGAGGAAGCTCGGTTCGTACTGCCCAATGCCGTCCAGAGCGAGATCGTACTGTCGGCCAACTTCCGCGAGCTGAGGCATATCTTCTGTGTCAGGTGTGACATGCATGCTCAGTGGGAGATCAGGGAAGTCGCTCTACAAATGCTTCGTATCATGAAAAAAGAAGCTTCATCGGTTTTTGGAGATTTTGTGATAGATGAAGAAACCGCAACTGCTTATACGCCGTTTTCTTCTTAAATGTAAAAGTAATCAAATAATTGGAGAAAATAATTATGGAAGAATACCACTGTTCGTTGAAAACCGGCATCGCCCGTACGATTGATTTCGAGAAAAAGCTACTGGCTTTGTTCGGTTTAACTTGCGGGATTAAGTGTGGCAATGGCTGTCTTTATTGCTATATGTCAAGCTTGCTACGAATGCATCCGGCGTTCGCTCAGATTGGCAAGAATCCGTTTTCGTCGGGCTACGCTATAGTTGACCCGGACACGCCAAATCGAGTGGCACGCGATGCCTGTCGAAAGCGCCACCGGGGTATGGTGCAGCTTTGCACCTTTGGTGATGCCTGGGCACAAGAAGCCGTACAGTATGATATCGGCAGGCGGTGTTTGGAAGCGATCCTTTCTCAATCGGACTGGACCGTCCGAATCCTGACAAAGAATGCTGTTGTAGCAAAAGATTTTGATGTTATCGAACGGCATTCAGACCGCCTATTGTTCAGTATGAGTATTACCTCAACTCCGTATAAAGCCGGTCAAACAGCCATTATTGAGCCGAATGCCTCTTTGATTTCAGATCGGATAGCTGTTATGAACGAGGCTTATCAACGTGGCTTTCATACCTATGCAATGCTTTGCCCATTACTTCCCGGCGTTGCCGATTCCCCGGACCAAATTGATCAGTTAGTCAAGTCTGCTGTTGATTATGGAGCTAGCGAGATATTTGCTGAGCCGGTCAATACACGTGGACCTGGATTGAAAGTAACCCAGGAGGCCTTGGCTAAAAACGGCTATAAGGATGAAGCTGACGCCATAAAAAGTATACGCAATCAAAAAGGCTGGTCCCAATATGCGACGCAGTTGATTTCTAATGTACAGCGAAGCGTACGTAAGCAGTCTGATATTAGTCGTTTGAGGTTTCTGCTGTATCCGTCACGGCTAACAGAAGAGGATGCCGCTCGAATTAGACGAGATGATGCAGGCGTAATTTGGCTGGGCAAGAGTTGATGCGTGATTATGAAAAAGCACTTATCAGAAAGCAATAACGGAAAATTGACGGAAAGGCCCAAGGTGTTTACTGATTTAATAGCTACTGCAGTATTAACTGGTGGTAACGGAGGTTTTATACCTTGTCCTGAGCTGCTGACTGAGGAAGAGCTTATTGTGTTTTTACGTATACCCAAGATTAGCAAATCCCAAGACTACCACAATGTCATCGAAAATCTAAAGCGGATGCATGACCTGCAGAGAATCCACATATGCGGAAAGCTGCTTTATCCACGAGAAGCGGTCAAGGAGTGGATTAGGAGCAAAACTACGAATGGAAAATAATTATGTTGCGCTCCTGCAAATGCTCAGCTATAATCTGGCTCGGATTACATGAGCCAGAGCCAGCATTAGAAAGGAGGTAAAAAATGCGAATACTGGTAAGGCTCAACAAAAGACCATCGAGTGATGGCAGCAGGTTTACTTACGTGTTACAGTACACTAATAGACACGGGAAACGAAGATGGGAAAACCTTGGTCATTCGGATAAGCGGAAGGCCGAAAAACAACGTGCGAAAAAAGAGAAAGAGCTGAAGATGGGTTACGTTGAAACAGGTTCTATGAGGCTTAAAGATTTTGTGAGGGACAGCTTGGTGAGAACCAGTGACCAGATTAGGAAAAGCACCCGGAAAGATTATAAATCGGCAATGACAGATCTAATCAAAGTCGTCGGTAATATCGACTACAAACGTATTCAGCAAATGCACGGAGAACTGTTTCGGCAAGCTCGCCTCGATCAAGGAGACAGTCATGCTACAGTGGGTAAGAAGCTGAGCGGGCTGAAGAGACTATATCAATTGGCAGTTGAACGCAAGCAACTGGATGAGAATCCTTTCAAGTATATCAGAGTGCCGAAGATCCCAAAGCAAAAGATAAGGATTTATAATCCTGACGAAGTCGATCGTATGTTAAGAACAGCATCGTAAGTGCAGAATGAATCTGTTTTGGAGTGGGACTTAATTATTACTCTCGCATTGACAACAGGTATGCGAAGAAGTGAGTTGCTCAATCTTGTGTGGAGTAATATTGACTTTGATCAGATGGTTGTCGAAGTCGGCCCGAAGAAGAACACTGATGAAACATGGGAGTGGCGGATAAAGGATACGGACCGTCGATTTCTTCCCCTAACAGAAGATGTGGGCCAATTGTTAATTGACCTTCAGAACCGAAGGCCTGAGGGGTATCCTTATGTTTTTGTTCCACCGCAGCGGTATGACCATATCCAGCAACAATTGCGTCTGAGGGGCAAATGGACCCTATTGAGTGCGAAAGACAACGTGATTAACAATTTATCGCGGCAGTTAGAAAAGATACGGACCAAGGCCCGTGTAGACAAAGGAACATTCCATGATATCCGCAAGACAGCCATCACTAACTGGTTCCGCCAGGGGCTAAGCGAATATGATGTAATGACACTTGCCGGACATGCCAATTTTGAGACGACGCACAAATTTTATTTGGCTGTGGCAGACGATCTGGTCACACGTGCAAGGCGAGCTGTCACTCATCGAGTGAGCCGGGAGCTATTAGAGAAATGTTGTCGACATACCCTGAAAGGCGTAAACTCTTGAGTCGAAAACTGGTGCAAATTGGTGCAGGGCAGATAGCCCAAAGCATGTATAGCAGAATAAGTTGCTGTATAATCGGAATTCAGGAATGACTCTGCAGGAGTAGATTCTGTGCGTTAGAAATAGCAACTAAAAAACTATGTTTTTGAGGTTCCTTTGTGCTTGACGAGAATGGCCTCATAGCAGTACTTGTCAGCCATAACGTTACTAAACGCGCCCGGCAGGACTCGAACCTGCAACCTTCGGATTCGAAGTCCGCGACTCTATCCAATTGAGCTACGGGCGCAAAAATCCATAAGTTCTTGAAATATAACAACTTTTCACACTGTCTGTCAACTCTTTCGAGGAGCGATTTGGTAAATATCACTAAAAAGTGTCATTTTGGTATCAGTCTGGCATGTTTCGTGCGCGTGTACCGGCCCTTGTATGCCGGCAGGGCTGGTCCAAGAAATTTCAAAAATGGACTTAGTTGGGGTGTGGGATTTTTTTCTGGCGCTTTTTAAGTGCCTTTGTATACTGACCTTATG
>CAYUFX010000218.1:0-3799 GCA_964444135.1 uncultured Pirellulales bacterium | reverse complement strand
ATTTTATCGGATACCCTCTAATTCTCAATGGTACAGTTTTTTGGTGTCATGCCAGCGGGCTTGAAGATTCTAAATTATCCTTTACTGTGCGGAGCAATTGTTTTAGCATATTGTTATGATTGAGAAGGTTGTTACAAAGTGTAATTTGCAGGACTGGTGTAAGGTCAAGGATGACCTGAACTACTGGTTGAGTAAGACCCCACAGCAGCGTATCGAAGCTGTAGATTATTTAAGAAGTCAATATTATGGAAATTCAGCCGGACTTCAAAGAACTGCTCGCGTTGTTAAACGCTCATAATGTGGATTACGTTATTGTCGGGGCTTATGCACTCGCTTTCCATGGGGCCCCTCGGTTCACCGGCGATATTGATATCTTTGTAAAACCAGATCCCAAAAACGCCGAGAGAATTTTAGCTGCCCTTAAAGAATTCGGATTCGGCTCTTTAGATTTGGACGCATCAGATTTCCAGCAGCCGGACAAAGTCATCCAGCTTGGTGTTCCCCCTGTTCGTGTAGATTTGATTACCTCGCTAACGGCTGTTTCCTGGCAGCAAGCCTACTCAGGCAGGGTAGAAGGAGATTATAGTGACGTGCCGGTCTATTTCCTTGGCCGTAAGGAATTCCTTGCCAATAAAAAAGCCCTCGGAAGAAAAAAAGACCTGGCGGACATAGAATCCCTCGGTGAAGATTGACACGACAGTTTCAATAATCGAAACCCACCTATCCCAGGCAATTCGACCGACTTTGTTTTGTAGAATCCTGATATTGAATGCATTTGCGTCTAATTTAGGAACAATGCAGCTTTTCTATACACAGAATTAAATTCCTCTATTATAATCTGAATTAGCAGATATGGTGGATAAAGAACAATTTGAAACCGTTGGCGATGGATTATTGGTTCGAGCGCCTGCCAAAATTAATTTGTCTCTGCTCATAGTGGGCAAACGTCCGGATGGCTTCCACGAATTAGAAACAATAATGGCCAAGGTCAACTGGTACGATGAAATCCTCATCGAACCGGGCCAAAAAGCCGGCATCGAGCTTATCTGCCAAGGTCCACATTGGGCACCGGAAGGTGAAAAAAACCTTATTTACCAGGCTGCCAAACTTTTCATGAATAGTTACGGTCAGTGGGCCGACATCAAAATCACCCTGACAAAGAATATCCCCGCCGGCTCAGGGCTCGGCTCGGCAAGCAGCGATGCAGCAGCAACTCTTATCGGGCTAAACCAATACCTAAAGTTACAACTTCCTAATCGCCGGCTCGCCAAGCTGGCGCCCCGATTGGGCAGTGATGTAGCCTTCTTTTTGGGTGGGCCATTGGCGTTTTGTACAGGAAAAGGCGAAAAAATAAAAAAATTAAAATTTTTTTTTAACTTTCTTGCTATTTTGATATTACCAGACGTAAGTGTTTCTACCAAAAAGGTTTACGACAATTACGAACACAATCAGCCCCTCTATGAAAAGCTCAGCGCTAAAATAAACACCCATATCAAAAAAAACAGGATTGATTTAGTAGTAAAGATGTGCGCAAATATGCTGTGGAAAAGCAGTTTCAGTTTGGTAGAAGGTCTTGCCGAACTGAAAGAAAAAATTGAATCGTTCGGTATCGGGCCTTGCTGCCTGAGTGGTAGTGGTCCAGCATTGTTTTTTATCATCGAGAGCGGAGATGAAGAGATAGCCGGGAAATACAAACACAAACTTAAAGAAAAAATCGGTTGCCAAAGCATTATCGCCAGTAGCAATAGATGGTAAACTTTTAAGTGAGGCAAAAAAAATGAAAATCACTGAGGTCAGAGTCAAATTGGTTAGCAACAAAGATGACAGGTTAAAAGCTTTTTGCTCAATAACGATGGACAATGAGTTTGTGGTTCGCGACATCAAGGTCATCGAAGGTACGAATGGCTACTTCGTCGCTATGCCATCCAGGAAAATGAGCGACCACTGTGAAAAGTGCGGAGGCAAAAACCATCTCAGAGCTAAATACTGTAATAACTGCGGAGGGGCTCTCCAGGAAAACAGGGCAAAAAAGGATTTCAAAGGCAGAATGAAGCTGCACGCCGATATCGCCCATCCGATCAATTCCGAATGCAGAAAAAGAATTCAGCAAAAAGTTACTGCCGCTTTCAAAGAAGAGATGGAAAAATCAAAGCAGCCCGGCTACAAACCAATCGATCTGGATGAGCCGGACGATGACGTTCCTGAAATAGTCTCGTAGTTAAAGGAAATCCATTTTGCAGTAAATCGTAAAATGGGAATCTAAAGACAAAAAGCCGGATACAAATACGCTACTAACCAGACACCTATTGAGACTCAACCACCCCTCAATTATCTATCAGACTTGGCGAAAAAACAGCCCTCCTATGTAGTAAGGTCCTCAAGAACCTTATCGAGAGCAACATCCAAATGCTCGTTGAAATCGTATTTACCTTCTGTAAGCTGCTTGCGGACGTCGAGAACTTTCTCTTTGCGGACCTCCGGCAGCGAAGCAATCTTTTTTAACACCTGACCAATAGGCGTAGTATTGATATTTTCAAGAATCTGCTCCATAATCAAATCCTTATCCGGAGCAAGGCTATCTTCGACAGGATTCACTTTGCGATTTTCACCCTTAAAACGGCCTCTGGAATCGAAATCGGGCATTCAGACTACCTTGCATGACAGGCTTCGAGGTGAAAACATCCTTTTCCCACCTCAAAGCCAATAACCACTATATCTTGTGTGTCCCCTTAATCCCTTAGGAGGCCCAAAATAACCTTCTAAGACAGGTATCGACAATAATGGTCTTAAAACTTTAGAAAAGTTTGGTACTCAGCTAACTTTTGCGAAAGACGAAAGTTATACTAATTCGCGGCATAAACCATCTTACCAATACTAAAAAAGCAGCCTTGCAGAAGACCCATCTTAACACTCCAGACAGGCGCCAAGGTCTGTCTGGTGAAAGTAGGCAATATACTATATATAGTATTAGCCAAAAATTGCTGAACACAAGAAAAATGAAGCAGTGTGGCTGTGCATACTCCCAAGATTTGGGCCCGCCGAAAGGCGGCTTCATTCTCATAATCCTTTGTGAAAAGACGCTTGTGTTCATTTTGGTGTTGGGGAAATTGGCCCATTCCCTTCGATTACACTCAGGGTAAACTCAATGCGCTCAGGACAGGCTTTGTTTGGGTTTGTTTTGGCTTTGTTTTCTGAGACTGCGAAAATGTCATTTCTTTCATAATCCTTTGTTAATATTGAATTTGCGTTCATTTTGGGCATTTTGGAGATTGGGTTTGATTGGGTTTGTTTTTTTCTGGAGCCTGAGGCGGTTTTATTTTTATATGTCTTTGTATCATAGATATTTATGTAAATTTGGACATTTAGTGAATTGGGTTTGTTTTGCATAAAAAGGTCGATTTGTAGAGGGTTCTCGACAGATGTAAAGGGCAGATGCTCGTATTGCGTATTGCGTATTGCGTATCGCGTATTGCGTATTGCATAGATAGTAGCCCAAGGTTGCATTTGGCAGTTTGAAATCAGAAATACTAAATCCGAAATTCGAAACAAATCCAAATTACACAAATTTAAATGTTCAAAACCTTGTCTGTCTTGACAGATAATGCTTTTTGGCGTGTATCTGCTGATACGAAAACGTGCGGTTCTCCGCTATATGAAATACTATATCATATTTAGATGAGTATTATACCATAAAACAGGTAAAATTTCAAGACAATTCGATAAAAATGTCCGAGGTTCACTTCATGGGTGCGACCAGATATTCTGGCAGGGCTATGCAGCCCGTTTTCGCAGGTCCCAG
>CAYUFX010000217.1:0-3821 GCA_964444135.1 uncultured Pirellulales bacterium | reverse complement strand
AATCTTCGGCTCTACTGCGTGGAAGCCTGAGAGAACTCGCTTGTTTTGGGACTAGAGATAAGCGGAATGGTAGCCTAAGGGATCGGAAGGATGATCGATAATGAGTTTATGCGACAAAGTTGGGAGGAAGCGAGCGACGAGGAAGTTGTGCGAGCTTGGCTTGCTGGCGACTCAGATTACAAACCAGAAGCGCGTGAAATAATCCATGACGAACTCGAAAAACGCCGCTTATGGGAGGAGGTGCAGCATTTAAAATCTGAGATGCAAAAACGTACCGAAGGTAAAGAACCTCGACATATTAAGCTGCAAAAAACTTCTCGATTTGTCAGGTGGATATTGCTTTCCTTACTTGGCTTGGCATGTTTTGGAGCAAGTTTGTACTTACTGCACCTGGGTTCCGTAAGAGACTTCTTCTCTATGGTAAAGGAAACTGGAAACTACATAAAGGACCGAATATCAGAGAGTGCTGAAGAAAAGGAGGTTGTGGTTACAGCTAATGATGCAGAGAAAATTGGTACTGGTCTATTTGGTTCTTTGATTGCCGGTCTTATCTCAATAGGAGCTCTAGTTGGAGTAGTAGCCGGGCCAGTACTTTTCTCAGCAGGACTTCTAAAGGCATTTTTCGGTAAACGTGAGTCGGAGCCTTAAGTTCGTATGTTTGGTTTCATATAAATATAATTGAATTTATCTTTGTGTCTAACTTATCTAATAACTCATCCATGTAATGGAGAGAGTGTTTGAGGATTTGTAGCTGTTTATGGCGGTTCGATGTTGACTGGCTGATTTGGGTGCCTCAATTGAACACCCTCCGATTTTGGCTGGCCGCAGCGTTAAATTTGAACCGCCTTGTTAGGGAGACAGAAAATGTTCAAAAGCATTAAATCTTTGGTTTTTTTACTCGTTCTAATAATTTCGGCTTGCAGCGCATATGCTGCTCGAGAAACCCAGAGCCCATCGCATCACGAGTGGGTATCGCCACCAGTTCGCGTAATGGTTGAGAACAAGACCTACCATCTTGGCATGATCGAGGACGAGGAGCAGAAGTATTTGGCTGTGAAAAGCGCGGACGGCCATATAGTACGAGATGCGGCTATATTAAAGAAAATCTTCCTCGTCCAACACGTTTACCGCCTGACTCAAACAGAATCAAATGATTCGTTGCGGTTGCAGCAGTTGGATTGGTCAATTGCTGAGTTACAGACAACATTAAGCATGTCGTATCTTTCAGACGCCGTTCTCTTTCTGCGGGATATTTCTGCCAGAGCGTTATGTGAAGCGATACTCGTGGCATTGAGCGGAGGTACCTCTGTTGGCAAGACAGTAGCTGAAGCTGCAGCTATATCAGCAGCCAAGGCGTTTTTGAAGGACCCAGTCACGTATGCGAAGGGTGTAAATTATCTGACAATTCAGTCTGCTCTTGATGCGCTGCAAAGAGCCAGAAAGACTATAGCAGACGACACGCGGAAAGGGAGTTTCTCATACGAAAAGGCCAAGCAGGTTGAGCGGGACCTTGTGTTCGGCCTGAGCAGAGCCAACACTTCTCAAGTATTGCAGGGACAATTGTATTTAACATCGGGAGGAGCTGGCGACCTGGTTTCGCAGCTTAAGGAAGTCGGCGCGACGATGTCGCATCAACTGTTGGGAAAGGTTAAAGATGCTTTCAAATACAAGGTAATCATTGATGAAGCTATCTTGGGAGCGAAAATCACCAACTTTCTTATACAGAATTGTCCAGCCTATGCAAAATATATCAATGATACTCAAGCTGGAGAAAAGCTGCTCGGTTATGAGACGAGCTTTTACTACAGAAATGAAGTCGAGCCAGCTATGAGACAATGGGGTGCGGTTGACACAAAAGAAGATCGGAAATTCACAGGTTTTCATCTGATTTCAACTCTGAGAGGGCATGCCGAGCAGGTACGCGCTGTTGCTTTTTCTCGAAACGGAAGACTACTTGCGTCTAGCGACTGGAGCACTATTAGGATTTGGGACGTTATCGCCACTCGATGCCTTAAGACCATTAAACCTTCCAAGTCAATAGATATAGAGGCCATTATCTTTTCTTATGAAGGTGATAAGATAGTCTCTGTCGACGATGAAGGAGTAATTGGATTATGGGATGCGAATACGGGTCGCTGCCTAAAGACTTTTGGGACTGAGTTGCCTAGAGACTTTGAATCAGTGTGTGCTTCTGTATCACCAGACGGACAACACATAATATTGGGCGGCACACCGGCACTTCAAATATATGACTTGGATATGGGGGAATGTACCGATCTTATCGTGGGCCACACACGCGAAATTCGGTCAATTGCGTTATCTCCGGATGGTAAATCCTTAGTATCCGCAAGCGACGATACGTTACTCAAGATATGGCGGAAGGCCCGCAAATATGGTGGCATCAAACAGAAAGTTCTGTCTGTCAGAGGCGGCCAGCTCCCAATGCGGATATTAGATTGCTGGGACTGCGTTAAGATCATCGAGTATTCGTCGAATCTGACTAAGCGTGACCGCTGCCACTTTGTTGGTTTTTCGGCTGATGGGAACCACATTATCTCAGCGTCCGATAGAGAGGTTCAGGTATGGGAAATGACAAGCGGAAAGCGTGTCCTGAGATTTCAACCTAGCTGGAGAATCAGCACAGCCGCTGTGTCGCCCGTGAATAAACTGCTTGCATTAGCCGATGGGACGGTGGGAAGGATTGCCCTATATGACTTGACCACTGGACGCTGCCTGGAGGTTATAGAAAGTGATGGCGAAGGCGTAAATAATCTCGCATTCTGTCCTGATGGCATGAGGATAGCCTCAGTACATGGCGACAAGACAATTAGGCTATGGGCTACAGAGAACATTAATCACAATGTACACCTGGCCTTGTCGAGCACAGTTCGTATGGAGTCTGATGCAGAACCTGACCGTGAATCTACCAGCAGTAACAAGGATATTCTATTCCCAGCTGAGAATAGAGACATCCAGGGATTCATTGACAAATCGGGGAAATTTATCATCTTGTGGTCGGCTGAATATCCTTGTCGCCCCCTGCGATTTCAAGAAGGTGTGGGCCTAATAACCGTGGGCATGGGCAATAGGTTTGTTGTTGCTATCGACGCTTTCGGTGAAGTGCTGGATCGTTCCCTCTCTCCGCCTTTTGTATCTGCGGTCGGAGCTTTCAGCGAAGGGCTTGCTCCCGCAATGGTTGATCGTAAATGGGGCTATGTTGATAAGACTCTCAAATTCGTAATAGAGCCTCGCTTCCATGGGGCTGAAGGTTTCCAAGAAGGGCTAGCAGCAATAAATCCAGATATTTTCTCACCCTGGGGTTACATTGACAAGGAGGGGAAGATCGCCATCCAACCGGATTTTTACTACGCCGGCCCATTTTCCGAAGGTCTAGCGGTAGCAGTTTGCGAGGGTGCTGAAGCCCCAGGCTACGGCTATATAGACAAAACGGGGAATTTCGTCATAGAGCCACAATTCGTTTGGTGCGGGGACTTCTCAGAAGGGGTGGCGGCCGTTGTATCCCTTGTTAGATCTGGGGGCAATCCTGTACAAAGATGGGGATACATTGATAAGACTGGGAAAGTCGTCGTAGGGCCCCAGTTTAATAAAGCCCTGGAGTTTTCCGAAGGGCTGGCAGCAGTTAAGGTTGAGGGCAAGTGGGGCTATATCGATAAAAGTGGAAGTATGGTCATAAGCCCTCAGTTTAAAGAAGCTTCAAGTTTTGCTGAAGGGCTAGGTCAGATCAAGATAGGTGGTAACTATGGCTATATAGATTCAACCGGAAGAATTGTTCTAGAAGCAAGTTTGGATAGAGCTACCGA
>CAYUFX010000216.1:0-3840 GCA_964444135.1 uncultured Pirellulales bacterium | reverse complement strand
CCTTTTTACACGGTGTTTATATATTAACCAAAGCGGAGGAGATTGCAAGAAAATATAGATTTGTGTATTTCGCAGAAGGGTTAAAAAGTCTTATAATAGGAGAACGGCATGACCCTGCTTTTTCAAGCGATTTTTGCGTGTGCTGTCGCTTCGGCTCGCTACGCTCGCCTCCGCTCCACCACACGCATGCTTCACACCGAATTTACAGAAACATATTTACACTAACGTTTTTTCGGGTGGACAAGTCCCTAAGGTAAAGGAAACACTATCAGTAACCCAGTTTGTATAGCACCCAACTTGCTAATTGATTGGTCCAGGTCGGATTCTCATTGGTGCGCACAAAGAACATACGCCGCAACGGTAAACTGAGCTTTCTCAGTAATCGGACGTGTATAGCTTTACTTTTGTGTGTAAAGTGGGCTTCGTCCATCTGGGCACAACAGGTATAAACCAGGTTACCGAAGTAATAATCTGCATCTACCCCCTTATGGGTAAATAGTGTCAAAGCCGCGGGCACATTCAACCATGGCCTGTACATGCTCCCATCACCAACCAGTTGTATCTCAGGCTTCCCAAATGCCTTGACCGCTAAACGCATGTATTGGCTAATCATAGGATCAATTCCCATTCGAGTCGCCGCCACCCAATCCACAGCTACGAGGTCCTCTCCAGCGATAATGGTATGTGTCGGATTGGGACAGGTGTCGGCAAAGATGCCAAAAGGCCCATCCGCACTCAAATAGGCGTCCACCAGCCCGAAATGTACGGGAAAGGCAGCTAAATACTCAATGGCAGTGTGATAGATATCGCGTGCGCAGTGATACTCCTTGAACTTATTGGCCAGCGGCAGCGCACCGTAGATGTTCTTGAGCGTCAAAGTGTAGTACGCGTACGCATGCGTCTTATTTTTAGCGAAAGAGATCCGAAAATCGGCATCGCGCCAGATAGTTGAGACCGGATGATTACCCAGGTGAGATCCGAGATGCCGACGCTCATGTGCATCCTCAGTCATGTCAACGACCTTGTAGCCGACTTTTTCGTCAAAATTCAGATACTGGGCCATCTCGCGCACGCTGCGTCGGTCGAAGTATTCACCGTACGTGCTCTGCGCCTCTACGACCGCGATATTCTCAAAGCCTGCAAGCGCCAGTCGCTTGACCAGGTGCCCAAGTAACTCCGGATCGGTGTAGGTTGACTGATCCCTCTTGTTATAGGCGAACATAAAGTTTGGTTTAATCACGATTGAGAATTCCGCTCGGGCCTTATTTGAGGCAGCCAGGTGTTCCTCCACAAGATTATCAAAACCCGTTTTTTCCAGAGCCTTATCCAAAGCGACAAATTTGTTCTCATCCTTAATCGATGCTACAGTCACTTTCTTGTCCGAATCTATAGCCCCAAGCCGCATCCGCGACACATCCTCTTCCAGAGCCAGGCATTCGGCGCCACTTGGGTCCCGAACCTTCACTATGCGACGCTGAAAAACGGCGGTCGGATAATGGTCATTGTTTATTTCGATAAGAGGGTCACCGAGCTTCACAAACAGTTTATTGCTTGTCGGTTCATAATCCCTACGACCGAACGGTTTCAGGGTCAGCCTGCCACCTTCCATCAACATTTCGGCGGAGGCGGTGCGCGAGACGATGGCGCCTAAGAAAGCGTCCAGCCGGTCCTTGCCCCAATGCTCTCTTTCGTCGCGGAGTGTCCGACTATGGATTTGTACCCGTACAGCCTGAGCTGCCGGCCGCACGGCGCAAATGTATCCATACAGTAATGTTGGTTCCTTAATGTTGCGGAAAGTAGACCTTTCGGCTTCGCCAAAAGTGCGGTCAGCTATTATCTCCAATGACTCGGAGCTTTTTGTCGCCGCACTATCATCACCGGGTTTGCTGATGAAAAGTGTGCCTGAACGAACATTTACAGTATGCGGTGTTATGTGTATACCAAGGGGATACTCTGCCGGCAGTGCTTCACGTAATTGTGCCACCCACGGCTTTGATAGCTTGCGTACCAGCCTGCCCACAACCGGAAATGGGAAGGGAACTGTGTCATGCGACCGGGCTTCAAAGTCTATCTCTAACTTCGCCTCGCATTTGACAAGATGTTCCGGGCTTGAGCGCATCTGCAAAAATGATGTTTTAAAGCCTTCTTTTATTGCAAAGAGCGGGCCGTTATAACGATATGTGCCGTGCTCAACATCCAATTCCAGACCCTCCAAAATCCTGTCAGTGATACAATAACTCTGATAGCTACCCTCTTTGTCACCGACGACGAGCATTATATCCCAGAATGTCTCGCCATCACCCCATGGAAAGCCCTTGTCATGCATACCTGAAACAAAAAAGAAAGGTTTTGTTCCATCCTTGTCACGAATAAAACCAGAAAGCACAAGATTCTCGTACCTGGTGTCGTAGAAAATACGTATGTCCTTTAGATATTCATTCCGCAATGCACCATAGGCAAAGGAAATAAATGCGGAATAAGCCGCAGCTTTTTGCCAAAGGGATGAAGCGTCCAGCACCTTCATTGAGGATATCATAGATGGACCGTCTGAAAGCTTGAAGTACATTTCGCCGGCACCGTAAATGGGAGCTTGTTCATCCTCTCCGCGATATATGATTGTGAATAAACGTGTCATATCCTCTACCAAGTCGAGCTTGCCAGGGTCGTCCTGGATCTCCTTGTGGCCGTGAAAATAATATGTCCGGCCATCCGTATCCCTGAATCTGAAGGAATAGACCATTTGTCGCATGCCCATCTCCGGGTCAAGTGAGAAAAGATTAAAGGTCCCATCAAATATTGCAAATGTGCCACCTATCACATCGCAGGTAACCGTTCCCGACAACTCTGCCTCGTGTTGGGATACCTTGAGAAAGCGATTCAAGTCAGATATCGTGATCAGCACATCAAACCGGATTTTGGTTTCCTGGCGTTTCCCCACGGCAGCTCCTTTGCTGGGATCGGTCTCGCCCTTGCCCAAATATCCGGACATTGATTCCTCAAACTGCAATCCTACGCCCTTTAAGATACTCATTTCCAGACTCCTATTTTCTAAAGAAGCATGCGTTTGCCCTGACCCATTTTATCTTATGGTTTACAGACACTACGGGGAATCAATTCAGCAGATGCTTCCTCATGAGACTACCATTTCCTTGGCATCTCGCGACCATGAATTATCCTGCAATTCGGTCGATGATTGTCGTTATTCTAAGGCTTCGGCTCAAATAAAATTAATTTTTCAGGTTGCTTCAGGCTATCATTCCACCGATTTAGTGTTGCTTGGGGCTTCCCCTCTTCCTCTTTAATCCAAACAAAGGCGAACTGTTTTGCTTCCCTGATGATTCTCTCTTCTTCACTAAATACTGTGGTCCAAGTACCGGTATTGAAATACTTACAATCTGAAGCAACTATTCTTATGTCAGGGTCATGAGTGTGGCCGAAGACAATTGTTTGAACATCTATTCCAACATTTTTTAAGTGTTCCTTAATTTCTTGAAGAACTTTCTTAAGCCGGTCTTTTTTGAAAAACTTAGAATAAGCCCATTTGGCGATCGGAACTATTAGCAGCCCGAGAGAAGATAGAACTATCCAAAAGGAGAAACCAAAGAATTGAGAGAGCACGAAAAGGACAATAAAAACAATGGGAGTAAGGATAAAGGAAATGGTACCAGCAAAGTGAAGGATTATCCGAAGCTTCTTACTGGTAAACTGTGGAGCCATCAAAAAGTAAATATTGTTTATACCCTCAAGCTGTTTCTGGTCAAGTTCTAACTTATC
The DNA here is from genome assembly GCA_964444135.1 of uncultured Pirellulales bacterium. GTDB lineage: Bacteria > Planctomycetota > Phycisphaerae > Sedimentisphaerales > Anaerobacaceae > NIOZ-UU13. The sequence goes on along the minus strand of CAYUFX010000216.1, from coordinate 66 downwards.
AAGCAATTTTCCTGGGTGTGAAATCATTTTCTGGCACTTATGCTGCGAAGGCATTTTGTAGATTCC
>CAYUFX010000215.1:0-3935 GCA_964444135.1 uncultured Pirellulales bacterium | reverse complement strand
TTGCGAAAGCAAGAACGGGGGCTTCGGTCGGAATGACAATACGTATAGAATGTTAAACTCACTTTTTAGACACGCTATTTTCGGGTTCATAGTCCGGATTCGGTATGGGCAATTTGGCGCGCGTAATTCGCAGCCATCTGGTTAATTTGGCATTGAGACGCCTGACTTTTTCCGGCAGTACCTCTGAGAGGTCGTTGCTTTCGGATAAATCTCCCTTTAGGTTATACAGCTCGAAAGTTTTGCCTGGCTCTACTGAACTTGCCGAAGTATCATATCTTTTGATAAGCTTCCAGTTACCTTCTCGAATAATGCTGTAGGGCACAATGTTGCCGCGATAGTGTGGGAAGTGCCAGAAGAGGGTATCACGGTTCAGTTTTTGGATGCCGGAGGATTTTAGGTGCCCAAGAAGCGAGATACCATCGATGTCACGGTCGCGCGGCAGCGGAACACCGGCGGCCTGACAAATGGTCGGAAAGTAATCGACACTGGTTACCGGTTCGTGGCTGACTGTGCCGGGTTTTATAACCTTAAGCCAACGTACAATTAAAGGCTCGCGGATACCACCTTCATACGGATAGCCCTTTCCTGCACGCAGGGGGACATTGCTCGTTACACCCATAAGGCCGCCGTTGTCACTGGTGAAGAAAATGATTGTCCTCTTGGCCAGGTTAAGTTCGTCGAGCGCCGAACAAATCTTACCCACGGCGTCGTCCACACTCTCAACCATTGCTGCGTATGTCGGATTCTTCTGATTTGTGGGCTTTTTCGCCTTGTACTTTGAGACCAAATCGGCTTTGCCCTGGATTGGTGTATGTACAGCATAGTGGGCCATATAGAGGAAAAAAGGTTTATCTTTATGCCGGCGGATAAATTTAACCGCCTCATCAGCTTCGCGGTCAGTTAGATACTCACCCTTGCGACGAGGATTTAGTGTTGGGATTGGTCCCTGGCCCTTTCGAGAATACGGGTCGAAATAGCTCGGTGGCTGGCCGAAGTCGCAGCCGCCGATGTTGAAATCGAATCCCTGCTTGTCCGGGTACCAATCGTCTGCGCCTAAATGCCACTTTCCGATGTGGCACGAAGTATATCCTGCCGGTTTGAGTGCCTCGGCAATGGTAACTTCTTCAAGCTCCATCCACAGTGCGTTGGGTGGGCATAGCAGCTTCTTGTTTTTGCCGCCGACATATTCTGTTGGGTTCTTCTTGTCTGCGGGAATTTTGCCTCCCTGGAAGCGGGCACGAATCCAGTCGGTAACGCCAAGGCGGGCCGGATAGCGTCCTGTCATCACAGCCGCACGGGTCGGCGAACAGACTGCACAGGCGGCGTAAGCATCGGTGAACCGCATACCCTCGGCGGCAAGTCTGTCGATATTCGGCGTTTCGTAGAACTTGCTGGGTTCCCGCAAGGCGGGGTCCCTGGGTTCCCGCAAGGCGGGGTCCCTGCCATAACAACCGGTGTCTATCCAGCCAAGGTCGTCAACTAAGATGAAAACGATGTTGGGTTTGTTATTCATCACCTCATTGGCAAAGAGTTTTGTAGTCCTCTTGTAGCCCTGAAAGGCAAAAGCCGCAGCTCCCAGACCTATAGTCTTTAGGAAATGACGACGGGTGTAATCGAATTTGCTCATCTTAATCTCTCTTTATTAATAATGACCACTACCGTTTGATTGATATGCGGTGCGGTCGCAGGAAAAGAAACCTGCCGACCGTCAGTTGAGACGGCCACGACGTAATACTCCAGATCGGTTTTAATCTTGTTGGCAGGAATCTTAACAGAATATACTCCACGTGCGATATGTGTGAGAGTAATTCTGTTATAATTGCCCTTACCCATTGGTCGCCAGTACAAGGCTGTATCTTTGGGCGGATTCTGGGCCAGGATGATTATCTTAATCTTTAAGTCCTCGCCGATGTTCAGACTGGTGCGCACTGTCGGTAAAAATATTCGCAATGAACCAACGTATTTGTTCGAAGGTATTGCGTCAGCCGGCAGATCTTCGCCAAGAATTTTGGCCAGCTCCTGCCCTGGCTCAGTTAGTAGTGTCGGCATTATATGCTGCTGCCAGTTGGTTACATTACCCATTGCCCCATTCGTTGTAACGGTCGCCAATAAATACCGGTGAACTTCAGCAGCCTCAGCGACGAGCTTTTTCCTGAGCGGCAGGGCGAGCTGACGGGCTAATCGCTTCTGTTCATCGGTGCTCTTCTGGTCTTTGACCTTCTTCATTGCAGCATTGAATTCTGCCCAGGTGCAATTGACCTGTCCAACAACCCTCAAATAACTGAAGTTGTTCAGCCAGTAGTCGAACCGCTCCAGATTGCCTTGCCCTTCGACCTGCGGGCGCAGCCCGGCCATTTTCTCGACAAAATCATATTCCTTGCTTACCTGTTCCCATGGTCTTTCGTCAGGTTTGATGCCTCCGGGGCCTTTGACCCAGGTAGATGGCCGCGGCAGGTTAGCGGCTTGCTGGCCTCCGTCTGCTGCCATTGGTCCTCCATCGAGACTCGCGAACAATTCGGCGATTGGTTTAACCACTTCGGGCCCAAATTGTGTCACGGCCCAGTCGGCGTAGAAATCGTGTACCGGCAGGTCTCGCGGTCTGTCATCGGAGTCGGAAGCCGGCAGGTCGGCCTCGTAGTCTTTGTAAGCCGTTCCGCCACAGTTGATTTTCCTTGTAATGTCCCGGCCCTGCACAACAAAAGCAGCGATGCACGGAAACTCTACTACCTTCACAAAGTCGATGCTCAACAGGCCGTCAGCTACCTTCACATCCTCGAATGTGTAATCCAGTGCTCTGTTTCTGCCGACCTCAGCGAAGATGTCCAGCTTGTCAATAACTGCCTTGTTCTGCAGCTTAACTCCAAAAACTCTTTTGTCCACAGCGTTGTAGTGGGGCTCACAAAACTTGAGAGTTACAGTATAAGACCCGTTTGGTACCTTTAGTGAATATCCTTTTACATCCCAGATTACCGTTTGGTAAAGCGGGTCCTCTTGAGTATCGGCTATCAAGTTACTGGGGAACTGAGCGGCGTTGCCGCCCTGCCGAGACTCAGGAAGTTTTGGTTCCGGTGGTTTGATTTTCCTGCCGAAGTCCGGGTTCCATCTTTTCTGCTCCCAGGCGGCGTGAGCCAGTGCTGAGACGTTGGGTCCGAGGATGCGTGTTCGCCAGTGGATGCCCATCAAGCCCGTGCATCCGTAGGCTAATGCGTCGGCAGCGTCACGCCTCATTCGGCCCGCCCAGAGCTGCGGGATAATCAATGCCGGGTCGTCCTCGAGCCAGGGAATGGCCCACTTCGGTCGTCCCTTGACACGGGCGAAGCCGGGCTCGACAGGTGCAAACCCGACGTTGCGGTTGATACAGCTTACAGACATTTCCTTCGGCAGGAAATTGTCGAACAAGGCTCTGTCCTTTGGCGGCCCAAGAACCCAGCCACAGGTAGCTAATGTGAAAGGCGGTTTGACCTTTTTGGCTGCCGCAATCGCGGAGTGGAAATCGGTCAGCGTAGCTTCAATCTGCTCATCTTTCGGATCACCCCAGGTCCAGCCTTCGGGCGTCCAGAACCAGTAATAGTCCAGCGGATACGCTCTGGTAATTCGCCGGAACATACCCTCGTAAACTTGCTGCACCACAGCCGGGTCGGATGGGTCCTTGCCCATAGTTTTGATGCGCTCTTTTACGATGTCTGGTATGATAAGCGGTGTTTCCGTTCCCACACAGGTTTTAACGCTGAGGGCGTGGGCATACTCAAAAGCCTCTCTGAGCGTCACGCCCATTCGGTCGAATAATTCATTGGCTTTTTCCCCAGAAAGCTGTGGCCAGGGATTCATACCGCGCATATAGTCCGGGCCGTAGTCATCGCGTTCAAACATCTGTGCCGCGCCGAAAGTGTAATCGCCCGTCTTTGCCGGCTGATAGCCCCAGGAACCGGTGGTGT
>CAYUFX010000214.1:0-4035 GCA_964444135.1 uncultured Pirellulales bacterium | reverse complement strand
GGACTCACGTCAGAAGGGACTTTTTGGATACAGCCAATGGCTTTAGTGAACTCGAAGCTCGGGCTATGGCGTGGGTTGATTCAATCGGTGAAATCTTTCATCTGAATAATCAGCGGGTTAAGCATGAGATTGATTCGGCGGAGTTTGCAAAGGCTGACCAATCACTGCGAGAAGCACTTGATGCCATGAAACAACAATTCGAATCGGAATTGACCGAAGCCTATTTGCATCCTGAAAGGGCCAAACGTCTAAATAGCCTTAGAGAACACCGGGAGGGCTTGATGGTCTTTGTGGATCATCCGAGGATTCCAATGGATAACAGTGAGGCCGAGAGACGAATGCGTATAGCGGCGTTGGGGCGAAAAAACTACTATGGTTCCGGCTCGGTCGCCAGTGGTCATTTTACCGCGTGCCTGTTTAGCATCTTTCAAACGCTCAAGCTTTGGAATGTCAATCCTCGTAAATGGTTGACCCGGTACTTGCAGGCCTGTGCGGACAATCGGGGCCAAGTCCCGGATGACTTAACGTGTTTTTTGCCCTGGAAGATGTCGGCAGAGCGATTGGCCAAATTGCAGTATGTCCCCGGGTATGAGGATACCTGATGAAAGAGCAGAGTCAAACGTATCGCTATTGTGGCCGGGACTTCACAAAAATCCTGCAGCGAGCGAGCATTGAAGAAGGTGAATTCCACGACCTCAGAAGGACCGCCATCTGCAACTGGTTCAAAGAGGGTATGAGCGAGTACGACGTAATGAAGCTCGCGGGCCACGCGGATTTTGAGACGACGCACAAATTCTACCTTCGCGTCCGGGATGACATTGTCCATCGTGCGAGGCAGGTAACAGCCCGCGGGCTGTGTCAGAATCTGTTGCAAAACTGTTGCAATTGCATTGTGCAGGTTGAGAAACATTGACAGCGTTTCAAGAAAGTTGTTATACTGAAAGCACTTAGGTATGAAGCGCCCGTAGCTCAGTTGGACAGAGCAACGGATTTCTAATCCGTAGGTCGCAGGTTCGAGTCCTGCCGGGCGTATTTGAGTGGATGGTTGCCATTTTCTCTATTACCGCAAAATTTGGTTGGGGCTCATATAACCTATTTTGGATAAGTAGTTTACAAAGAGAGGCTTAGAATCTGGTGGAGTATAGTTTTTGCTTTGTCCATAGATTACAGGTCTATTTCCCCCTTTTTCACAAGATTTTTATTGGCAATAGTCTTTCGTGTATAGTAGTATAGTCCTTAATCTAAGAAATATAACTATACCATGACATGCAAGAATGTATTGCCATAACACAGGAAAATTCACGTAAAAAGGAGTCAAAATTAATCCGTCGCAAAAAGATTGTTACACTGGATGAGCTTGCTTTATCTCTGCACTGTTCAAAGCGAACTGTGCAGAGGCGACTTACCAAGTTGAAAACAATCAGGAGTTACAATCGCAATGGCCGGTATTATACTCTGGAGGATATTCCCAAATTCGACGCCAACGGCCTATGGCGTTATCGTGGAACCTGCTTTTCCCGATTCGGTATCTAACAGTTAACTTTCGCACTTTTTGAATTGTGTTAAATTGGGTAATTTTAAGCTTATGAGCCATTTCACGACAATATAATTATTTTTGTAATGTTCGAGCGATTTACCGAACATGCATAAATTACCAAATTATTTGTAAGTCCTTATTTCGTAAGGGATTCTTCTAATAAAAAGTGCGAAACTCAACTAACACAGACATTTGTTCAATTGGTTCGAATATCCCAAGCCGGACTCACATCCCGTGAGGCAGGTGATCTTATCGGGTTGAGAGCAAATTCATTCCTTTGGAACTTTCATAACCATCCTGAGATTAAGCGTCAAAAGCATAAGGGGCGATATGTGTGTTTTGCCTCAGAACCGGCTCGTCACGCACAACAGCGACAAAACCGTATAATGATGCGCCAGACCAAAAGACTCCCATCTGAGTTTGAATCCATTGCGATTTTGGTTGAGAAAATCAAGTATCCACAATTGAGCTTGGAGAAATTGGCAGATAAGCTCAAAGGGAAAAATCTTTTTATTGAACCTGAGGCGATAGAGAATCTTTTTCTTCATCATGGCTTGGTGATAAAAAAAACCACATTTGAATTGATACGTTGTCTTTCGCAATACCTCGACAAGCTCATCGGTAACATATCGCCGATGCTCCTGTTCCCAACTCCTGGGCTTATTGAATTCAGACCCTCTTTGGATAAATGTTCTGTCTGTGGTGGGGCATTGAAAGTTCAGAAGACACGCCCACGGATTTTAACCACATTACACATAGGCAAGTTTTATGCGCGTGAGGTAATTCTGGTATGCAGCAAGTGCGATTGTAAACATCGTTCCGAGCAATTGTGCAACCTTGTACCTCCCAGTGCCAACCTCGGCTACGACGTATTGGTTTATGTCGGCAAGGCACTCTATATCAGGCATCGCAGTGAAGAGGAAGTGGTAGCAGAATTGGCAGAAAAAAACATTCAAATCAGTCCACGTGGAGCTTCGTCACTGGGCAGTAAATTTATTGTCTATCTGGCCATTGCTCATGATCGGTGCTCAGACGATATTACTGAAGCCATGCGTCTGAAGGGAGGATACATATGTTATCTGGATGCTACGTGCGAAGGTCGAGATCCAATCCTTATAAGTAGTCTGGATTCTATTTCACAAATCGTCCTGTGCAATATCAAACTACCGGCTGAGGATGAAAAGCATATTGTCCCTTTCCTTCAACGCATAAAAAAGAACTATGGCATTCCCATAGCCCTGGTCCATGATATGGGAAGGGGGATCCTCAATGCTGTAGCCAGAATCTTCACTGGAGTCCCTGACTTCATCTGCCATTTTCATTTCCTCAGAGACATTGGCAAGGATTTTTTAGGCGATCAACACGACATCATCCGTAAAACGCCTGAGCAAGCATCAGATCAGCTCGAAACTGCGTTACCGGGCCAAACAACTCAAACGAGACGTTGACCGGAGCCCTGAATTGATTGATATACTTGAGACGGGGATTGGAGGTAACCCGCTATCGACTTCATCACTTAAATCTCTCGCGGGTCTTAACGGCTACACTCTGATCAGGTGGACACTGGAAGGGAAATCCGAAGGGAACGGCTATGGATTTCCATTCGACCGCCCACATCTTGCCTTCGCCAGAAGAATCCACTGCCTCCAAGCCCATATAAATACACTGAAAAATGTTCAACTCCGCCGACAGTACAAAAACAATAAGCCCTATTTCAAAATAGATAGAGACCTGCAAAAGATTATCAAAGACAAAGTACTGTGTCCTTCGTGAAGAATTCCGAAAAGCGCAGTTGAGCCCAGAAAAAATTCCCATCAAAATCAACCGTCTCATAGCTATGCCAGACTACCCCGAAAAGCTTGTGAAAATGGTTGAAAAAGCCGTGGCATTATCCTAATCCAACCGAATTTTTCGGTAATACGATCCTTCGCGGAGTTTACCCTTGAGCGCAGCGAAGGGCTCAGGATGACAAACGAACGTAATGGATTATTAACAATGAGGTTACAAGATGCCGGGAAAAATAGCCACACCCATATTTTTGCCCGAAGCAGTGTCAATTCAGGTTTATCATGAGATTCTAACACCTCTGCCATGCAGGGATTACTGAAAAAAAAATAAAAATTTTTTAGAATTTTGCTGCATTTGTGTGCATATAGTGATATATTGCTGCATATTAGTGAGGATATTGTATTATGCAGTTAATGTCAATAGAAGATTTGGCGGCTTATCTGGGTGATTCGAAACGTACGATTTACAAGTACATCGCCAGCGGTGATTGCCCGCCGTATATGCGGATAAGCGCCAAAAATATTAAATTCGACCGGGCTGATGTTGACGCCTGGCTGGAATCGAAGAAGGTCAATCTGAAAGAAATGAAGGGAAGGAAAAAGAAATGATTCATAATATTTTGGCAGGCGCAGCAGGAAAACCAGTAATGTCAATTTTAGGTTCTCATTCATGATATTGGTAAAGAAAAACTATAAAAATAGACGTTTCGG
>CAYUFX010000213.1:0-4150 GCA_964444135.1 uncultured Pirellulales bacterium | reverse complement strand
ATCATGATGATGTTAACAAAAAAGCTGCATGATACTTTATGCGTTCCTACTTAGCCTAAAATCACTTCAAAATCAGTTTTCTGTCAGTAAAATCCTCGGTTCGCTGGCGAAATCCATTTTCACATCTACTTGACTCTGCCAAATTCACTCATTTTGCAGGTGTCTTTAACATTTTATAAACGTTCCAAAATCACACAAGTCCTCTAAAAAACGATTAATGAGTATCACTATGTTACATTTTTCTGGGTCTGGATTACACTTGTTCCGCAAGGATAAGATTCATAACATAAGCACTATTATGGATTACATGAACCAGCAAATTGCACCAAAATTTGCACCAAATGTGTATGTTTAGGCTACGGTTGCGCTTCGGCCAGCATCATAAGTTCTTATTTGACAAGTATAAACCATTTATTCACAATCACTTACAAACATGAATTTCGGACTTCGAATCCGAAGGTTGCAGGTTCGAGTCCTGCCGGGCGCGTTTTTGTAAGTTCTTTTCAAGAAACATCTTAACGGTCATGCTGAAATGTCTTTCTGCCCGGAAAAGCACGTTTTTGGCCTGAGTGGATCAGTTTTGGGTCAGTCAGGTCATTTTCCAGGATTTTTCCAAGCAGTTCTGCCTGCACGTTTTGGGCCTTCCAGATGTCTTCGTCTTGCACACTGAGATAGTATTTCTGCGTGGTTCGGATATCACTATGGCCAGCCAATTTCTGCACCACATGAATCGGCAGCTTTTTCGCCCAGTTCGTAATGCAGGACCGTCTCAGGTCATGGACGGTATAAGGTCCAACCTTTGCTCTCCGGCAAAGGGTCTTGAATCTCCGTAGCACGTTGTTCACCAGACTTTGTCCCGTTCTCCACTTTCTCTGGCCCACCCGTTGTCGATAATAATCCCATCGCCCGTGTTCCATGAAAATATAAGGGCAATTCTCAGGAGCAATGGACCGCCAGGCTGCCATTAAGTTCACGGTCTGTTCAGGTAATGGAATTGTACGCAGTTCGTGATCCTTTGGTTGCCATGGCTGAATCCAGTCGCATCTGTCTTTCCGAGTGATGTGTAACTGGTTCTTCTGAAAGTCAACATCTGCCCAGGTAAGGTTAAGTAATTCATCTTCTCTGGCACCGCTCGTATACGCCGGGGCAAGGAGAGCTTTCCACAATACTGTATCTGCGGCTGAAAAGAGTCGCTTGAAGTTCTCTTTGGGAACATAATTGGGCGGCTTCGGAGTGAACCTTCGTTGCATTATCCTCGCGAAGGGATTGGTACTCTCAGCCAAGTAACCACGTAGTTCTATGGCCAAGTTGAAAATACCCTTCAGGGTGCGAATGTCCTTATTGACCGTTCACACCGCTAATCCCTTTGCCAGACGTTCCGCCACGAAGGACTCAGCATGTCGTGCGTTAGAACGTCAATATATCGGAAAATCTACTTTTGACGTGATTATACTTGTTCGGCAATGCCCTCGAATACAATTTAAGTCTTATGGACTCCTTACGGAGGGATCTGGGCATTTGCCTTCAACTGACGAATCTTCTCGAGACTATCAGTAAATTGTCCCTGGGTCTTGTCCAAATAGGTATTGACCTCATCGATATATCCATCGGCTGAGGCCGACCATACACGGTTCAGATACCGTTCGCCGGCGGCAAAACTGCTCATCACGTCGGCATAGGCGGCCAGGCCGTAAGTATGTGCAATGCTCTGGCGGGTCTCGACAAATGTATTCAGGTCCTCGATAAATAATTCGTCGATACGGTGACGGACATCATAGGTGTTGATGGAGAGCTTTTCCACATTGAGCCGGTTCATATTTTCGACGATGCGGCTCAGACTTGTCTCAATAGACTGGATGTTTGAAGCCAGCTTGCTTACCGCTCGGCTTTCCTGCCGTTCGCCAAGGTGGACAAGCACAATACCCAAGGCACCAACAAGCAGGCCGGCAACAAAATAGGTCCATTGCACGCTTATTTTATCCATAACTGCCGCCAGCGAGCCTGCTAAGAAACCGAAAGTTATTACCAAATATCCAATTTTTTTCATCTTCAATAGTTCCTATTTGCCCATTGAGCCGGCGATAACAAAATATAAAGCAAAGCCGACTCCGACCAGCGCTTCTCCTACGATAAGTCCTGCGGCGATTGGGATTCCAACCTCTTTACTGAATCGCGGCCCTTTTTTCCAGTCCACGAAAATCCGCAGCAGTGTTCCGATGCTGTAGGTCAGGACGATATCAAACGGCAGATAGAACCCGAGGCCGACGAGGATGCCCAACCCGCCAATACCACTGGTACTGAGCAGGGCGCCGAGACCGGCGCCGGCTATATACTTATGCAGAGGGACATCTCCGCCTAAGATACCCTGAATCGTGCTCGCTAAGGCCTGGCCCTGAGGTGCGGGCAGGCGTTTGCTTCCCAGCCCGTAGGCCTGGTGAAGAACGAATATCAGTGCCATTATCAGGATTGGCCCCAGCCAGGTGGCCAGAAACTGGCCGACCTGCTGTTTTCGGGGCGAGGCACCCACAAGATAACCGGTCTTTAAGTCCAGCATAAGGTCGGTGGCCTGTGCCATTGCGACGCAGGCGGCCGCGCCGACCATGATCGACGAGACAATCGCTGCGGTGTCACCAAGTCCTTTGCTTATGACAATCAGGATAGTTACTGCAATAAGGGTCATTCCGCTCAACGGCGACCAGTTTGTTCGGCCGATGCATTCGGAAAGAATCACGCCTGCGACCCATATCCAGGCGGTGCCCAACAAGGCCATCAGCCCTCCTCGAAAGATGCCCATCTCTTTTACAGAGGAAATGGAAATGACGAAAAGCAGAATCGTCGCGCCGGCGATACCAACATAAAGCAGATGAATCGGCATCTCATCTTGTGACAAGGCGGTTTTCATTTTGGCTGCATTGTGCATACTGCGAACAGCACTGACGATAAGCGGCAGCGCCAGGACGATGCCGGCCAGGGCCCCGCCGATGAGCATACCAATGCCGACCGGCCTGAATAAGTTCAATCTCATATAATCCGGCATTGTCTGCCCAAGGGTTGTAAGCGTTTCCGGTGTTGGCAGCAGGTTGCGCGCCGCCAGAATCGGGGCTAAAATCCAATAGCAAACGAAACCTCCGATTACGAAGTAAAAACCTCCCTTGCCGGATATAAAGCCAACACCGACAGTCATCAGAGAGATGTACCATATGCCGTTCATATACTCCGGCATTCCAATCAGCTTGCCCAGGTTCCAATACTCGAATCCGCTCAGTCCCTTTATTTGGCTCATATACTGGCTAAAGAAATATATGATACCACTTAGGGCCAAACCCGAAAGCAGCAGCAGTGCTTTGTGGACACCGGCGCCGGGGGATTTCAGGATTGTGGCGACAGCTACGCCGCCGGGATAGGTTAGCCGTTCAAAATCAATCATATGTTTGCGGAGCGGGATAATAAAGGCGATGCCCAAAATCCCGCCGGCTATGCACGCAAAGACCATAAGAACGGCATTGAAGTTGGTTTGGCCGAGGATAAACAAAGCAGGGACAGTGAACATCATACCGGCTGATGCCCCGTTGACTGAACTGGCGATGGTCTGGTTGATGTTGTTCTCGACGATACTGCTTCGGCCCAGGATGCCACGCAGAATTCCAAAGCCTAAAATAGCAGCCAGCTCCGAGCCTTCGATGGAAAAGCCGAGTATCAAACTGGCGTAGCCTATGCTCAAAGCAATGAGAATTCCCAGTCCATAGCCTACCAGCACTGCGGTCAGCGTAAGCTCCGGATAAGGTCCTGTGCGGATGATTCTTTTTTCGCCGGCTTGTGTTTCTGCCATCAATAACAATCCTTTGTATTCGGTACAATTTAGTTATGCGGCAGCATCGGCTCGGCCCGCTTGACAAACTGTATCGGGACGCCCCAGGGATCCCGCAGCATAGCTATTTCATCGCCTGCCAGAGTAATGTTCACGTCACCTGCAACAGTCGCCCCGGCAGCAACCAGCTTATCGCAAATTGCCTTGACATCGTCAACCATAAAGGCGATATGAAGAGATAGCGGGTCCATCGATGGATAATCCGGTACCGCATCGGGCGGATTATTGTAAATCTCGAGCATCATATTGCCGCCGGCATCGGAGATAAAACGCATGTTGGCC
>CAYUFX010000212.1:0-4154 GCA_964444135.1 uncultured Pirellulales bacterium | reverse complement strand
AAGACACAAATTCCGATGCTTCGATTGTTGTTTTGACCGGCTTGGATGACGAGGAAATGGGCCTTGAGGCTATAAGAAGGGGAGCAGAAGACTATCTTATTAAAGGAAAATCTCTGGAGCACATATTAGTCAGGACTATACGATATTCGCTTGAAAGGAAATGTGTGAGACAGCGGTTGATGGAGACCGAGAACCTGTTCCGTTCGGTAGTCCAAACCGCAGGAAGCGCAATCTTCGTCCTGTCACCCGAATATCGAATACTCGAATGGAATGAGCAAGCAGAGCACCTCTATGGCTGGCAACGGCAGGAGGTATTGAATAAAGACTATCTACGGCTATTTGTACCGGAAGAAATCCGGGATAGAGTCGCTACCGATATGGGAAAGGTGTTGTCAGGGAAAACTATCAAAAGTCTTGAAAACTCGATTCAAATACCCGATGGAAGTCGGCGCATTCTGTTGTGGAACGCTTCTGCTCTCTTCGATGCTAAGGGCCAAACCATTGGAGTCATCGTAGTCGGTCAAGACATTACCGATCGTAAACACATGGAGGACGAACTAAGACACCACCATGAATACCTTGAGCTAATAGTGAATGAGCGCACCGCCAACCTGCAGGAAGTAAACAAACAACTACGCAATGAGATAGATGATCGCAAGCAGGTAGAACAGCAACTATTGATAGCCAAAAGAGAAGCCGAGGCCTCCAACCGAGCCAAAACTGAATTTCTGGCCAATATGTCACACGAGCTGCGTACTCCGCTGCATAGCATCCTCAGCTTCGCCTCGTTTGGCACCAAAAAATACGCTAATGCCAAACCAGAAAAGCTACTCGATTACTTCAATAGAATCAAAAAGAGCGGACAAACGCTCCTGGAATTACTCAACGATCTTCTTGACCTGGCCAAACTGGAATCAAAAAAAGCCACGTTTGCGTTTGAACCCGCTGATCTTGGGATACTTGTCAAATCTGTGACAAATGAATTGGACTCATTGCTATCGGATCAGAACTTAAGCATACGGCACGAAGTGTCAAAATTCGATGTGGAGGTTACGCTCGACGCTGATAAGATAAAGCAGGTACTCCGCAACCTTCTGAATAACGCAGTTAAGTTCTCGCCGGAGGGCGGGATCATCGATGTTGCTATATGCCGTGTGGGGAGCTCTGTTAGAGTTTCAGTTTGTGACCAGGGCCCTGGGATTCCTCAGGATGAGCTGGAAGTTGTGTTCGATAAGTTTATACAGTCGAGCAAGACGAAGACAGGAGCAGGTGGCACAGGCCTGGGGCTCGCGATTTGTCACGAGATCGTCACCGCGCATAATGGCCGCATCTGGGCAGAAAACAGGCCGGAGGGTGGCGCGGTGTTCTCATTTGAGATACCGCTATCCATAGACACACATACGGATGACCAACTTGCATTGGCTGGTGCTGACAATGGCTTGTAGTCGAACAGTAAATTTATAGGGGCCCATAGCGTTGCGTAAGTATACTGCGCCAGGGTCTAAAAATTTGGAATGGGACAAAATTATGCAAATACAAGGAAAAATCTTAGCTGTGGATGATGATCCTAACAATATCGCAATTTTGAAGGAACTATTAGATGATAACTACGACCTCAAAGCGGCCACGACAGGTGAGCAGGCTCTGGAGATTGCGCAGGATTTCCGGCCCGACATCATTTTGGTCGATATTATGATGCCTGGTATGGACGGCCACGAGCTGTGTCGACGGCTACGAGAGCACTGTACGCTCAAGCATACGAAGATCATCATAGTCTCCGCCAGAGCGATGGTAACGGACCGGCTTGAAGGCTATAAGGCTGGAGCGGACGATTATATAACTAAACCCTTCGAGGGAGATGAATTCCTGGCAAAGGTACGCGTCTATCTGCACCTAAAACACGCCGAAGAAGTGGAACAGATGAGACATGAACTTACTATTACAGTAATGGAAAACTTGAGAACTCCGGTAGTAGTTGCCAAGAACATCATTTCCATTGTTAGCGCGAATGTCTTCTCCAATGTTGACACGAATGTCTACAGAAAAATTGATTCGAAGCTACGTCACCAGCTCAAAATAGCTAATGATTGTATGGAACATCTTGAGAAAACTATCAGCAACTTCATTGATATCTCAGAAATATATGCCGGCAAAGTGGAATTACAACCGACCCCTTTTAGTATGCAATCTGTGGTATTAGAAGTAGTAAACCTGCTCAAGCTGAAGACGGCTTTGAAGTTGATCGACTTTAACATCGATATGCCAACTGAAGAGTTGTTAGTCAATGCTGATCGCCAAAAGATTGTCAAAATACTTGGACATCTGATAGGCGACATAATCAGAGATGCCCATGAAGGTGACAGTATCTATATACGAGTGAAAAATCTACGAGACAGAATTGGTGTGGATATTGAAGGCAACGGTCGAAGCATAGAAATCAGCAAAATAAACGAGCTCTTCAGCCGATCAATTCAGATTGAGAAATATGTTAGCTCAGGCAGACACAACACGGACTTTGAGTTAGCTTTGGCCAAAGGATTGGTTGAGCTTCACGGCGGTTGCATCTGGGCCGAGAACCGGCCGGAGGACGGCGTCATATTCTCATTTGAGATCCCGATAGCTGCGGAGAATAGAACCGCAGCACAGCCGGCACTGAGTGGTGCTGCTGCTGACTCCGGAGTATGTGAGTAACTTGAGTTGGCACAAACTAAGTTAAAACATGAAATATGGAAAGGAACAGGCGTATGCAAGCAAAGAAGAAAATGTTGGCCGTCGATGATGATCCCAACAATACCACAATTGTCGAGGAACTATTTGGTGATCACTACGATCTTAGGACAGCCGCAACAGGCAAGGAAGCTCTGAAGACCGCGCTGGATTTCCGGCCTGACATCATTTTGCTCGATATTATGTTGCCCGATATGGACGGCTACGAGGTGTGTCGACTGCTACGAGAGCACTCTTCGCTATCGCATACAAAGATCATCATGGTGTCGGCCAAAGGAGCGATAGATGACCGAGTTAGAGGTTATAAAGTGGGTGCTAACGATTATATTACTAAACCTTTCGAGGAAGAAAATATCCTGGAGAGTGTAGCGTTCTTTCTGTAAACTCCGCCCCAGAATGTATGGCCGAATACGATACTGGTCCAGTGTGGATTACCACGGGGGTATGTATTGTTTAGTGTATCTCATCAACAGAAGCCCCGCTTCATCATCTAAGCTACCTTGAGTATATTTTTAGACAATGGCTCGCGGAAACGAAGTGTCAAATCGCTTTCCGGATTACTATTAAGTTCGTCAAGAACTTCAGCGATCGCCTGACGCAAAGAACTGGCATTGCCGAGTACACAATACAATACCTATCACGATACTCAGGGGCTAATTGCGCGAGAAAAGCAAGAAACTCTACCGTATTTTTGCCATAGCTAATTTGGTAAGAGACCTTATTCACGATAATCCAGCGCACCATATATGGGAATCTTTTGATTCTTGCCAGGTGCCAGTACTTCAACGCACTCACCTTTGGGCATCCACATCCGAACCAAATGCGGATATGAATGAATTTCACTCTCATCAAGGAACAAAAATTCTATGTTGGAGCTGGGTTCCATGGTTTTTTTTACTTGCTCCAAGATGCCTCTAACCTCTGCAATAGCCTCCTTGTCGCGTTTTTGGGCAAGTGTATGTTTGGGGCGTTTGAAAACAAGCCCTTCTTCTTTCATAATTTGACGGACTCTCGATTCGCTCAACAAAATTTTCACCTCTCTGGCCATGTGTGCCCGTATCCGCCCGCTAAGGCTGCACGAGGCAGCCGGCAAAAAGTGGAGAACAAATCATTAACAAGGTAGTGGCACGGAAGCTCAGGGCTTACGAAGCCCAAAAATTAAAGCGTATGAAACGACAAAAAAACCAATTCTGTCAATTGTTTTCATGCCAGAATTATTCGGCTTTCTCGCGGTGGCCTAAACAATAGTGAAATCGCTCTTCGATGCGGCTGTACACCAACCTGGGTGATATGGAACGACCGTTGTCAAGTCATAATATTTTCGCGATGACCCATTTTTTAACCAGCAGATGGCAGAGCCGTGTTTGCTCTACAAAAAATAACCTCCATGTGCCGAAGTAGTTAAAAAACTACTTAGAGCTTATCCG
>CAYUFX010000211.1:0-4247 GCA_964444135.1 uncultured Pirellulales bacterium | reverse complement strand
CTTCCAACGGGAAGGATTTTCTCCCATAACTCTCCGGTATTCTTCTTGAGTCACCGGATACTTATCTATATAGAAGGAGCTCACAAAAACCTCGTGAGGCTTTGCATCTACCTCATCCTCGTCCCCCATTGTAAACCGGCCCCCTGGAAGTTGTACCATTTCTCTTCCGGATTCATTCTTCATTTCGGATGAAACATCCTCTGGAGCCTTGCGCTTGCAGCCTTGAAGCAGAGCTAAGGTACCGGGTAAGAGAAATGCAGCTACTATAAGATAATGTTTCATAATTGTCGGTTTCCGATTTTCACCCTTTAACTTGAGATTGCATGTTCAATAGTCTGGCCATATTTCATAGCCATCAGGATTTCTAAGACATTTTCTGCAACGCCTTCTGATTTCTTTTGCTACTTCGATCGCTTTGGGTTGATCTACGCAACCATAACCTGCCTCCTGGAGTAGTTTCCTGGCTAAAGTGTGACATTGTGCAAGAAGGTTGTCTTGGGCCCCGCCCATTTCTCTCCATTTCTTGCTGAGGTCCGTATAGGCTGACAGATTTCTTGGGTCTTTATTTCGAGTAAGAGCTTTCGTCTTACGAGATAATTCATCCGCATATTTCAGGGTTTTGATATCCTCTTTCTGCCTGCTGTATTCCTGGATTATCTGTTGGGCTATTGTCTCCATACTGTCAAGAAATGGTTTCAAGTCAGGAGTGGATTTCCTTGTCAGATTTATAAACTCTATCATGTTACCGGCGAAATCCTGATATTCGTTGATTCTTTCCACATGCCGCGTAACAAAATAGACCATATCATCAACGGCCTCACTGACATACTCTTTCTTCTCCACTTCTTCGCTCGCTTCAAAGATGACCTGAATTGCATCCGTACATCCACATGTACAAGCACGGCGGATGCCTTCACTGCCTCTTCTATGATGGGTTCGCAGCTTGCGTCCTGCAACGTCAAGTATAGTATCACATGTTTGCCTGCCCAGCGTTCCCTTCATGATATCAACAGGAGTGGAAACCGAAATGGGGGTATCTTTTCTCTCCAGACAATAAATAATAGATTCCCCCTTTGGGGGTATTTTCTTACCAAGACGATAGAAGGCGTTCTCCCCGCTAAACCAGACGGGGTAGCTATATGAACCAATTACTCCCCGCCAGATTCTTTTTAGTTTGGATTCCCTAAACTTAAAGGTAGTCTTTACCCCGTCTTCATATAACTGGGTTACCCATTTCGCAGGAAAAGGCCTTTTCCAGTTGACGGCTACGTCTCGTTCCAGATAAGACGGCATCAGTTCCTCTTTATGCCAGATACCCGGCGCGCTCAATATGGCCAGATAAATACTCTTGCCGTCATTATCAAAGTCAATAGATTCGATGAGGCGCGGCTCTCTTTGCTCGTTACCCAGCACTAACCTCATCTGTTGCTTTCCCTCCGGCCAAGCGACGACCAGCACATCGTTCTGGCCCTTAAGTAATCCCAGGAAAAGATTTTCTGAAGGAATACAAAGCGTATTCATCGAAGGGTATTCTCCGGGATTAAATATGACGTCATCGCCAATAAAACTGGGCACTATACCGTACTCGATTGGACCGAGGAGACTTATTCCCCTCATGCTCTCAGAGGGTTTAATCTCGACAATCTCAGAATTGCTGAATGTAATAATGGCAGACAAGCTCTCTCTTGTTTTTATGGCAGAAAAAGAAACTTCCAATGCTGCTTCGTCACCAGTATTTTGCAATATGCTGCAGGAAGTAATTCTCGCCGGCTCTCCTTTTAGTTGAAGAGGAAAAAATTCCATTCTCTTCTCATTCGAATCTGCTTTCGAGTAGATGACTACTTTCCCTTTTCTTGACCAGAACACCGCGGTTAAGTGCTCATTCTCTACTATCACATCCCCTCTGAAAGTGTATTCTCTTCCATAGTAACCCGGATCCGAAGAGGCAGCGGATGGGTCGAGTTCGAGGGTTAGAAGGTCGGTAGGGACAAGTTTCCAGTTACTTCTATCTCGGAGGTTGACAGTATCCACAAAAGGTGACAGTGTGTCCCAGATCAGTGTATTTGCTGTTTCTTCCTTTATCTGGGCCATTGATACCCCGCCGCTTGTTACAAGCAAAAGAATCAACGCTGTCTTACACAAAGACAATCCATAACTACTAATGCCTCGACCGAATTTCATAATCCACATCCCTTTCAAGTTTATCCCCTTTTTTCCAGGAGCCGGAATTTCCCCATACGGACTGTTCTCAGCACTCTTAAACCTCATCCAGCTCAAATAATCATACCAAACACCTAACGATACCATATCATAGCCATATTCCTTGAAATCTCAAGCCCTTATGATAGTCCCCTGTCATGGAATTCTGATATATTATCTATTAGAGCACATCACCAGGGCTGAGGATATCTCGCTTTTTCCTCTCCCTCCGCAACTCAGCCCTGGTCCTCCTATTTACAGGCCAATCGAGTCTTTTGTTCCCTCTTGTCTCCTTTCTGTCTTGGCTCAATGCTTAAACACAATCTTGAACAACAAATTTTGGTTTCTTTCGTTTAGATTCTTTTTAGCTACATTTCACACTTGACCTCGTAAACAAAGAAGGTCTATAATCATTCTGTTGATTGAACGCGGCCCCTGCTTTTATCACCCCCCCCCGGATGCAGCAGGGGCACTTTTTGAAGTTGAGGCAATGAGGGGGGAATGTCATTGGGCGCTTCAAATTAGGGCGCTGTGGGCACTTTCAAAACAGGTTTGAGCGCCCCTTGACAAATTCTTCCAGAAGTACGTCTCAGGAAGGGAAAGGCTGACTCTGGACTACTTCTTTTGAGGCATTTCATATATACCTACAAAACCATTAACTGCCGCAAGTAACAAAGAATCATCCGATGAAATATCCACTGATTCAACATAGGTTGAGGAACCGGAGAAACGGACTATCCCAATTTCTTCACCATCCTCCAAATCATAGAGTCTGGCAGTACTATCTCCTGCCCCAGAAGCCAAATACCGTCCATTATCGCTAAAATCCAGAGACACAACCCAGTTTGAATGACCATCAAACAACCATTTTACACTGCCATCCTCCGTATTCCAGGCAATCACATGATAGGGTGCATAACCTGTTGCCATTGTTTTGTCGTCTGGTCCAACATCTACAGAAAGGGGTCCAGATCCATATTGTTGATGATAGCACAGTTTGATTTCACTACCATCAGAGGCATTAAATAAACAAGCCCCACGAGCTTTTCCATGGACTTCATTAATTGCAACAACATCCCCACTGGGAGAAATGGCAATGCCCTGAAAATCATCCCGGAAAAAAGCGAAATATTCAGAAAGGATCCTCTGAGCTTTTAGACTATAGACAAAACCTGAACTGCCTTTCTTACTGTTTTCTATACTACCCCCTAAACCAACAGCAATATTACCGTTTCTGCCTGCATCCAAACGAGCAATTTGCCGTTTCCCAAATTCCTTAAGAAAAACACTCTCTCCTGTCTTTAGATCAGCTTGATATAATTTACCTGACTTTGTTCCGAGAACGATACTGTCGCCATTATAGAGGAAAGAGAAAGCATTAATAATCTCATCTGGAACCCGAAGCATCAACTTCTTCTCTCTGGTTTGGGCATCTATCAAATGTACAGTCCCATCTCCCACAAGCACAGCAAAAAGGGATTCCTGGGGATGAAACTTAGCCTTACTCATGTACTGAGTATTTTTGAATTCATTTACTATTTTCAGGCTTAGTTCTTTTTCCTGTTGCTTCTCTATTGTTGCCTTATCTAAATCTATCTCGGCATCCACAAAATCATATAATCTCGATATCTTCCGCCCCTGCTCATTAACCTTCTTATCGATAGAATCGACTTTGGAGTGAATGCTTGTTAAGACCCCTAAAACCACAAGGATTAGAAGCGAAAAAACAATAAGTGGGATATTTAACTTCGTTTTCATTTTTGGTTCCTTTCTGAAGTATGTCACAATTCTCCTTTCTTGAAGATTTTTTTTGAGATAATTTGTCTGACATCTCCCATTTTATGCTAAGTCTCCTTCATTACTCTATTCACAGCGTTACATAATACAAAACTTCCCAAAAAACACAAACCACTCAGTCATTTATTTCTGAAAAGAGGCATAAGGGGGTAGGTAGTTTCTATTTGACATAAGGATTTAGTGGAGGTATATGCCCTCAGAAAATTTTTGCATATTTTTCCTCTGAAAACAAAGCTGAGAGCTTACCGCAT
>CAYUFX010000210.1:0-4303 GCA_964444135.1 uncultured Pirellulales bacterium | reverse complement strand
ATTTTTAATTATAAGCCTCCTGCTCTATGGCTTCAACATTCAAGCACCCACCTTCCCAGGCTTTTTGATATTTGATATTTGATATTCCCTCCGTACTCCGCATCTGCGCATGTACTCATTCACTCACTTACACATAGCACGAGCCACGACGGGTGGCAGCCTCAAGCGAAGCGCCGCGCCTGAGCTTGTCGAAGGCTTGGGGATGGCCTAAACTTCCGCACATCCCTTTGTCATTTCGAGCGAAGCGCAGCGGAGTCGAAAAATCTATTTTAATAGACCACTCGACCTTGCCGGATTCTGCCTGCAATCGGAACCGAAAAGTATTACAATACAGGGTAATATACCTCTGAAATTCTTTTGAAGGACTAAGAAATGAAAAAGAAACTTTTCTTAATTGTCTTGTTGATGATTCTTGCTTCAGCCAAGCCAGTCGAATGCGGTCAGGATCTACATGAAACCATTCAGTCAAAAGTCCGACAATCTGATGTTATCGTGATCGCACAGGTACAGAACGTTAAGCCAGGGAAGGTACTGGCGAAACAGCGCAGCCAGGAATGGCACACTCTCTGTTCAATACAGCAAGTTTTGAAGGGTGACATATCAGACAAGGAAATCACAGTAGCATTCCTGCTTCCCGTCAAAGGCATCACTATAGTCCCTAAGCCACATAGTTTAGCCAAAGGCAAAACATACATCCTGTTCTTAAGACAGAGTGGTAGCTCATATAGACTGATCACACCCTACCACGGAGATATAGAAGCACGCCAGGAATATGCGGTTTTCGATGAAGATTTGAAGGATGACAAGGAAGCACTTAAAAGGTCTGCCAGTTCCATCAATGATGTTCCCTGTGTAATGCTCTCTCACAGTGCTCTCATTAAGAAGATCAAGAAGCTGGTGAGTAAAGAAATTGAAGCGCTGCGTCACAATATGACGACACCTCGCGAGCCGGTCCCGGAGGAAAAGTTGGAAAGGTGGTCGAATCCAGTAAATGGGCTGCTTGGGCGACTCGTTGTAAAAAATAAGCCAAACAAATATAACGAAACCAATCTTCTCGATATCGTTTTAGAGTTAAAGAACGTATCCACAAAACCTATCGCGATTAAAAACAACCAAAATGCCGTATCATTCAAGCTTCACGACTTAAGAGGTTATGCCATCCCCCAGGCTGGCTATGTTAGGAGCGGCCCTGTTCCATATCCTCAGTGGGCTGTTATCCCAAGAGACTCATATTGGGGATTCTCTCTTTATGATCGGACCGTCGGTATACCAGGTGGAGGAGGTACCTTCATTGCTTTGCCGCGCGACGTGTGGCTACTAAAAAACGGGGAATACATTCTCCACGCCACGTTCACCATTAAGGACACTCCTGGAGATAAGCCGGAAAACGCGTGGTCAGGCGAACTTGTGTTGCCACCTTTGAGAATCTTGGTGGGCGACGGCTCAAGTGTAAGATATGGTCTAACACCAGACCTGTTATGGCTCAAGCCACCCAAGAACTACAACGGCACGTGGACCGTGTGGGACCGCAACGGACAAAAACGGTATGAGATAAACTTCAAGAATGGCAAATACCATGGTACATTTACCACGTATCACAGTAATGGGCAAAAAAGCACTCAGCAAGACTATAGGAATCACAAAGCCCATGGTCCGGGCAGGGGATGGCATCCTAATGGCCAAAGAAGCTACGAGATAACCTATAAAAACGACAAGCCAAATGGGACGTGGATAAATTGGTACGACAACGGACAAAAACAATGTAAGCAAGAATATAAGAACGGTGAGAATCATGGAACGTATACGATTTGGCACAGAAATGGGCAGAAACGACTTGAGATCAACTACAAGGACGGCAAAAAGCACGGCATCGAGGCATCATGGGATGAGCAGGGCAATGTCAATTACATAAGACACTATGAGAATGGTAAAATTTTACGACAAGATGGCCATAAGTAAACCTGCATATGCCTTAACCATATCACATGAGTCACGAGCAACGCTCAAGCCACTGCGGCGGTTTCTTCTTCATACTCGCCGAACTTGACGCTTATCTTCTTACTCACTCCTCGTATCTGCATCGTTATTCCGAACAGTACATCCGCAATGCTCATCGTGCGTTTGGCGTGCGTGATTATTATGAACTGCGAATCCTTCTGAAATTCCCGCAGCAGCATATTGAAACGCTCATTATTCGCCTCGTCCAGGGCCGCATCAACCTCGTCTAAGAAACAGAACGGCGATGGCTTCGTCTTGAAAACCGCAAACAGCAAGGCAATTGCCGTCATCGATTTTTCACCGCCGCTAAGCAGCGATATACTTCTTGTCTCCTTGCCGGGTGGCCGCGCTATCACCTCTATCCCCGATTCGAGAATATCTTCAGCATCCTCAAGTATTATATCGGCCCTGCCCCCGCCAAACAGTTTGCGGAAAATCTCCTGGAAATGTCCCCTTATCTCCTCAAAGGTCTGCCGGAATCTCTCTCTGCTCTTTTTGTTAAGACGGTTTATCAATTGCTGCAGTTGAGCTCTGCTGCTGTTGAGGTCCTGAACTTGGCTGCTCAAAAAGTTATGTCGTTTTTCGAGGGTCTCCTGCTCATCGATTGCATCGATATTTACGTTACCGAGCCGTTCAATCTTACTCCGAAGCTCGGCTATCTCCTCTCTTATTTTGTCCCAGTCAACCTCTTCGTCCCTGTAATTTTCATAAGCCTCAGCTAAATTAATCTGAAGCTGCTCCTGCACTCTTTCGACCAGGTCCTGCTGTTTTACCTCTAACTGGCCCAATTCTATTTTAAGCTCGTTAATTTTTTGCTCCGTTTCTTCTTTTTCGGCGCGTCTGAGCCGGACAAGCTCCTCTGTTTGTTTTCGTTCTTCGAGCAGTCTTTCAATCTCTTTATGCAATAATCGGCTGCTCTCCTGGTTCTTTTCTTTTTCAACAAAGAGCTCCGACACCCCGGCCTCGCAGTTAAGAATGTCCCTTTGAGCCTGTAGCCATTGTTCGCTGCAGTTTTGAATTTCCTCCTGCGCTGTCCCGGCAGCCGTCCGGTTCTCCTGCATCTGGCTTTGCAGACTCGCAATTATTTGTTTCAATGCCTTGCTCTGTTCCGTAATTTGCCCTAAAGCAATCTTCAAATCAGTAAGTCTGTCCACTAATGTTTGCTGTTGTTGTTTTTGCTCAGCGTATTTTGCCTCAAGCTCTTCTATGTGCGCCGTTCTCTGGCTGTTTACCTCCTCCAGCTCCTCCAATTTCTGCTTCGAGTCATATTCCTTTTGCACGGACTGGGCTATCTGTTCGGCCAACAGGTCAATCTCACTGGCCAACAACGGCTCCTCTTGTCTCAGCCGTTTTGTATTTTCTTCTATCACGCTGAGCTTCGAGCTTACCTGCATCTTTTCGGTGTTCGCTTCATAAATGGCCGTCCGCAGGTCTTGACATAGCTCATCCAAATGTGCTTTAGTCTGGTTATTTTTCTCAATTTGGCTTTCAATCGCTGCAACTTCAGAGGTAATATTGCCGATGGTTTCCTGCAGTTGACGCAGCCGGCTTTTGCGGGATATTAAACCGCTTGCTCTGCCCAAAGGCCCGAGTTTTATCGTCCCATCGGAACTTACGAATTCACCCTTC
The DNA here is from genome assembly GCA_964444135.1 of uncultured Pirellulales bacterium. Taxonomy (GTDB): domain Bacteria; phylum Planctomycetota; class Phycisphaerae; order Sedimentisphaerales; family Anaerobacaceae; genus NIOZ-UU13. The sequence goes on along the minus strand of CAYUFX010000210.1, from coordinate 676 downwards.
AAAGTAACAAACTCACCTCCCGCCTTCTCTGCCAGCCCGATTGCCTCCTGTAAAGAGTCAACAACCAATGTCTTGCCGAGTAACTTCCACGCCAACGGTGCATATTTGCTGTCGAACTTCACAAATTCAACAAGCCTGCCTTTAACACAGCCAAATTCCGACCAGTCATTTTTGTCCACAAACGGCTCTATTTTATCAAGACAAATGAAATTCACCCTGCCGTCAAGGTTTTGTATTCTCTCTATATCATCTAACATTCTGCTTGTGCTGTTGATTACAAGTGCATCGGTCTGCCCCTCAAGTACTGCCTCGACGGCATTCGCATATTCGATATCGGTTTCTATTGTTTCGGCTAATATTCCCTCGACGTAATCGAACCTGTTGTTTTCTACAGACCTCTCCTGCAAAATGCTTTTAACGCCCGCCTTAAGCCCTTCGTACCTTCTTTCCATATCTGTCAATATTGTCAGCTCGCTGCTCAGCGCACTTCGTACCTCCTTACTGTGGGCCAATCGCTTATTGTCCACTGCTAAAGAACCGTCGAGTTCTTCGGTCTTTTTGTGTTTGGATTCTAAGCTCTCCTCCAATTCACCTAACACTTTTTCAATATCACTCAGGCGAGCATTATGTTGCGCTTTTTCGGTCAGCAGTTGCTCAAGTTCTGCATGGGCGGTTT
>CAYUFX010000209.1:0-4303 GCA_964444135.1 uncultured Pirellulales bacterium | reverse complement strand
AGAGGGCGTCGCTTAGAATTTCATAAGCTGTCTTATAGCCGAAAAAGTCCGGTGTTCGAGGTTCAGGTATTGGAACTTCATTTCTGTTTGCTGTTATAAAAATAAAGTTTTTGAGTTCCGCAAGTTTCTTTTCTTTGCTAACGAGCAAGTTTTTGATGTGGTCAACCGTCAGTACCTTGTCAAAGTCCATAACCCTGGAATTGCGGTGCTTCACATAAGCCAGAGATGTTGCCCCGACAACTATCAAATAGAGTAGCATCCCGGCGATAAAGACAGGCGTAACAAGCCAGATTATTGTCCCCGCCGCCCCGGCGCCCAGGACAACACCTGCCCAGAAAACCTCTTTTGTCTCTATTACTTTGGCATCCTGATAAACCCACGTAAGCAGCGGCAGCCATCCAAAAAACATAACCAGGAAAATGAAAAATTTGATTATTGATATGTAGCCGCCGTATCCGATAGCTGCTAATAATAAATCCGGCATAAGATGCTCCGTTAAATCCTACAAAATGCCACTGGCAGTGGTCTTGATACCTTTTAGTGCCATTTTTAGTTCTTCTACATTTGGTGCTTGTTTATATGCGTCCTTTGCGTCGACTGAACCGTTGTTCACCAGTTCACAAAGGTTATATGTAAGGTCCTGCATACCTTCCTGTTGAGAGCCTCGTATAACACTGGGTAAATCGGCTTCGCGCCCTTCGGAAATCAGTTTCCTGACAGCCGCATTTGAAATTAGAACCTCCATAGCAGGTATCCTGTCAACGCCTTCATCCTGGCACGGTAGTAATACCTGGCTGACGACCGCTTTAATTGCAAGAGCTAAAGTCTGTCTTACAAGGTCTCGTTCGTTTTGCGGGAAAAGGTCCAATAGCCGGTGAATACACTGCGAGGCATTTGCCGAATGCATCGTTCCGAAAACAAGATGTCCCGTTTCCACGGCTCTCATTCCGGCGCTGACGGTTTTAGCATCCCTCATCTCGCCAATGAAAACTACATCGGGGTCCTGACGCATCAAATATGTTAAGGCCTCCTCAAAATCTCTGACGTCAAGTCCGATCTCCCTTTGTGATACTATCGCTTTATCGTCCTTAAAAAGATACTCGATAGGATCTTCCACAGTAATTATATGACAAGAGCGAGTGCGGTTTATGTGGTCTATCATCGATGCGATTGTCGTGGTTTTACCGCAGCCCGTAGGTCCAACAACAAGAACCAGTCCCTGTCTGACCTCACATATCTTTTCCAGTATCGGCGGCAAGTGCAGTTCTTCAAATGGCGGAATGTCTGTATTTACGCGTCGGGCCGCAAGGCTAATCATGCCTCGCTGGCGAAATATGTTTGTTCGGAAACGATGTTCACCCTCGATCTCGTGGGCGAAGTCCAGGGTCCCATGCTCCAGGAAGAACTCCTTATGAGCAGGGCTAAGTATCTCGAAAACTAATTCTTCAATCCTTTTTACTGTCATTACTTCACCGGTGGTCTTTTTCAACTCTCCGAAAATACGCAACTTCAGCGGCTGACCGACTTTCAGATGCAGGTCGCTCGCCCGCATTTTGATAGCTGCCCTGAAAAACTTGTTCAATTCCGGCTCATGCTCAAGGCTTGTTTGTTCATCAATAGGTTGTCCCGTGGACATAATTACCACTAACTCCAGAGCTTATAAACAAATTATTACTGCCACGACCGCCTTAATTATCGGTTGCGGCCCGGCAGAGTGTTACTCTTACCATAAGGTTTGTAAAGACAAACCCTTATACGGCTATATTATAAAATTTTAAACATTTTGTCAACCTTGATGCTTGAACAATATTGATTTTCGCCACAAATTACAGGGCAATTCTTCCCTGCCGTAACGGTAGGGGCGATTCGCAACTCGTGCTACGCAGCGACTTCGCTGAGTAGGAACTACCCTTATTAAATGCCCGCTGTGCAGGTTTTTTCCAGCCTTGACCTGCCAACGGCGGCCCTTGAAGAAAAACTCTAATTCTTTTCAAATAAATATTTGACAATTCCCTCATATCTTGTTAGAGAATTGGGGACATTACAAGGAAGTAGTCTAAATAGAGGGGTGGTCTTATGGAATTGCAGAAAAGAGTGCTTTCAGGCCGAGAAAAGGACGAAGCGTCAATAAAACTTCTCAGAAAGCTTCGGGAGCAGTTGTATTCCTCCGATGCATCGAACAGGCGGCGGGCAGCTTATAAATTGTCCTGGATGCAGGAGGATGGTTTAGACATCTTAAAAACCGCCTTGTTTGGTAGCTGTCCCGTACCAACGAGAAACGCTGCCGCCTACGGCCTTAGAAAAATGCGAGGCAGGATGAAAAATATGGCTCTGGAGGTTTTACAAAAGGGCCTGAAACATCACGACACTTCTACCAAGGAAATATGCGGAAACGCGTTACAGCTATTAGGACAGAAAGTACCAAAAGTGTCTATTCCCAAAAAACCACCGGTATCACACTTGGCAATTAGGGAGATCCCGAGAAAAAGCAGCCCAAGGAGAAGAGTCGTTAACCGGCGAACACGCAGATAATGGTTTGCGGAAAATTCAGAAGTCAGAAGTCGGTTCTGTCCTCTATTATCTGTCTTCTGTCCTCTGTCGTCACGTCACCAATAAAAGTGTCAAAGTCATATAGATTGCAACGCTTATCGAATCGTTTGCGGTTGTAACTAACGGCCCGGAGCTTATAGCCGGGTCTATACCGATTCGGCGGAATAAAAACGGCAAAAACAAACCAAGCGTCGTCGCCACCATTATTGCCGAGAACATAGCCATCCCGAACGCAAATACAAGCTGGATAGACTTTATTGTACTTTCCGGCGCCTTCAGACTAAGCAGGATTGCGCACGCCAGACCACCTATAACTCCGCAGCTCAAAGCCACGAGAACCGCGATGCGCACTTCCCGCGTAAAAACCTGACTTACTCTCAGTGCCACAAGGTGACCGGTTGCCAGTCCGGAAACCACAATCGCCGAGGTTTGCAGCCCGGCGTTTCCGCTTATAGCTGCAATCATAGGTACAAAAGCAAGCGCAGCGGTATAAACAATAGATGAATCTTCGCCAAATTTGTCGTGGAAAAACATCAGGACCAGAGCCGTTACCCCCGTCCCAATTAAACAGGGCAAAAGCCACGTCATTCGGATACGGGCTGCGTTTAAAGCTGAAAACGTATCAAGCTCATCTGCATCAGTACCTGCCATCGTGTACAGGTCCTCTGCAGCCTCTTCCTCCGCGACCTCAATAATACGGTCGGCGGTGATTCGCCCGACTAGCTTATTGTCATACTCCAGAACCGGAGCTACAATCAAATCATTCTTGCTGAATATATTCCGAACTTCCTCCTGGTCCATATCGACAGTAACGTAAATCGTATCGGGGTCAACTAAATCACCTATCCTCGTTTTTTCCGGCCGGGTCAGCAGGAATCTAATCCTAACATCACCAACAAATCTGCCGTCCTTGCTCACAACATACACGGAAAAGAAATCTTCATCAATCTCCGCAGCACGGATTTTATTGACCGCTTCGGCAACCGTGGCATCCTCGGACACACTTATCACGACCGGGTCCATAATCCCACCCGCTGAATCCTCGGAGTAGCTCATCAATTCTTTAATCTCAGCCGATTCCGCCGCAGGTATGCTTTCCAGCAGCTCAACCCTTTCTTCTTCGGGCAGTTCCGAAAGAACATCAGCCGCATCGTCAGGGTCAAGCTCGCTAAGAATGCTGCTCAGCTCCTCATCTTTTAGCAGCTCGAACAGCTCCGCTCTGGTCGCCTCATCAACCTTTTCCAGAACCTCAGCCGAAGTCGGCTTGTCCATAGCGTCGAAGATAGCACGTCTTTGCTCGTTATCAACAAGCTCCACGACCTCGGCTATGTCACTGCTTCGCTGGTCGCTGAGCAGCTCCCTCAGGGCTGATTTATCTTCGGATTCGATTAAACGCTCAATCTGTTGCACTAATTGTCTTTGTTCATCCGCCATTAAATCACACCCGCTTTTCTTTTTATGTTGTTCGTATCCCACTTGTGACATTATTCACAAGCTCACCCGCCTCCAGGATAAAATAACTGAATTCCCTTCACTAAGCAACAATTTTACAAAAACTAACCGCTTTTAATTTGTCATACCTATAAGTCGAAGACCCCTTCCATTAGGAGAAAGTGTGCGTATCCGCATACCTAATATTTCGATTGACACAAACGCTAAGAATGCTTTGTTCTTCCTTCCATACAAAATATAATTGTTTTTTTCAACTCTTGATGGTATTATTATCCTAAATCTGTCTTTAATAAAGGCACTG
>CAYUFX010000208.1:0-4372 GCA_964444135.1 uncultured Pirellulales bacterium | reverse complement strand
TCACCGGCTGGCATCCTGAAATCGTCACAAAGATTGAAAGATATATGAAGTCTGCACGGACGCCTTCGGAGAACTGGCCGTTACCGGGACAGTAATATCTCGTGTCAGCTTGCTGAAAAATTTGACCTTTTGACCCTGACCGTAAGGGCAGCGAAGTGAAGAATCTCACTTCGTCATTCGATATTCCTTGTTCGATATTCGGTATTCGTTAAGGTCATTCCGAGCGAGGCGAAGCCAAGCGTGGCAATCTCGTTTTGAATTTAGATTTTTGGTAATTCGTGCTTGTTTAGGATTTAGTGCTTAGCATTCAGGATTTACACCAGGTACGCATCCCATCTACCATCTCCGCCTCAACAGATCAGCCAGCCGGCTTAATCATAAGTAGGCAGCACCAAGCTGCCGGGCGGACGAAGGCAGGTTTCTATGATAAAGCTTGCTTTGAGAATAGGACCTTCCAAGAACACTAAGCTGGCTAAATCTGTTTAATCTGTGAAAGTTCGGTGTCGTTTCTGGATGTCTGCTTCCCCGTGTCTTTTGGGAGATCTGTGGTACTTGTGCCCGCGTAGAGCCTGCCCTGATTGGTTAGCGGGTATCCGTGAAATCTGTGAAATCCGTGGTTACCACCCCGGCCAGCAAAAATCAACCACATTTTTCTCAAACATATACGACATACGCAATGCGACATACGAATCACCCCGCGAATTATTGTGTTATTAGTTAATGGGGACATACCCTTGACACTTCACCCCATGAGATAGCAAGGTTTTATCTAACGGGCGTTCACCCCGTGAGTTAACGAAGTTTATCTCATAGGGGCCAATCTCTAATCTCTAATTCTCTAAAATCCTGATACCCTTCATCCTGATTTCCTGTTAATCTGATAACCTAATCACTCATTCACCAATTAACCAATTCACCCATCAACTCATCCACTCATTTACGCATTTACTCATTTACGCATTTACTCATCCACCCGTTGAACCCGTTAGAAGTTCTATAATAGCCAATATGGCCCCGCCGCTTCCTTTTTGCCTGCACCCCTGTGTTTTCTTGCGAAAGCAAGAACGGGGATTGCGCAAGCACAGGTGCGAAACCCCCTGCCCCGTTTTGAGAGAAACGAGGGGGCAAGCAAAACGGTGGGGTTTAACAGGGCGATACGAAAGAAATTTCTAATGGGGTTGACATATTTAGTCTGGGCTAATATATTATTCCATCTTATTTTCCCATGGAAGTTTACTGGGTGGATGTGTAAAGATAGTGAAAATAAATCCTGTTATTAGGGATTACTTTAGATGTGAAACTTAACTATAGAATAGGAGAATTTTAGAATGGCAGAAAAAAGGGTGTATTTTTTCGGCGGCGGCAGGGCCGAAGGCAATGCAAAAATGAAGGTGCTTCTCGGCGGCAAGGGCGCCAATCTTGCGGAGATGACCAATCTTAGTGTGCCGGTTCCGCCGGGCTTTACCATCGGTACGAAAGTTTGCCAGGAATATTACAAATCGCGGGGCAAATGGCCGAGCGGACTTGACAACGAGGTTGATAAAAATCTCGCCATGCTCGAAAAAGCAATGAACGCCAAGCTCGGCGACCCCAACAATCCGCTGCTCGTCAGCGTCCGAAGCGGAGCGGCCGTATCGATGCCTGGGATGATGGACACTATTTTGAATTTAGGGCTGAACGATGATGTGATTGAAGGCATAATTAAAAAGACCAAGAATCCGCGATTTGCATACGATATTTATCGTCGGCTTATCGATATGTTCGGTAACGTTGTGATGGGATGCGACCATGAGCACTTTGAAGAGGTAATTCACGCAGCCAAGAAAAAAGCTAAAGTCAATCTTGATAACGAGCTAAGTGCGGAGCAGTTAAAAGAGGTTGTCGATAAATACAAGAGCGTTTATAAAAAACATGTCGGCGAATTGTTTCCGCAGGACGGCAAAGTCCAGTTAAAACATTCCATCGATGCCGTGTTCGGTTCGTGGATGACGCCGAGGGCGGTGAGGTATCGTGAGCTCAATAATATTACGGGTCTTCTTGGGACGGCGGTGAACGTTCAGGCAATGGTCTTCGGCAATATGGGTGAGGACTGCGGGACGGGTGTTTGCTTTACGCGTAATCCAAGTACCGGCAAAAAGGAATTCTACGGTGAGTTCCTGATGAACGCACAGGGTGAGGACGTTGTGGCCGGCATCAGGACTCCGATAGAATTGAAGAAATTGGGCAGGCGCCTGCCGAAGGCTTATCGCCAGCTTACCGGGCTGATGAGCCGGCTGGAGAAGCACTACAAAGATATACAGGATATGGAATTCACCATCCAGAACAAGGTGCTTTATATTCTCCAGACGCGAACGGGCAAGCGGACGGCTGAGGCTGCGGTTAAAATAGCCGTCGATATGGTTCAGGAAAAACTCATTTCCAAAAAAGAAGCGGTCAACCGTGTGACGCCGGAGCAGTTGGATCGCCTGCTGCATCCGCACTTTGACCCGAAAGTCAGGCGCAATGTGATAGCAAAGGGGCTTCCGGCATCGCCGGGCGCTGCGGTTGGACAGGTTGTATTTACCGCTGATACCGCAGAGGCGTGGAATGAAAAGGGCAAGAAGGTCATCCTTGTTCGGATTGAGACCAGTCCGGAAGATATTGGTGGTATGGACGCGGCGGTGGGCATTTTGACGGCCCGCGGCGGTATGACAAGCCACGCAGCGGTTGTAGCACGCGGTATGGGTAAGTGCTGTGTGGCAGGTATCGGTGCGCTGAATATCAATTATAAGACGAAGAAACTTACCGTTGGCAAACTAACTATTAAGGAGGGCGACTGGATTAGTCTTGACGGCTCAACGGGTGAGGTCATGATGGGACAATTGGGGACGGTTGAGCCGACGATGAGCGGTGACTTCGGTAAGTTTATGAAGATTTGTGACCAGAATCGCAAACTTGGAGTTCGCACAAATGCTGATACGCCGGGCGATGCAAAGCGGGCAAGAGACTTTGGCGCTGAGGGTATCGGGCTTTGCAGGACCGAGCATATGTTCTTCGAGGGCGAGCGGATTTGGCCCGTGCGGCAGATGATTCTGGCCGCCGATGATTATGCTCTGATGCTTGAGAAGATTGGTGCAGCCGAGACCGCTAAAGAGAAAAAGGCTATCAAGAAGGAATATGCCGTCGTCAAAAAGCAGTTTGAAGGAGCGTTGAAGAAGCTGCTGCCTTATCAGCGTAGTGATTTCGAGGGTATATTCAAGGTGATGGCCGGGCTGCCGGTTACGGTTCGATTGCTTGACCCGCCGCTGCACGAATTTTTGCCGCAGGACGAGGCGAATCAGGCGGAGATGGCCAAGCGGCTTGGAGTCAAGCCGGCTGTTATCAAGGCGAAGGTCGAGCAACTGCATGAGTTTAACCCAATGCTGGGACATCGCGGGTGCCGGTTGGCGGTAACATATCCTGCGATTTACCGTATGCAGACAAGGGCGATAATCGAGGCGGCTCTGAAGGTCAAAAAGGCCGGCAAGGTTGTTCTGCCTGAGATTATGATTCCATTGGTCGGGGCAGCTACAGAGCTGAAGCAGGTCGAGGATGAAATTATTGACGAAATCAAGATGGTCTTTAAAGAAAAGAAGGCCAAGATTGCTTATATGATTGGGACGATGATTGAGGTGCCCAGGGCGGCGCTAACTGCCGATGAAATAGCTAAAGAGGCGCAGTTCTTCAGTTTCGGAACGAATGACCTGACGCAGATGACGATGGGCTTTTCGCGGGATGACGCAGGGAAGTTCTTAGGGGAATACGTCGGGAAGAATATTTATGCGGCGGATCCGTTCCAGATACTCGACCAGGACGGAGTCGGGAAATTAGTGGAGATGGGGACAAAGCTCGGCAGAAAGACCAGAAAGAAATTAAAGGTCGGTATCTGTGGTGAGCACGGCGGTGAGCCGAATAGTATTGATTTTTGCCATCGGGTCGGAATGAATTATGTTTCTTGTTCGCCGTTTAGGGTGCCGATTGCGCGGCTGGCGGCGGCGCAGGCGGCGGTCAGGTAATTTACTATTGATGATTGACGATTTACTATTGAGTCCGCCGAAAGAAGGCGGATTTGCGATATTAATTATTGGGGAGAGCCGCCGAATCGCTTATGGCGGACAGCGGTTAACCGGGAAATGGGCTTCAGATTCCTGTTGGGTCTGAAGCCCATCCTAATTTGACTGGAGGCGGAAGAAAGAAGAAAGAGGACGGACGACAGAAGACGGAAGCCGGATGCTCGTAATTGACCACTTTCCCAGTCCTCTAACCTCTAATTCTTTAATCCGCTAAAATTCTCGCGATGACCCATTTTTTAGGAGATGGTTCAAAAAATAACCTCCATGTGCCGAAGTAGTAA
>CAYUFX010000207.1:0-4382 GCA_964444135.1 uncultured Pirellulales bacterium | reverse complement strand
ATGGTAACTCCCTGGAGCAGTACGTTACGGCAGCGGTAGAGGTTGATGACTCTTGGCCGACCATAGGTAAGAATCTTCTTTTGGCCTTCCTTTTTTTTGTTATCACTACGCAAAGCCTCCCACCACGGCTTGCCCTGACCATTTAGAGTGCCCCTGCCGGTAACGGCGATGTTCTCAAGGTCGAGACCGGTAATCAGACTCGAACGTTTCGTGTCATCTGACAGGATGCTCCAGTTTGGTTTAAATGGAGGAAAATCTTCGAAGCTGGTGCTCGCTAACAGTGTTGCGCCTTCGGCGATGTGCAGCGTTACGTTACTCTTGAGAAAGACTGCACCCGACAGAAACTTTCCTGCGGGAAAATACACCGTTCCGCCTCCAGCGGCGGCGCACGCGTCCACGGCCTTCTGAATGGCCTCGGTGCACAAGTTTTTCCCATCCCCCACTGCTCCATAATCGGTTACGTTAAAAAAAGGTGAGGTCTTGGCCGCATGGGAAACAGATGCATCCGAAAAAAGAATAAATCCAGCAAGAAGAGCCGATAAGATTGAGGTAAAAGATTTTCTCATGGTTGCTCTTTCCTTATAATGTCCATCGCTTACTTTGCTTCAATCAACAGCACCCAGTCGTTACGGTCAACAGTCTTAAAAGTCTGTGGAGATTTTTCGAGCTTGCCGGCGTCGAGCCAGCCGCCCGTGCGGGGGTGATACCAGCGAGCGGTCGCGTTTTCGTTGAGTGAATTGCTTTTTAGAGTGACGGAGCCGCCTTCAGGTAGATAGACTACCGCTAAGTCCCCTTCTTTTGATTTTGCGGCCGCTATGAATTTGGAGGCATCTTCTTTCCCTGGTTGTTCGGTGAGAATTTCCTGTGCGGGGACCAGCCGCCACCATTCGATTGACTTGAAGAACTGGTGCAGGTACTTCATGCTCAATGCGCCGGGAAGGTCCTTTGCGATGTACCAGGGTGAGCCAAGACCAGTGCTGATGTGATCGGCGGGGGCTTGTACTTTTGTATGCCAGCCCCAGATTCCCTGACCGCCGTAGGTTACTCCCGCCGTAGGAGAAACCAGCAAGCTCCAATAAGCGGCGCGACGGACCGAATGGTCGTTATGGACTTTTCGATAGGTGTAGCCGTTATGCGCTTCGTAATTAGGCTCGATATTGACAACGGGCAGGTTGGGTTTGTTGTTCCATTCCGTGCTGGGCGGTCCCTGGTTTAGCCAGCGGAAGGTTTTTTCGTCATCACCGTGTCCGCTCTGATAGCCGATGAAACTGAACCACGGCTCATTGCGAAATTCCTTGCCGACCCAGCTTCTTCCCCTTACGTGCATTGTCGCCAGGCGATGCTGGTCCTTGTTAAATACTGCACGACCGACTTTCTTCCAGGTTTCAGCGTTTTCTCCACTGTAATTACCGTCACCACCGAGGAACCAGATTACCTGATGGGCGCCGTATCTGGCTATCATGTATTCGGCCAACACGATTTTCTGGTCTTCGGGCAAATAATAACCCGGATTGTCATTGCCCCGGATCGCCCAGAGCAGGACGGGTACGGCAAGAAGCCCTGCGTCATTAATCGCATCCACGTATTTGTCCAATCGCTGAAAATATGGAGGATTGACGGCGACTTTTTCCTCGCCCAAAAAAGTGGGATTTCCCTCAGCGTCTGTTTTGGTCATACGCCATTGAGTCATTACAAACTGAATCGAAGTAAATTCTTTCCAGACGCGGTCTTTGAGGAAAATGTTCCAATCATTCAGGTCCGCAAGTGATGGACCGCACCAGACGGTATCGGCCAGCCAGAAAAAAGGAGTACCATCAGCGTGCTCGAAGTATCGCCGATTGTCAGAAAGACGCAATTCTCCACACCGGTAAAGTGGAAGAACACCACGGTATTTTTCACATTGAAACGAGCCGGCTTGGTTGTGAAGTCCTTTATTATTTGTGTCCGAGCATATTGTTTTATACGTCCACTCACCCAGCTCATCCGGCGAAAAGCGTACACACCATACACGGTTTCCGTCCCAGAAGGCAAGGAACGTTCTTTTGTTTCCACTTGGTGAAATAAATTCTACTTTTACCTTTATGTCCTGAACCGGATTATTATAGTCCCTTGAACTTTGAAACGTGTCCTCAAAACGAGTCCATTGTTCTATAACACTATTTGCAGCCAGTGCTGAAGTATCACGAGAGAGAGTTAGAACAAATCCAACAACGATAGTGAACAGAAAAGAATTATCGCGCTTCATAATTTTTTCCTTAACTGTTATAGCCGGGTTTTATAAATTTTTTTGAACTATACTTCTCCTACATCGCACGTAGAATTTTATAAAATCTATTCTGACGATTTTTTTACGGCGTAGAGCTTTTTCATTGTGGCAATATATAGCACGCCGTTTGCGGCGACAGGTGAGCCGTGCATGGGGCTGTCTAACTTAATCGAGCTGATAATCTTCTTGTTCCTGCTCGCAGCCAATACCCAAAAATCCCCCCGCCGGGTGCCGATATAGACTTTTCCATCAGCCACAAGCGTTGAGGCCCAGATTTCGTCACCGGTATCGTGGGTCCAGTAAAGTTTGCCGGTATTGGCATGTACACAGTGTATATATCCCTCGCAGTCAGCGACAAGAACCAGGCCATCGTGGACAGACGGTGTCGAACAGCAATGGTTGTTGAGCTTGTATGACCAAAGCTCACAGGAATTCGTGACGTCGCCGGTTTTGGTCGCATCAATACACTTCAACCAAGCCTGGTGCTTGCCCCACCAGATGTCACCTCCATACGTCACATACACTCGAGACCTGTGGAAAACCGGCATACTCTTAATGTTACTTGGACTTTCCTGGCGATTTCCAATGTATTTGTGGATGTTTTCTTTCGGGGCCGTGGGGTCACAATCGAACCGCCAGACGTTTTTTAGGTTCTGTATTACTAGCGTCTCTGGAGCGGACCGTAACGCCTCGAAGGCATAGCAGACACCATCTCCTCCGCCAAATAATACCAGTGGCCGACCGTTTACCCGGCCCATAGCTGGCGATGACCAGGTACAATGGAAAATCCGGGTACTAATTTTCTCATTTTCCTGAGCAGCCAGCCGCCCTGTCACTTTATCGAGCACAATCAGGCTCGGAGCATCTGGTGCGGGAATGCCTTCGTGTTTGCTGTTAAGACCATTGCTCGTGTTAATGTACAAGTACCGGCCATGCAGGAGAATCGAGCTGTTTGCCGCGTCATGTTGGTGAATTCCTACTTCGGCGAGCATATCAAACAGCCAAATGATGTCGGCGTCTGTTTTTGTTATCTTGACAGACTCGGCACCACGTGGGGCTATATGCCGACCTTCGTCTTTGTATGGCCCATCGTTGCCGTTGGACTGACCGTTGAGGTCGAGACACATTACCTCACCGCGATTGCTCACGATATAAACTCTGTCGCCTTCAACGGTAGCCGGCGAACAAATACCTGTTCTTGGCCAATCCCGATATACGGCAGGTACCAGCTTGGGAACGACGAGCTGCCAGCAAAGGCTCCCATCTTTTTCGTCTAAGCACAGTAAAACGCCGCGGTCTCCCTTGTGCTGCGGGTCTCGCGGCCTGTCATTGTTTGTACCAATCAGCACCCTGCCGCCGGCAACTACCGGCGTCGAGTAGGTCTGTGTACCTAATGGAGCCACCCACTTTATATTTTTGCCGGTGGCCGGGTCAAAGGTATCAGGCAGACCCGTTTCATTCGAGACCATGTTGCGAGAATACCTCTGGCCCCACTGCGGCTGGTCTTCCGCATAGACAGTAGAAATGACGATTAGATTGAATACTAAGAAGGGGATTAATAATTGAATAAATAGTATTTTCCTTTTCAGCATTGCTTATTACCATCATATTGACACTGCAAAAATATGGGCAGGAGATACGAAATCACCGACCGAAATAATCATAACTTAAGCGGTGTTGTAATGGAAGAATAAAATGAAACGGTATTGAAAGATTCGCTAAAGCCTTTCGACACCGAGACAGCTCTTTACGACTGCCAAGCCCGTTAATATAATATGTACATAAGCCTGTATTTATAGGCAGGGAAAACATAATAGAGCGAAAAGAAAGAGAAAGATGACAAAAAAATAGTTGACTATCCCCATTTAACTCATGGAGATAAATATGAGCAAAGGAAAATTGTGTATAGTTCTCGTTGGATTGTCTCTGCTGGTTCTACTGGCTATAATAGGTTTTAGAATCCAACGGTGGACACAATCACTCGTTGAAAGGGCACATGAGCGTTTATTATCAGTCGAAGAGATTAGACCTGTTTTCCTGCGCATAACAAATCGCGAGCTACCTAGCCCGAGTTTCCTACTTACACGCACCAGATTTCCGTAAGTGCTTGCACGTA
>CAYUFX010000206.1:0-4414 GCA_964444135.1 uncultured Pirellulales bacterium | reverse complement strand
CCTTACCGTCATTCCAGGAGAGCTTTTTGTTATTCACTAAGTCGGTCAATGTGTCCGCGCCGGTGGCGTTAATAATCGCCATTCGCGGTATTTGCTTAATCAAGCCAAGCTGCTTCAATTCCCAAAAGGCCTTGCCGAAGGCACTGGAATTACCTAAGTTTCCGCCGGGCACCACAATCCAGTCCGGCGTAGTCCAGCCTAAGCCTTCGATGATGCGATACATTATGGCCTTTTGCCCTTCGAGCCGGAATGGGTTTAGCGAATTGAGCAGGTACAGTCCCAGCTTTGTGCAGACATCCTGAACCTGGCGCATACAGTCATCGAAGTCACCGCGTATTTGAATAGTTTGCGCACCGTAATCCATCGCCTGGCTGAGTTTGCCGAAAGCGATTCGGCCTGAGCCGATGAACACCGTGCATTTCACGCCGCAGCTATGTGCGTATAAGGCCACTGATGCAGAGGTATTGCCGGTCGATGCGCATGCGCTGGAGGTTGCCCCGACCATTTTTGCATGACTGAACGCCGCCGCCATCCCGTTATCTTTGAACGAGCCCGAAGGATTCAGCCCTTCATATTGCAGAAACAAATGCCCCTGTTTCACATCGACATATTCAGCCACAGCATCGTTTTGCTGCAGAATAGTCTGGCCTTCGCCGATGGTTACCTTATATTTATCTTCGCAGAAGCTCAATAATTCGCGGAACCGCCAGACGCCGGAAAAATCCAAAGGTTTGTTTCTGTTCGCCCAGCGCCTGGCAAATTCGCTTAATTTACCGGGAACCTCAATCTTGTCCCAGTTATAACGTATATCCAGCAGCTCACCGCATTGGGGGCACTTAAACATCGCCTGGGCGCAATCGAACTCGGCCCCGCAAACCGGATTAATACACTTCTGATAAGCCGTACCAGTCATACTCATTTTCAAAATTCCTTCTCAACCTTTACTTCCCTGGAATTATAAACAATAAACAGAGCTATTTATACAAAAATCGGCTAATTGGCACGGCGACTTTGCCGACGAAGCGTCTAAAATAATAATAAAACACATTTTTTAGCGCTTACTTTAGGCGTAAAATCAGACAATATAATGAATGCTGATTCAGCAATATGAGATTTGGAGGTTAACCTTCAGAACGTGCCGGACAAGACAGAGACAAAATTAGTTGAAGCTGCTGTCGGCGGCGACATCGAGAGCTTCGGTAAATTGTGCCGGCGGTATTACGCTGCTATGGTGGCAATTGGATACTCAGTTCTGGGCGACCATCAGCTTGCTGAGGATGCTGCCCAGGAGAGTTTCGCCCGGGCGCTTGTCAATCTGAGAAGGTTAAAAGACAAGAGAAGATTTGCCCCGTGGCTGGCCGCGATTTGCAGGAACGTTGCAAAGGATATGGTTGCAACCAAAGTCAGGAAAATCAGTACCAAAGACTTCTCACAAGCAGCCTGGAACAACACCGACGAAAGCGCCCCGGTGATTCGCCGAGCCATTGAGCAGTTGCCCATCTCTGCAAAAGAGTTGGTGGTCTTGCGCTACTACAACGGCTTGTCTTATGAACAAATTGCCTCGGTATTGGGAATATCGCAGGCGGCGATCAACGGTAGACTAACAAGGGCAAAAAGAAAAATGGCAAAATATTTGAGGCGTAACGGTTTCGTGGAGAACCAATTATGAAAGCTGATGAAAGTAATAAAAAGTTAGACGAACTTATCTCCAAGACTGTTGGTCGGGATAAACCCCAGTTTGATTTTGATAAATGGAAACAGACGCACAAGGAAGAAATCCAAATTTACAAATCACAAGCAGCGGGTGGGCAAATTTCATATCCTGCACAACAGTATAATATTTGGAGAATAATTATGAAAAGTCGAATAACCAAATTAGCTGCCGCGGCGGTGATAATTATTGTTGTACTCATTGCCATACATCCATTTAATGGCTCTCTCAATGGAACAACCGCAGCATACGCGAAAGTTAAAGAGGCAGTTAGAAATGTGCCCTGGATGTATATCAGTTATACAGGATATATGCTGGATGAGATGGGAAATAAGAAATCCGAAGAGGACCGAACGGATACTGAAATATGGTATTCATTCAAGTCACAAATTGTAATACAGAGATATTATAGCGGTCTCATTACATATTCCGATTACACCAATCAGGAAATTCATACCTATAATCCTGTATCAAAAAGGATCGTCGTTACAGCTTTGTCCAGTAAAAAACTGCCGTTAGAGGCAAATACGCCCTGGAGCTGGTTAGAAAGGAACATTCAGCGAATGATACCATTCGGGGGTGAAGTTACACGAAAGAGAGGACAATACGATGGGCAAGAAGTTGAGATATATGAGATAGTTTCAGCAGTTAAACCCGGTATGGCATCTATTTGCGGCAGGATATTTGTAGATAGGTCAACATCTTTACCTATCGCTGAGGAAAGGAGATATATAAATACAAAAACCGGCAAGCCGCAGCTTGTGGAAAAAGGAACATTTGATTATCCTGAGCACGGCCCGGGTGATATCTATGCGATTGGATTACCGAGAGATATACCAACAGTGAACAGTCTTCCATTGCCATCGTGTTGGGACATCGAAAAAGCCTATCGATCTCATCGGCGAAAGGCACCGGATAGATATATTGCAATTGTGACCCGTGAGCTTTCCATTTTGGGTTCACCAATAAGTGACGTGGAAGTTTGGTACACTGATGGCGTACGTTTTAGGGAAGAACGACATCACATGTTTCAACCCGGACCTGTCGGTGTCCAATGGCGGGAGCAAGCAGCGGAAATAGGAAATACTTTCGACTCGATATTAAAATGGTCACAGGAATGCAAAGCTCGCGGACCGATATCAATCTCCATCTATGACGGGAATTACTATTACAATTCTTGTCGCGAAGATGACGGGGTATGGAAAACAACAAAGCAGATAATCGAAGGAAGAAAATTGACGGCAAATGAATTTTGGAGCATGTGTCCCATTGCGAATATGGGTTGGCCTGAAATTAGGGGTTATGCCGATGTGTTACAGGATGACTATGCAAGGCAGAACGATTTAATTTGCATTGAAGAGCTTTTAAAAGGGTGGCGAAGAGAATGGATTATGTTGCCTCGGAGAAAGCGGTATTATCTTAATCCTCAGCGCGATTATATCTGCCAAAGGCTTGAAATCGAGAGGGTATATCCTGCTCCGTGGCAGAAGGATTATAGCTGGCTTGAAGGTGTTGATCCTGCAACAATTCCAAAGCAATCCTCCTCTACTGTCGAGGTGACGGAATTTGCACAATTCCAGACAGGTCACTGGTATCCAAAAAAAATTAAAGAAACCAGCATAACAAAGACGGTTTATCTTGAGACCAATCCGGTGTTTCCGGAATGGATTTTTGATCCGAACAACCTTCCAGATAAAGATGAGTAAGAAGACAATCGTCTTATCCTTGAGGCCGGGCTTTATTTGTTCGGACTTTTTCATAGATTCCTGCTTGCGGACTTGTTGAAAAAGTTCAAAAGGAACGTTTTGAGATTGCCGCGCGATTCTTCGAATCGCTCGCAATGACCTGAAAACGCACTTTGCGTTATTGCGAGGAATGTAATGACGAAGCAATCTCGACTTTTTCAACAGGCCGCTTGGGCGGGAATGATAAACCGTGGGTGGAATCCATGGCTAAATACGCTGCGCTATTTGCGTGTTGATTTTTGTTATCAGGGCGGGGAGTTCGGAAAGCTGGTTTATTTTCCAGGTCCCTTTGGGGATTTTCTTTCCGGCATTGGTGTAAGCAGTTTTCAGTACAGTCTTCATACCGCTGCTAATCGCAGGTCTTATGTCCTTATCAATCCGGTCGCCTACGTACAATATGTTCTCCACCGCCTCGCCAATCCTCTCGGCGGCAATCTTAAAAATTCGGACATCGGGCTTGCGAAAATTAAATTCGTACGAATAAACCCTGACCGTAAAGAAATCCAATATGCCTTCCTGCTCGAGGTGTTTCTCTAAAGAAGAGCGATTCACAAAAGTATTGGAAACTATGCCGAGCTTAAGTCCTGAATTTTTAAGTGCGGCTAAAGTCTCTTTTATTTTCGGCTCGGCCTTGGCCACGCTGCTTAGAGGCTCATACCAAAGCCAAGCGAAATGCTGCCATTGCTGCTTATCGAGATGGATACCTTTTTTTGTACCTTTGCCCCTTATCAACGCCAGAGAATTAAAATCCTTTCTCATTATATTGGAAAGCAGATGCCGTATGCGCAGCGCTATAAGGTTTCGCCAGCAGTAATATTGGAAATTGCCGACCGGCTGGCCGCAACTTTTGAGAAAATCGTACGACAACCTCGCCCCTTGTCGAAAAAGCCGGCCAGTCTTAATCTTACCAAAGTCCAGCAGGGTCTCACCGAGGTCGAACAGTACTGCCTTGATTTTT
>CAYUFX010000205.1:0-4450 GCA_964444135.1 uncultured Pirellulales bacterium | reverse complement strand
TTTTTATGTCATTTCGAGCGGTGAATTCACTTTTTATGTCATTTCGAGCGGAGCATTCACTTTTTATGTCATTTCGAGCAGAGCCGAAGGCGAAGTCGAGAAATCTGGCATGCGAACAATATCTAATCTCAACTCTGCCCAACGCTCCCCAATACTAAATAACAAAAGATAATAGCTAAAAGCTGAAATCTCTTTCCGTCCCTCCTCTTCTGGCCCAATTAACTAATCACCTATTAACCAATTAACTAATTCTTTTCTTCATCCTGAGCGGAGTCGAGGTCGAAGATCCACCAAGGCGGGAATCTATTTGAAACTGTCATTCCGCACTTGATGCGGAATCCATTCTCTGTATTTTATCCCCGGTTTTGGCTTACTTTCTTTTCTTCTGGGGGCAAAAAATCTCCTTGATTTTCTCTCTCCGTCCTGTTAATTTCAAGCCTTTGAGTAGTTTGCATCAAGTAGAGATACTTTAGGTAATATCGTAATGGTGGGAAGATTACCTGATGAGTAGTGTACCTTCCAGAGTTGCAGAACTTGTTGAAACGTTCGCCCGCAATATTGAGGCATATCGTTCGCAGCAATATAACGAGACCCAACTGCGAAGAGAATTTATCGACCCGTTTTTCGAACAATTAGGCTGGGACGTAACCAACAAAGCCGGCTACTCCCAGTCCTACAAGGATGTCATCCACGAAGATGCCATAAAGGTCGGTGGCGCAACCAAAGCACCGGATTACTGCTTTCGTATTGGCGGCGTTCGCAAATTTTTTCTCGAAACAAAAAAACCATCTATCGACATCAAAGGTGACCCGCACCCCGCTTATCAGTTAAGGCGTTACGCATGGTCTGCTAAACTTCCCTTGTCGATTCTTACCGATTTTGAAGAATTTGCAGTTTACGATTGCCAAATAAGGCCTAAGCAGACCGATAAGGCTGACACCGCACGAATTAAGTTTTTGACCTATAAAGACTACCAGGATAAATGGTCCGAAATCGCCTACATCTTCAGCAAAGATGCAATACTAAAAGGCTCCTTCGATAAATTCGCAATCTCTACCAAAGGAAAACGTGGTACAACCACTGTTGACATTGAATTCCTCAAAGAAATCGAAAAATGGCGCGAAATGCTCGCTCGAATCATTGCCCTAAGAAATAGTTCGCTATTTATCCACGAGCTAAATTTTGCCGTTCAGCGCACCATAGACAGAATCCTTTTTTTACGTATGTGCGAGGACAGAGGAATCGAGGACTATGGCCAGCTACTAAAAATTAGCACAGGCGACCGTACCTATCCACGCCTCTGCGAAATCTTTGAAAGAGCCGACCAGAGGTACAACTCAGGCCTATTCCACTTCCAGGATGAACCCGGCCGTACCACACCTCCCGATAAACTGACACCGAATATCATTATAGACGACAAAGACCTTAAATGGATTTTATACCACCTCTACTATCCGCAAAGCCCCTACGAATTCTCTGTCCTGCCGGCTGAAATACTCGGCAATGTCTATGAGCAGTTCCTCGGAAAAGTTATCACGCTCACATCGGCTCACCGTGCGAATATTGAAGAAAAGCCCGAAGTTAAAAAAGCCGGCGGCGTCTATTATACACCCTCCTATATCGTTGACTACATCGTCAAAAATACGGTTGGCAAATTGTGTGAAGGTAAAACACCGAAACAAATCGAAAAACTAAAAATCCTCGACCCCGCCTGTGGCTCCGGCTCCTTCCTTCTGGGAGCATATACATATCTTCTGGATTATCACCGTGATTGGTACACCAAAAATGCTCCCCAAAACTGGCTAAAAAAGAAAAATCCACCTATTTACCAGGTCGCTTCTACATTCCGTCATTTCGAAGAGTCCGCCGCGGACGACGAAGCAATCTCAAACTATATGTTGACTGTAACCGAGAAAAAACGTATCCTGCTAAATAACATCTTCGGCGTCGATATCGATTCACAGGCCGTCGAGGTTACCAAACTTAGCTTGCTCTTAAAAGTCCTCGAAGGCGAAGACGCTCAAACCCTCGAAAACCAGTATCGCCTATTTCACGAAAGAGCACTCCCCGACCTTGCAACCAATATCAAGTGCGGCAACTCCCTCATCGGCCCCGACTTCTTCGACACGGTTGTCATTCCGAGCGCAGCCGAGGAATCTATTAAAATAATCGCCGCAAAGCGGCCTCAAAAACGTTTAGCCCCCGCACCTGTGGCGGGGGGCTCACACGAAACAACAATCCCCGACGACCTCTACCAAAAAATAAATCCCTTCGATTGGCACACCGAATTCCCCCAAATCTTTAAACGCAAAAACCCCGGCTTCGACGCCGTCATCGGAAATCCACCGTATGGTGGGACTATTCACTCTGAAACAAAGAGATATCTAAGTGAGCACTATACCACCGCTGAGTACCAGTTGGACACGTTCCCACTTTTCATAGAAAAAGGGCTAAATCTTCTTAGGAAAGACGGTTTGTGGTCGATGATTGTACCTAATACTTGGGCACTTAATGCTCGCTGTCCCAACACCAGGAAACTGGTTCTTAAGCATAATATCGAGCGTGTATGTCATTTCAATTATAAGGTCTTTCCCGCAGCCACAGTCGATACAGAGATATGGGTCATATGTAAAGCCCTACTTACCCCAAGGCAAACCGTACAAGTGGAAATAGTAAGTGCAGATGGCGGCATTAAATCTTTTTCCACTGCACAATCTGCTTGGACATCGATACAAAATGAGATTTTCAATGTATGTATCGACCCAATGCACGCGAGCTTGTGGAAGCACCTTATTGAAAAGTATCCCCATCTCCAACTCTCTGCCAAAGTAACACAGGGATGTAAGCCGTTCCAGAAAGGAAAGGGGAATCCACCGCAGAGCCGCGATGTAGTCAACGCAAAGCCCTTCGTGTCCCATGAAAAGCAAAGCAAAGATTGGCGTCCTTTGTTAGCTGGAAAACTGATGAACAGATACCGTATTACGTGGAATCAAAACTATTGGATTAAATTCGGCGAATGGCTTGCTGAACCAAGGCTTAGCGCTAACTACGATGAAAAAGAAAAAATTGTAATCAGGCAAACCGGTGACAGCCTTGTTTCAACACTTGACTGCGACAAATTTATAGTTCGCGATAATCTTTATACTATCCTTCCTATTTCCAACATTAGTTGTAGGTTTCTCTTAGGTCTTATTAATTCTAAGCTATTAAACTTCTGCTACAACTGTATCAACCCCGAGAGAGGCGAAGCTCTTGCACAGGTAAAAGCTATACATTTGCGGAAACTTCCTATTCGCACAATTGATTTTGATAATCCAGATGATGTTTCTAAGCATGACAAAATGGTAAAACTTGTTGAGAAGATGTTGGATTTACACAAGAAACTGGCTGCCGCCAAAATCCCTTATGAGAAAACAAAAATCCAGCGCCAAATCTCCGCAACCGATAAACAAATCGACAACCTCGTTTACCAACTCTACGGCCTAACAGAAGAAGAAATAAGGGTTGTCGAAGGGGAGGTGCCCAAGCAATGATATTCAATGAGCAAGAAATCAAATTCTTGAAGCTAAATGCCAAGTGGGTTGAAGATAACAAGCGTGTTGTCATACGTGAGGAAGTAATCAAGGAACTGCATATTGATGGTGATACTTATGAGGTTCTTGTTCAAACAATGCTCCACGAGGAAGCAATAAGAATTGACCCTAATATGCTCAATATGCGCGATGGTAGATTTGCATCGTTCAGACCGTTAGCCAAAGCAGTTGAATTGGTACGTGAAATTGAAGCTGCCGAGAACATCAAATCCAAACCGCCCGAGATTCTTCAGAAAATCCTATGGATAATAAAATATGGTATAAAGTACTGGTGGCTTGTGCTTCTGGCGGTGCTTATACTCCTTCTCTTATATATATTGCCGAGAATAAACCTATTTAGTAAGGACCATCAAAACATACGTCCAAAAGCTGAAACAAGTAGTGATTCTTCCAACGCAATTATAACATCAGGTCCTAACAGTCCTGTAACAGTGCATTACAGAGCAGAGTAAAGGGGTCAAACCCCTTTGTTTTGAGACAATTTTGTCTACGACCTCTACGGCCTGACCGAAGAAGAAATCGCCATTGTGGAAGGACATAGTTAGTAAAGAAAATTGACAATACAATTAAAAAACCGGGACGGCTGCCAATAAACTAAAATTCTCTTAGCTCGGCTTTACCTCGTGAGATTATGAAGTTTATCTCACCGGGGCCGTCAGTGTTGTATCAGTGTTTAAGTCAGTGATTTGAGTCAGTGTCTTCTACTGAATTCGTTCCGGCTATCAAAAAACTCCGAAAAACCTGTTTTTAATGCTGATTTTTCGAACAAAACCGCCGAATCAGACGTAGTATTGTAGCGCGTAATAAAAATTAAAAAAATAATTAAAAAAATCTTGACGAACTGTCGATACCGTAAT
>CAYUFX010000204.1:0-4555 GCA_964444135.1 uncultured Pirellulales bacterium | reverse complement strand
TGAAAGAGTAGCGATAATTTTGGCAGCGGGTGTCAGCAAAAGGATGAATACCCAGTTAGCAAAGGTGCTGCACGAGGTATGCGGACGACCTATGTTAGCATACGTGCTCGATGCCTGCTACGAAATCGGCGTCTCGAAGATATATGTCGTCGTTGGCTTCTCGGGGGAGCATGTGAAAGAGCGGTTCAGCCCCCGCCGTTTTGCTTCGCAAACCGAAGCAGCGGGGGAGAATATTGTCTGGGTAGAACAAGACGAGCAATTGGGAACAGCTCATGCGGTTATGTGCTGCAAGGAATATCTTAAGGATTTTGACGGCGAGACTCTGATACTTTGCGGCGACGGGCCTTTGATACGAGCCGGGACATTGAAGACACTCATAGAAAAGCACGAGTCGGGGCAATCGGCGGCGACATTGGCAACGGCGGTTCTGGATGACCCGAGCGGGTACGGGCGAATAGTCCGTGATGCATACGGCAATATGCAGGGTATCGTTGAAGACAGCGACTGCACGCCGGGGCAGTTAGCTATCAAAGAAATTAATCCAAGCAATTATCTATTCGACAATAAAATCCTTTTTGAAGCGCTGGAGAAGGTTAAGCCCGACAATGTTAAAAAAGAGTATTATCTGACAGACGCGGTCTCCGGTATCATTGCGACAGGTCATAAGGTTGAAGCGATTACGGCATTGTCGCCTGAGGAGGCGGTGGGTATCAACAGCAGGGAACAGCTTAGCGCAGCGAGTAAGATTATGCAGCGGCGGATTCAGCGGGAGTTAATGGAAAACGGCGTAACAATAGTTGACCCTGATAACACGTGGATTGATGCGAGAGCGCAAATCGGACAGGACACCGTGATTGAGCCGTTTACGTACATTCACGGCGAGGTCAAAATCGGCATGGGCTGTCGAATTGGGCCTTTCGCTTATTTGAGGCACGGGACGGTTTTGAAAAATGATGTTGTGTTAGGCGTTTATACGGAAGTTAAGAATTCGATTTTGGCTGACGGCGTTCGTGCCCGGCACCACAGTTATATCGGTGATGCCACCGTGGGGGAAAATGTTAATGTGGGGGCCGGCTCGATAACGGCTAATTTTGACGGCCAAAAGGTCTGCCAGACAAATATAGGTAATAACTGCTACATCGGTTCCGGTGCAGTACTGATAGCGCCGCTCGAGCTAAAGGACGGCTTGCATATAAATGCAGGAACAGTGGTTTCGCAAGAAAGTATAAATGAATTAGGTGGAAAGGCAGAGAGAGATGTTTCTGAAGGATAATCTTAAGATATTTTCCGGCAGCAGTAATCCGGCATTAGCGATTAACGTTTGTAGGTATTTAGGGATTCCTGTCGGTGGCGTACAGATAGACAGGTTTCCGGACGGAGAGAAGGTCATCAGGGTTGAGGATGATGTTCGCGGCAGAGATTGCTTCGTTGTGCAGTCAACGTGCAAGCCTGTCGATGAGCACTTGATGGAGCTTTTGATTTATTTGGACTGTTTGCGAAGGGCCAGTGCCAGCCGTATTACCGCGGTTATTCCTTACTTCGGCTATGCCCGACAGGACAGGAAAGACGAAGGGCGTGTGCCCATTACGGCAAAACTGGTGGCTAATCTTATCACGACGGCCGGGGCCAGCAGGGTGTTGGCGATAGACCTGCACGCCAAGCAGCTGCAGGGTTTTTTTGATATACCGGTTGACCATCTGACAGGCGAGCTGGTGTTAAACAAGTACTTCAGAGACAAAAAGATTAATAACCTGACGGTGGTTTCGCCGGACGTTGGTAATATGAAGATTGCAGCCAAATATGCGGAGCACCTTGGTGGAGAGCTGGCGATCGTGTACAAAAAACGAGTGAGCGGCAGCGAAGTAGAGGCCAATGAGATGATAGGTAAGGTCGAAGGCAGAAATATCCTGATGTGTGACGATATTATTGCCACGGCAGGGACAGTGTGCAGTGCCGCCAGTCTACTTAAGGAGCGTGGAGCTGAAAAAATATATGTCGGCGCCACACACGGCATTTTTGCATTGCAGGCATTAGAACGACTATCCGAAGCGCCAATTGAGGAAGTGGTAGTTACCGACACTATACCATTGTCTGAGCAGGCCAAAAAGGTTGACAGTGTTAAGGTATTAAGCGTAGCAGCTATGTTAGGCGAAGCGATAAAGAGAATTCATAGAAATGAATCGGTTAGTAACTTGTTCAACAATATTTAATCAGTATCTGTTGCGGAAAACGAAAATCGACGATGTCACCCCTGCGAAAGCAGGGGTCCAGAGCGAAAAACTGGATTCCCGCTTTCGCGGGAATGACAAATACTGTTTCCGCAACAGGAACTAATCAGGAAACAATATCGGATTCCCTTTTTGCAATAATGCAAAAAATGACGACCCGATTGAAGAGAGGATATTATGGAAAAAACATTGCTTCTGAAAGCAGAATTGCGGGAACACGCAGGGTCAAAGCACGCAGCAAAGGTGCGTAAGCGGGGCAGAATACCTGCTATTGTGTACGGGCATAAGCAGAAACCGGTAGCTATTTCGTTAGATGCGCACAACTTTGTGGAAGGACTGCATCACAAGCATCGGCTGATGGATGTGCAAATCGGTAACAAAAAGGAAAAGATGATTGTCAAAGACCTGCAGTATGACTATTTAGGCAAAGACATCATTCATGCGGACCTGATGCGTGTTGACGTTACCGAAACAGTTAAAGTAACGGTTCCCATTGAGCTTAAGGGCACAGCCAAAGGCACACACGAAGGAGGTATTATCGAGGAACAAGCAGACCATCTGGAAATTGAGTGCAAGGCAACTGATATTCCGGAAACAATCGTTGTGTTGTTAAAAGAGGTCGGTGTTGGCGACGCCTTGCACGCCGGTGACATTGAGCTGCCGGACGGTGTTAAACTTGTAAACTCGCCGGAGATGCTTGTTGTTACGTGCCATTTGGTTGCCGCTGCCAAGACTACCGAGCAGGTTGAAGAGGAAATGCCGGTTGCTCCTGAGGTTATTAGCGAAGCTAAGGGGCCTGAGGAAGAGGAGAAGGAAACTTCGAAAGAAGAAAAATGAGGGCGTTTGGGCACAAGTGAACTATGGGCGATATGAAAATTGTCGTCGGCCTGGGTAATCCTGGCGATGAGTATATTGATACGCGACACAATACGGGATTTAAGGTAATTGATTCGCTGGCCGAGGCGTTAGAAATAGAGGTAAGACAAAGAAAATTCGGCGGCCGTTTCGCCTCGGGTGAATTTGCAGATAAGAAGTTAATATTGTTAAAGCCGTGGCAGTTTATGAACCGCAGCGGGCAGGCTGTTGCAACAGCGGTGGGTTTTTACAAGATTGACGTCGGAGACTTGCTCGTGGTAACGGACGATATGGACCTTGAGCCGGGCAGGATTCGGATCAGGGCGAAAGGCTCAGACGGGGGCCATAATGGTCTGGCTGATATTATCGAAAAGCTCGGCACGAATGAGTTTGCTCGCTGCCGGATCGGCATTGGCCAAAGCGGCAGAGAAGATGCCGTGGATTATGTTCTCGATAAGCCCACAGAGGCAGAGAAACCACTGCTTGCCGGGGCGATTGAGAAGGCGCGAGAAGCAACACTTTGCTGGATAGAATACGGTACCGAGAGAACAATGAACGAATTTAACAGGTTCGATGAATAAGCATCGTGTCTTGTACGTTTGGAGTAATAAAGTTATGTAAAATTGAGGTTAGGCAAAAGCTTTTTTGAGTAAAGTGAAACAGATAATTTGATATAGGCAAAAAATTAAGCGGGAGGTAATTAGCTTGGAAACCGTATCGAAGAACAAATTATACGAAGGGATGTTTCTTGTTGATTCATCCAAGGCCGGGGCAGATTGGGAGGGGATTATCGCGACTATCAGAACGATACTGGAAAAAGCCGGGGCTGAGATTGACTCGATAAGAAAATGGGACGACAGGAGGCTGGCCTATGATATTAAAGGCAAAAGCAGAGGGACGTATATCCTTAGTTATTTCAGGGCCGATGGCGGAAGGATAAAGGATATCGAAAAGGCAGTTCGGCTCTCAGAGAAAATTATGCGTGTTCTGATTCTCAGCGCTGAACGGCTAAGGCCGGAGGATATTGAAAAAGATACTCCTGCTGCGAAGGTGGAAATGGAAAAGGAAAAACGGAAAGCGGTCCAAGAAGCAGGCCCGGAGGATGAAGGGGAGCAGGTAAGCGCTCCGGAAGAAGCGGTGGAAGCTGAGAAAGCAGAAGGAGTTGAGCAAACAGAGGGGACTAAACAGTCCCCGGAAGAAAAGACTGAGGAATCGCATGAGTCAGAGGTAAGCGCGGCGTCAGAGGTAAGCACGATGGCGAATGATTTTATAGAAAGGCAGCCGAAGTATGACCAGATTGAAGGTTCCGAACAGGCTGACGAACAAGAGCAACGACAGTCATAGAACATATAACAAAAAGACAAAATGTTAAAAAGAATAAAAGAGGAAGAAATTGTTTAATAGATTTCTCGACTCCGCCTGCGGCTACGCTCGAAATGACGGCTGTGTTGCCTGCGGCTACGCTCGAAATG
>CAYUFX010000203.1:0-4701 GCA_964444135.1 uncultured Pirellulales bacterium | reverse complement strand
GCCTACATTCTACAGATTACCTATTTTGAGCGCCAGAAAAATTTGTCACACCCATCTGGACTGAACATGCGCCATTATGGTTGTTATCGGAGCTTGCTAAGCACTTTCCTTATCTGATGAGCCATTCTGGGCACAGATATTGCCTATTTTGGGCCTGTTAAGCTGAAAGCGTGGGAATGCTGGTAAAGAAGTGAATGTCGTCCTTGTTCTGGACCAGGTTGGCTGGAATTTTGGCAAGGCCTTACAGGTACCGATAAATACCACGATGCTGCGTCTGTCAGCTTATATCCCGGAGCTGAATCCTGTTGAGCGGCTATGAGCATACGTGAAAAGCCATAACTTTTTTAGCCGTTTTATGAGTTTTGCAAAATTGAGGTTAGGCATACTTTGAAAAGAAAGAAATCGTTTTTTGTTTTTTCTTTTCAAACAGCAAGTTATTGTTTAATAAGCAGTTAGGTGATTATTTAAGAAAATCAAAAAAACAGATTTTCTCAAATAATATATGCCTAACCTCAATTTTGCAGGAGCCTTAGCCGTTTTAACAGAGGAGGTGGTGTTGTTTCTTGAGGTAGGTGGGTGAAGACAAGAACAGCCGCGGTAAAAAGTATCGCGGTTGTTAGTGATTTGATTTTGAAATGGGTTAGGAAAAATTAAAGTTTTTCAAGAAGGATTCTTACAATGCGCTGTGCAACTCTTCCATCCCATAACGGAGGAATCTGTGGCTCTCTCCAATTTCCACTGGTCGCATTACAATATGCAGTAAGAATCTTCTCTGGGTCTGTACCAACAACCTGATTCGAGCCGATCTCTGCCGTAATCGGCCGCTCAGTATTCTCTCGCAGTGTGATACATGGAACTTTGAGTACCGTCGTCTCTTCCTGAATACCACCCGAATCAGTCAAAACGACCTTAGCACATGAACTCAACTTCAGAAAGTCCAGATATCCAATTGGATCCATAAGATGTATATTTCGCAAGGAATCCATACGATCCTGCAAACCCAATGCAGCCAAGTTTTTCCGTGTCCTCGGATGAATTGGGAACAGAATAGGCAAGTCTTTCTGAATTACCTCTAATGCATCAAGGATTCGCGAGAAGGTCTTTGAATCATCCACATTTGAAGGTCTATGCATGGTGAGCACAGCAAAAGCATCCCCATCAAGACAACCTTGCTTTTGCAATTGCTCAATAATCGTTGACTTTTTAGCCTTCTCGAGATTACTGAGAAGTGTATCAATCATAACATGGCCAACCAAGTGGACATTTTCTTTTGCAATACCTTCTCTAATTAGATTATCTACTCCGCTTTGCTCGGTGCAGAAAAGAAAGTCGCTTATAGAATCAGTCAAGACACGATTGATTTCTTCCGGCATAGAGCGGTCGAAACTACGCAGACCGGCCTCTACATGAGCAAGCTTTATCCCAAGTTTCGTTGCAACAAGACCACAGGCAATAGTACTATTCACATCACCTACCACCACAACCACATCCGGTTTATGTTTGATGAGAACCGGCTCAAACCTCTTCATAATCTCGGCGGTCTGTACGGCATGGCTGCCAGAACCCACCTCCAGATTGATATCGGGCTTGGGAATACCCAATTCGCTGAGAAAGAGGTTACTCATTACGTCGTCGTAGTGCTGTCCCGTGTGAACAAGAATTGCATGAATGTTCTCGTGCCGGCTATACTCAGCCATCAACGGCGCTATTTTCATGAAGTTCGGCCTGGCACCTACTACATTTAGTATCTTCATAAATGCTCTTGTGGAGAAAAATATATAGATATGCGAAGGGACTGAGATTTAGCTTAGCACATTCGTGACCTGCGGCTTGCCCCCATTCTTGTCACTGCCCACATGATTGCCTACTACAGGGCTATCATGCATATTTGCGTAATTTAAAGCCAGCTACACAGAGGCCAAGAATGCCAAGTATGGCCGCTCCAGGAACAGGAACAGGGGCAACTGTTAGCTCGGCAACCGCGAACTCACTCAGCAAGGGGTTGTAGCAGTAGCAACCGATCTTACCATCATTTTCTAATTCTTCTATCGTGGGAACGCGGAAGACCAGTGTGTTGACCAGAACAGGGGTTGTGGGTGACCAGGATTGGACACCTTTGGTGCCGCTCTCGTGCAGATCTTCTATGCCCCACAGGTACACCGTCGAATCCGGAGGACTACCCAAACCGGTGTACTCGTTGATGTAATAGAAGTCAATAGCGGCCCACTCGACATTATTACTTGTGTCGGGCATGAACAAAGAGCGGACCTCGATTTCGTGGACATAGTAAGGCATCGTGACGAAGGTGATGTCGATATGTTCAACCGGTTCATTGATGCACGCGTATCGGTCTACGTGTCGGTCTACCTCGTCGTCTTCATAGCCATAGACCCCAAGCCCCCGGGTAAGGCGGTGGCTTAAATCATCGAGCGTCCCATTGTGGAATGCCTCCACCGTCGCCCTCCCGCCAAGCAGATTATAACTATGGTCCAGAGGCCCCACCAAACCATCGTCGGTGCTCCAATTTACCGTACCGCCGTAGGCTAATGGATCACCATCTACGCCAGCAAGGGGATGGCTATCCACAAAACTGATCATATCCGCCAACGCCGGCGTTGCTATGAATGCAAATGCACACATTACTGTAATTAGGACTACTCTTCTCATGGCCTTTACCCTTCATACATAACAACTTGTTTTCTATGTTGATGATACTCCTTATCCATACATCTATTCCCTTGATTATACTCCAAAATGACCCACGCTCCAGGACTGCACGATTCTCCTCCTTGTTATTATTAGTTTAATATAGCAATTGGGTCCAATAGTGTCAAGTTATTTTTCCCAAAAAACTAATTTACCATAAATCCGTGTGGTTCAGCCAAATGCTTTTATGTTAAGTTCTTTGTTTTCAAATGCTTACGAGTCAAATGGGGCTTCTCCCAAAAACCCGTTTTGCGTAGGATTTTTTTGAAAAAAATCTATGATTACGAACGATATTGTTAAAATAGCTAAAGTTTACAAATCCACCAGTTACAAATTTAATGATAATACCGTTTATCCGCCCAGAATCTTACTCGAAAACTCATTAATTGTTAACAGCCTGTGTCTCACTTCTCTGGAGAATTCTCGTTATCTCCGACCGTTCGTCCGGCGTGAATACGTCAATTTTACGGTCAATCTCTAATGCGTTCTGCAGGTGCTGTTTTGCTTGAACAAGTTCATTGAGTTTTACGCAAATGCGGCCCAGTTGTAGAAGTGCCTTTGCTCGTTGGGGAGTATCAGGGAGCGATAATTCTACAAGTCTTTCAAAATCGTTCCTCGCATCGGCAAGCCGGTCCGACAGATTTGAGAGAATCGTACCCCTCGTATCAAGAACATACAAATTATCGGGCGCAAGGCTTATGGCTCTATCCGCCAGCTCCAGTGCAGCGGCATAGCGATGATAATGCTCTTGAAGAATCCATGCAAGGTCGTTAAGAACTTGTATGTTATTTGGGTACTCATTGAGCAATTCCTGGTAGAGCTTCTCTGCACGTTCGGCATTTCCTGTCTGATAGAGGGTGGTAGCCAAACCCAGGCGTGCATTTAACAATGTTGGCGATAGAGTAACAGCATGCTCAAACAGCTTTAATCCCTCTCTTTTGAGTGTCATCGAATCCAATGCTGCTAAGACCGATGCGGCCCTTACAAGTGTCGTTGGATTCTGATCTTTGGACGAAATATATGCAGAGCTGATTCCAGCAAGCTCCTCGAACCGGTTCTGCGCTACCAGCCATACAAATCGGGCATGGATAACAGTCATACTATTCGGATCTATCTGTTCCGCCTGCTCAATCCTTTGTTTTGCCTGGTCCATGTCACCGGTAAGACGATACAGGTCGGCAAGTGTCAC
Organism: uncultured Pirellulales bacterium; assembly: GCA_964444135.1. Taxonomy (GTDB): domain Bacteria; phylum Planctomycetota; class Phycisphaerae; order Sedimentisphaerales; family Anaerobacaceae; genus NIOZ-UU13. The sequence goes on along the minus strand of CAYUFX010000203.1, from coordinate 806 downwards.
AATTGCAGCAACACTGCTGCTTCCTTTCTCTGTTTGGCAATAGGCCTCCAGCTCAGGAATTGCAATCTGAGGCAGCTCCATGGAAACCAAAACATGTGCCCGCGAAATCAGCAGCTTTTCATCTGTAGGATCGCCGCCTACCGCAGATTCAACCAGCTTCCGGGCCTCCTCAAGAAGGCTACTATCCCTGCTACTTAGCGCGGCTGCCACGAGCACATCTCGGGCTTCAGTATTGTTCGGGTCTTTCTGAAGAACCAGATGAGCTAACTGCCCCGCCATCTGTGTATTCTTCATTGCAAGCTCAGCCCTGCCTCTGGCCGACAGCAATGCCAAGTTGTCTGGGTTGGAGCCAAGAGCCCGAATCGCATAATCGCGGGCGGTCTCGTAATCTCGCTCCTGCATCGCAATACCAATCAGCAAAAGATGTGCATCAACCGCCGTCGGTTCCAATTTTATAACATTTTCCAATTTTCCTCTGGCCGCCTTAAGTGACTGTGGTGTCGACTCCTCTAAAATTTGCAAAGCTCTTAACTTCATCAGTTCGGGGTCCTGGGGCAGTTGCTCTTCAAGTGCTGTAAGGATTTCAAGTGCCCTCGGTCGGTCTTGCGCAGGCCCCTGCAGAAACAGTGTCTTCATCAACCTTCGCTTCAATCTCAAATCTTCAGGATACGCATCCAAACCCTCTTCAAGCGCCTCTACAGCTTTATCGAGTTTCTCATTCCTGCCGTAGAAGTTGCTTAACAGTTCATAACCTATTGCGCCTTGCTCGGCGAAGGTTGTCAGCTTCCTGTAGTCCTGCTCGGCAC
>CAYUFX010000202.1:0-4710 GCA_964444135.1 uncultured Pirellulales bacterium | reverse complement strand
TTTTTCAACTCTTGATGGTATTATTATCCTAAATCTGTCTTTAATAAAGGCACTGGGGAAACAACAAAATGGCGGAGAAATTGCCGGATGTGTAGTGTACCTTCCAGAGTTGTGGAACTCATTGAAACCTTTGATCGTGATATTGAAGCATATCATTCGCAGCAATACAACGAGACCCAGCTTCGCAGAGAATTCATCGACCCGTTTTTCAAAGAATTAGGCTGGGACGTAACAAACGAAAGAGGCTATTCTCAGGCCTATAAGGACGTCATACACGAAGATGCCATAAAGGTAGGCGGCACAACCAAGGCACCGGATTACTGTTTTCGCATTGGCGGTGTTCGCAAGTTTTTTCTCGAAGCAAAAAAACCATCTGTTGACATCAAAGGCGACCCTCACCCCGCTTATCAGTTAAGACGTTATGCCTGGTCCGCCAAACTGCCGTTATCAATCCTGACCGATTTCGAGGAGTTCGCAGTTTACGATTGCCAAACCCGCCCAAGGCAGACCGACAAGGCCGACACCGCAAGGATTATGTATTTCACCTATAAACACTACCCCGACAAATGGGCTAAAATCGCTGACGTATTCAGTAGAGACGCAATATTAAAAGGTTCTTTCGATAAATTCGCAGTTGCAACTAAAGGAAAACGAGGCACAACAACCGTCGATATTGAATTACTCGCCGAAATCGAAACCTGGCGGAAAATGCTGGCCAGAATCATTGCATTGAGAAACGGAACTCTAACAAAGAATGAAATAAACTTCTCTGTTCAGCGTACTATAGACAGAATCCTCTTTCTACGTATGTGCGAAGATAGAGGAATCGAACAGTATCAACAGCTTCAGTCTATAATTAGTGGTGACCGTACATATCCTCGGCTTTGCGAAATCTTCGAAAAGGCCGACCAAAAGTACAACTCAGGCCTTTTTCATTTCCACGATGAACCCGGCCGCGCCACACCCCCTGATGACCTAACGCCAAATATAACCATCGACGATAAAGACCTAAAATATATCCTACACAGTCTCTACTACCCCTTGTGCCCTTATGAGTTCTCAGTCCTGCCTCCCGAAATCCTCGGCAATGTTTATGAGCAGTTTCTTGGAAGTGTCATAACAATCTCAGGTGCCCATCGGGCTGATGTTGTACCAAAACCGGAAGTAAAAAAAGCCGGCGGCGTTTATTACACCCCATCATATATCGTTGATTACATCGTCAAAAACACCGTTGGCCGCCTACTCAACGACCATTCTGTCATCTCTGAAAGCGTGCCTGCTGTCAACACTGAAAGCGTGCCTGCTGTCATTCCGAGCGCAGCCGAGGAATCGATTCCTAATTGTCATTCCCGCGAAAGCGGGAATCCACCTCGTCATTACGAGTCCGCCAAAGCCGGACGTGGCAATCTCAAACCTCTTACCCCAAGACAAATCACCAACCTAAAAATCCTCGACCCTGCCTGTGGCTCCGGCTCGTTTCTTTTAGGAGCATATACGTATTTGCTAAATTACCACCGCGACTGGTATGTTGAAAACGACCCACAAAAGTACACAAAGAAAATCTATCAGGGTAAAGGCGGACAGTGGTATCTGACAAACGCCGAAAAGAAAAGAATACTCCTCAATAACATCTTCGGCGTTGATATCGACTCACAGGCCGTCGAAGTTACTAAGCTTAGTTTGCTCTTAAAAGTCCTCGAAGGCGAAGACGCTCAGACCCTCGAAAACCAGTACCGCCTCTTTCATGAAAGAGCACTTCCCGACCTTGCAACCAACATAAAGTGCGGCAACTCACTCATCGGCCCCGATTTCTTCGACACTGTTGTCATTCCGAGCGCAGAACCAAACGTCATTCCGAGCGCAGAACCAAACGTCATTCCGAGCGCAGCCGAGGAATCTGTTAAAATAATCGCCGCAAAGCCGCCTCAAAAACGTTTAGCCCCCGCACCTGTGGCGGGGGACTCACACGAAACAACAATCCCCAACGACCTCTACCAAAAAATAAACCCCTTCGATTGGCACGCCGAATTCCCTCAAATTTTCTCCCGCAAAAACCCCGGCTTCAATGCCGTCATCGGAAATCCGCCGTATGGAATTCAGTTTGACATGGAATTGAAGCACTACATAGAACGCTCGACACCTTCCTTTATGCGAAACAACGATATATTTGCAGCCTTTACAGAAAAAGGCCTATCCTTAACCTCTTCGTCAGGTCTTTTTGGCTTCATTATTCCAAATACATATATGTTAGGTCCTTACTTCAATCAACTCAAACGACTTATTTTGAGCCAAGCCAGAGAGGTTTACGTTATAGACTTCGGGTTTGTCCTAGTTTTCCCGAAGCCAAATGTCTTCACTTGTATTACCGTTATTTATAAGAGACCCGAGCAGTGGCAACGTGATCCTCTGCTCTTACTTGCTAAGGTCAATGACCCGCAATCCATAGCCAATCAAATTCCGCCATTCTCTCAACTAACACGAGATCAAATAATTTCTTTAACTTGGGCCCACGGCGCTTTAATCTCCCAACGTTTGTCGTCTCGTCTTCCAAACTTAGAGGAATACTGCCTTGTCAAGGACGTTGGACTCAACTATTGGACTGTAGGTCGAGGCAAGAAACGGGGAGGATCCATCGCCGACAGGGTCCTCTATCAAGGCGACCAACGCCACTGCAACGACCGTCCATTTCTGAAAGGCCGAAATCTGGACCGCTACCAACTTGAATCACCATCTTCATGGCTCAAGCACGATTGGCAGAAACACATTGATCCACAGGTTGATAAGTTTAGGTTCGACGAAAATCTACTTTGTCAAGAAAAAATTGTGTATAGACAGACAGCGGATCATCTCAGGTGTACTTTTGAGCCAGATCAACATCTAACTGATAAAACGGTTCACTCAATTGTATGGCGCGACGATCACCGAGCAGCAGAGTCATACATGTACTTGCTAGGCATTTTGAATTCCCAGTTGTTTAACTATCTGTACCAAATATCTGCTCAGGAAGCAGGCAGAACATTCGCCCAAATCAAAATATTCAGAATTCGCTCGATGCCTTTTCGTTCCATAGACTTCTCTGATCCCACCGACGTCGCAATGCACGACAAAATGGTAAAACTTGTTGAGCAGATGTTGGATTTAAACAAGAAATTATCTGCCGCCAAAATCCCGGACGAAAAAACAAAAATCCAGCGCCAAATCAACACCACCGACAAACAAATCGACAACCTCGTTTACCAACTCTACGACCTGACAGAAGAGGAAATAAAAATCATCGAGGAATCAAACCAATGGAGTTAGTACTATGTTATGGATTGGACTCAAAAGGGAACGATTTATTCGCAAAGTACTTAAAAGCGTATCAAAACAAACAGTTGCGTTAATACTTCAGCCTGGTAATGTTTTTGTTATAGAACAGTCTCCTTCCCCCCAGCCTGGCTTAGAAGAAGCCTTGCGTACTTGTCATATGAGGGGTTGGCTTGAACCGATATGCAACGCAATCCCAAAAGGAAAATTTACCAAAGACGGCTCGTTACCAGATGGAGACCTTTTCACAGAAACGGGGCCTTACTACCGTCTCACGGAAGCTGGCTGGTCCGTCATCAGAAGAACTCACTTATGGGTTATAATAACATGTGCTATTGCTTTTGCCACATTAATAGGGACTGTATGCGGACTATTGATTATGCTTAATAGACAGGGACACTATCGTTTCTGAAAGATGATGTTGTTGTGGACATACTACCGACATTCATCTATTAAAGGCTTGAAGCGTACAGAAAGGGCGACTATCGCCGATTAGAATATAACAATGAAGTGCAAGTACCGTTTCAAAACATTTGGGTTACTGCGATTGAAAGAGATCCATCCCATAAGATCCAGCGGATATCTCTGGGAGTTCGAAGAGACCAAGGGAGTAATTACTCATATCTGTGTTACAGTTCGCGTTACTCAACGTGAATACTGGCCGGAAATAACCCCGAATCCGACCCCAGGCGTCTCATTTGATATTCGGTTAATCCCACCTCATACCATGTTTATTCAAGTAGAATTGAGAACTCTACAAGGTCTTCTTTCCCTTTTTGGTTTGAGATCGATAGATATATCTAATCCAGAAATTGAGTGGATAGCTGAGAATGATGATGAACAAAACTACTTGAAAGTAAATTCATATAGGAGTACACTAGCAGAAGTATCTCCTGAATCAATTTCTCCACTGGATTTTGATGTTCTTGCTCGCGCTGTCTTTGCCTCTCCAAAAGCTTACGAAATTGACATACATCTAAGTTTCTTCAGGCGAGCACTTATAGATATGCACGAGCAACAATTCATTGAGGCGATATATGATTTATATTTCGTATTGGAAACAGCCTATGGAGGTGGTAAGTTCAAAAAGGCGGATATACTTGAGAAATTTAAAGCCGCTGCTGAACTGAGGCAAGCAACCGAGCAAGCCTTACGAAGCCCAAGCATCTCGGTAACGTGTGAAGGTAATGTCAGGCGAGTATTCCAGGACAAATTCAGTCATCTTACCGTTGATGAATATCTTGAACACATAGTCGATTTGAGAGGCTTCCTCCACCATCACACGCAGCGTCGCAAAGGAATATGGCATCCCGAGAATCAAGGGGAATACAAGATTGATGCTATTATTCTCCTGGCATGACCCCAAAAAACTGTACCATTGAGAATTAGAGGGTATCCGATAAA
>CAYUFX010000201.1:0-4735 GCA_964444135.1 uncultured Pirellulales bacterium | reverse complement strand
CGAAAATACATCTATTGGAGGGTTATTTTTACCTACAAACTTGACGGGCACCCATAGGTAACTTCTCCTCTCCTTATACAGTGATTTGACTTAGGCAATTGTGTACTCAACCGTTTTAATCCTTGGCTCATCACTTAATTTTGGGCAATTCGACAAACTATTTTCATCTAAGTTGCGTTCTCTCACCCGGCAAACATCATTTAAGCGACAACCCGTGCTAATCCGCGTTTAACAAGAACCGTCCTTAGCCAGCTTCTAAAAAAGGCCGTTTCGATGGCCTTGTGGACGAAAGCAAGTCTCTGCGATAAAGCCTGCCCTGAGCGTAGTCGAATGGGCTCGCTTTCAGAACAGAGCTTGCCGAGAACACCAAGCCGGCTAAAACATAATCCGTGCAACCTGTGAAATCCGTGTCTAAAAAAACAGTGTCAATCCTGTCTAAAAAAACTTCGTGTTAATCCGTGTCAATTCGTGGCTAAAACAAAATCAGTGAAATTGGTGCAATCCGTGGTTTAAAATATTAGTGAAAAATCAATCAAAAACGCTGATGCCTCAGAACAAAAATCAAATTTCTCTAAAATTTTTTAACTTACTGTCTCAAATCGAGTTACGAGAATCACGAATCGATATTCGAGGACTTTTTTCGCATCAAAAGTGCAGGTAGCTCTAATTATAGAGGGAGTGTTTTTTTACTCCCTGAGTTTACCCCCGGTGTGTGCTTACTTGCTTTTCTGCCGGGGGCTGTTTTTTCGCCTCCGGCCAAAAGATGCCAAACTCTAAGCTTGTCTTCGAATGTCGTAGTCAGGGATCCGTATTAGAGCTTAACTATTTATCCAATTTATCCATATTAACTATATTAACCATTTAACCGCTAACAATGTACCACGAAATACGACATATGCTTCACGCTTCACGCAATACTCGATACGCAATCCGCAATACGAGCATCTGCCCTCTACATCTGTCGAGAACCCTCTACAAATCAGCCCTTTTTATGCAAAACAAACCCAATTTCCGAAAAAGTCAAATGAACGCAAACACTTTTACACAAATGGCTTATGAAAATAAATCCAATTGGACACTTGGTGAAAACAAACCCAATTCAAACCCAATTGCCGAAAGGGTAAAATTGATGCAAAGTGTGTATTTACAAATGATTATGAAAAAAAATGCGGATAATGGCTATGAAAAAACAAAGCCAAAACAAACCCTGTCCTGAGCGCAGTCGAATGGGCCAATTTCCTCAAAGCACAAATGACAACCCCGATTTTATCGGGGCTGAAGCATACACCAATAATCACCGCACCGGCACAGAAACCTCTGACAGTTATTGCGTTATGTACAACAAGGGTAACGGCAAAATCTATCCGGAGTTGGAAAAGGAAACGCCTTATGTGTTAGTACATGGTAGGGTGGGCACCGCCCACCTTTTCTTTGGTGGTGTGCAGTCCGTAAGGACTCCTTGCGCAGTACACATCCTACCTTTTTCCTTTGTACTTTTCCCAATAATCAGGCATAAGTTCTTTTACCTTGGCTTCGAGCTCCTGGTCGCTGATAGCAGTCAGACGACCGTGCTCATCATACTGGTCGATGACCCAGCGGGCAAGTTTGTGTATTTTAATCTTATTGATTCTGTCTTCACCCTTGAGGCCGAAGAACTCGTTGACCCAGTGTACTACGCCGTCGGTGCCGCTTTTGTCGGTGATAGCCACACGAGGCGGCCGGGCGAGCAGTTTTTCGGTGTCGAAAATATTATATATCTGCTCATCACGACGAAGCCCATCGGCGTGGATTCCGGCCCGCGTGGTATTGAACGACCTGCCCACGAACGGATAGTTATCCGGTATCGGCAGACCAATGGAACGCATATAGTCGGCCAGCTCAGTGATTACCATTGTGTTAATTCCGCAGAGATCGCCCTTGAGTGCGATGTATTCGAAAATCGCGCCCTCGAGAGGAGGATTTCCTGTGCGTTCGCCGAAACCGAACAACGTCGTGTTTACAATATCGCAGCCGTAAAGCCAGGCTGTCCCGCCGTTGGTATGTACTTTGTGGAAGTCGTTGTGTCCATGCCACTCTAAGCGGTCGCTCGGCACACCACACTCTTGATTTAGCTTGTAGATAAGTTTTGGGATGCTTCTGGGCAGCTCGGCACCGGGATAGCTAATTCCAAAACCCATAGTATCGCACAGACGAATCTTGACAGAAAGCTCTTCCGGAACCTGGCTGCTCATTTCCATCAGTCGCTCAACAAATGGAAGGACAAACCCGTCGATATCCGCTCGTGTCAGGTCTTCAAGGTGGCAGCGAGGACGCACACCTTCCTCAAAAGCCGCATCCACAACCTCACAGTAGGCATCCATACATTCGGCCCTGCTGCGGAATTTCAGCTTATGGAATATGTGATAGTCCGAGCAGCTTGTGAGCATGCCGGTTTCTTTTAACCCGGCTTCTTTGACTAAGCGGAAGTCTCCTTTGAGCGCACGAATCCAGCCGGTACACTCAGGATATTCATGGCCCAGCGCGCGGCATCTCTCAAGCGTTTCTCGGTCGTTCTTGGTGTAAAGGAAAAACTCGGTCTGCCGTATCACCCCGTTGGGCCCGCCAAGGCGGCTCATCAAGTCATAGATGTGAACCATCTGGTCGATAGTATAAGGCGGGCGAGCCTGCTGGCCGTCGCGGAAAGTGGTGTCACTAATGAAAATATTCCTCTCTTTAACCGCCCCGAAGTCAAACTCCACTGCTTTGCCGTCGATGTTTTCAATCACCGGTCCTTCAAAACGAATCAGCGGGGGTAAGCTGTATGGATAGGTATCCTCCAGCAGGTTCGGTTCCTTAACATCCACTAAAGGATGCTGTTTTTTTGCCCTGTTCATTGTATTTCCTTTCGTCTCTCGTGTTACAGACTATTGCTCCACGTCAACGCCCTGTTCCTTGCAGACCTCGGCAATGAACTCGATTGCTTTGCCAACGGTTTCCACCGAGAGAGCAGCATCTTCGTCCATTTCAATGCCGAATTCTTCTTCAAACATAGCCACCAGTTCAATGGACTGTACACTTTCAGCTCCTAAGTCGGCGGTGAAGCTGTCTTCTAATTTGATTTCGTCAGGAGTAAGTTTCAAAACCTGTGCGGTTACTGCCTTAACACGTTCTTCTACTGTTGCCATTGATTCACTTCCTAATTCATTTCTATCGGGTTAACATTGCCCTTCGGCCTTTTTTAATGGCCTGGTTTCTCATCGGAGCCGTCATATCAAAAACGGCGTCCCACATACTTTGCTCGGTCTCGGTCCATTGGCAATCGCGCCGGCCCATTGCCATCTTGGCCGTCTCATATAATTTTCCCTTGCCGAATCCTTTTGTTACGACACCCTCAATGAACCATGCAAACGCCGGTATAAACTTCGGCAGCGGCTTACCTGTGCCCATAATCAGAGCCATCGGCCCGACATAAGAGCCGGTATTAAGCAACGTCCCGATTGACGTTTTAACGTGGTCTCCAATAAGAGAGCCGACTTTAACCAAGCCGGTATCGATCGCCCGTCGTCCATCTAACATTACCGAGACGGTGGAGTAGTCGTTCTTCAGGTCGCTGTTGGTCGTAAGCGCCCCCAGATTGACCCACTCGCCGACATAGGCGTGCCCTAAAAAACCGTCATGGTATTTATTCGAATAACCCTGGATAATCGACTCTTCCAATTCACCTCCTACCCGGCAGAAAGGCCCTATTGAATTACCCTCACGGCACTTTGTACCGAGCAGGATTGCTTTTTTTCCAATGTAGCAGGGCCCTTCAATACGGGTGAAAGGTTGTATTTCCGCATCCTGGTCGATATAGACCGGTCCCTGCTCAGCATCGATAACTACCATTGGATGCACCATCGCACCTGGGGCGATATAAACGTCCTTTTTACTACCCCGAATGGCGTTCGGCTGTTCCACAGTACCTTCAATACCGTGTTGTCCCACTGCTGTAAAGTCAGCCGTGAGCTGCTCGGCATTGGCCAGAATTAGGTCCCAGATGTACCGCCACGTCGGCAGTGCGGACCTGACATTGGGCAGTTTCTCCTTAGCTTCAGTTATAAACCTTCCAATCTCGTCTGTCGGCAGCCTGGTAAGGTCATCTTTGGTAATTCGTGCATACAGCAGGCTGCCCTGTTCATCAAGCCCGACCTCACTGGGGCCCTTGGCCGCTACATCAAAGTTTTCCGCCTTGACCCGCGGGTCCACGACAAGCATGTCATCGCCGTCCAGGATGGATGAATCGTTGACCGGCTGCTGAACCTTCGCGCGATACGAATCTGCCATATAATCAGCCACAAAATAGGCAACATCGTTCGCGCCGACCTTATCGATGAGCTTTTCTCCAAGCGAGGTGAAACCGCACCGCAGTTCCCAGAGCGGATGACTCAACGCTATGGGGTAAAAGTTGCCTCTAATCTCTTTGGGACTATCAAGCAAAATCAAGCGCATAAATAATCAATCCTTTCTTACGGTTCTCTCTGCGAGAAAATCAACCTTTTCCCCTTACAAAGGGCAATCTGCCACTTGCAAACAGGTTCGAAAAATCATACTAAAAGGTATAAATCGTGTCAACTGTTAAGATTTGAAATATTGTCCTAATGGAAGGGTGCCCGTCAAGTTTGTAGGTAAAAATAACCCTCCAATAGATGTGTTTTTGGCAAATTAGCTTAAAATTTACCCAAAAACGTTTCTGCCATTGGAGGGCAAAAAAATG
>CAYUFX010000200.1:0-4756 GCA_964444135.1 uncultured Pirellulales bacterium | reverse complement strand
TTTTTTGCCCTCCAATGGCAGAAACGTTTTTGGGTAAATTTTAAGCTAATTTACCAAAAATACATCTATTGGATGGTTATTTTTACCTACAAACTTGACGGGCACCCCTCTGGTTCTCTGGTTCCTCAACACAAGAAGTACTTGACATTTTTTGACAGTCATGTGAAAATATATAGATCAGTTGGAGTCTAACCAAAGCTGGCAGGTTGGATGGAAGGAGTTGGCGAGCTATGAATAGGCGATATGGTTTTACCCTGATTGAGATATTGGTTGTCATTGCAATAATTGCTTTGCTTCTGGCCATTCTGTTACCCGCCTTAGGCAGAGTACGGGAGCAAACAAAGAGAGTTGTTTGCTCCTCTCAACTCAGACAGCAGACGCTGGCAATGGTATGTTACACAGAAAACTATGACGGCAAGGTTATGGGGGTAGGTGGGCCCAGCAAGCCCTATTGGTTCCACTTGATTGCTCCCTTTCTCGGGGACAAGAAATACGAGAAAGATCCCCAGGCCGCCTTCGAAGGTGTCATGCAAGTGATCATTTGCCCGTCCGTGACAGAGCGGGCTGATGGCGAGTCTTTGCAGCGGGGCACCGCTATTCGGTCCTGGGCCTTCTGGTGGGGTGGAGTTGGCGAAAGCTATGCTGAGGGCAGCTACACGATCAATTCATGGCTTCAGCCGGCCGGATATTATCAGGTTGAGACGAGCAATCCGGAACACGGCCGTTACTACCAGAGGTTCTCTGATGCTCGACCTGATGTTCCTTTGTTTGGCGATGGGATGTGGGTCGACGCCTGGCCTAGGAGCACCGATCCGCCTCCATCGAACTCATTTGATGGCGATAACGGCTCGGTAGCCAGTATGCACAGGTTTTGTATCGCCAGACACAAGCGTGCCATCAATCTCAGTTACGTCGATACCCACATAGCCGTCGTAGAGTTGGAGGATTTGTGGCAGCAGTATTGGCATCGGGGGTATGAACCCAGATACGATGTTGTTGTGCCGGATTGATTCTGTTCGATGGCAAATCTTCTCTGCAAACGCATAGTATGATACACGGGGACAGTCACGAATGGCGTTCGGTTGTTCGTTCCCTAATGACCGGGATAAGATGCCTTATGACGAACGCGGCGAAGCCGCGAGAGGAACAAGGTCAGCTTCATCCCGTTGTTCTGTGAGCTCCTCTCAACCGAAGTTGACTGAACCCTTGTATTGATCGGGATAATGCATTCTCCCGGTGATTCTGTAGTCGAGCCATATCAGAGGCCGGAAGATGGTGGCAGGAATGCGTTCTCGCTTCCACCAAAACTCGCCCGGTGTCTTGCCCGGCGCCACGTAGTATCCCTTGTACGTCTCCATAGAAAAGAGGCCAGCTGGATAGCGATAGAAGGTCCAGACCTTGCCCTTGGCGTTTCCCGAAGGATTCCACGTCCAAGTCGTCTTGCGTGACCAGACGAGATACGTAGCGGCATAGGCGAGAATGAGAACGCATGTGACTACGGCTGCAACCGCCACCTTGGATTTCGATGTCATTTCTTCTTCCTCACAGAACTACGTATATATGCTTTCCGTATAAAATTCTCCACTTTTTCGAGTGTCAGTATAACACCCCTTTGCCTAAAGTCCATATCCATTATGATATCATATTCGTTCCCTAACGCCGCGAAACAGAGACTGCGATACGAGATCCCACTGGATTCGCTTGTTATGCTTCAATAGTGCAATCATTTAGGTCTCTTCGCCAACGTTAAAACGAACCTATTCCGTTCAGGAACGGAGGGATCTCTTCCATCCTGACGGAGTAATAATTGACACGTTGGGCAACCACGTAAATGGCCAAGCTTAAACATTCGACGTGTCGCGTGTTCTTGGTCGTAGCATTTTGGGCAGAATGGACCATCCTTAGAATCGCCATCAACTATCCAGTAAAAGTTATTATCAAACGATAGTTTAGCACGCAATTCTAGCTGCTCTCGAAGCAGGCGAGTCTCTTCTTTCAGATTACGATTTTCGTCATACAAATCGAATACTTCAGCCTGGAGTGAGAGAAGTTGCTGATAGAGAGGCATATTCTGTACGTCTTGGGCAAGCTTAGCGACGTCTTTAAGTGTGTCGATAACTCCCATTTCAATCTCCTTACTACTCTACGATTTCTGCTGCATAACGCGGGGGCTAATTCGCGACGCGCAGCGGCGTCGAAATGAAGCCCCATGTTGGGCATTGGCCATGTTACTCTTTTAGGCCGATTGCTTTACGGCATAATACTTCAAACTTGGCAATTACAATACCACATTCTTTGAGAACGAGATCATCACCTTCCTCATTAAACTCCTCACTATCTTTTTTGTCATTCCAATCTTCCCATAAGTCATCAAGCATCTTATCATATTCTTTGGGATCTGTTGTTTTAATCTTGCGATGCAATTCCTTTAATCTTATTTGCATACTGTAAAAAGGCTTTGCCAGACCGTGCCTAATGTTATTAATTTCTTCAAATGGTATCCCGGCATCCTTACCGTTTAGGGCCATGAAGCGATACCGCAAAGAACGTAGCCGAGCAAAGATATCTCGGCGAAAATTACATCGTTCGATAGGAATGTAAGCTGTGCACAACATAGCCTTCTCTTTGTTAGTTGCATCTGGCATACTCGGGCATGTTTGCCCTTCTTCAGAATGCCCAAGTGGAGACCTAACTGATGCTAGTACATCTTTAATTTCGTAAACCAATGCAAGAACTTCTTCCGCCAAGTCAATTCGGCGTTTTCCTGTATGCTCTCGTCGCCAAGCGCGAATGCCCCAAATTGCTGTTCCTGCTGCGACTACAGTAGCAAGTGAGCTAACACCCGGCAAGACAATTCTAGTTGTAACTTCTAACCAATCCATTGGTTACCTCGATTATGATAATGCTCAATATAAAATTCACTGTCTGGACTCGCACGAAGCGAGAGAACAGTTCAGTTGAATGGTTTGTTAGATTTTATTTTTTCCTTGCCATTTATTTTTCATTCCTTCAGATGGTTCGATATAATCAGATAAAGATTTATTTTTAAAATTGTTAAAAAGATGTCGCAAGAATGTTTTCAAGATTGCTTTATCGTTAATTATATTGGCAATGTCTGAGGAATTATCATATTCTTCCAATAGTTTAAGCACAAATTTTCCCGCAGGATGATGGTATGTAGAGTCTGGTTTATTCTTAGCACATTTAATCATTTCTCTCCACCAAGAAATACCATCCAATCCCATAACTTCTTTAGTTGGCCCACGGAGAAAATCGCAAAAACCCTCACCCCATCCTTCATTCCTATCTTTAATAGGTGAACAAGCAAAAAATGGATGAATTAATTCGTGTGTACACATATCTATTGGCTCATTATCCTTGTTTAATGTATTCCACGGAATGTTTACCCAATTCGGCATCCACCCTGGTTGACAATTTTTACCATTTATTTCGTCGCTTGGATGTCTATGCCCCACAACGGTTCTTTGTTTGAAAAAACTTGTGGGATCCAAGCTTGTAATATTTTTTACATAATTCATTATACATTGTAGATTAGCAGCAATTGAGTTGGGATTTCTTTCAAATTGATAGGAGGGATATAAGAATATAATATCATCTAGTTCAATAAATTTATCGCAATGAGAATATCTTGAATTATAAGTTTTATTTTCTAGTTCATTCATGATTATAATCGAACTATGTATATATGTTTTCCGTATAACATCCCGAACTTCTCGTCATTCAGAATAATCCCAGCCGCTGTTGTACCCTCATAAAAAACAAAAAAATTCCGACCTGTCAAGTGAAAATTTGCGAATAAATAGGTTGTTTCTTTCTGACTTAGGTAATGTTGTACTCAACCGTTACCCTGCTCTGCGAAGCTGCGCAGGGCGAAGCAGAGTAATCCTTGGCTCATCACTTAATTTTGGGCAATTCGACAAACCAATTGCATCTAAGTTGCGTTCTCTGCGTCTAAAAAAAGTGCTTTTTTATTTGTTTTTTTTGTTGACATTGTTTGAAAATATATTAAAATACCCATATGTTTGCCAGCAGGCAAACACAAACCGCCAGTAGGCGAAGATGACATTTCAGTATGCATGTCGTAAGCTGCAGCGCAGCAAGGACTTAGAACCAGCAGGCCCAGCCAAACTTTTCCCCGAAGGTCGTAATCGGGGATCCAGATTAACCAACAACCAATATCCAATAATCAATAAGAAAGGGGATAGTGGGGAGCGGAAATCAGCACAACATGGAATCAGAAAGGGATCGCCCTGATAACCTGATATTCTGATAATCACTTCCTGATAACCCGGTAACCCGATGACCGATACGCAATACGCAATACTCGATACGCAATACGCAATACTCGCCAACTGTTGTCTGTGGTCTGCCAACGGCCCCTCTACATCTGTCGAGAACCCTCTACAAATCAATCCTTTTTATGCAAAACAAACCCAATTTCCGAAAAAGTCAAATGAACGTAAGTAGATTTTCACAAATGGCTTATGAAAATAAACGCAATTGGACACTTGGTGAAAACAAACCCAATTCAAACCCAATCAAAGCCTGTCCTGAGCGCAGTCGAATGGGCCAATTGCCGAAAAGACCAAATGAATGTAAACTCACTTATAACAAAGGATTACATAAAAAAAGATGATTTCGCAGTCCGAAAAAACAAACCCAATTCAAAGCCAATTTCCGAAAGGCCCAAAATGAACGCAAACGCTTTTTCACAAAAGGATTATGAAAATGAAAC
>CAYUFX010000199.1:0-4816 GCA_964444135.1 uncultured Pirellulales bacterium | reverse complement strand
AAAGGGTTACATCAACCCTATAGAGCCATATAGTGGGGATTATAGCAAGTCTATTCTGGGCTATTTGCCCAATATATTCGCTGTTTTTTTGGCCGGTAGAGAAGCTGGTTAAGGTGGTTCTGAAGACCGTTTTGGGGTGTATAAGCCTTTTCATATTAAAGACTTATGGAAGATTAGCTTTTCAAAAATGTAACTTTATCGGACGGGTGTAGCGTGTCCAGAAATAGCCCTGTGCGATTATTGTGGTCGGACATTATGTAAGTCTCGCTGACAACAAGCCTTATGTGTTTTGGGGCCTCCCATTTCCGGACAAAACGGACAAGCCCCGAGACGCAGTTGGACCTCTGGCGTAAAGCTTGTCACACGTTTCCAATGTGACACTCACAAGTGTTTATGTCGTAAATGCTTACGATTTGAGAAGGTCGGCTGTCACTGACAAAAGTGACAGGGGGTATTCGCATCTTTAGGTCTTCATATAGGTGTTTTGTGGGCTCCCTTGTCGGGACAAAACGGACAAGCCCAAGGGTAAGATATGGGGTGGGCGTGTCCACCTGTTCGACTATTGTAGTCGCACATTATGTAAATGTTGCTTAATAAAACCTATGTGTTTTGTAGGAATTTTCGGGGTCGGAATAGGCGCAAACGGATAAGCCTTGTTCATATAAAGAGTTATATAAATTCGTGCCTTTTGTAAAACGAAAACTCCGAAATTCATTAAGGCTTTGTCGGGGTCGACACGCCCGACAATAGACAACTCTTGAGTGCGTAAAGGATTACGAGAATTGTTACCCCCTGTCAAACGACAACATCGACATTCATTAAGGCTTTTTTCATCTTTAGACCCCCATATGATGCCCCCGCTATGAACCCCTGGAGATAAAATCCAGACCCATTTTTCAGCTCAAAATCACACCTTCTTGAGGTCAGGTAGTTAGGGAGGAAGAGGGGTAGCTGCCTGGACCCAATGGGATATCGACTTCAAAACCAAGGGAAATCGTATTGACATTGGCAAGGTTCACGCCCTGATCTGCGAATGCCTGCAGCGCAAAGACAAACCTTAAATCTGCATGTTGCGCATATTCCGTATGATGTTTGCGAAATATACTACAATTTATCTACATGCTCATCAAGCCATTCCATCGCGCCCTCTGTCTCCTCCCATACATCTACCAGCCGCTCAGCGCAAATGGCTGCTTCTTCTTCAGAGCCAGGGCTATAACTTGAAGGCGGGAATTCCGGCATTTCCTCGTACCCCAACAGATACTTTGGAACATACTGGTTGACACCTATGGCCTTCTTCAGATGATTGCGGGCAAGCATTAAAACCTGAACTTTGGATAAAAATAAGGTAGTGTCAAGAATCTTTCGCACATTCTGTCATAAGTATTCTCTGGTCATGGTCCATATCCTTGACACCCCCATGGGGGTGACGCGAATTTTATCGGGCTAACCAGCCTATCCGAATAACCCGGAGCAACGAAACGTAATTACAGCACAAATAAAACAGGGTCTATACCGAAGTAATCGATATAGACCCCGAAATTACATGCCTTTTAGATCTCTTTTCGTTTGTTATTTCAGGCTTGTTAAACCATCAATATCATAACGATTAGAGTATACTAAAAATGCTGCTACAAGTTAGTCAATCTTAACAAATACAATAGCATCCACATCCGCGCCGGATTCCCTGTTGCCTATCCTAATGGTATTTGTTCCCGCAGGCAGCGTAACATTAACAACCTGATTGCCATGGTCATTGCTGAAGACCGAAACCCAGTGCCATGCTGCTCCTGCCGGAATGCTATTCATCCTTACCCAGCCTGGATTGGATGAGTTGGTTCCTGGTGTAAGATCCGTAGCACTGGGGAAACTCACCCAAAACGAATCGTCGCTGTTTGTGATACTAACACGAAACTGAACTTGATAGACTCCACCAGCTACATTAAAGGTTATAGCCGCAGTACCATCCGGATAAAGAGGATTGTTATTGCTGTCGCCTGCATCAGGCTCTGAGCCGATATAAGCTCCGCCTGAAGCACCAGCATCGTCATACTTCTGCATCGGAGCAGTTATTGTCGCAGCGGATTCTGCCTCGATCCATACTAGCTCTGAAGGAGGCACTGGTGCCACTGCAGTCAAAGTAATATCGTCAAATATCATCTTGCCTGAACCACCAACAGCGCCGGAAGGCTCAAAGCCGATAGTAAGTTCTGATACATTACTCAGATCGCCGAACTGCGCAAGGTCGATAGGCCACACCGTCCAATATTGCAGTTGTAAGTTGGCTATATCACCATCATACGGTACCATAACGCCGTTAACCTTCACATACATTGTCTCAGCAGCATTGTCCGGATCGCCATAGAACCATATCACCAGTGTTGTTGGAGCGCCTACAGTCCAGTCCGTGTCAAGAGCCAGTGTAGCTTCAGAGTATGGCAGAGCGCCAACCTTGGCGTTGTCGTACCTGTACGGCATCGCCTGGTCGCCGCTGTGAACAATCGTTTCCTCAGTGAAAGAG
This sequence comes from uncultured Pirellulales bacterium, assembly GCA_964444135.1. Taxonomy (GTDB): domain Bacteria; phylum Planctomycetota; class Phycisphaerae; order Sedimentisphaerales; family Anaerobacaceae; genus NIOZ-UU13. The sequence continues at coordinate 2,295 of CAYUFX010000199.1, read as the reverse complement.
CCAGTGTTGGGATCGCCAACTACCGAACCTGTTCCGTTGCCGGCATAGAATTCAATTGAGCCCTGAGCAGCATAGCCCAGCCCATCATGCCAGGACCACCATATCTGATCCTGATCATCGAAGGACTCAAAATTATCAACGACAACATAATCTTCCACTGTAAAGCTCAAGACCTCGCTCTTCCAGGCTGTGGGAATCTCTGCGTCATTGACCTCCTCAATAATCCAGTAGTAGGTCTTGTTTAATTCAAGGCCTGTTGGATTACAACTGGTCTGGTTCACGTTATAGACGGTACCATCTAGGACTGCGTTCGGGTTATCGCTGACGTACACCTTATGCACATCCGCTTCTCTGCCATTTCGCCAGCTCAGGGTAACATCGGTAGCGACATTTGTTGCTCCATCTCCCGGTATAATTTCTCTGGCCCAGACTGGAATATACAAGAAGCGAACCTCGCTCAGGCCGTACTGATTGATAAATTCACCGCCCCAACTGGAAATAGCAGTAATTTTGACGTACTTTGCTATAGCGCCGTCAAAATTAACAATTGTATTGACTGCATTATCGGACAGACCGGATGCCTGGGCAAATTCGGTAACGCCCGTTAATTGCGTCCAGGTTGCTCCATCCTCTGAATATTCGACGGAAACTTCCTTTATGCCTAACATGGCAAGATCCGATAAGTTATAGTTCCAGACCAGCATCTGGTGCAGCTTATAGGCCTTGTCGAATTCGTATTGTATCCATGTCGGTTGTGGTTCTGGGCCGCTTAGCCACATATTTGCACTATTAATATCGTGCAAGCCATTAACCAACCCTGAGCCGTCTACGGTTTTTATGCCATTTGGGTCATTTAGGTCAGAGGAACTGGATGCAGTGGGGGTTACGCTTGTTATTTCAAGTCCCTCTGGTTCGGATGTAAAGTTCCAGACATCGCTTCTGTAGAATGTGTTGGACGTTGTATCGACCTCATCGATCCTCCAGTAATATGTCGTCCCGAAATCGAGTCTGCCGGGCAGGTCATAACTATTAGCGTCCTGACCCTGGCTTATAAGCACATCCATCGGATTGTTCCTGCTGGCGTTGTTGACGTCCTCAAAGACAGTTCCAACGTACACATCATGCTTCGGCACCGGCCCCCCAAGATCCCCCGGCCTCCAGCTTAAGGTATCCTCTTCTCTTATCACATCCGTAGCTCCGTCGGTGGGAACCGGCGCTCTGGCTGATTCCTTTGCAAGGCTTGCTGGGACCCAGTCGCCCTCATAGAATCGTACATTATCTATCCATATCGTTTGCTCTTGAAAACATACGAAGAATGCAACATCTGCCGGATCCTCCCTTAAAGGCAAAATATCAGTTGTTTGATGATATTCTTGCCATGTGTTAGTAATCGGAAATTGCACATCAGACCACGCCCTGTTCGGTGCTCCGTACTGTTCCACCTTCATACCGAGCATGCCTGTTCCTGATTTGCATTTGGCAAAGCACGAAAAAGTGTATTTCTTGCCTTGTTCAAAAACCAAGTATCTGTGCTGTATGTACCCATCCCAGAAATTTGAATAGCCTGTAGCGGGAACATCAACTTGAAGGCAATAATTGCCCTCTATCGGATACTCCGGAACATCTGCTCCTTCACAGTTTGTAACTACTTGATGGGTAAAGGGACCAATGTAACCCCAGGGAGGAGTATCAACACCATCCTCCCACCCGCCGTTAGTCAATAAATTATCCTGTGCGTAGCTTGATCCATATCCTAGGAGCATTATTAATACCCCTGTTAAACAAAAAATTCGTGTTTTCATAATCATTAACTCCTTGTATAAAAAATTAAACAATAAATTTCTTCCTCACTCAAAACTCAAAAATCATAAACCTCCTTTGAAAAAAATATAAAATATTAGTGTTTCGGCCACACACCGAAACACCTGCTGCCTTCAATAGGCATAAAGCATGAAGTAATTATACCTCTATTGCTGTTTATGCCTTTATCAAACAACATATAAAAAAGTGATAAAGTCTCTCCGATTTTTTTCCTTCCCTACATTACAAAACATATATCTGCCCAAGATAATGCTTCTTAGAATTGTCTTTTACCTCCTTCCTCAACCGACTGTTAATAGAAAGGCAAAAACCATAACTCCGGATAATGCTTTTTGTATCCGGCCACCTCAGTTTTTCACTGCCCTTCGGTAAACCCGGGGGAAAATCCTCCATTGCTCTTAAAGAATGAATCAAAATTTCCCCTTGTGTCCTATGATAATTGAACAGCCGGATAACTTAGCCATTCACTCAAAG
>CAYUFX010000198.1:0-4827 GCA_964444135.1 uncultured Pirellulales bacterium | reverse complement strand
TTCGCGTTCGATGATGCGTGCCAGGGTGTCTGTGGCAGTGTCACTCTCAAATGGAGAGTGACCGGTCAGCATCTCGTACAATATACAAGCGAATGACCATATATCGCTGCGGTGATCGACTGGGTTGCCGCGGGTTTGTTCCGGGCTCATATATGCGGGCGTGCCTATTATATGCCCGGGTTCAGTAGCGGTGATATCAATTTTTTTACCTTCGTTTACAGGGGCCTTGGCCAAACCGAAGTCCAGTACCTTGACTCTGCCGTCAGGTGCGAGCTTGATGTTGCCGGGCTTGAGGTCGCGATGGACGATGCCCTTTTTGTGGGCCGCTGAGACGGCCAGGGCGATTTGCTGGGCGATTGAAAGGGCTTCCTCCAGTTTCAATGGCTTGTGAGCTATACGCTCGGCCAGTGTCTGGCCCGGGACATATTCGAGAACCAAATAGTCAGTGTCTTTGTCCTGTTCGATGATTTCGTGTATCACGGCGATATTTGGGTGATTCAATGAGGCCAGTAGCTTGGCCTCACGCCTGAAACGCGTCCGCGTAGTCAACTCGCCTGCAAGTTTAGCTGGGATGCTCTTGATGGCAACGGAACGGTCGAGTTTTGTGTCATGGGAGAGATAGACCACACCCATGCCTCCACGGCCAATCATCTCTACTATTTCAAAGCTCCCGATTTTCCGGCCAACAAGTTCGTCTCTAATAACTGTAACTTCATCTTCAAAGTCACTCTCATCGGACTGGACAAGGGAATCAAACAAGGCATCGATTTTTTGCACATCCTGTATTCTCTGTCTAATCTGATAATCCAAGCCAGGGTATTGTCTCACAAATTCATCTATATCAGGCTCCTGGCCTTGCCACCGTGCATCTACAAATTGCCGAACAGCTTCTTCAATGACTTTTTCCTGTTTGTCGTTAACCGGCCCTGCCATTAAATACTCCTGAAAGCGGCAGCCAGCGATACCATTGCACGCGTTGCGAGCATTCTCACCGCATCGGGACTCTTATCTAATCTGGTTGCTACCTTTTCGTAGGAAAGTCCCTCGATTTTAGTTAGAATGATTGCTTCTCTGTATTCAGGTTTCAATTCATCCATCGCTTTCTCAAGCTTAGCCAAATCTTCTTTTCTGGACATGATTACACTTGGCGTGGTGGCCTCAATGGGTCCGGGAGTTCTGACAAACCCACCCCCGGTAATTGGCCCATAGTTGTAAAGTCGAACTTCTTTACGAATATCACGCTTATCAGCGTGTAGTTTCTTTAGACTGCCCCGAATCTCGTTTTCAGCTATTTTAGATAGCCACCGTACGAAATCTCCTTCGTCTTTGTACGTAAAGTCGTCTAACCCGCTCAAGGCATGGATTAGAGTGTCCTGTACCAAGTCCATCGATTCCAGCTTCGAGCGAAGCTCCCTGCCCATACGAAGGCGTACCATCCACCGTACTCGCTCTGCGTAAACCCTATAAAGCTGGTTTAACGCAGATTCGTCACCATTCTTGGCCAGAATAACTAAATGCCGGGTCTTGTGACTGAAAGTACACATGAATCCTCGCTGACCTCCAGAAATCAAAGATATTAACAAATTTTACTAATTTTTGAAGAAAATTACAACAAAATCCTTCGTTTGCTCCAGTTTTTCCGTTGATAAGAGTAGGGTCGGCGAGGCCGAAAATAAGACAAAATAATGTTCTTTGCCAAAGGAGGTTATGCCAGTGAGGTAAATGACAAGGTTTGCCAGGGCTTGTCAGCAATATATCTGGCGGTTGTGTAATAGGTGTATATGTGTTTTTCAAAGGTAACTTTTGTAAAGATTCCAACCAAATTAGGAGAAAATTTCGATGAAAACAAGAATGAAACAACTAATAACAATTAAGAGCATACCTGTACTTGTGCTGGTTTTGTTAGTCGTTTTAGGCTCATCTTTTGTTAAGGGCACTGACCAGGACTCTGAGCACAGGCCCGTTTATCACGCAGCAATCACCCTGTATTCAGTCGAAGACGACATCGCTGCAATCAAAGATTGTGGGAACCTATATGCTCTCGCTCTGAACACTGGAGATTTAGAACTTTGGATGTCCTTGCATACAGATGACGTACTAAAGATGGGACCAGGCGCCCCTTCCGTTCTCGGACTAGAGCAGTTACGGACAAAGATGGAGCCCGCCTTCGATGACTTCACATTCGAGATGACCATCAATACCGAGGAAGTTCAAGTAGCTGGTGACTTGGCATTTGCTCGTGGTACTTACACTTTATCAATGACTCCCAAGGCAGGGGGCGAGACGATTAGTGCGATGCCGGATGGTAAATTCTTGACCATCTGGAAAAGACAAGCCGATGGTTCTTGGAAGGCTTCCCACGATTGCTACAACAGCAATGTACCACCAGCACAGTAGTAACAAACCAAGCCAGCGGTTATAGACGACAGCAGTGGCGGGAAAACGCAGGGCATAAAGTACAATTCGTATCGAGGAATTGAAAGGCTGTGAGTATAACACTTGCAGCCTTTTTTTGTTTCCCACCAAGAGCTGCTAAAACCGAACCACCCGTGACTTTTAGCTTTGGCTTGTGCTAACAGCAGAATAAGTTTGGAAGTCCATTGTATCAGCATATAAAAGAAAATGGAAAAATCTTGAAATTTTCTGTACTTGAGCTTATATGGAAGACATAGAGCCTATCTAAATAACCCGCTCTATTGCGGCCGGCTGCAAAGCCCGATGCCTGCGTTGTCGGCCAAAAATGTTCTCAACGTGGAGAAAACCACGCCTCCGAGCATTTTTGGCCTGCCGCCTTGGCCTCGAACTTTTCGCTCGGCCTCATAACGACCCGGTTATTCGGATAAGCTCTTATTGTTCGAGAATTGCGTCAAGAAAACAGTTTAACTTAACATAAAGGGAACCTCTAAATTTGAAAGGACTAAGTTATGGGCGGCTTTGAGGCATTAGATTGGATTGCAATTGCAGGTTATTTTGGCATTATGTTAGTGATTGTCTGGTGGGTGGTTCTGCAGAAACAAAGGACATCGACGGATTACTTCCTTGCGGGCAGACATATGCCGTGGTTTGTGGTGGGGGCATCAATCTTTGCCTCAAATATCGGCTCAGAGCATATTGTCGGATTGGCAGGTCAAGGCTCCACCAGCGGTATGGGTATGGCGCATTGGGAATTGCACGCCTGGGTTGTAGTAATGTTAGCCTGGGTTTTTGTTCCCTTTTATTATCGCTCGAAGGTATTTACTATGCCGGAATTTCTTGAGAGACGATTTAATTCGACGGCCCGCTGGATATTAACAATCGTCTCACTTGTGGCATACGTTTTTACAAAGGTATCGGTGACAGTCTATGCAGGCGGTGTGGTGTTCAATGTGCTTTTGCCGGAGATTCAGGTACCGATTACGGAAAATTTCGTTCTTGATGCGTTCTGGATAGGTGCACTATTAACGGTTGTCCTTACGGGTATCTATACCGTTCTCGGCGGTCTGCGTGCCGTGGTTTACACTGATACCATCCAGACGGTTATTCTAACACTCGGTTCAGCCTTTATTACAATTTTCGGCCTGAGTAAGCTCGGTGGCTGGGGCGAGCTGCAGACAATATGCCGTGAGAATGCTGAGAATTTTGCGCTATGGCGACCAAATTCAGACCCGAATTTCCCATGGTTGGGTATATTGATCGCATCACCTATAATCGGGATATGGTACTGGTGTACCGACCAGTACATTGTACAAAGGGCATTATCGGCTAAAGACCTTAAGAATGCCCGGCGTGGCGCTCTTTGGGGCAGCTTCCTGAAGGTTTGGCCCGTGATGATTTTTCTTGTTCCGGGCCTTATCGGTTATGCACTGCATCAAAAAGGACTTATTACAATTCCCACGAAAATGACCAACGGCCAGGAAGTGCTTGATGGAGATAAGGTCTTCGCGGTTATGGTAAGCTCGTTATTGCCGGCGGGTCTGCGCGGCCTGGTGGTAGGGGGGCTGTTGGCAGCATTGATGAGCTCTCTGTCATCACTTTTTAATTCCTGTGCATCTTTGTTTACCGTTGATATTTATGAAAAGATAAATCCTAAGGCTTCCGAACGTCACCTTGTTACGGTTGGTCGAATTGCAACGCTTGTCGTGGTCGTGATGGGGATAATCTGGATTCCCGTGATGCAGCGAGTTTCGCAGGGTGGATTATATAAGTATCTACAGGATGTTCAAAGCTATCTGGGACCGCCAATTACGGCGGTTTTCCTGCTTGGTCTTTTCTTTAAGCGTATTAACGGCAAAGGTGCAGTGGCAGGTCTGGCAATTGGTTTTGTCGCGGGGATGGCTAAACTGGCCCTGCAGGCTCTTACAGGTGGCAATGACCCGTTGATTACATCGCCTGACTGGCTTGTTAGTATCGGACAATACAACTTTCTTTTTGCTTCGGGCTGGCTTCTGTTAATTAGTATTGTAGTGATAGTCGGGGTCTCACTATTGACTGCCCCGCCAAAATATGAACAAATTGTCGAACTGACCTACGCCACGGCCACGCCTGAACAAAAGAAGGAATGCCGCGAAAGCTGGGGGCTTGTAGAGGTGCTAATGACTGTCGTGGTTTTAGGTCTGGTGCTTGGTCTGTACCTGTATTTTAGTTTCTGGTTAAACTAACGCTCTACAGTTCTCGATATTTTTGGACAGCTTGACGCGTTGGACCGGACGATTAGATTGTCGAAATTCAAATGTGATTCCGGTACTATGGGATTTACGGAGTGCAGGATGGTTTAAAAGCAATGTACATAAGAAATGTTGGTTGACACTTGCCCTTAATTGGCAGAGAGTTGATGCTGAAGGCTATCGT
>CAYUFX010000197.1:0-4859 GCA_964444135.1 uncultured Pirellulales bacterium | reverse complement strand
CCCTAACCCGAACCATATATACACGATACGCTTCTGAGTTTACCCTGAGCGCAGTCGAAGGGATATTCTTTTTCCTCTTTTTTCCTTTGACTTTTACGGCCTATTACGCTATTCTTTGCCTTCAACACGAGATACGCTTTCTTAGCAGTTATCGCCCTATCAAGAGAACCTCAAAGAGACCTCCGTTCTTATTGCTAAGCTTATAATTATATGGCCGCCGGATAACACGGGCATTTGACTTGTATTGTTTGAGTATCTTCCTAATCGTATAGATAGATGGGTAGCCAGGAGCACCATAGGACACAACGATAATTGATTTCCTGAATCTGCGAAACAGAGTATCGAAATTGTCTTCAAGCAGATCTGTATCCCACCGCGTTTTCTTATGTATCAAGGCATGATTCTTGGTCTTCCAGCTTATTCGTGAGCCCCAGGTGTCGTAACTCAGCAACCCTTCAAGGAAATGGTACATAGAGTGATAGTTCTTCGGATGCTTTTCTGCCTTTCTTGCATATGGTGGATCCAAATATACAAGGTCGAAAGACCTTTTCTTTATTCTCATTATATCTTCGCATAGTGCAACATGTTTTCGTCTAGTTTTAAAAATCCTGTTATTGGCTTCAGCCGCAAACCTTGAGAAAAATTCATGAAACGTTGTATTCCATGTAGTTCGGTTTCCGAAACTCCTATCAACCCGTGCTGTTCGCAAGTAGAGGTTTCGTCGATGAAAAAGGTTGAAGGGTCGTTTGCAAAGGCACGCCTGGAACAAAGCATAGTAAGCGAGAGCCTGTTTTTTTCTGAGTATATCCCCTTTGTATCTCTCCGACAGCATTTTGATGTTATAAGACACAATGTCTAACCACTGATTTTCCTTCGAGAGGTAGTATATTCCCCTAAAGTTGTCTTGTATGAAGGTGGGATACTTGAAGCCGTTTTTGTGCAGAAGGAATTCCAAGTCCTCCGAGGTAAACTGGACCGATTCGTTCTCGATCAGAGCAATACCTGCCATATGGTTCGAGGCCAAAATGTCATTGAATGTAACCTTCTTGTCCATAAGCTTGAATAAATAGCTTACGATACCGCTTCCACCAAAACCATCCAGCACAGTCTTAAATTTCAAATCCTTCAGGTTGTCGTAGATCCACGGCAAAATGCTACGTTTGCTGCCCTGGTATCTGGTCGTAGGGGCTTTCTTAAGGATATCTTCCCTCTTTATTATCATATCAGATAGCCCCCACGAATTTTACTGGTATTGATTTACGTAGACCTTTCTTTACCTTTTTGTCACCGGTTTTTTTCAAGATTCCCTTCTTCTTAGGCAGGGTCAACTTCTTGAAATTTTCGGTGAACCCCAAGACAAGAATTAGATTTATACACTTCTGCGTCTCCTTAAAGGCATTTAGCCACTTCCCGAATTCTGGTTTTCTATATTTGGGAGCAAAGCGATCAGGTGTAGTTATAAAAGTAGTAGGCCCTGTATGAACGTATTGAGATAGTTTCCCATAAAGAATTCTTACGGCGTCAAAAACATCTACTTTGTGTCCATCATTTTTGCACGCCTGCTGAAACTTCTGCACCTCATCAAGTTGTCGAAAATAGCGATAATCTTCTGCCCATACATCCTTTTTCTTGAAGAAATCCTTCCCAGAACGCCACCAGCCATACTCAACAGGGTGCACTGCAAAGTAGACCAGACGCAGAGCATTCTCTAGTTCGGCCCTCAAACATACATGGCTTTGCTTGTACAGACCCATGCAAGCGAAGTGTACTGACACATAGACATCCATATAAATCTCAGGCAGCAAATTCTGTCCAACTTTACCGTATCCGTCTCCCAATGTTTTCTTCCAGAGATCGAAAATGCTCATGTCATCCAGGAGAATATTAATTTCGCGCGCATGAAATTTCAAGGTATCTTTCCAGTTCTTGTCTCCCCACTTCGACTGGCTTTCAAACATACTTCTCGCCAGCCGCGGTAGCCTGTCGATATTGAATTTTGCCATTTTCTACCTCACTAGCACTCCTGCAACGGAAAACAGAATCCTGTTAGAGTCGGAACATAATAACGTTTCGAAGCCGTTACTACAACTATATCCATATTTTCCCACAACACTGTGTGTCATAGCCTGTATGAAATCCATCTTTTCGCTTTGTTCATCAATATGCTGTGGGAACTGGTCCGATCTAAGTCCGCCCCAGCCATCAACTCTCATTGCGTTAGATTCCCTTACGATCCTTGCGGAATCCAGCTCGCAGGAGTTAATGGGAACAGTGAAGATCACAAGGAACTTGTGTTTGTCATTCTCTTGCTGAAGACGGATGAATTTTTCTAATATTATTATTTCAGTTTCCGTCCTTCCCTCATTCATGTCAGTGTCTTGGGAGCCAAAATCCAGATTGAGGATATCAAAGGGGATATGGACCACCAGCGGGCAAGACGGCCTGAGAAATGAGGCATCATATACATGCCCGTCAATGACCAGTCCAATACTCTCTGCTTCGACCCTCCATCGCTTATTCATTGAAGATACCCAGGCTACTGAGTCTTCTCTTGTAACCAGATTCGCCTCCTCCAATTTTATCACCTCATCCACATCAAGGCCATCCGACAGTGTAAGCATGCGCATACGAGCATGTTTCTTCCGCCTAGGATAAATGATGCTACTAGCCTCCCTAGCTTTCGGGAGCCATAATCTATCAATCATCTCGTCTTTCAATCGAGTGCTGTTGCTCATTGTGTACTACCCCTGGAATACATCCTCAAGCAAGCGATTGAATCTGGATACGATTCGCTCTTTTTCCTTGGTCCCTTGCAGTAATATCAACATACCTAGGGATAGCTGTTTCACTACTTTGTCACTGACTTTTGATTTGAAGAGTGGATGGTTTGTATTGAACACTGCCTTGTTATGTCTCTTGTCGTATTTACAAATCGAGTAGGGCGTTTCAGAAACCTCCCATTTGTCGTAACTTACGAGTATTTTCTTTTTCTCCACCTCAATCGAATCAAGAAAAGAAGGGTGCTCGTCGTAAACGATTATAGATTTTCGCTCCTTATCAACCTCAACAGCAGGCTCGTCCTTAGTCCTCTCGGCCTTACTAGATACTACAGAAAATCCTTGTCTGGATTTTAGCGCCTCTTTTAGTTGGCTTGAAGGTTTGGAGATCTCACCTTTACGCCTGCTCGATATTAGAGACTTGGATAGGCGGAACCTCTTCTTTGGGAATTTGACAACATCTGCTTCTCTTAGTGTCTCAGCTATTGCGTCCGCTTTGTCTTGAGGCAGTACTTCATACACCTTCTTTGTCGCGTCCGCTTCGTCTGCAAGCCAGTTGTTCCACTTTGTAAGCATATCTCTGAAGTACTTGTACAACTCGGCCACTGACTCGGTATAATTAAAGGAATCCCTCGTAATCATCAGAGCATTATCTAGTCCTTCGAGAATGTGGACCTCCCCGCACAGCTGATTCAATTTTCCTAAGACCCTCCCAAGCTTCGTAACGTCAAAATCCTGAGGGAAGCCGATTGCCACATCCCTGAGCCTTAGCTGTAGACCCCGTGCTTCTTCAGGCTTGACAGTATGGTAAGGCGTCAAAATCGCATATTTGACGTGAATATTTCCAAAGACCTTCTCATCTTTCTCCAGAATTTCACATCCCTTAGGCACATTTCTAAAAAGCTCTTTTCCATCAAGCCATATACGCATCGAAATCCTACCAGGATATTTAAAAAACTTCCTCAACGTCTTCCATTCATGTGGAAAGTCGATTGGACAGTATTGAGACAGAGTCCATTTGAATTTGTCGAAGCCACCGAGTTGATCAAGTTTCGCCTTCGCACTCTTCTGACTTCTATTAAGATCCTCCGCTATTTGTGGCTCCACATCCTCCAAAATCACAATTGTTTCACCAGACTTGCGCGGAAGGTCACTGTCTGTAATTTCGTAATCAACTTTCTCGTTTTTGATGTCCCAATTGCCCTTGCTAAAGAAGTTTGTGGCCTCGATTGTTGCCTGAAAAACCTTATCGCTTCCCCGTTTCTTGGTAATCACGACCATTCTCTTGCAGTATGGAAGAGGTGCAAGAAAACCAATCCCGAAAGTGCCAATCCGCAAGCGACCCAATTCGTCCGGCTTTCTTGAAGGGTCTTTGTGCAATCCAATGCACAGATATTCTTTATCAAAGTCATCATAGTCCATGCCTCGTCCATTATCCCGAATTATGATTCTCTTCTTCTTCAAATCCAGTTTTATCTTAACCTCTGTTGCCCCTGCGTCGTATGCGTTAGAGATCAATTCTTTTATGGCGAGTGCATAGTTGCGGTATAGGCCGATGCTCAGGTGCTTAACCACCGCCTTGTCCACTTTGATTTCAAGCGTACCTTTTTTGGGAATTTGTTCTAACTTGTTTTTAGCCATTTAATCATCTCCGAATACTCGCAAATAGCCACTAATTCTAAAGTTACTGTAATATAGCATTTTTCTAAAAAAATACATTTTCTTTTTTAATCATCGTTTTTTTTGTTGACTTATGTTTGAAAAATGTTAAAATACCCAAATGTTAGCCAGAAGGTTAACGTAACCCGCTGGCAGGTGATAGTTTTGCGGAGAACCGCACGAATCGGGCAATCCGCCCAAGTCAAATTTTATCGTGCTATTAAGCATCCTTAGGATTAGTGTATTGCCAATAACCTTGTAGTGAATCTTGCCTTTTTCCTAATTGGGGCGGAAATCCTTTAGGGGAATTACCCATTTACTCATTTACCCATTTACTCATTTACCCATTAACCCATTAACCAATCCATGAGCATCGAGAATCCAACTTTAGCTCACTTTAGGCACTTTAGCTCACTTTTCACT
>CAYUFX010000196.1:0-4862 GCA_964444135.1 uncultured Pirellulales bacterium | reverse complement strand
CGTGCAGGATTCTGTCAGAGCATCGTCTTTAGTAAGAACGTAAACGGGCTTATCAACATTATCTCTGTCTGTTCGCGAGCTTTTCCGCCGGCGCCCCGTAAACACAGCGCCCCCTGCACCGGGCCTCCTCAGGCCCATACTAAAACTTGTCTGCATAAACTGTTTAACAGGTGCTGTCAGAACGCTGTCATACCCCGAATTCACAGCACTTATAGTATCGAAAATATCTTCGAAGACCCAGTAAGCTAACTGGAAATACCAGCAATCCTGAACGGCCTCATTCGGGTCAACAGCAAGTTTATAATCTGCCCAGAATTCGTATCCACTCAAATCAGCCGGATTAACATAAACGGATATGGACTTCGCCCTCTCTCGGCAAATCTCATCAATTATCATTAACTCAAGTTCGCCAATCATCATCGACCGACCCAAAATCCCCCGAGATGTTCTTGTACCTCCCATCGAAGACCGTCCCATCGTCGAATACGGTCCCATCATCCCAGAACGTCCCATCATCCCAGAACGTCCCAGCATCCCAGAACGTCCCGGCATCCCGGAACGTCCCGGCATCCGGGAACGTTCCGATATCGGAGAACTTCCATACATCGAAGAACGTCCATACATCGAAGACCGTCCCCGCCTCAAGCGGGAATTTACTGCTGAGTCCTCAAGACCTCTTTGTATCTCGGCTTCTGTAGGACAATCACCAGCATTTGCACGGATAATTAGCTTATTTATTGCTTCGCGATACCGCCTGCCAAATTGCTGAAAAACCAGCGTAGAGGAAATGTTAGGGTCAAGAAATATATCATAGCTTAATAATTCCCTCTGGGTGCTTTGCTCGGCCAAACGCGCTATCTCATTGGCATCTTTGGCATGTTCTTCATGACGCTTCTGCTCATTTTTCCATCCCTCACTGGAAACGGCGTTTTCGATCTCGTTCTGCACTCTTTTACCAATTGCAATACTATTTTTTTGTATCTCACCCTTGAGTTTACGGCCTATAAGCAGCGTAGTGCCAAAAAGTATTCCACCAATCAGCACTATAACAACCGTCATCGACAGCCATAAGTTGTTCCTAAAAACGCTTAACTTCTGTAAAATATCTTTGAAATTCGGTAAATTCATTTTTTAGCTCACAAAATTATTCTATATCGGTTGTCAGGTTTCTTCTGCCACTTGAAGGGGGACTCTGCGGCGCAGCCGTCCTGCCCATAGTTGTCCGTCCCAGCATATACGAAGGCATTTCAGGGGCCTTTGCCTTGACACTCTCGGGCGCATCTACCCAGACAAACTTAACGCTTAATACGAACCAATGGTCATTGACTGTATAAAGGGGCCTACCATAGCGGTCGAGCCTGGGTCTTCCGTTCTCGTCCCACTCAGCGATTTTACTAATTAATTCATTTGTCATCGGGTCAATCAAAACCCACTCCGCTTCTTCCTCCTGTGTGGACCCGGCCGGCGTTGGCTTGTATCTAACATCCATGATACCTATCCCCGCGGGTATCTGTTCTTCCAAGTTTACTTCCCCTATTTCTATCTTGAATTGGTTTGGGTCGGTCCTATTATACACCTCGAAGGGGCTGCTGCCGTCAGCAACAAAATCGTCAAGGTGCAATAAGCGGGTAACAAATCCCCATTTATCCTGCTTATCCTCAACTCCATGAGGGTCCATCAATTCGCCTATTTTTGCATACGGACTATAACCCGCTATTTGTATCACAAAGCCCGGCTTCTTCTCCTCGGTAGTGCTCCCCAAGCCGAACATCCCACCAGGATAATACTGGCCATATTGTCCCCCCATCCTCTCCATTTCCATCATCATTTCTAACTCGTACTCTTCCATCATCTCATACCCATCACCTTCGGCTCCGGGAGTGCCGCGGGTCCTCCGCCACAAATCCGCCCCGCCAAACTGGGCTGTGGCAAGGTCGCTTGAAAAGAAAGCTGACATATTCGTTATAAATATCTGCTTGCGTTCCGTGCGCGGATACGCCAAAATCCCTTTCACATCACCATCCGCAAAAGCCTTATAGAGCGGAATTTGCTCGGGATTGTGCTTCTCGTTCGGCAAAGCTGAAATGATAACCTCATGAAGATACGGAATCATTTCACGATATTCGAAAGGTTCAAACTCCTTTTCTATTATCGCTTCATATTCGGAACCTTTACGTTTTTCGTCTTTGAGCTTCTGTTTGGCTTGCTCGACATCGTCAAGAACGCCCATAGTGTCTCCGCGGACAGAACTATTCTTGTTGTAATTCATCTTGTCCAGGCCGGTTCTCGCAAAGCACAAAAGTGAAACTGCAAGCAGCATACACGCTGCGGCAATAAAGTACTTGCCCTTGCTCGCCCATACCATTGACCGGGCAATATTCCGAGGCAGCAGATTGCTTTCTATCCTGGCCAGACCCAGGCCCTGCAAAGCAAGGCCATAGACAATACCAAAATCGCAGACATTCTCGTGGAATTTCGCCGGCGAGACACCCGGGCCTATCGCAAGCCTCTTGAACGAATCCGGCCTCTCCACGGGTATCTGCAGTGTCTGCTGTAGATATTTGAGCAGACCTCGCAGCTTCGTTCCGCCACCTAAGGCGATAATCTTCACGATTTTAGTATTGGGGTTCGAGTTATTGTAAAAACCTAACGACCGCTGCACTTCAGAACCTATATCCGTAAAAACCGGCCTCATCGCCTGTAATATCTGCCGGGCGTATTTGCTCACTGGAGCTGTACGTTTTAACTTCTCAGCTTTTTCAAAATTAAGTCTGAAAGCATCTGATATCGCCCTCGTAAAGGCATTACCTCCTATCAGAATACATCTCTGCCAGACCGTTGATTTTGTGCAGACAACCAAGTCGGTATTATCCGCACCTATGTTAAGAATAACTACAGCTCTGTTGTCGGAAGTGACCAAATCAGGACGGTCGTGCAACAAATAATTGTACAGAGCCATAGGTGACATCTGTACGTAGCCGACCTGCACATCTTCTCTGTTCAAATGCTCCAATGCCGCGTCGACCACTTCATTTTTAATCGCAAAAATCCCCACCTTGATTTCAGGACTGTCTTCCTCCGTCATCAGTTGCCAGTCCCACTGCACATCGTTAATGCCAAAAGGAATCTGCTGGACAGCTTCAAACTTGACCATTTCAGGAATGCGCTTTGCCTCGACAGGTGGCAGGTTCACAAACCGTGCAAAACTATTTTGACTTGGCACAGAAATAATTATCTCGTCCATGCTCAAATCGTACTTATTGACAAACTTCCGCAAACTCAAGGCAACAAGTTCCTCTCTCTCAGCATCTGTCACGCCGTCTCCGCTAAGAATCTTGCCGTGACGGATATTGTCAAAGCCTATCACTTCAACAACACCTCGCTCTGTGCTCAGGTACAATGCCTTCAGGGAATTGTTACCTATATCGATTGCCCAAACCGTACCGGTTTCTCCAGCCATAACAAACCTCCCGCTTGGTTTTTCAATTAGCCTTGTAAATCCGTTCTAACAAATATAAATTATACCATAATATGAAGACTTTTTCCATAAATACTCTTGGCTGCAAGGTCAATCAATATGAAAGCCAGCAGATTCGAGAGCTGCTCGAACAACTCGGACTCCACAAAGTCGAGCCGGCTAAAAAACCCGACCTAACTGTTATCAATACCTGCTGTGTAACTCACACTGCCTCAGCAAAGAGCCGACAATATATCCGAAAAGCCCAAAAGCTAAATCTTGATGCTGTTGTAGTTGTCTGTGGTTGTCTGCCAACTGTGCAAATCGGCGAATTAAACAGCGTCGGCAAAAATGTTCATCTCATCAAAAATCGAGAAAACCTTGCTGCCATGCTAAGCCGGATAGCTGGCAACAAAGCTACCGCTTTGGGCTCCCAAAGCTCTCAATCCTGCCCATACATTAACACTATAATTAAAGCAGAAAGCAACTTAAAAATCAAGTATAAAAATGAATCGAAGAATTATCGGAAGTTGCCGCCATTAAATTCCTTTAGGGACCATACCAGAGCCTTTCTAAAAATCCAGGATGGCTGCGATGGTTATTGTACCTACTGTATAGTACCCAAAACTCGCCCTTTTGTTCACAGTAAACCGGACGATGCCGTTCTCCAGGAAGCACAGGCGCTTGTAAAAGCCGGACATAGGGAAATTGTTGTAACAGGAGTATTTCTCGGAGCTTACGGCCGGGAAAGCGTCAGACGAAAAAACTGGCCCAGTCAGCGAAATGATAACTTGGCTGATTTGCTCGATAAAATGGCAGAAATACCGCATCTTGCAAGGATAAGATTAAGCTCGCTGGAGCCGGCCGACGTAACGCCGCGGTTACTCGATACTTTCCGTAAACACCCTAACATTATGCCACACCTGCACTTGTCGCTGCAGTCCGGTTCCAACGCGGTCCTTAAAAAGATGCGCAGACAATATAGTGCAGATGAATTCAGAGAAAAGATTGAGCTAATTAAACATCAGCTCGACAGGCCGGCCATAACGACCGATATTATCGTTGGTTTTCCGGGTGAAACCGATGCTGACTTTGAGCAAACGGTCGATTTGGCCGAAGATGTAGGCTTTGCAAAAATGCACATTTTCAGTTTTTCGCCGCGTAAAGGCACTGCTGCGGCAAATATGCAAGATACTGTTGATAATAGAGTTATCAAAGCTCGCTCAAGAATACTGCATAACTTAAACATAGAGTTAAATCAAAAATTCCAGCAACGGTTTATTGGTGAAACTGCTGAAATCCTGCTGGAAAACGATGATGGACAATTCTGCGGACGAAGCGAAAGATATTTTATGGTGTATCTCGAAAAAACAGAGAAAAAGCTGAAAAAAAACGACTTAGTAAG
>CAYUFX010000195.1:0-4961 GCA_964444135.1 uncultured Pirellulales bacterium | reverse complement strand
GGATCAGAGGCTATCTGGACGATTTTGAAGATGCTCTCTACGGGACAAGTTTTACGGACCCCCAGATTGGTTATGCCCGATTCATCAATGTAGCTTCCTTCATAGACCACAACCTGCTAAATATGCTTGCTATGAATGTGGACGCCCTTCGTCTAAGTACGCACCTGTATAAAACCCGTAACGGCAAACTCGAAATGGGACCACTCTGGGACTTTGATCGTTCACTCGATTCTACCGATGGTCGCGACAATAATCCAGAGAGTTGGCACGGGACCGGAGATGGGACCGATTATCTGAATTACATCTGGTGGGATCGACTTTTTGAGGATCCTGATTTCTGGCAGAAGTATATCGATCGGTGGTTTGAATTGAGGCGAGGACACTTTAGCACCGAAAGTATCAACGCTCTCATAGACTCGATGGCCAATGAGTTGAAGGAGGCACAGGTCCGGAACTTTAATAGATGGCGCAATGCCGCGCCTCGTTTTGGCGGTTTTCAAGGAGAGATAGACCATCTCAAGGATTGGCTGGCAAGGCGAACTGCCTGGGTTGACGCTCAGTTTGTAAGCCCCCCATATTCACTCCGGAATAGGGCTATATCCAAGCCGGCAGCACTCTGAGAATGACTAATCCCCATGGTGCAGGCAAGATCTATTACACCCTCGAAAAGCTGCCACAGATAGAAGCCGTAGAACAGTAACAAGACACCACTAAAATAGCCCCATTTTCGTGAGTCGGCGCCTAAGTATGGATTTGGCTGCAATCGCACTCGGAGAAGAATACAAATTGCCACAAAAACAAGCGACTGATAAAATATATAGAAATTACAATGACTACGTTGGCAAATACCAGCTTAATCCAAATGTGATTTTTATTATCACCAGAAAAGGTAATATGCTGTTCTTTCAGCAAAATGATCGGGACAAACTGGAAATCCTCCCTGAATCTGAAACAGAATTCTTTATAAGGGAGGCGGATATAAAAATAACTTTCGTCATGGACAGCAAGAAAATAGTAACACAACTGATTCTTCATCTGAGCGGCTGTGACCTGCCTGCGCAAAAGATTTCCAGGTAGCCCCAATGAACACTATAAGATTAGGAATTATATTTTCTTGGTTACCTTCCCCCGCGGTCCAAAACGGTCACAGTGACATCCCGCTTTGTGAACCGGGTCCGATCAACCGCACTGAGTGTGAAAACATACACACCGGCCGCCGTCAGCCCCGTGACGTCCGTGCTCGGTGAGCCTTGAGCCGAAAACGCCGGCGATGCGCCGGCCGGTTTGCTCTTGACCGACCACCAGTGGCTGATGGGATCGCCGTCTGCATCGCGGGTGGTCGCCAGCAGTCGGGTACCGTCGGCGCCAAGCGTGATCATCGCCGGTGAGGCTGTCGCACTTGATATCGTCGGCGCCGAGGGATTCGGCGGATAGACGGTCACGGTCAAATTCTCCAGCACGGTATGCGTTGGGTCGCTCACTTCAAGCCCAAAGACATAGTCCCCCGCAACCGTCATGCCCGTCACATGGCAGTTTGTTGTTGTGGGGCCGGCAAGCGACGCGGAAGCCCCGAGGGGTTGGCTGGCCAGCGTCCAGCGGTAGGAAAGCGGGTCGCCCTCCAGATCGAGCCCGGCGCAACGCAACTGAGTACTACTGGCCGGCAGCGTTATCATCACCGGCAGGCGGTTGTGGATGTCGAGGACGAAAGGCGGCTGATTGTCCGCATATACGTTGAGCGCGACGTCACGAGTGACTGTATTCAGACCGTCACCGGCGGCCACGGTAAAAACGTATTCGCCCGCCACGGTCAGGCCAGTCGCAAAGGTCATCGCGGAGTTAGGGGTGGTCAGCGATGCATTCGCACCGTCCGGCTGGCTTGTGACGGACCACGTGTACGATATCAGATCGAGCTCCGGGTCAGTAGCTGAGGCCGATAAGGTGGTCGTCGAGGGTACAGTGCGGCCCGGCCCCGATTGAGTCAGATAGTCCGGGCTGGCCTTGAAGTCGGTCACGGTGGGCGGCAGATTCGCTCCGGGATGGGAATAGATGGTCATCATGGTACTCGAAGGTACATCGACCGTCAGACTACCAACATCACCTGCGCCCCGTGCGGCCATAGCCCCCTGCAAACCAAGCTCCTGATAAACACCGCCGCCAACAGATTGACAGACACCGTACATCCCGACTGGCAGGTTGTGGATATTTGCGGTACGCGAGCCGGCGCCATTGATCAGAACCACCGTTATCCTCTCGTTGGATGCGAAGGCCAGAACGCGCAGATTGGAGTCATCACTGTTTGCCTCAATCCGGACGGTGCCAGGACGCACGTAGTGCATTACCTGTCGAAAATTCCAGTACCGGCCTATTCGATTGAACGACGTGTTATTGGGGTTCCACTCGAAACACTGCCCCAGCCCATAAATCTCCCAAAAGGAGACCCCGCCGAGGATCAGGTCGTCATAGAGGTAATTCATATTCAAATTCATATACTCGGTTTGGGCAGTGGGCAGGTCCAACGATACACCCAAGTCGCGTATGTAGCTCCTGTAGGGGTCGTTTGTTCCATAAAGGTGGTAGCTTAGACAACCAACGTACGGCCACACGTCGTCATCGCCCGTGACATACTGGATGTAGTTGTTCCAGGCGGCCTGGGCATTAACGGATTCGGGAAACTGTATCCTGGTGGAAAGACCGGCGGCCTCAAGTGCGGGCCCCAGCGTTTTTATCATCTCAGCCACGACCGAAGCATTGAACGGGTTGTTGTTGCCCGCCTCGTTCAGGATGCAATAGAAGTCGGCCTCTATACCGTGTACATTCTTGAGATTCAACAAAAAGGCAAGGGCAAACTCGGCGTATTCGCCGGGGTTATTCAGTAGCCATGCCGGTGCGGCACCGCTGCTGCCGCCATCGAACAATGACGGGCTGACATAAATATTGAATGGATCGCCATTGGCTTCGACAGCCTGCTTGAAGGGAAGCACTATCTGTGTGATGTGTTCGTCCACATCGGCCGTATTGAAAGCTGGCCAGTTGATATTCATAGGGTCCCAATCGTCGTTCTGCTGCTCCCACGCTGTCGTATCGCTGCGGTTGCCGGATGGAAGCTCCAGACGCAGCCGCGTAAGGCCCAGCTCGTTGACGGCCTCGCGGATGAGAGCCTCCCGCAGCGATTGCGAAACCCAGAGCGGACTCCATGAGGCGGCGCCCCAGCTCAAGATCGTCTGGTATTGCACAGCCGGATCCAGCGTGACGTTTACATCGGCTGATGCAGCCGCTCCCCATGCTATCGCTGCGACAAATACCAAGACAGCTAAGCGATTTCTATAACGAATGTGCGGATTAATCTTTCTGCTCACTCCAAAAGAACCTTTATTCTGGATTTCCCTTTAAACTTCATAAACGGTGCTCCTGCACACTTTGACCCTGTCTTTGAAACGCTCCTATACAATTCAAGTCCTATAATACCAAAACTATATCGCAATTTCAACGACTTTCCGGCAGATTCAGCACACCATGCCGCATTAAACACAAAAAAAGCGTGGTATTTGTGTGAAGAATCAACTTTTTCCCACTATTTTGGCACACCGCGACCCTTGCCCTCCATTCCAGAACCCGGTTTTCAGGAGTTCCACACATCATCCCGGCCTCGCAGGTATTGTCAAAAAACGCAACCGCCGGATTCAGGCAAAGATTTCCCGTAAGAGCGTCTGCGGCACAGCCACTTCCGCCATCTGAAATATCACGTAACAGGAATGGCTGACCACTTTGGCTCCTATCTTGATGAGCTTGTCTCTGAGTGTCCGCAGATCCGAGGTAAAGAGGTAACATATTGCCTTGCCAGCGGTTGTTCTCTCCGTACCCATGGTGCCAAAAGAATTGACAAAACAGAGCGAAAAGCTTGAAAATATCCCATTCCAGCCAGTCCTCAGTCTGCCTTAGAAAACCCGCAACACTCAGCCCTTTGTTATTACAAAATTTGCCACAACTTCTTGGGGCGATTCCATTAACCAACCAGAAGCGCACTGGACCGCGCCCCAAGCACTTCAAAAATGGCCCCATTTTCGCGAGTCAACCTATACAACCTAACTACAACCCCACAACCCGTTATCTGCCAATACGAAAAAATGTCCGATTCGTAAACCCTGGACTATCAGTGACTCATGAAAAAGGGAAAATTTAGCACTGGATTCAATGACCGGTGCCGGTTGGGGACTGGTTGTAACCAGGGCACGTTGGTTGATAAGTCGTAACGAGGATGCCTCAAAGAAAATTTTTGTGGCAACAGAGATTTTAGTATTTGATTTTAAGCTCTTCATAGGTGTCCGTTATTGCGACATGCGGTGGACCAAATACCTGTTGGTGATTGGCTTTAAAGGAAGCATATTGCGTTTATTCGACTATTTACATGTTGCAGGTTTAAGCCTCGGTACCATGATTGTCTATATCGCCCAAAACAAAGGGGCCTATACCAAATCGTTCGATATAAGCCCCAAATTGACACGAATCTGTTTGACATCGTCCGTCACCGCAAACGATTAACCAATAGTTCTGGTTATGGCGCTGGACGATACAGACAAATATCATCGAAGTACATCGTACCTGAACCACCAGCTTGCGGATTTTTCTTATTGCCTAATCCAAGGGCAATCGTATTGACATTGGCTAAGTTCACACCCTGGTCTGCGAATGCCTGCAGGTCAATATTCCATTCGGTCCATTTTTCTATCTGGGCCGCATTCGGATTATCGTGATTGACCACCGCACTGCCATTGAGGGCAACATACAACGTCTCAGCAGAGTTAGCTGAATTGCCTCTGAACCAAATTGTTAATGTGGTCACACCATTCTCTGTCCAGTCACGCGGATAAGTCAGCGTCTTCTCCGCCTCTGAATACCTGAGGATGCTGTTGTCATAGAATAAAGGCATCGATTGGCTGCCTCCGTGAACGATAGTTTCCTCA
>CAYUFX010000194.1:0-4974 GCA_964444135.1 uncultured Pirellulales bacterium | reverse complement strand
TAAATGATTTGCTCTTTCTGAAAATCATTTCACCAACTTCACAACCAAGGTCCCTTGCGATAACAGGGCACTTGGCCTTTAGTACGAAAAATATATTCTTATCTACATTACTGAGGGTTTCATAGTTACCCTGTCCCTTGGCAATAACCAGATCAGCTTCTTTGAAACGATCTACAAAAACCTGTGAGCAGGTTTCCAAAATCGTCCCAGGCCCATCGGAACCATTGTCGATAACTTCGACCATCTCGGTTAAACCCACAATTTTAGCATCTTCCATTGTGGCATCATTTATAACGGGTTCGCCCTTGACAACCACTGTAACTTTTTCTATGGGCAGTTGCTCAATCAACAGGCGGTCAAAAGCTATCTCGCCGGCGTTATCTGCCAGATAGAAGATTTTTTCTGCTCGGCTCACTGCATTTCTAAATCCTTCTACCTGTTGGTTGTCAAAATCTGCTGTCAGACAATCTCTAATTACTTTTTCAACATTAGATTCCTTTATTGACGTTTTAACACCCAAATCAATGATGTTTCCCGCAATAGCCAGCCGAACGGCTGTCTCCATCGGGTCCTCAGATGTCCTGACACGTTCTTCTAATTCCGCACATAGTTCTAAAGCTAAACGGTTAAATCGCTGCTTTAATTCGCGATATGGGTCAGTGTTGCCGATTAGTTTCCGAATCAATCGGTGTATTTGCTGGCCGATTACCGGTGGGCTTTGACTCATATCTAAATCAACCGCTAAGCGAAGAACCTCTCGCACTACCTTTTCGTGAATCTGCTCATCATCTGTTGCCAGTCTTGCTGAATCCAAGGCTTGGCGAACAAAACAGGGAATACAATCTAAAAAAATCTGCATAAGCTTACTTACCTTATTGAAAACCTAAATCTTAAATCCGATGTCCTTCAACATTGGCCGCTTCTATTATTCTCGTTCCAGACAGCACAAAAACTCTCCGTCCCATAGGTTGAAAATTCACTTGAAATCTCTTCGTCTTCACTTTTATCTCATATAAAATGTTTGGGCCAGCATTCAATCGCATTGTTTCTAACAGCTTGTTTAACCCAATAGCAGTTTCAGTCCCATTAAGACCATTCCAACTCCGAGTAGTTGCCTTAAAATCTCTTTTGACATTCTGATACCTAAGTAGGCGCCGAGGTAACTAAAGCCAACGAAAAACAGCATCGTTATCAAACCCACCTTGAGATTTACATATCCTTGCTGGTAGTATGTAAATGCCGCTAATAAACTAATCGGAGCGGCAACGACAAAAAGGGTAGTTCCCTGTGCGATCTTCTGTGGAAAATGTAAAACATGGAGTAATGAAAATATTATTATCGCACCGCCTCCTACCCCAATTGTTCCCATGATTAGGCCTGCAATGCAACCAATAAACGCAGCTAAAACTATTTCCATAGCGAAACCTTTCGAGTTGCCTGTTCGTGAATTTGTTTATCATCGTCACTGACCAGTTTTGTTGAATCAAGTGCCTGACGAACAAAACAGGGAATACAATCTAAAAAAATCCGCATAAGCTTACTTACCTTCCTTAAAACCTAAATTCTAAATCCAATGTCCTTCAACATTGGCCTGATCTACCTCTCTTAGTTCACCTGCTTTGAACAAATCTATCGCATCCTGAACGTTTTGTTTCTCAGCGAGAAGTATTTTTACATTGGTTGCATTCAGCGTCTTAAAAGCGTTCGGCCCTACGTTGCCGGTTATCACTGCTTCGACGCCCAGATTGGCTATATTTTGTCCTGTCTGAATGCCGGCTCCCTGAACAGCGTTCAGGTTCACAACGTTGTCATGGGCGGCAAAATCACCTGTTTCGCTGTCAACAACGATAATCCATTTTGCCCGGCCGAATCTAAGGTCAATTTCGCTTGAAAGTTCTTTACCCTGCGCTGTTATTGCAATTTTCATTTTTTTCTTCCTTTTTTTGCTCTGCTTAGACTCCGTCCCCCTCGGTTGCGCTCAATATAATAATACCACAAAGTCAAACTACTACCGTCCACCTCGCCATCGAAACCTCCGCCTGCCCCGGCCAAAACCTTTCCTCGCACCTGGCCAGTACCCCGGCATAGTAAATTGCGATTTTGCCAATTGGCCGGTTAAATAGGCTTCTAGTACGTCATCAACCCGGCCAGTCACAAAGGCCAGTACCTCAATTTCAGATGCCGTGATCATAGTTGCCAGGGCTCGTGAAATCGCTCCGCATATTAGCACATCAACTTCAAGGTTTTTCAGCCTGCCTGCCCGCTGCGGTAGCGATTCGGCTTTCAATTCAACTTCAGACCGATTAACCTCTCTGCCGTTTTCGATTTCCAACAGCAGAAGACTGTGGGCGAAGTCGAACACGTTCGAAATATTGTCTCCGTATATTGGTATTGCTATCTTCATTGCATTATGCCTCAACATATATTTGAGCAAACGATATGCCAAAAAAACCCCGGCGACAGGACGAAGGAAGCGTAACGTACTATTAGATAAGGGGTTATTGAAAGTGAGGTGCCTTAAAATCAGACTCAAAGAGCCTTAGATTGGTTGCAATTTGCAGATCATTAGATAAGTCGGCAGTTGCAAAATGCCACTATTGCTATAAGAGATGTCTTCTCCGAATCGGTTACAAGCCGCCTACTCAGTATATATTTCGGGCTTGTTCCCGAACGTTTTCATCTTGCGAAACAGTGTGCTTTTGTCGATTCCGAGCTGCTTAGCTGCCGCTGTTTTATTACCTTCGTTTTGCCGCAGAGCCTGTGTTATCAGAATAATCTCCATTTGCTTAATAGTTGTAGGTTCGCTATCTTTTGATTTATCCAAATTTAAAGCTGGGCGAACTGATGGGGGCAGGTGTTTTGCCTCTATTATCTCGCCTTCACACAAAACAAAGCAGTGCTCAATAATATTCTCAAGCTCACGAATATTGCCAGGATAATCATAGGCTAAGAGAGCCGCTGTCACTTCATTTGTAACGCAGCAGATATTCTTGTTATGCAGACTGTTAAATCGGCTTATAAAATGGTCTACCAGCAATGGAATATCTTCTTTTCTGTCTCTTAATAGAGGCAATTCCAATCTCATTACGTTGACTCTGTAATACAAATCATCTCTGAATTCACCTTCTTTAACTAGTTGGTCAAGCTTTTTGTTAGTTGCTGTAATGATGCGCACATCTGCCTTAACGGGAGAGACACCTCCTACCGGCTCATAAGTCTTGTCCTGCAAAAAACGCAACAGTCGCACCTGTACAGCCGGCGATATGTCACCAATCTCATCTAAGAATATCGTGCCACTCTGGGCTAAAGCAAATCGCCCGAGTTTATCCTTTTTAGCATCAGTAAACGCACCAGCCTTGTATCCGAATAATTCAGATTCCAGAAGAGTATCAGGCAGAGCCCCGCAATTAACCGCAACGAAAGGCTTATCTTTGCGGAAACTAAGGTTATGAATGGCCCGGGCGAAAAGCTCCTTACCGGTCCCACTTTGGCCTTCAATTAAAACTGTAGTATTACTTTCAGCAATATTCGGTAGAATGGCAAAGAGATTTTGCATTTTATGACTTTGGCTGATTATATCTTCATATGAGTATCGGCCCTTGATTTCCTTGCGAAGCTGTTCGATCATACTCATATCACGAAACGTTTCAACTCCGCCGATGATTTTACCACTTGTATCCTTCAACAAAGCTGTAGATATAGCAACTGCTCGTTTTTTGCCCTGGGCATCAATGATATGGACCACTTTATTCATTATGGCTTGGCCGGTTTGTATCGTTGCCGCCAGTGTACAGTCGCTTTCACAAACATCTGCCCGCAAAACGTCCCCGCAGTGTTGGCCGATAGCCTTTTTGCGCTGGATAGCAGTAATCTCCTGTGCCGCTCGATTAAAAGAGGTGATCCGTCAGTCCAGATCGACTGTGAAAACACCTTCACTTATCGAGTCCAGAACAACATTTTGTTCTTTAAGTTGCGTTCTATTTGCCATAAATTACTTTTACTACAAAAAGATAGCCTTCACAACCATTGTAACAAATTGGCTGAAACAAGAAATCGTGCCGGAAGCTGAATCACCCCCAGTTTTGTAATAGGATCTCATTTCTCAAGTCCCCCAACAAATAATTCAATGATGGCATGGCCCTGTGCAACATCACTCGCCCGATGGTAAAAAAGCTGCATTCGCCAATACGATTGTTGGAACACCATTGACTTGGCCGAAAATATTTACACATATACAGGCCTATCGTCGCCAACAAAATATAGGCTAATGCAAGAATCAGCAGAAATCGGCTCAGCCGGTTGGAGTCCTTGATAAGAGTCAATCTCAGGGCAAAACCGTTACGTTTGCTCTTGGCGTCGCGGAAATATTCTTCAATACTCATCCGTTTGCCAAAGACCTTGGTCAACTTCTTGGCTGGCACCTTTTCGAGATTGGTCATCAAGAACCACGGCTCAGTCTTATGGGGCTTCCAGATTACAGCAACATGTTGTGTGACTGACTTTTCTTTGCGATATAACACATTACGCAACAGTCGTTGCTGATCAGGCTTTATCCGACCTGACGTTCAAGGCCAAGCAATTTGCTGCAAAAACCAATCCGAAGATTGCTGCCCGCGTCAAGCTCTTCCAATATCGAATCATTGAGGAGTTTTATGATTTCGCAAACGACCCTGATGCGCTGCATAACCTCAGCAACGACTCCAAATATAAAAAAGAGCTTGACAAGATGCGGGAAGAATTATTAAAGTGGATGAAAAGTACCAATGACACGGCATTAGAGGCATTGGAAAACCATAATTCTCCCGCAGCTCTGAAAAAGTTTATGGCCGAACAGGATGCCAGAGCCGACAGTCCACAGGATGCCTTTCGGCAGAAACAAACAAAAAAGAAAAATCGTAACAAACGAATGTCGTAAAAGGAATTTTTCTACAAAATGAAGGGAGTTAGGAAAATGAATAAGAACAATTTAACCAG
>CAYUFX010000193.1:0-5096 GCA_964444135.1 uncultured Pirellulales bacterium | reverse complement strand
GTGCATGAACGCTTCGCCCGCCGTAATGCCAACGCCGCTCATCTGACCTACAGGCTCAAAGACTTCCCGGGAATCACTCCCCAGAAGCTATACGAAGGTACCCCCAACGGCTCTTTCTATCTCTACATGATGACATATCACAAGGAATACTTCAACAATGCCGACCGCAGCAAGTTTCTAAAGGCCCTTCGTGCCGAAGGTATCAGCCTCAGCCCATATTTAGCCCAGGGATTACATAAGGAGCCGTGGGTAGAGCACATATTGAGCTCAAAGGTCTATAAGAAGATGTTTTCCGGAAAGAGACTGCGGGAATACCGCGAGCAGAACCTCTGTCCCAACTGCGATAAGGTTTGTCAGGAGATGGCTATGATTTGGGCTTCAGGTCCTCTGCTCAGCACCAAAGAGGATATGGACGATGTCGCCGATGCCATCCAAAAAGTCTATGAGAACAGGGATAAGCTGACTTCGATATAATCAGAAAAATTGTTACTTTAAGTGACTAAGGGCCTATCCGAATAATCCTTCATTCCTTGTCATTCTGAGGCGAAGCCGAAGAATCTGGCCCACGAAGAGGAGATTCTTCACTTCGCTACGCTCCGTTCAGAATGACAGGCGAGAGCAATAGTTATTCGGATAGGCTCTAAAACCTGCGAAGCAATCCCTGTTCCTGTAAAGATTTTCTCTATTATGCTAAATTTCTTCTTGACAGACTCGTCTCAATCGGGCAGAATATTTTCAGGAAACAATAGCGAATACGCGTAGTGCTCTGTCAAGGCTCAAATATTGGTTTGTCATTCCCGCGAAAGCGGGAATCCAGATTTATTGATGGTAATGGATTCCGCATCAAGTGCGGAATGACAATCCTCAAAGCATGCGTGACAAAGCAGTAGTTTCTGCGCTTGACAAACTACTCTGAATACGCGCTAACGCCCCTTGAGTTTACTGGAGGAGATAATCCAAAATGGCATTCAATCAGCGAGTTTTTCGTAAAGACGGGTGGCAGCCTCATCCCCGTGCTTTCTTGCGAAAGCAAAAACGGGGATGGCTCGTGGCTGGAAAAGATGCGCAGAATTGTCATTGCGAGGCCTGCGAAGCAGGCCGTGGCAATCTCTTAACTTCGAACTATATAGAGATTGATTCGCGGAGTTTATCCTCGAACAAAGCGAAGGGCTCGCAATGATGGCCATCAATCGAGTATCTGGCCGGAAACACTAACAATTTTTCCAAAGGAGAAAGAGATGAAAACGACAAAATCGAAGATCCGCTTTGGCGGAATGTTAGCCATTTTGGCTTTGGCATTGGGCCTGATTTCGTCAGTTGCGAACGCAGATTTCACCTTCGGTGAGCGTGTCAGTCTTGGGCCTGTCGTTAATAGCCCATACAGAGACTATGACCCCTTTATCGTGCCTGACGGTCTTTCGTTGTACTTTGGCTCGACACGGCCGGGTGGGCTTGGGGGGTGGGACATTTGGGTGACCACAAAACAAACGTCAGAACGAAATCCAGAGGGTTACTGGGGACCACCGGTGAATCTCGGAGCACCCGTCAACAGCGAATACCGCGAGAGCGATCCATCCATTACAGCCGACGGGCTAACGCTCGTTTTCAGTACTGATATGCCCGGCGGGCTGGGCAGGCGGGACATCTGGCTGACCACCAGGCCGACGAAAGAGAGCCCTTGGGGTCCGCCGACAAATCTGGGGTCTCCCATCAACTCCGCGGGTCCCGAGTTCTGTGGTTGTATTTCGCCAGACGGCTGTTCGCTTTACTTCTCAATCGCGCGTTCCTATGACCCTCAATTTTTTTATGGAGGGGATATATTCGTGACGACGCGACCCACAAGGGACAGCCCTTGGGGTCCACCGGTAAATCTGGGGCTAATGCCATCTCGCGGGGGATCTGGGAATTGGGGTCCAAGCATATCAGGCGACGGCCTGGCCCTCTTTTTTCATTCTGATTATGTTAATGTGTCCCTTTTACCGGATATATGGTTAGCGACACGGACCAGCGACGACAGTAGCTGGGGGACTCCCATACTACTTGGGCCGGAGATCAACACTTCGGATGGGGAGCAGAAGCCCAGCATCTCCGCCGACGGTTCTACTCTCTACTGGTGTTCCGGACCAGCAATTGATGATAATAAGTGGGACCTATGGCAAGCGACCATCTCTCACATCGTGGATTTAAACAGCGATGGAATCGTCGATGCGGCAGACATGTGCATTATGATTGACCACTGGGGCACAGACGAGACATTGTGCGATATTGGCCCGATGCCCTGGGGTGACGGCATAGTCGATGTCCAGGACCTAATTGTCCTTGCTGAGTATTTGTTTGTGGAACTGAATGACCCGACACTGATAGCTCACTGGGCACTGGACGAGATAGTAGGCGATATAGCATCTGACAGCGCTAATGATAATAATGGTAATGTATATGGAGACCCGGCCTGGCAGCCTGAGGGCGGTATGGTAGATGGTGCATTGCAGCTTGACGGCATCGATGATTATGTCAACACGCCTTTCGTGTTGAACCCTGCGGATGGGAAGTTTAGTGTTCTTACCTGGGTCAAGGGCGGTGCTCCAGGCCAGGTCGTGTTGTCGCAAACGGGTAGGGCGAATTGGCTTTGCACAGATTCGTTAGAAGGTAACTTGATGACGGAGCTGAAGGGTCCTGGCCGTGGCGCCGGCATATTGCCGTCACAAACAAATATCACTGATGGAAACTGGCACCGGATAGGTCTCGTCTGGGATGGCTTGCATAGAACGCTTTACGTTGATGACGTCGCCGTGGCTGAAGACACACAGGCTAATTTAGAAAGCTCCAATAACGGTCTGTACATTGGCACCGGCAAGGCCATGGAACCCGGGTCCTTCTGGTCCGGCCTGATTGATGATGTCCGCATCTACAACCGGGCAGTGAGACCCTAAGAAATAAAAGCGTTAGCACGTTAGAGCACCGCAGAAAGCAGCGGTCTTTCTTCGGTTATTTTGCCATAACGTGCAGAAGGGAAGGAGCAAAATGAGAAAGATAGGCTTTTCACGAATGGCCCTGCTGTTGTTCGGAATTGTCGGAGGCTTAGTTCTTCGTGGTCAGGCCGCTGGTATTGATGAACTGGTCGAAGCCGATACACTCGAGCAGATTGCGACCGGTTTCAGTTTCACGGAAGGACCGGTATGGCATCCTGATGGCTACCTGCTATTCAGCGACGTCCCCGGCAACACCATCTACAAGTGGATGCCCGATGGTAGGGTGGAGACCTTCCGTTCACCAAGCGGTCACGCCAATGGTCTGATATTCGACAGGCAGGGAAGATTAATAGCGTGTGAACACAGTAATAGACGAGTCTCCCGCACTGAACCTGATGGAACGATTGTGACACTGGTTAGTGAGTATAACGGAAGCCGCCTGAACAGTCCGAACGACGCGGTAGTCAAAACTGACGGTAGAATTTACTTCACAGACCCCCCATTCGGATTGACGTCAGCGTATGGCATACCGGGAATACAGGAACTCCCGTTCGACGGCGTCTATCGTTTGTCACCAGACGGTGAGACGTTAGAATTATTGGAGGCCGATATTTACCCCAATGGTCTGGCGTTCTCTCCCGATGAGAAGGTATTGTACGTAATGGCTCAGCAGCCCGGCTGTATATATGCCTACGATGTACAACCCGACGGTCTTCTTGCAAACCGTCGTGTCTTGGCTGAACTGTCTGCATGGCCCGACGGAATGAAAGTGGATATCAGGGGTAACCTATACGTTACGAACAACACATCATTCGTACAGGTCTTCGATAGTGAGGGGATGCACCTTGGAGATATCGTTACGCCGGAGCCGGCATCAAACTGTGGGTTCGGTGGCGAAGATAATCGGACACTGTTCATCACCGCCGAAACATCCGTGTACCGAATCCAAATGAAAGTACAAGGCGCACTTCCGGCCCCTGCTGACCTGGAAAAAGCCCGAGCTTTGTCTCCCACTCCCGGGATAATAGTGGACCTGCCGGAGGCCAGCTTACTTAACTGGATAGGTGGGGAGACTGCTGTCCAGCACGATGTTTACCTCGCAACTGATTTCAACGATGTGAACAATGCCGACGTCACCGATACGACGGGCGTTTATCGAGGCCGACAGAACCTTGTCATTTATACACCCCCAGAAGCTCCTGAATTAGGCCAGAGTTACTACTGGCGAATCGACGAGGTCAAGGCCGACGATACGATACACAGAGGAGACGTCTGGAGCTTTACCACGCAAGAGTTCCTTATCGTGGATGATTTCGAGGACTACAATGATTATGAGCCAGATACGATATATTTAGCCTGGGTAGACGGATATGATAACCCTGCGAATGGTTCCACAGTAGGTTATCCCAATCCGGATTGGGGAGCTGGAGAGCATTTTGTTGAGACCGCTATTGTCCACAGCGGTGAGCAGGCGATGCCTCTGTTTTACAGCAATACAGGCGGAGCAACATACTCAGAGGCCGAACATACTTTTGCTGTTCCGCAAAACTGGACTAAAGCCGGTATTCAGACATTGGTGCTGTACTTCTATGGTTCTCCAGAGAACACCGGACAGTTATATGTGAAGGTCAATGGCTCTAAGAAGGACTATGACGGCGATGTGGGAGACATACAGCAAATACGGTGGAAGCAGCGGAATATCGACATTGCATCGTTAGGCGTGGACCTGCATAATGTAACTACGATTAGTATGGGTATTGACGGCAATGGTGCCAGTGGTATATTGTACTTTGACGACGTTCGGCTGTATGCGTCGGCTCCTGAGATTGTGGTTTCTTCGGGAGAAATTTTGCTCGAGACAGAGTCGTCTGATACTATAACCGAGCAGTGAGGCCATAGAAAATCGAGGCACTGCAGCAGTAGTCATTTGACTACTACGCTAAAATTTCTAATACCAATTATAGCTATAAATTGCCGAAAAAATTGTACATTATACTAACTGGCAGGGCCTGGGTTCCTGCTTTCGGAGGAATGACAAGGTTAGGCAACTCGCCGCGATGCGTCGCAGCGGGTCGGGTGTGGGATTTTTTTCTGGCGCTTTTTAAGTGCCTTTGTATACTGACCTTA
>CAYUFX010000192.1:0-5337 GCA_964444135.1 uncultured Pirellulales bacterium | reverse complement strand
ACATCGGCTAACCGCCTAAAAATCTTGAGCTAAAATGGCGTTGTAGTATTAAGATTATATATTTTTTATGTTCTCAAGCTCTTCCAATGTCTTCTCTGCAATAATCTTTTCTTTCTTAAAATGCTTTTTCATTCTCTGTAAACACTTATCCTTTTCTTTAACATCGCCGAGATACTTTTCACATGCCTGCATAAATCTTTTTGTCTCTTCTACATTTGCTTTTATAACCTCTGGTATTTTCTCACTATCATGTCTTACTGCTTCCTGTGGACACACATCGTGACAAATGCCGCATCGAATACACCCATCCATATTTATTTCAGCTTCTTCATCTTTCATTGCGATTGTATTTACAGGACACTCCTCCACGCAAATTCCGCAACCATTACAATCTTCTACATTAATCCAGGGCATTTTAACATCTCCTCAAATTTAATATATAATCTTCATTACAATATCCAATAAATTCATCATTATTTCAGTAGCTTTCCCTTTAAGAAATACATCAGTTATGCTGTTGCTATAATTAGAACCTTCAATGTTTATTTCAATTATTTTTGTACCGTTATTTTTGGCAATCATTGGTATCATAGAAGCAGGTTGTATTTCACCTGTAGTTCCGATCAAAATAAAAACGTCTGCAATCTCAGCTTCATTGAATGAGCGGCTTCTTGCTGGTTCAGGAATTGGTTCACCGAAAAAAACAAAATCAGGTTTCAATATATTTGAACAGTTTGTACATTTAGGGGGCAGAATGCTCAATAATTCCTCGGTTGCTACAAATTGCCTTTTGCAATTTGTACAAACCAATCTTTGGCATGTGCCATGAAATTCAATAACTTCTTTACTACCCGCTTTTTGATGTAAATTATCAATATTCTGAGTAACGATTACATCTAACAATCCTTTGTTTGCCAGTTCAGCAAGGACATAATGCGCATCATTTGGTTTCGCTTTAGCAAAAGAGTCGTAGAAAATATTTTTAATAAGCTTCCAGGATTTCTCAGGGTATTTGTAAAAATAGCGGGTATCTAAGAAGACAGGATCAATTTTACTCCACAACCCGTTTTCACCACGAAAAGGCGGTATGCCACTCTCTACAGAAACTCCCGCGCCTGTAAAAGCTGTAGTATGCGATGAATTTTCTATTAATTCGATTGCTCGATTTAAGTTATTTTTAATATCTTGAGATAGCATCTATTTTTTACTCTTTTAATTCCTCCTCAAATTCTGGAAAATAGTTGTTGATGACCCTTAAATTAAATTCGGAAAATATGGATTCTTTGGGTTCTCTTTCCAACAAAAATTCAAAAGATTTTTTTATAAATTCTTCTCGAGTTATTTTGCCTTCAGTTAGATTTTGGTAATAGTCACCATCCAAAGTGACTGCGTGTTCTGTTGTGCTACCTTTTTCTTCTATAGTTACCACGAATTCCTGCTCATTTTTCCTTTTGACCTCAATCATTTTAAAATTTCTCGATGACTTTAATCAATACTTCTTGTATATTCCCCTTCCTAAAAAAGATTTTCATGCCTCTTTCTTGCAGCCTTGTTATTCCTTTTTTGCCGATATGAGCAGATATAATGACCGAACAATCATTAATTAACTCATATACGTCTAAGGTCTTTAAATGTTGCATCGTTTCTGCAAAAGGATTATTTCTTTTTTCAATAAGCTTAAATTTCGCTCCATTTTCCATCTCGTAAATAAACATATATTTTGCCATTCCCAACATCTTCGGAAAAATATTTATTTCATCATTTGTTGGGATTGCAACTCTTACCCTGTCTTCTTTATTGATATGGCATTTTTGGGATTTCAATAATCTTACATAATTCTTGAAAAAAAAGAACTCTTCAAAGCCAGCGAAATTATTACTTTCCAGTATCTGCTTCCAGTCTCTTTTAATAAAATCAAAGGCATAAGGGCATTCCAACATCTTAAAAGGAAGCCTGAGATAAAAAGGAAGCTTTGACCATAAAAATTCGTTGTAATCAAGAATGAAAAACTCTCCATTCTCTTTTAAGCATTGAAAGGCATTTTCAATAATTACCTCCCTGACATTTTGTGGAAACCCATGCAAAACAAATGAGATAAAAACTTTGTTAAAATCATTTTTATAAGGTAAGGCTTGGTCAATTCTTCGATTGATAATTTTAACGTTAGGAAAATCTGTACATCTTTTTTCAAACTGAGCAATCATGTCTTTAGAAACATCGACACCGATCAGTTCGCCCTTTCCGGATAGGTATTTGCCCATAAGGCAGGCGTTTCTGCCTGTACCTGCCCCCATGTCGAGGATTCTGTCGTCCGGTTTAATCTTTAACATACGTATAACCTCTTTAATAAACGGCAGATACCTTCCGAATGTAGCTATATCGAGGCCGATATCGTAGTATCGGGCCATAAATCCACTAACCTCAACTTTTGATTCAGAATATAATTTCTTCATTTGCAGTCGCTCTTAACTCCTTTAGTTACAAGCGCACTACCAACAGTGAAAAACGTACTACTGAGTACTCCCATAGTATAATTAAATTTCGATGTATTTTTTTAGTTCAACCTGTGATTTTATTATCTTCCTTCTCATGATATCCTATTTTAATCTTATGATTCTTTGACTTGAACCACCAAGGAATATTGAACAGGACAGGTTACTGAACGGGAAACAAGACAGTATTTTTCAGCTAAATCTCCGAATTCACGAACTTTTTCGGCGAGGTCCTGGTCTTGCAACCTAACTTCTGCTCGAACCTCCACATTGGTAAATCGAAATCCATCTGCTTGTTTTTCGACCCTCCCTTCGGCGTCTGAATAGTACGATAAAATCTCAACATTAGACTTTCGCACAAAATAGAAAAAGGTCGTCATCAGGCAGTTATTAATTGCCGCGACAAACATTTCTTCCGGATTTAACGTCTCCGGACTTCCTTCAAATTCAGGCGCCGGTCCAACTTCCATCTCCCCCGGGCCACTGAAAACGGTCTTCGCCGATTCTTCACCTTCTTTAAATACCGTGTTCTTAAACAAGTAAATCTTTTGGCGTTTCATAAGTTTTAACACCTATAGTTTCTTCATTCTGAGGTCAATTCTTACCGCGAAAACCCGTCACCCAAAGGATTTGTTTACGTTCAATTCGTTTAGCCCGGATGTCTTTGAAACCAGCCTTGCGGAGAGAACCTGTTAATTCCTTGCTGGTATAGTAGTTCTCATTCCATAACTGTTGGGCCAATGAGTTGCGCGGGAATTCAACAACGAGTACTCTGCCGCCTGGCCGCAAAGCCCGATGGGCCTCTTGCAAAATCGCCTCAGAGTTTTTCATCTCATGCAAAGCCCAAAATATTATCGCTGCGTCTATCGTTTCGTCTCGAATAAAAGTAAGCCGGGCTGCATCTTTACGAATACAGCGAATACGCTTGTTATTTCTGGTGACATTTCGGTTATTCGCAAAACCATTGGCAGATATATCCACTCCTGTAACTTTTTGACCATAGGTCTCGGACAAGTACTGGGCAAGCTCACACGCGCCACAACCCAAATCAAGCACACGATAAGCTAAACGCAACTCTCGGCCGACACGTTGATACAAACGTGGTTTAATCTTGTCGTAAAAGTTATCAGACAGCTTCGCAGGAATCATTGGCAGCACCTAAAACGAAATAACCTTATCAGATTCTTTAACCCATAGTCCTAACTCTGTCATTTTGGCTTCCTGAGCCCCATCAAAATAAGGCTTTCTGTTAAATACAAGAAGGACGTTCGCCGTTTGACTTTTTCTCCTTCCCAGAACCAAAAAATTTCTCACGCCACCACAGAAAATGTCCCCAGGGATTATCCAGATTATATTTCTCATCTTCTGTAGCACCTTGCCAGGAGTTAATTTCCTCCAAAAGCTTGTCACAGGTCTTATTGTTGCCTAACAACTCATAAGCGCACCTTATGAGGGTAAATTTTTGGTTTGCTTCTGCATTGTCTTGATTGTGATCCGGGTGATATTTCATTGCCGCTCGCCTATAAGCTTTCTTTAGCTGCTCTTTGCTTGCGTCTTCCGCGACTTCCAGAATCTTGCACGCAGCTTTACGGGCCTCTATGTCCCGGCTTATTCGCTCCATAAATTCAAAATTATCTTTCATTTGACCGCGAATCTCGCATTGATTTTCTGGTATAGCTGTAAGAACTTTTCTTCGTAGCCGGGTAATGCATCAATTATTTTAATCCCCTGTGAGTAAGCTTCCGCTACCAGTCGGTCGTTCGGCATCTCAAGGAGAATTTCTATATCTTGTTGCTGGCAATAGCCTACAACTCGGTCGTCACCTATGTCACAACGGTTTATTACAACAGCAAACGGAAGCTTAAGCTCTCTTACCATCTCCACCGCCAGTTCCAGGTCATTTAAACCAAACGGCGTAGGCTCGGTGACCAGCAGAACAAAATCTGCTCCCTTAACCGCTTCGATCACAGGACATGAGGTACCTGGTGGGACATCGATAATTACCGTGCTTTGGATGTCACCAGTATCGACTTTGCCTTCGCCATAATAGATGTTTATCGCCTCTCGCTTGACATGTTTTATCAAGGCAGGGCTTTGGATGGAACCAATATCGAGTTTGCCTGCGCCATAATAGACTCCGTCCGCTTTGCCGAACTCGGCTATTCCGATCTTGCGTTGTTTTTCCTTGATGGCGGCTTGCGGACAAATAGCCATGCATCCGCCACAGGAATGACATAACTGTTCAAAAGTCATTACGGTATCTTTCAAACAGATTATGGCACTGTATTGGCAGAGCTGGCCGCACTTACCGCATCCGTCACATAATTCGGTATCAACTTCTGGCACACCGATGGTTACATCTTCCGTTTTCTCTATATCTGGTTTTAGGAATATATGGCCGTTTGGTTCTTCAACATCACAATCAAGATATTGCGCATCTTTGCCCATTCGAGCAATCGAACAAGCCAGATTTGTCGCGATGGTTGTCTTGCCCGTGCCGCCTTTACCACTTGCAATTGCTATTTGCATCCTGTTTCCTATCGATTTCCATACGTTTGCCATGCATTTATTACCATAAACAAAGCTGCCCCTAATGTCGTGTACGCGAATATCTTTTTGAGGTTTTTCTGCTTTGTTTTAAGCGAGAATACGCTGCCCAGAAGCCCTCCAGTTACGGCAGTGACGCTCATGGGAATGGCCCAAAAGGCATTGAAATCCCCTGCTGCCGAATGTCCGATCAGGCCCATAAGAGCTGTGGCGGCGACCATGGCGGATGATGTGCCTACCGCCACGCGCATAGGTACGCCACAACCAAGGACCATCAATGGGACCTTGAAAGAGCCCC
>CAYUFX010000191.1:0-5391 GCA_964444135.1 uncultured Pirellulales bacterium | reverse complement strand
TAGCGGGTATATCAGAGGTCCGGCGTGAGTGGGAGACGCCACAAGATTGGACGGCGAATAATCTTAAATCGTTAACCGTATGGTTCGAAGGTGACCCTGGTAACTCGGCTGAGCCATTGTACATTTTGATTGGAGACAGCACAAGTGCAGAGAAGGTCTTCGCTCACGATGACCCGGCCGCTGTTCAATTAGACGGCTGGCAGGAGTGGAACATTTTGCTGAGCGAGTTAAGCGATGCGGGACTAAATCCGGCCGCTATCAAGAAGATGTGCATCGGTGTGGGTAACAAGGATAATCCTCAGACTGGAGGTAAGGGCACTTTGTACCTTGATGATATCCGGGTGTATATACCCAGATGCAGGCCTGAAATTGGACAGCCCAAGTGCGATTTCAATGACGACTGTGTTGTTGACGAGTTAGACCTTGCGATATTGGAAAGCGAGCTGGGCAGTAAATCAGTACGTCCTGAAGATGTTGTCGAAGTTTTTCGTGAAGTAGAGTCAGCCGATACAATAGCCGAACCCATGCTGTTATGGGACGACCCTGAAGCTTCCGGCGGACAGTATATGGAGTGTCGGCCCGGTAGTAGCGGCGGTCCCAACGAAAACCAAAGCGCCACTTATGATATCTATGTCTCGGGTGGTGTTTACAAGCTCCTTGGTCGGACGCTCTGCCCCGACGGCAGTGACGATTCCTTCTGGCTCCGAATTCAGGGGGCTACCACCAACAGGAGTAACGACACCGGCTGGGTAAGATGGGGCGTAGTGAATAGCAGCGAATGGATGTGGACCCCTGTCCGGAGCATGGACGACGCCGACAAAACAGTGCTCTTCACGATGGAAGCCGGGAACTATACTGTGGAAATCACCTACAGGGAAGATGGCTCTAAGATAGACGCTTTCCTGCTTACTGATGACATGGAATTTGATATATCAGTCTTCAACCCTCTGCGTACCGACCTGAACGCCGATGGAGTGGTTGACGCCGAGGACCGTGCCATCTTGATGGATTCGTGGCTTGATGAGGAACTATGGCCATAGCCTCAGTAAAGATTTGATACCCGATGACTTTGCGTCAATCAGGGGCTTATACCAATAAATTTGGTATAGGCCCCTTTCTTAATTGGCTCGATTCAAAGGTGGTGGATTTTCGATTTGCCGATTACTGAGTATCGAGTATTGCAGTTAAACGAAAAGAAATCCCCGAGATTAAACTGGGAGCTAATTATTTTTGAGATTGCTGCGGGCCTTACCAGGGAAGATGGCAGCTATAGTGACGATAGAACAAGCCGACCGAACGCATCGCGATTAAGAAAACCGCTTGGAGAGCAAAATTCAGCAATAAATAGCCTGTAGCTTCCATATAATCTTGGTGTGCATACTGTTCCGTTTGCATTTGAACAATAACAGCAACACCAAGCAGCACCACAGTTACCAGATAAGGGGTAAAAGCACGAAAGATCGGTATCAGTAAATAATCATATCTTAACATTGTGATTTCTTTACCTACCGCAACGGTTAGTATTGCAATTGGAAGAAGAAAAAGTCCGCCAAGCATTGGTATATATAAGAAAACAGGTGATTCTATCTGCATTTTTTTTAGTATCAGAAAAGCAATAATATAAGGCATTCCAACAACCAGCAGAATAATAAAAATTGTGTATACAGACTTAACAATTTTCCAGATGAATCCGTAAAATCCTCCAAGAGTGGCTACCGGCATCTCTTCATGGTCAAAACCGGTTGAGTAAATCATTTCCGTATAAAACCAAAACAAACATCCCCACGCCGATGCTCTCAAAACCCATCCCAAAGGTATATAAAAATCAAAAGAAAGCCACTCGCCCTGTATAAAAAAGCTAAAATTCCAACCGGCTGTGAAAAACTTGAAGACAACCACTGCCAGTATAAACACAAGACCGGCTGCATTTTTCGGATTTGTGAAAAGTTTCCAGCTATCGACCAATACGGCCCGATAGAAACCGGGTATCGGCTGGCCTTTTTCTTTGGGTAGTTCGACTTTTTTGGTTTTTTTGTAATTTTTGGAAGGGATTATAAAAAGCTGGCCGCAGCTTGTGCATCGTGCGCGCTTTCCGGCGTGCTTATCAGGAAAACCGATTATCTCATTGCAATTGGGGCAAAAAAACTGGATTGTCATTTAGTCGTATTGCGTATTGCGTATATCGTATTGCGTTTTTTATTCGGCACACTACTCATTTACGCATCCACTCATTTAGTCCCGCTGCATACAGTCAGTGAAGCACTTGAGGTCATTGGCCCATTTTTTAGCTTCCAGCAGGTCAACCTTGTCCTGTTTTACGAGCATAGCGAGATGCTTTTCCATCGTCAGCATTTTTTCGTCGGGCCTGTTTCGGGTCTTTGTTTGCAGTTGCGAATAAATCTGCTCTACTTTGCCGGTGCGTATAAGATTGGCACAGGCGTAGTTGTTGTTAAGTATTTCCATTGCTACAATTCTGCCGGAGCCATCTTTTTTGGGTACGAGCTTCTGGCTTACAATATAAGCGAGCCCCAGGGACATTTGATTACGGACCTCGGCCTGTCTGCCGGGGGGGAAGTAGTCCAGTATCCGCGTCATCGTGCCGGTCGCATCCCTCGTGTGCAGCGTGGAGAAGACGAGGTGGCCCGTCTCAGCGGCCATAAGTGTCATAGATATTGTCTCGGCGTCGCGCATTTCGCCGACGAATATTATGTCAGGGTCCTGGCGCAGCATTTCTTTCAAACCTGCAATGAAGGATTCGACGTCCCTTCCGAGCTCACGCTGGGAGATGATGGAGTATTTCTGGGGGAAGATGTATTCGATAGGGTCCTCGACGGTCATAATCCGGCAGGCACTTTTTTCGCTGATTCGGTGGATTAGTGAGGCGATTGTTGTGGATTTGCCTGCGCCTGTGATGCCGGTCATTAGGACCAGGCCGTGCCTGCGATTGATGATGTCTTTCCAGATGTCGTTCGGGAAGCCGATGTCCTCAACTTTCGGTATATCCAGCGATAAGGCCCGGATTGCCCCGGCTATGCCGTCGTTTTCTCTGAAGATGTTGATTCGAAATTGTAAAGAGCCGAGCCGGTAAGAGCAATCGACGCTGTGCCGTTCCCGGAACTTGCGCAGTTTTTCATTGCTTAGAAGAGGATAGAGGAGCTGTTTTGCCATCTGTCGGGTTACATTTGGGCCTTTAAGTTTTACCAGGTCGCCGTCGATGCGATATGCAGGCGGGGCGTCGACCTTTATATGCAAATCGGAGACCCGCATTGCACCGCGCTTTTCAAAGTAATTCAGCATATCAAGGATACTAAGCTTGCCAAGCTCTTGGGTCGGATAAACCTTTGTTGAAGCAGAATGCTCTTCGGCCATATTTGCCTCCACTGGAGCAGGTTAGTGTTGTGAGAACGCAAATTGCCAGTTTGTCGGCCTTTGTAGGCCAAGTATAGTATATCACTGCACCCATCCCAAAGCAAAGGCCAAATTTTTATGAGATTAGCACGGCATCGGATTTTTGGATAATTTGCTTGACAGCGAGGCGTAATAGTGTACAATTATGTTAGCTTTAGAGGTATCCAGCGGCAAGCAACAAGGAGAAAAGGGTGTGCAAATCATTTTATTTGAGTTTATACAGTTTTTGCGGCAGTAGTTTCCTTGTGCATCAGTTACGCTATAAATATTGATAATTTTTATGGAGAAAAGGACATGAAGCGCGGAATCATAATTTTTACGGCAGTTTTTTTCTTGTTGCAATTATGCAGCAGTTTGTGGGCACTGCCGAGGACGGCAGACGAAGCGGAAATGGTAGTGGCAGGTTGGCTCAAGATAGATCCCCAACCGCTTGAGACGGCTCTCGGCCATCAAGTAAGGGAGGTGGAGATCTTCACTGACGACTATGGTGAGCTGGTTTATTACATCGTCTATTTGGAGCCATCTGGTTTTGTGATTGTCGCAGCGGACGATATGGTTGAGCCCATCATCGGTTTCGCTGATGATGGTAGTTATGACCCATCGATCGAGAATCCGTTGGGGGCATTAGTAACCAACGACCTCAACGGGCGAATGGCAGCAGTTCACAACACCTTCAGTCTGCAAGCAATGGTTGGAGAGGCACCATTTACCGATACTCAGAAAAAGTGGCGCTACTTTATCAACCTTGCCGAGACATCCGAAAGTGGGTTTAACCTAATGTGGCAGCTCTCGATCCCTGACGTTCGGGTCTCTCCACTGGTGCAGAGTAAATGGGGCCAAAGCTGTTATTCTGATAACAATGACCAACGGCATGCTTGCTATAATTATTTCACGCCGCGACTTTTGGACAATGAAATCTCCTTCGTTGAAGGCCACGAAGACAACTATCCCTGTGGCTGCGTTGCCACCTTCATGGCCCAGTTGATGCGATATCATAGGTATCCTAACGAATCGGTAGAGCCGAGCAAGTTTACAATCAGCGTCGATGAGCAGACGGCAGATCACTGGTTACTCCGTGGAGAAGGGCCCAACGGAGCGTATAACTGGAATGATATGGTATTAGAGCCCGGTGGAGGCATAACCGACAAACAACGCCGGGCCATTGGGGCATTGTGTTATGATGCCGGTGTTTCTGTCAATATGCAATACACCAAAGATGGTTCGGGGGCTCTCATGCTGGACGCAGCCGAAGCGTTAAAAAGTACATTTAAGTATGGCAATGCGATTCTGGGAAATAACACCGACGTAAATATGGACTCGGGGCTAATCGGAATGATAAACCCTAATCTCGACGCAGAATGTCCTGTCGTCTTTGCGATTGGTGACGTCTCGGACTTTGATCGTGGACATGCTGTTCTTTGTGACGGGTACGGGTACGATTCTTCACAGTTGTACCATCATCTTAATATGGGCTGGGACGGCTCGTATGACTGCTGGTATAACCTGCCCACTATTGATTGCCCTGGTGCGGACCTGTTAGGTGTTATTACCGAATGCATCTATAATATATTCACCGATGGTACGGGCGAGATAATCAGCGGCCGGGTTATTGATGGAAGAGACAGGGCTATCAGAGATGCTGCGGTCACTGCGAAAAGTGGAAAGGGCAGGGGCCCATATACTGCGGTAACGAACAGCAAAGGTATCTATGCCCTAACAGGTCTCGATTCAGACTCTACGTATGCCATCACAGTGAATAAGTTAGGATACAACTTTAAGCTTAATGAGGCGGCCACAGGAACATCCAGCGAAGGCAACTCTGTCTCCGGGAACAAATGGGGGGTCGATTTTACGGGTTTTAGTAATTGTGTTACCATCATTGTCGGGACGGAAACATCAGATTGGAGTTATCCACTGAATACAGATTGCCACGACAGCAGGACACAGGTAATCTACCTGGCAAGTGAGCTTGGGAGGAGCGGA
>CAYUFX010000190.1:0-5410 GCA_964444135.1 uncultured Pirellulales bacterium | reverse complement strand
GGTTCATATACTAATGACCAGTATGAATACATCGAGCTGTACAATATCAGCGCCGAGCCGGTAACCTTATATGATTATGACAAAGCTCAGCCGTGGAAGTTCACCGATGGTATTGACTTTACGTTCCCGGAAGAGCAACCTGTTACGATACCTGCCGGCGGATATTTGTTATTGGTTAAGGAGCCGGAGGCGTTTGCCTGGCGGTATCCAACTGTCCCTGTTGAGAAGATTCTTGGCCCTTATAGTGGCAGCTTGAACAACGCCGGCGAGAGGCTGGAGCTTTCGATGCCGGGTGACGTGGACGAGTTTGGGACACGTTATTATATTCGTGTTGACAGGGTTGGTTACAGCGATGGTTTTCATCCTGAGGATTGTCCGGGCGGCGTTGACCTTTGGCCGACCGGACCAGATGGCGGCAGCAAATCGCTTACGCGCAAGACCGGCGCCGATTACGGCAATGACCCTGACAACTGGACTGCCTCTGCTCCTTCACCCTGTGTTATTAATCCATAAAATCCTGAGGTAAGCGTGAAACATACCAGGTGTTCG
Source organism: uncultured Pirellulales bacterium (assembly GCA_964444135.1). Taxonomy (GTDB): domain Bacteria; phylum Planctomycetota; class Phycisphaerae; order Sedimentisphaerales; family Anaerobacaceae; genus NIOZ-UU13. The sequence goes on along the minus strand of CAYUFX010000190.1, from coordinate 4,861 downwards.
ATGCCAGCAAGCCGGAAGGGATCTATATAATGATAAACATCATCTGTTATCTACTGACGACAGTGTAGTAAAAAACGCACCCGGCAGGACTCGAACCTGCGCCAGTTGTAAGGTTATTTTTCATCTACAAGCCCTGCAGGGGGCTTTTTGTAGGCAAGGTCGGCGATTCTACGAGCGCAAAACAACTTTTCAGTAGTCCTTAAACCTCCTCATCCATTCTGGCCAGTCACTCGGCAGGGCGCCGCCGGCCTGGGTCCAGGGCCCGACAGTGTTATATTTGCGGCTCCACCTCAACGTCCACAACTCCTTGAGTCCCACTTTTCTCGCTGACCAATCCAGGAAAAGGCAGTTCACGAATCCGTTGTGCCGGTTGAGGCAGACACGCCCCATGTTGTCACCCTGCCACTGCTCACCATTAAACGTTGGAGGCGTGTCGGTATCCTTCGGCCAAAGATTGTACCGCTGCGCCCCTACGAACAGCGGAACATAACCTGCCCCTTTAACATTAGGAGTCCTCCAGTGATTACCTCCAGGACTGAGTTCAGGCTCGGGATTATTACACGAACCGTTTATCCCATAGCTGCCTTTAAGAGGCGCAAGCCATCCCTCGCGCTGCCAGTAGCCCCATGCCGAGGTCGCCCCGAGGAACGTGCCCTCGAGCCCCGTAGCATTGCCAGCCTCATCAAACCAAGGCTTTGTGGCATTCGGACAGCAGGTGACATCGCTTTCGTACTTGTGGTACGCGCCCATCGCTCTGCACCAGCGATTATTACCGGTTCCCTTGCTGGTACCTTCCCAACCTTCCATGAAATAGCCGTTGTATTCCTCCGTGTACATTAAAAACCATAAGCTCCACTGTTTCAGCAGCGACAAACAGGCAACCTTCCGTGACTGTTTCTTTACGCGCTGCAGAGCCGGCATCAGGATCGACATCAATAATGCAATAATAGCAATAACCACCAAAAGTTCTATTAGCGTAAAGCCGTTTCGTTTACGCATGATGTCTGCTCTTCTCTTTCAAAGAGAGATAATGAGTTTCGCTGGTATGCTTTTCTGCCATATTATAACACACTCAGGTGCGGTGATGCAAGCTATTGGCTGATTTGTAAGTCAGGGGCTGTATGAGCCGAGTTCGTCGTTTAAATAGCCTCTTGGGCGCTTTAAATCGAACGATGAGGAATGGTATGTGAGATTCCACAAATAGACTTAACGGCCTTTTCTTAAACATATTTACGTCAAAATCACAGGATTTTACTTGACGGGAAGGCGGCTGATTTGGTATAAACAAGATTGATTATACCTGGGCTCGTGTTGGCTTGTGTCTGTGTGCTTTGAACTTCTGATGAATGAAATTATGTGGCTTACCGGGCTCTTGAAGGAAAGGAGGTAGTGTCAAGTCGTAAAAAACTTATCCTGGGCAAATATGGATAAAATGCAGCAGGTGCGAGAATTGTTATCGGTCGTTTTGTATTTCTATTTTTTTGTAGGAGGATTGCCATGTGTAAAAAACTAATTTCTTTCTATACATTGTTGTTAATAACAATGCCGGTCTATGCTGTAAAAAACTATAACTACAAAATCTCCAACTACGGAGATGCACACCAGATCTGGTTTGAAGCCGAGGATTACGATGAACGCAATCCCGACACGGATCAGTATTACCCGGTTGTTGATGCGGCTGATGCGTTCGGTCAAGCAATTACCCGGGCCGGCGGCGCCGGCGGCATGATTCGCTGGACATTCGATATCAGTGCGGCCGGTGGCAAGGGAGGTACCTGGTATTTCTGGGCACGACAAATCAATCCAGAAAATTCGTCGGATTATATGCTCGTGGAGGCAGACCCGGATGACTCAGATATTCCCACTGGCCCATCCTTTCCCGGGGGGGATGGAGCAGGGCCGTTCGACAACACAGATGACCGAGTTTTTGAAATAGATGTCGGACCTCCCTGGGGTTGGGGCCAGAGCTGGGGAATAGAGGGTCATACCAAAGAACTTCAGGATGGTGAGAACACGATGTACATCTTTCACAGGCAAGGGAATGATACCGTGTTCTGGGATGTCTTCGTTTGGACGGACAGCCCTAACTATGTGCCCACCGATGAGGATTATCAAAATGCCACGGTAGCTCCTCTTGGTAGAGCCTTTAGTCCAAGTCCGGCTAATGGTATCATATATGAGGATACGTGGGTGAGCCTTAGCTGGAGGTCTGGAGATTACGCGGTCTCGCACGATGTATATTTCGGCGAGAATTTTGCCGATGTGAACGCCGGCGCCGAAAGCACATTCCAGGGCAACCAGCCCTCGACATATTTTGTTGTTGGCTTTCCCGGATTTCCTTATCCGGATGGCCTTATTCCGGGCACGACATATTACTGGCGAATCGATGAGATCAATGACGCCGAGCCGGACAGTCCGTGGAAGGGCAATGTCTGGAGCTTTACGATTCCCTCCAAGACCGCCTATGACCCCGAGCCGGCTGACGGCGCCAAATTCATAGACCCGAATGCAGACCTTCGCTGGACGGCAGGTTTCGGCTCGAAACTGCACCATGTATATTTCGGTGACAATTTTGACGATGTGAACGGTGCCGTTACAGGATTTCCTCAGGGAACTACAACCTATACTCCCGGCCCCCTTGAATACGACAAGCTTTACTACTGGCGTATCGATGAATTCGATGGTTTCGGCACGCATAAGGGCGATGCCTGGAGCTTTAAGACCACACGTGCCGGCGGTGGCGTAAAAGGCAACTACTACAAAGGTATGGAATTCGGCAATCTAATCCTGACCCGAATGGACCCACAAATCGACTTTAACTGGAGCACGGGCGAACCGGATCCATCAGTCGGTGCTGATCAGTTCTCAGTCAGGTGGGTTGGCCAGGTGGAAGCGGCATTTACTGAGCCCTACACCTTCTATACCATGAGCGACGATGGTGTGCGCCTATGGATAGATGGTCAACAGCTTGTTGATAACTGGACCAGCCACTCGGCCACTGAGAACAAGGGAACAATTGACCTTATGGCCGGACAGGTATACAGCCTTGAGATGGAATATTATGAAGACATCGATGATGCAGTGGCAGAGCTGCGCTGGAAAAGCCCCCGCACACCAAAGCAGTTAATTCCCCAGGGTGCACTGTCCCCACCTGTAAAGGCCAGCGGTGCGTATCCGCCTAACGGCGCGGTAGATGTAAAGCAGACATCTATTCTTGCCTGGAAGCCCGGAGAACATGCAGTCTCGCACCAGGTGTATTTCGGCACTGACCAGGAAGCCGTGCAGAACGCCGATACGAGCTCGCCCGACTATAAGGGTAGTAGAAATCTTGGTTCAGAGAGCTATGACCCCGGAAAGCTTGATTGGGATACCACCTACTACTGGCGGATTGATGAAGTCAATAACGCCAATCCCGACAGTCCATGGATAGGCAGCCCCTGGAGCTTTACGACGGCCAACTTCCTTATAGTGGACAATTTTGAGGACTACGACGCCGGCGACAACCAGATATGGTACGCCTGGAAAGACGGTCTTGGCTACGGCACACCGGGTACTGACCCCTACTATGCCGGTAATGGAAGCGGCTCGGCTGTAGGTGATGAAAACACTGGTTCTTACACTGAGGAAACTATCGTCCATGGAGGCAGCCAGTCGATGCCGTTATTCTATGACAACAATCAACAGGGCAAGTTCAAGTATTCGGAGGCGGAGCTGACGCTGACTTATCCGCGTGACTGGACAGAGAACGGTGTCAAGACGCTGACGATTTGGTTCAGAGGTAATCCTGCAGGTTTATTAGAGGCCCCGGCTGGCACTTACACAATGACTGCCTCCGGCGCAGATATTTGGGGCACGGCTGACGAATTCCGCTACGCATGGAAGCAATTGTCCGGGGCCGGGTCGATTTCGGCGCAGGTGCTCAGCGTCCAGAACACTGACCCGTGGGCCAAAGCCGGCGTGATGATTCGTGAAACGCTGGACCCAGGCTCGGAGTTCGCTGCTGTATACATTTCGCCCGGTAACGGTTGCAGATTCCAGGGAAGATTGACCCCTGGCAGCAGCGCCACAAGTGATACCGGCTTAGAGACCCCTGAGCAAACAGCAATCACAGCTCCCTACTGGGTGAAATTGGAGCGTGACGCAGCCGGCAACTTTAACGGCTACTATTCCAGTGACGGCGTTAGCTGGCAGGTGATGACATGGAATCCGCAGAGGATTTCAATGCCTACGAATGTCTATATAGGTCTGGCACTGACCAGCCATAACCCTGGTGTGACGTGCACAGCCGAATTCTCCAATGTCCAGACCACCGGCACGGTTACCCCGATGATTTGGACTCACGAGGCCATTGGTGCAACTATGGCCACTAACGATGCTGAGCCGATGTATGTCGCTCTCAATGGCAACTCTGTGGTCTTTCATGATAATCCAAATGCAGCGTTGATAGACACCTGGACCCAATGGAATATCGACCTGCAGGTGTTCGCAGACCAGGGCGTAAACCTGGCCAATGTCAATACTATTGCCATTGGTTTCGGCGACAAGAAGAATCCGCAGCCCGGCGGTTCTGGTACAGCGTACTTCGACGACATTCGACTGCATCGGTAAGCTCCGGAACCGGAAGTCGCAAGTAGCAATTAGCTGCCCACGGTGACAGACAACAGGGAAATGGATTTGCACCAATTCGGGGCCTATACCAATTTGGTATAGGCCCCCTTATTTTAAGGTAATACAGCGCGTGTATAAATACTCCTCTCGGTAAAGCTGCCCTTTACTTCGCGGCGTTGGGCTCTGCCGGTGGTGGCCGCCTTGTATCGCCCCGAGGAACTGAACCTTGCTGAAGGTCGCCGGCACAAAATCC
>CAYUFX010000189.1:0-5412 GCA_964444135.1 uncultured Pirellulales bacterium | reverse complement strand
TCCTCGTCATCCAAGCCGGTCAAAACAACAATCGAAGCATCGGAATTTGTGTCTTTAGCTTGTTGGATAGTGTCGATTCCGCTGCTGTCCGGAAGATTAAGGTCAAGTAACAGAACATCGTAGCTGCTGTTACTTAGACGTTTGGTTGCTTCAGACAGCGTACCTGCAGTTTCCACATTATACTGTACAGACGTGTTGGATCTGGCCAAAGTCACCTCTACTAACCGGCGATCCAGAGGGTCATCATCCACCAGCAGAATGTTTACCTTTCTATTGTTCATTTAAAGCTCGTTGCTACTTCCTTGAATAATATATGCCTAATCTCCATTTTTCAGAACTCATCAGAAGTAATACATTCGCGTTCGCGTTTTCTTTACCAGGAATTAGTGGATAGTACCCACTGCCCTTTATGAATGGGTTGCGACAGGGTCATTTCCATTTCATGTGGGCAGCGGTACTATCCGTTAGCAATTAAGAACTCCTGACTGCAAAGACGCCTATTCTTGCTAACAATACTACAGCGCCACTTAGTTGTGGCATTGAGAGCTCTGACTTAGGTGCTTACCGATTGTAAATAGGCTCTCAAAAGCGATTATCGAGGGTGCAATAAGCCCAAAAGGGTGACCAACGAATCTACCGTCAAAGAGCGTAAACAACAAAGATGTATGTAAGTTCTCATCTCTGAAATACATGCCTTATTATCTCCATCTATACGTGGCGCTGTAGTACTAAGGAGAAACACCAGCTATGTAATTAACTCTTCCGTTCCAAATCATTATTATATACCAAGTGCTCGTCTCGGATAAACTAATCGGGGCTTTTGGCACAGCAAATCACTATACGATTCCTGGTCGTCGCGCTCCAAAAACCTGGCATCACAATTGAAGCAACATAATGCTGCCGGGAATTTGGACCAGTCTACAAGCAGGGACACTGTGGCATATTATGGATGGACTGGGCATTCCGAATAACAAACCCAGGAAGAGCCTAGTTAAACAGACCTATGATACAGACGACAATCCCATTAAAACAGTTGAAGGAAATACGATGTAGGTACGCTACAAGCTCAGGCTACGTGTACTTGTTCTGGAGGCGTCGGTTAGAGGTAAGATTATGGTTATTAGAGGTAAGATTATGGTTATGCGAAAAAATTCTCTAAACAAAACGTTAGTGCTCATGGTAATAGGTCTGATTATGTTTGGCCCTGCTCCGCGTTCGTTCGCCCAGCAGCAGAACGCAAATGAGCCGGAGGATTTCTTTGAGATGTCCATCGAGAAGCTGATGGAAGTACCGGTAGTATTTGCTTCCAGCAAGAGGCTACAACCTATTACTGAGGCAGCATCAAGCGTAGAAATTATTACTGCTGAGGATATCAGGCAATCAGGAGCTTTAAATATTGCTGATGTATTAAGGAATGTGGCCGGAATCCAGGTAAGGGAGCCTTCTGTAAGCAGCCATGCTGTAGGTGTTCGTGGGTTTGCTGATGCCCAACATGTCCTGATTACACTTGATGGCAACAGTGCCTACCTGCATCATGTGAATCACACATATCTTAATTTAATACCTGTATCTTTGGAGGAGATCGAACGCATTGAGATTGTTAAGGGGCCCGGAGGCGTTTTCTATGGCGGTTCTGCTTTTAGTGGAGTAATCAATATTGTCACCAAGACGCCCAAGCAATTAGATGGAACTCAAGTGACTATGGTCGGTGGCAGTCAGGATACCTTGCGCAGCAGCTTCCTGCACGGTGGAAGCTTGAAAAACTGGGACTACAGTGTCGCGGCAGGCTATTTAAAGTCCGACTATACGTCGCCTCCACGGGACTATTTTATGCACGAAGATACCCGCACTAATTATGGGGCTGGAAGGGTCATTTATCATTTTGATGACGAATCATCCATTACTGCGGATTTTCGACAGCGTTATAGTGATGATGCAATCTCCCGACACTGTACAAATGTAAGAAACACCTATTTTACTCTGCGATATGACCAACCTGATTTCTGGGTGCGTTGCTTCTACAACAAGCAGTTTAAAAACGCTGTGAATAGATTGCTTAGCGTGGATGACACAAACTATGAGCTTGAAGTTATGCGTATCTTCAAGTGGGACAAGAATATTACCAGCATAGGTGGGTTTGCAAAGAAAGTTGATTTTACAGTCAAAAACAACACTGGTGACAAGCACCAAAGCGACATTGAAGATTATGCTATAAAGGCAGAGAACGAATATCATGCAACAGATCACTTTATCTTTACCTTAGGAGGCAGGGCTGAGTATTTTTCTGAGGTGGATTGGGTTGGTCTCGGACGGGGCAGTATTATCTATAAGCCGACCGAGGAACAGCGTCTTGCAGCAACTATTGAAAGTGGCTATTATCTGCCTTCTCTTGCCCAGCTCTATGGTTGGGGCAGTATCCTCCCATATCAATTCAACCCTTCTTTGAACGAAGAGAATATTACCTCTTATGAATTAAGTTATTACGGCCCCTTGAACAAGAAGATAAAGCTAAAGTCTGCGATTTTCTACAATGAGTACCGAGGTCTAATTTCTAACGATTTCAGTGCCGCTCTGACAAACTCGGTTAATGCCCACCAGAGTGGATTGGAATTGGGTCTTGATTTCCTTCTTACTGACTGGTTAACAGGTTTCGCCAATTATACTTATCAGAAGATTCATCGCAGCGACCTTGGTAATTTGGAAGTGGACCCCAAAAATATGGTTAATTTTGGTTTCCACGCTAAATCTGGCAAATGGTTGTCCGGTTTAACCTTTCATTATGTTGACAAGTTTTATGAGATATACGATGCAGCTAACCCGGCGTTGGGTCGTTTATCTGCAGCCCAAAAAGTAGACCCCTATATCACTGTTGATGCCCGGATTGCTTATAAGCCGAAGGATAATCTTGAATTTGCGTTAACTGCCTTTAACCTTTTTAACGACAGACATTATGAATCAAATCCAGTTGGGTGGATTGGTGCAGACAAGGTCGAACGCCGAATAATGGCAAGTTTAACTTACAAATTTTAGTTCCGAAATGTGGGACAAAGGACAGATGACAAAAACCGTTTTGTATGTGCTAAACAATGAGAATTAAAGCTTGCATCTTTGTAGTTTTGGCTCTGGCCTTGTTTGCAGCGCCGATTTCGGTACAGGCCCAGGATGATTCCGCGCAAAACAGGGAGTATCAGGTCAAGGCTGCGTTCCTCTACAACTTCGTAAAGTTTGTGGATTGGCCCAAAGAAAAGGTCGCTGACGGCAACGAGCCAATAATTATAGGCGTCATCGGCAAAGACCCATTTGGAAAGGCTTTCGATCCTATTAAAAATAAGCAAGTTAAGGGCAAAAAGGTTGTCATTAATCGGTTCAAGGGTCTCGAAGAGCTAAGAAAATCCGGTGAGCAAATCAAGGCTATCAGGAAATGCTACCTGCTTTTTATTTGCTCCTCAGAGAAGGAAAAGCTCAGGGAAATCATAAATTTAGTTAAGGACGATAGTGTTCTTACTGTTGGAGAGGTGAAAGGTTTTCTCGAAACCGGCGGAATTATCAATTTCTTGGTAGAGGAGAAAAAAGTTGTTTTTGAAATAAATAACCACGCTGCCAAGCAGGCCAAGCTCAAAATCAGGTCTAAGCTTTTACGTCTGGCAAAAAGAGTGATCCCGGGAAAACCATCCAGCGAGGATAAGAGCTGATTATGTTCATTATTCGAAACATGGCAATAAGACAGAAGCTGATGTTGATTATCATGGCAACATGCATAGCGGCTTTACTGATGGCCAGCATTATACAACTGTTATTTCAGCGGAGTGAATATTATAAAGAAACAGTGCGCAATATGTCATGCTATGCGGAAATGATAGGAGACAATTGTAGGGCGGCGTTGGCTTTCAAAGATGCCGAAGATGCTGAGGAGACTCTCAAATCATTGCGAGCAGAACCATCCATTGTTTTTGCCTGCGTATATACTAAAGACGATAAGGTGCTGGCCCACTACCAAAACGCTGACATTACAGATGAATTTTCGCCGCCGGTATGTAGAAAAGAGGATTACCAGTTTGATAACAACTACTTTAATCTGTTCAAACAGATTAAAGATAACGACGAGATTATCGGTACAGTTTACATTCAGCTCGACTTACATAAAATGAAGGCTATGCTTTGGTTGAAAGCAGGAACTATCGCACTGGTTGTGCTGGCGTGTTCCCTTTTAACCTATCTGGTTTCATCAAGACTTCAGCGGATTATCTCTGTACCAATTTTGAATCTGGCTGAGGTTGCAAAAGCCGTCTCAGAAAAGAAGAACTACTCTGTCCGAGCCCTGAAGCGGAGTAACGATGAGGTAGGCCAGCTTATAGATTCATTTAACGAAATGCTGGAGCAAATTCAACAGCGAGATTCAGCTTTGGTTGAAGCCAAGAGTCAATTAGAAATAAGAGTTAGAGAACGTACTGCTGAGCTAACTACAGCCAATGAGCAACTAACCAAGCAAATTGCCGAACGCAAACAGGCCGAGGAGGCCCTGCGGGAGAGCGAGAATAAATACAGAACACTTCTCGAGAACCTCCCTCAAAGAATATTTTCAAAGGATAGAAATTCAATTTACGTCTCGTGCAACGAAAATTTTGCCCGGGATTTAGGGATTAGGATGGAAGAGTTTAAGGGCAAAACCGATTACGACTTCTTTCCCAAGGAATTGGCTGAAAAATACAGGGGAGATGATAAAAGAATTATGGAAGCTGGAACAACAGAAGACATCGAGGAGAAATATATCCGGAACGGGCAAGAGATGATCGTCCAGACAGTCAAAACGCCTATCAAGGACGAGCAGGATAATATCGTTGGAATATTGGGTATTTTCTGGGACATCACGGACCTCAAGCACGCCGAGGCCGAGCTTAAAGCAACCCAGGGCAAACTGATTGAGACAGCACGTAGAGCGGGCATGGCGGAAGTGGCCGCCGATGTGCTACACAATGTCGGAAATGTTCTCAACAGTATTAACGTATCGTCAACTGTGATAAGAGAGAAAGTTACCAGCTCAGAGGTGGCAAACCTGGAAAAAGTGGCGAGTATCATCAATGAGCATACTGATGACCTCGGAACTTTCCTTACCGAACACCCACAGGGAAAACATATTCCCGTGTATCTGACTGAGGTCAGCAAATGTCTGCAAAATGAGCAGACTGATATTATCGACAGACTCAAGGTATTGACCGACAACATCCAGCACATCAAGGAGATAGTCAGTATGCAACAGTCATACGCTAAGGTCTCTGGCGTTGAGGTCCAAACGTCTCTGAGCAAATTAGCCGAAGATGCCATTCAGATCAATAGTGCAGGTTTGGAACGCCATGGAGCTCGGCTTATACGTGAGTTTGAGGAGCTTGGCGATGTCGAGATTGACAAACAAAA
>CAYUFX010000188.1:0-5534 GCA_964444135.1 uncultured Pirellulales bacterium | reverse complement strand
CGGGGGTCATTCCTGCGAAAGCAGGAATCCAGGCTCTCTATGAATATTATGTGCAATTCTTTCGGCAATTTTTCACTGTAGGGGCAACCCCAAATGGTTGCCCAAATTTGTCACGTGGTTGCCCCGATTCCCTCTGTCATCCTGAGCGAAGCGCAGCCTTTAGCCCTGAGCGCAGTCGAACGGGGAAGTCGAAGGATCTGGTAGACGAACAAAGTAAACCTCCATTTTGCCCAGAATTTGTCACGTGGTTGCCCAGAATTTGTCACGTGGTTGCCCGAATTTGTCACGTGGTTGCCCGAATTTGTCACGTGGTTGCCTGAATTTGCTTGCCCCGTTAGAGTGTCGCCTGCCCCCTAGTTTTCTTATCGGGGGTTTTCTCTAACGGGGTCATTCCAACGTAGGGGCGGTTCGCGAACCGCCCTTACCCAAACCACTCCAAATTGTTAGCCCCCTGCACTGCAGGGGGTTGTCATTTCACTGTAGGGGCAACCCCAAATGGTTGCCCAAATTTGTCACGTGGTTGCCCCGATTCCCTCTGTCATCCTGAGCGAAGCGCAGCCTTTAGCCCTGAGCGCAGTCGAACGGGGAAGTCGAAGGATCTGGTAGACGAACAAAGTAAACCTCCATTTTGCCCGAATTTGTCACGTGGTTGTCCGGACTCCATCGGTCATTCCAATGTAGGGGCGGTTCGCGAACTGCCCTTACCCGAACCACTCCAAATTGTTAGCCCCCTGCACTGCAGGGGGTTGTCATTTCACTGTAGGGGCAACCCCAAATGGTTGCCCAAATTTGTCACGTGGTTGCCCCGATTCCCTCTGTCATTTCGACCGAAGTGAGCGAAGCGAACGTAGTGGAGAAATCTATTTAAAACAGCTTGCACCGCACCAATTTAGGCATAAGCCTAATCTTAATTGGTGCGGGGTCATTCCGCACTTGCCTGCCCTCGAATGCTGTAGTCGGGGGATGCAGAATCCAAATTTTTAGCCCCCGGCATTGTCGGGGGTTGCTTGTCCCGCACTTATTGAGTTCTAACTCACGTCTAATTAGTGCGGGGTCATTCCTGCGAAAGCAGGAATCCAGAATCCGTACTTCACCAACGATGAAATATTTTCGCCCAAATCCGAAAACTCTCGCTTGACATCGGCCCGCATTTTGAATATTCTGCTCATTAACTGAAGAAGCATCGTGGATTTTTTATACTGTCAGGAACTTTTCTGTGTTTCCCGTTTTATACATATTGTATAATCATTGTTATGCTGAATAGGGAAAAACTATGTCTGATAACCCGTTAGTAAATCTCGGTGAATTATCGAAGCCCGCAACAGTATTAATTGAAAAAATATCCGATGCAGTTGGCGGAGTCTTTAAGCCATATCAAATTGTGCGTGTCGCAAAGGCAGAATCAGAAGCGGAAAAGATCCGAGCAGATGCTAAGATAATTGTCCAAGATATTCACCGTCGTGCTATGCATCGGTTTTTAGAAGAGGAGGCGAAAAAACAGAAGAATATAGAAGATATAACTCAAAAAGCGTTACCCAATCTCAATGATGATGCAAAATCTGAAAATGTGGAAAATGACTGGATTGCCAATTTCTTTGATAAGTGCAGGTTGATATCTGACACCGAAATGCAGATGTTGTGGTCTCGTGTTCTATCAGGTGAGGCAAACTCTCCCGGCTCGTACTCAAAAAGAACGGTCAACTTTTTATCATCCTTAGACAAAAATGATGCTGGATTATTTACAAAATTATGTAACTTTGCATGGATTATAGGTGAGATAGTTCCATTAATATATGATGTTAATAACGACATATACAATAAGCATAAAATTGATTTTGTATCGCTTAGCCATCTTGACAGCATAGGTCTAATTCAATTTAACGGCCTTGTTGGTTTTAAACGCACTGGATTACCAAAGAAAGTCACTCTTCTCTATTACGATCAACAAGCCCTATTGGAGTTTAAGAAAGAATCAGACAATGAATTTAATATTGGAAAGGTCATTCTTACAAAAATTGGTCATGAGCTTGCGCCGATTTGTGGTTCCTCTCCAGATAAAGAGTTTTATGAATACATATGTGATAAGTGGAAAAAGGAAGGCTTGATAAAAGAAAACGAAACCGAACAAGGAGCTGCAGCGGGCGCTGACAAGCCACGTCCCTGAACCATTACTTTAGTCATTCTGTATATTCAGGGTGCCATGAAGGGTAGCAAGGACATAATTCTTTATCTTAGGTATTCCTTAGATAAATGCAATAGAGTGGACGAGTATTGAACAAGCAATGGGAACTCCTTATACATAAGAAAACAATCTGTTCTTCCCGTTTTATACACTCTTTATAATTATTGTTGGGAGTGATAAACGATGTCCCATATTGTCAAATTAAAGGGAAAAGCAAGACTCAGTAGCTATTCTCTGCGTATGTACCCTATTGGCATGTACGCATATGGTCATGAATTTTATGACATTTCTCAAAAAACAAAAAAATCACCTGTGAAATCATATCTTCTTGGTCATGCCCTGGAGTTGTTCCTCAAGTCTTTCCTAATGAAAAAGGGATTGAGCATTAAGCAGTTAAAAAGTCGCCGCTTCTCTCACAATTTAGATCTATTGCTTAACGAATCATTAAAGCATGATATTGAAGATTGTTTTCATATATCAGATAAGCTAAAAGCAGACATTATTTCATTTTCTAAATTTTATTCAGCCAAGTTCTATGAGTATTTTCCAATCATTGCTTGGATTACATGCATGCAGCAACCCAAGACGATGAGTTTGTTTCGTTTTGCAAAACAATTGGATACAAAGCTACCTGCAATAATCAAGATCAGCTAACATCGAATAAATCGTTTGAACTGGACAGCGTGGAATGCTGCCGCTCAACTCAATCCGATATATTCTGAGCAACTCGTTCCATAGTTTGAATCCCCCGACGCCTTTGTTACCCCTGCTTCGTTTTGCAAATCAGTTAGAGAGTTAACGCAATGCGAAATATTCTTCACTCTTCACTCTAAACAGAGTTTTCAAATGGTCATTTTCTTTGATTTAACTTGATTTTTAATAATAAATATGGTATAATACCCTCAAGTTAGCCAGAAGGCTAACTTAAACCGCCCCTAAGCGGCAGATATAGCGGAGAAACGCACGTTTTCGTATCAGCAGATACACGCCAAAAAAGCCTTTAGTCTGATGTCTGTATTCTTTTTTGTAAGCTGCAGCGCAGCAATGACTTAGAGCCAGCCAGCCTCGTAGCGCAGCGCAGACCCCGCACCAATTGAGCTTAGGTCACGACTAATTGGTGCTGGGCCAATTAACCAATGAACCAATTAACCATGAACTATAAACAATGTACCACGAAATACGCAATACGCAATACGCGATACGCGATACGCAATACGAGCATCTGCACTCTACATCTGTCGAGAATCCTCTACAAATCGACCTTTTTATGCAAAACAAACCCAATTTCCGAAAAAGTCAAATGAATGTAAATCCATATAATGCAAGGGAATATGAAAATAAATTCAATCGGACACTTGGTCAAAACAAACCCAATTCAAACCCAATCAAACCCAATTTCCAAAAAGTCAAAATGAACGTAAACTTATATGTTATAGAGGATTACAGAAAAACAGATGATTTCGCAGTCCGAAAAAACAAACCCAATTCAAAGCCAATTCAAACCCAAACAAAGCCAATTTCAAATGCTCCCTTGCACAAGCAATTCAATTTGCTACACTTGAAAGGCTGCTTTATAATGGGTCAACTGAGTCGCTATTGGCAAATCAAATGGAACTGTCAGATAAACTCACTTAGAAAGGTGGTGCAGAAATGTTAAGATGGGCTTCTATTATATTTTTAACTTTAGGGTTCTCACCCATCCGGGCAGTCGAACCCTTTCGTCAGGTCCTCACCGACGTCGAGCAAAACATTTATATTGAAACCTTGTACATCACAAGTCGCAATATTACTCCGGATTGTCCCGTTTCCTGGTCGGTTCGCAAGTATGTGCTTCATGGAGGTAAACAGGAGGGCGTCGAGGTTATTGACGTCAACAACGGCAAGCTCCGCTTTACGGTAGTTCCTACGCGTGGGATGTCCATCCAGGAAGTGCTTATGGGAGATTTGCGTCTCGGCTGGGATTCGCCGGTGAAGGGCTTAGTACACCCCAAATATATCAACCAGCACACACGCCAGGGTCTGGGCTGGCTGGAAGGCTTTAACGAATGGATTGTCCGATGTGGTCTGGAATTCTTCGGCGGGCCCGGAACCGATGAGTTTATCGACAACACCGGCCAAAAGGCAACGATGGATTTGACACTGCACGGCAAGATCGGCAATACCCCGGCATCACAGGTGGAAGTGATTGTCGAACGGCAGGCACCATATCGTATTCGAATACTCGGCAGGGTCGATGAGACCTGCATGCACGGACCAAAGCTCGAGCTATCGGCAGAAGTATCAACTATGCCGGGCTCCAATACTCTCCGAATCTCGGACAAGATAACCAACCGCAGCGCCGTCGAGCAGGAATTCGGCATTCTTTACCACGCAAATTACGGCACACCTCTGATGGAAAAAGGCGCAACGTTTGTTGCTCAGGCGCGTCAGGTAACGCCGATCAACGAGCATTCGGCCTCGGACATCTCTACCTATAACCTCTACCGTGCCCCGATGCCTGGATTTCCAGAACAAGTTTACTGCCTTCGGCTCTGGGCCGACAAGAACGACCGGACGAAGGTAATGCTTCGTAACGCCGCAGCCGACAAAGCCGTATCAATGGCCTTTTCCATCGAGCAGTTACCTTTCTTCACGCTCTGGAAAAATCCTGTGGCTTACGAGGACGGTTATGTCACTGGCCTCGAACCGGGAACCGGCTTTCCCCGCAACAGAGCCATCGAGCGCCGTTTCGGCCGTGTCCCCAAACTTGCCCCCCATCAAAGCCGTCTTTTCACAATAGATTTCGCGCTTCATGTTGGCAAAGACCAGGTCAGTGCTGCCGCCGATGAAATCGCTCACATCCAGGCCGACCGTAAAACTCAAGTGGACAATGAACCATTACCGCTCAAGTAAGTCTGTCAGCTTTTTCTAACAGAGGAAAGTCATTGTAAAATCAAACGATATTTTATATTTTCACGGATGGCACAAGATTAAGAACTTGCTAATTTACTCAAACCGACCGATTTCAAGCTGTCACTCTGAACGGAGCGTAGCGAAGTGGAGTTGAAAATCCGCTAAGGCGGGAATATTCTCTTCGTTGGCCAGATTCGTCGGCCCTTCGGCGGAGTTTACCCTGAGCGTAGCCGAATGGGCTCAGGGCAAGCTTTCTTTCGCCTCAGACTGACAAAAATTGAAGGATTATTCGGATAGGCTCTAAGCCAAAGGGGTCTATCAAAAAAGCGGGCGACCGGATTCGAACCCACGACATTCAGCTTGGGAAGAACAAAAAGGCAAATCGTAAGTCACGTAACGAAAAGCACTAGCGCATGTTTGTAAGTTGGAGGGTGGTTGTTGAGGTCAAATCTGCATTCTT
>CAYUFX010000187.1:0-5563 GCA_964444135.1 uncultured Pirellulales bacterium | reverse complement strand
CTTCTCCAGAGCAGATGACCGATGGCATAGCCTCGTCTGAGGAGATAAGCGAAGGCGAAGCTTCTCCAGAGCAGATAATCGAAGGCCAGGCCTTGGCCAGGAGATAATAATCAATGGCAAAGCAAGAAAAGAACAAGGCAGGACTCCAAAAGGGAATCTCATCGATTTTCAAGGGGGTCTCGATTCCGCAAATCGACGACGGCCAGGAGCCTTCCGTTACCTTTGCACCGGAGCGCACGGACTATACCGAGCCAAAACAACCGACTCCGGAGCCGCAGAAGACCGAGGGCCCAAAAGCTTATCAAGCTACACAAACATTGCCCAAAGCTCCTCCAGAGCACACCGACTATACCGAGACAAAACAGCCGGCTCCGGAGCCGCAGAAGACCCAGGCCCAGAAACCTTATCAAGTTACGCCATCATTGCCCGAGGCCACGCCAGCCAAACAACCCAAAACTGAGCCGGTTCACCTACCCGAATTTGTGACAGCTCAACAATCCAAGGTTGAGCCAGTTCAACAATCCAAGGTTGAGACGGCTCAACGACCCAAAGCTGTGCCGGTACAAAAACCCAAAGTTGTGCCAGTTCGACAACCTAAGGCTGATATCGACAAAAAAGTCTCTAAAAAACGTCCAACTGTAAAAATCAGCAGCCAAAGCTTCTGGCAACAGATAAAAAATAAGCTGTTTCAACCAAAAACGGGTGTCAGTACCGCAAAGCAAAAGGCAATGGTGGTAATGATGCCGCTGCTCTTTATCGTCTTAATTTTTATGCTGTTCAGAGGAGGCGTCTTTGGAACAAGTGCGGGTCATACAGAAGCGTCCACGGAAGACACCGCCGCTGGCGTTGGCACTGCCGGTGCTAATACTAAAATCGACTGGGAGATTCCGGCGCCATATCCGGCAACGCTTCGCGACCCTATGAGATTAGTCCCGGTAGAAATCCCGCAGACCGACGAGCAGACCGACGAGCAGACCGAAACTGAAAAAACAATTGAACTAATCGTAAAAAGCATTCTTTATAGCGAGGACAATTCGTCGGCGGTTATTGGCGGCCGCATAGTGCACGAGGGCGAAAAAATACGGGATGTGAATATTATAAAAATAACTAAAGACAGTGTCGAATTCGAATTGAATGGGAAAAGATGGACCCAAAAGGTTCAATGATAAAAGCCGTCCCGGCGCACCGGGACAGAAGAATCGCTTAAACAGCTGATTTAGAAAAGGAGCGAATATGAAAAATTTTATGAAAGAAAATTTGGTATTAAGGCTTTTGGCGGTCTTTGTAGTTGTTTGCCTTAGCTGCGCTATCGCTGTGGCACAGACCGGCAATGAGGAACCAGAGGAAAAAACTGGTTTAACAGAAATCGAGCAGCGGATGCAAAAAAGTATATCTATCGATGTTAACGACCAGCCCATCGATCTGGTAATAAGGCAGTTGGTTGAGCAGGCCAACCTGAACTATATCAAAAGCCCCAACGTCATCGGTAATGTAACAGTTACGTTTAAAGATGTTCCGCTCGAAGAAGCGCTGACCAATATTCTTGCTGTGCACGGCTGCCTCTATGTGCCGACCGATAATGTGTTAAGAATAATAACATCCGAGGAAATGGTTACAAAAGCCGAACCAATTCTGACTAAAACTTTTGAGATTGTCTATGTGGATGCTACAGAGGTCGTAACCGCTCTGGACAAATTCAAGTCATCCCAGGGCTCGGTATCCTCCATCAAGGGCACCAGTCATATAATTGTTACCGACACCGAGAGCAAAATCAGGGAGATAGCTGAACTGCTTGAAAAAATCGACCGCATCACGCCCCAAATACTCGTGGAGGCAAGAATCTACGATATCACCATCAGAGAAGGCTTTGATATAGGGGTAGACTGGCATGTTGGACGCAATACTCCCCTGACTGACATTACAGAAACAAACACTCATACGAGAACCGATACCACAACTAGCCCAACCAACACTACTAAAACGACCATAACTGATACCACTGACACGGTAGATCCCAATAATAATGGAGTTGTTACTGTAATCGCACAGACGATAGAACCTGCAATAACTGGCTATCAAATCGAGGATATTGACGAGATAACTAAAGAAAACTCTCAAACATGGTTGAGGGAATCATATAGGAAAAGTAAACCTTTTGCAGGCGGCTCGTTTGATAAAATGTCGGGCGGTACCGTGCGCTTTGGGCTCCTTAATGATGCGGTTGATGTAGATCTCGTACTGAATATTTTGCACGAGGAGAAAAACGCCAAGCTTCTTGCCAATCCGAGAATATTGGTGCTTGATAATGAAGAGGCCCTTTTCGATATCGTAACTGAACATCCATACGTAGAACGAACAATATCGGCAGGCACCGTCACAGAGTCGGTTAAATTCAAAAATGTCGGTGTTAGGCTTACGGTTACACCGAAAGTTACAAGGGACGGTATGTTAAGATTGCATATCCAACCGGAATTCGGTGTTTTTGTGGAGCGAGTTACACTTTCTACAACTGATATACCCGTTGTTGATACCCGCAAAGTTGACACAATAGCATTGGTTAAAGACGGTCAGACGGTAGTTTTGGGTGGCTTGCGAAAAAAGGACACTACGCAAAATAATTACAAGGTACCGCTGCTTGGAGATTTGCCCCTTTTGGGAGGATTATTCAGGTCTGAGACAGAAGAAACGATTATGAGCGAGCTGGTTATTTTTATAACGCCGCGGGTTGTCGGACAACAGCCGGTTTTGTCGTTAGACGAGGAACAGGCCTTTGAAGAAACCAGAATTATCAGGCCGAAGCCATCTTCTACCAGAGCAGAGAGAAAGATTGCTGAAGAATCTTCTGAAGAATAAGGGCTAAATTCATATTTTGCGGCTCGTGGCTTGTGTTTCGAACCGTCATTGCGAGTCCGCCTTGGGCGGGCAATGCAATCTAAAAAGTTCCGAACGAGATTGTGAGGCCTGCAAAGCAGGCCTCGCAGTGTTTTAAATAAGCATACCACACATCACATGACGAATTAGTCTTTCTTTACATAAAGTGTCTGTGAGGGCAAGGCAAACTGGACGATTCGCCCCCCACCATTGACACCAGCACTATCAGCAAAACAAGGCCAAACTGCCAAATAGTAATTCCGCTGATGATTTCATAGTTGATAATTTCCTGCCACCAACCAGCAGAACCCATTATTGCTGTTGATTCAGTCATATCTTATCTCCACAATCAGCTCTCGTGTCTTATCATTAGATTTTCACTTCACGAATCGCTCGCACCTGCGGTTACGCAAGTGTAGGTGATTATCAATAGTCAATTTCACCGGTCTTTCCACCAAAACAACCGTTTTTTATGGAACTTTTGCTATTTACCGAATTTAGCTGGATTAACTTGCCGATAAATGATAAAAGAGTATTTATTGTGAAGCTTCAGGGGTGAATAATGTCATCCGGCAAACTAAAAATCTATAAAAGGCCGAATCTTAATAGCCCTCGCTTATTACTGGGCTTCTCCGGGTGGATGGACGGCGGCGAGGTCTCGACAGGAACCGTAAAGTGCCTCATCGACAAGCTCGGTGCACAGAGCTTTGCTGAGATCGGGCCGGAAGGATTCTATATCTATAGCTTCCCAGGCTCGATGGAGATAACAGCACTATTTCGGCCGCATACGAAGATAAAAGACGGCTTGATTAAATCCTACGAGATTCCTGTAAATGTGTTTTATTACAGCGAGGAAAATGACCTCATACTATTTTCAGGCAAAGAGCCCAATTTGCAATGGGAAGAATATGCCGAGTGCATCTTCTCGTTATGCGAGCAGTTCGGCGTCAAAATGATATATTTCATAGGCAGCGTTGCCGGCCTTGTGCCCCACACGCGAGAGCCAAGACTCTTCTGTTCGGTTTCGGATGCCGAGCTTAAAGAAACCTTCCGGCATTACGGCGTTCAATTCACCAACTACGAAGGGCCGGCCAGTTTCATTACTTATCTTACAGCAAACTGCAATAAACGAGGCGTGAGGATGGTATCTTTCGTCGCCACCATTCCTGCTTACGTGCAGGGTGGTAATCCCAAGTGCATAGAAGCGGTTACAAGACGGCTGGTAGGTATGCTGGAGCTGCAAATAAAGCTTGATGACCTGCGGGCCATAAGCGACGAGTTCGAGAGGAAATTAAGTGAAATTGTGCTGGAGCAGCCGGAGCTGGAAAGTAATATTCATAAGCTCGAAGAGGACTACGACAACGAGATTTTCAACAGTGAAATGGGCGATTTGAAAAAATGGCTGGAGCAGAAGGGCATCAGAGTGGATTAACAGCAAATACTTATGTGCCTATAAGGCACCGAAGCAAGCTCAGACCAAATAATCAATTATCATTACGACAAGCGAAGGAGCGCGGTAATCCTAAAACTCCTATTACGACCAATCATACTTCGTGAATAATCTTTTCAGACAAAACAATCAACCAGACATTTTTCTTAAGATTCCCAAATTCTTCTGTCAACTGTTCAAATCTTTCAATATTCACATCTAAGCTACCACTCCTGTTTGACTTGCCCTTAATGATTCCAATACACAAATCTGCATCGACTTGAAAAAGCTTTTCAATGCTCTTAAATTTCAGACGAACTCCAGTATCAAATTCAATAGCAATTTTCCGGCCTTTCTTAATCGCAACTAAATCCAAATTTCCATCTCTGAAAATCCAGTCACCGCTCTTTCTGATCCTCGACTTAAAATGAATTGGATATTCTAAATAAACTTTGTATCCGCCCTTAGCGAATAGTGCTTTTAATCCATCTAACACATTACGGTGCAGGCCCTCTCTGTTTTCAATATTAGCATTAAAACAAACACTTTTAACTTGTTCTAAAACTGTCATATTCCAAATACTACAAAAAACAATTTCATCCTTTTATGGAGGGGACAAAGGGGCCCACTCCACTTTTCTAACCTCTTACAAATATCTTCTCTCCCACCTTGTCCTTGTGGTTATGCCATGATAACCCCAATACAATGCAAAAACATACTCACACCTTCATGGGGGGGATAAAGTAGCCCACTCCACTTCTCTAACCTCTTTCAAATATCTTCTCTCCCACCTTGTCCTTGTGGTTATTCTATGATAACCCCAATACAATTCAAAAACATACTCACCCCTTCATGGAGGGGATAAAGTAGCCCACTCCACTTCTCTAACCTCTTTCAAATATCTTCTCTCCCACCTTGTCCTTGTGGTTATTCTATGATAACCCCAATACAATTCAAAAACATACTCACCCCTTCATGGAGGGGATAAAGTAGCCCACTCCACTTTATACCTTGCTCTCTCATAATCTTTTATGAAGTTTCTCCCAAATCTCCCTGAATTTGTCCGGCTGAAGCCTCCCATACAAATCGGCCACCTCTACCGCTTCATTCATAATATTTTCTCTACCACTTTGTCCTTGGAGGTACGCCGTGATATTCCCAATACTATATAAAAAAACTCAGCCTTTTATGGAGGAGACAAAGGTCCCCCGCCACTTCTCAATATACTATTTAAATAAATTACTTAACCTTTTATGGAGGGGA
>CAYUFX010000186.1:0-5631 GCA_964444135.1 uncultured Pirellulales bacterium | reverse complement strand
TAGTGAGGAGTGAGCTAAAGTAAACTAAAGTGCCTAAATTGCCTAAAGTGAACTATAGTGCCGGCGAAGGGGAAGGTTAGGCTGTTCAAGGTTATCGCTTAAATGAGTTTTACCGGCCAGAGATAAGCAACTTAGATGCAATTAGTTTGTCGAATTGCCCAAAATTAAGTGATGAGCCCAGGATTAAAACGGTTGAGTACACCCTTGATGGAGGAGGGCCGGTTTCGTTTCCAGTCGAATGAAGACCTTTGACTAAGTTCTGTCTGAAAACTCTGCCGATAGTTCAGAGTGAACTCAAATTCTCTGACTCGCCCCCCGATACTGGCCCCAGAATCAGCGTTGGACAAGCACCAGGAATGTGGCAAGTGAGTTTTCAGACACAACCTAATCTAATACGTGGAGAGCCATCATCTGGAATGGACTACGAAAATGATATCAGAGGTGGCATCGTAGTGGATGCCATCCCATTCAAATGAGACATCAAATCCTGGGGTACCCGAGACATTATCAAGGTGCGAGTGGATTTTATCGACAAGCAAGGGTTTTGCTCTCTTGAGTTTCCAAGAATCGAAGAAATTGCCACGGTCCACTAAGACCAAAAAAAGTCGATTTGAGGCATCAAACCTGCGCACACCTTGGTTCTCGTACAACCACTTGATGAGTTCAATAGGATTATCTAACGCCGACTCTAAGTACTCAATTCTCTTACTTTTCAAGTCCCCAATCAACTGCGTTGCACCCTCCGAAGGATGGTCGCTGACCTTGGCCCAGAGATCTTCCCGCAATCTTGCGTTTGGAAGGTCAGGATCAAAGTATATTGCATGCTCCCTGCAGAACCGCCTCAATCCATCCGCTCTTCGCTTCTCGTGGATGAAACCCTCGGGCATATAGGTTACCTTCAGGTCAAATGGCACTCCCTTGCAGAAGAAGTCGATTTTCTTAATCAGGCCCACGGCAGGAAGTATTATAGTGTGGTCTCGGAATATGTCTTCTATTATTCTTGATGTCCAATGATTGTACCAAGAACAGAGAACGTAACCTTTCATGCTTTGATGGAGTTCGTTTTCAATGCAGTCGCAGAGGCGGTCATAGGACTTTATTTTCTTTACATAGTTATCAACTATTGTCTTCTCCAAACTGTTCTGATGAAGCCCGCCCCAGTCAAAGACCGCCACTCGGTAGAGTTGGCTTACCAGTTCGTCTTCGCCTTGTTGCCGCTCTGTTCGCTCTTCGGTGTATATGGTGTTGATTGTCTGGTCCAACTGTTGATTCGTTATGTTGGATTCGTATAGAAATCGGAGTAATCTATTCCCCCGGAGGTTGGGATGTGTAAGGTCACAGTCCTCAGCCAGTCGCTCCATATACTCTGTCCTGGATAGCGAACGAAGTTTCAAAAAACGTAGGCCGTCAGGGTCTTGAGATAGTTCTCTTATCTTGTCGTTTTTGAAATCACTATTTGCTTGGTCAAATGTACGCGGCATAGTTACTTCTCCTTCGTAGGTAACGATGAGGACCATCCATCTAATTTGGTTAGTTCCTTCCAACGGCTCTGCCTCGCCAGAGACCCAGAGTACTTCTCGTAAATCAGGACGTAATCATGTTTCAAGGCACCCTTTCTGTTATCCTGAACTACTGAACCCGCAGAATACGACATTGGGAAACAGCCCCTGAATCTAATTGAATCCGATTTCTTCTGAAGGGTTGTGAGATACTCCCAACTCTTCAAATCGTAGGCGTTAAAAAGGATGGCCATTATTCCACCATTACACAAGATGCGAGCGGCATCGACAAAGAACTCTTGCATTTCATTTGTGTAAGTGTCTTTACTCTTATCCCTTTCTCGTGCGTTGGAAACAACTATTTCAAGGTCGAAAGGCGCTTGCTGCCCCAAGATTGCGTTCCAGAGTTCACTTAGTTCCAGATAAGGTATTCGGTCACTGTGCGGAGGGTCTGTCAGGATGAGCGATGCTGTCCCCGGAGGCAGATTCTTAAGAACATGCCTTGCATCATTCTTGATAAGAGCCACTTGGGCCTTTGAGCGAATGACATCTGAGAAATCGACGGCGAGTCTAACGTTCTTTCGTGAGTAGACATCTTCTAATGCCTTTATCAGTCTTCTCGCTCTGTTCAGGAAGCAGTTCCACACATTTATCTCGAAGTGGACTTTAGGTCGCCAGTAGCCAATCACCCAACTGCCAACAGACATCCGCTCTTGTATCTTACCGGTTTTTTTGCCTCTCCTGCTTACGGCAAAGACCATATTCGACATCTGTCCAGAAGCCGCCGTCAATGTAAGAAGAAGTGCGTTTCGTATGTCTTCTGGTTGTTGTCTGATAAATGTCAGAATCAGGTCTATGTTTCGAAGGGCACGGCCAGTAAACAGGTCGGAGATGGTCATTTCAGGTGAGGCGTTTATTCGTGAGTTCGTGAAGAACTTCAAGCCTCTTATGTACTTGGTGGAATAGTCGTAATACTTCTCAAATAGCTTAAAGTCGTGGATTGTTGGTTCGTACTCCTGTCTTTTTTGTTTACTACTCACCCCCCACACAGACTTCAAGTCGTTACCTTCCCAAAGGAAGTGGGTTGCAATGTCTCCATTTGCCAGCTTATAAGTTTCTTCAATCTGTGGCTTGATATCTGTTTGCATCCTCTTCAGAGCTTCTGAGAAAGACGCTCGGCTGGGAGGACTGACCATGAGTTTTGACAATTCTATTGACACTGGATTGATATCGATGCCGATAAACCTGCGGTTTCTCTGGAGCGCTTCCCTTGCAACCAATCCATAGCCGATAAATGGGTCCAGAACAAGTTCATGCTCATCTGTAAGGTTCTCAATCAGGTAGCTAAGGCACTCTATAGGTTTTTTGCCCCAATACTTGTGGAATGCTGCAAAACCACGATACCCTTGAGGTGTTTTCAAATGCTGCTTCTTTGTGCTTTGGTTCTCAATGCGAAACAACAATCCTTGTTCCATCGTCATTCCTAAGTAATAAGGATCCGTATCATCTGTGATGCACTCACGTACCATCAGTGTCATCAGGTTGTCAGTCGGCTATTATAGCCGTTATTGGGAGATATTCAACAACGAATCAACATTCTACAGTCTTGTGGTCCATTGTGTTGTCCTTATGAATGACTCCACTCCAAATCTCGACACGGTCTTAGCTGCCCTAAATCTCTATTAACAACCCATAGGCGCCCAAAATCTTGAAAGTTTGTTAACTAAATTGTTTGTGCGAAGTTACATAAAACCAGTTACGGTTAGTAAAGACCGTTAGCTAAGTCAAATCCTTTTTAGGTTAATATCTTAGAGATTGCATTTTGAGGCCTGCCGTTCAGGAACGCCTGTATGTTTGTTAGTGCAATATCCATCAGGCGCTGACGAGCTGCCCTGGTCGCCCAGGCAATATGTGGAGTTATGTAACAATTCTTCGCCTTCAACAAGGGGTTATCAGCTTCAGGTGGTTCCCGGCTCAAAACGTCCAATCCTGCACCGGCGATTTTGCCGGTATTGAGCGCATCGGCCAGTGCCTTCTCATCAATCAGCGAACCACGACTGGTATTGATGAGAAAGGCCGTTGGTTTCATCAGTTGCAGCCGTTGCTCGTTGACCAGTCGATAGTTGGAATCGGTCAAGGGACAATGCAGACTCACCACGTCGCTTTCCCGGAATAGCGTGTCTAAATCCACGGCCTGGGCGTTGACCTGCGGAGTTATCGACTTTTCTACATCGAAATATATGACCTTCATCCCAAAATCCAATGCGAGCCTTGCCGTTGTTTGGCCGATTCGGCCCAGCCCGATGATGCCCATAGTCAGGCCTGCCAGCTCAACCAGCGGAAAATTCCAGTAGCAGAAATCCCGGCTCCGGCTCCAGTCGCCCGCCTGGACGGACTGTCCGTGCTCGGCGACATGCTGGGTCAAGTTCAGCAGGTGGGCAAATACCATTTGGGCCACTGAAACCGTACCATAGGCCGGTATATTGGTGACACAAATGTTCTGTTGAGATGCCGCCTTGACATCGACGACGTTATATCCGGTTGCTAATACGCCGATGTATCTGAGCTTTGGCAATTGCTCAATGGTCTCTTTGGACAATTGCGTTTTGTTGGTTAATACGATTTCTGCTTCTTGCGCGCCTCGAACAATGGCGCCCGGCGATGTGCGGTCGTGAATGTGACATTGGCCAAGCTCATGCAGCCCGGCCCAGCTCAGGTCTCCGGGATTTAACGTATGACCATCAAGCACGACAATTCTCATGCTTACTATTCCCCCTTTCGATGAAACTTCTCCGCGGCGTTTTTCTTGAATGCCTTCCCGGCATCATTTAGTTCGCGTAATATCCGGGCAATCGGTTTTCCAGTGGTGTTCCGGGCGGCGGCAATCATTGTCCGACATTCATTGGCATCCATGAAACAGACAGCCTCGTACAAGGACTTCTGCTCCTGCTGTGGAATGATTAGGAAACCATGTTTGTCGGCATGGATGAGGTCCCATTCACTGATTCTACAGCCGAAGACCTCTACCTCGCCGCCCCATCGCACAGGCACGCTGTATGCGTGCCCAACGCACATCCTTCGCGCGATTGCTTTGAAGCCCGCATTGCACATTTCATCAATGTCCCTTACGGCACCGTCCGTGATAGTGCCGACGCACCCCAGTGCTTTGTGCACATTCGCGTTGACTTCTCCCCAAAATGAACCAACACAATTGGGTTTATCCAAGTCCTGAACCACAACGATTTTTGGTCCGTGCACGCCGGCCACGTACTCTTGGTAAGCCTTCCAGGCATCCGGCCTGTTCCGGGTATGGTCAGGATTGCCGGGCTCGATGACAACCGTAACGGCATAGCCGATCATCGGCCCCATTTGAGGCATGAAGTCACGAGTCTCTTCCAGATTCATGCACCCCTTTGTGCGGTCGTGTTTAGTGATCTGCTCCCAGCCATTGTAAATCGTTGGTGTATTCCAGCGCTTCAATTGCAACAGCTCTTCATGGCTCAGCGACCTCATCATGTCACAATGCTCTTTCTCCCGTGGATTCTCGGGGTACTAATAAGTTTCTGTTGCGGAAAATAAAAACCGATGATGTCACCCCTGCGAAAGCAGGGGTCCAGAGCGAAAAACTGGATTACCGCTTTCGCGGGAATGACAAATACTGTTTCCGCAACAGGAACTAATTAAGTCTGAAAAACCTTGTTTACTTCTTCCTGGAATTCGCCCGGTATCTTCCTAAACAATAAGTGAACGGCTTCCGAATAGATTATACCGTGCTTGACTTCTAAGGTGGTCAAGGAAGTATCCGGGTAGTCAAACTTTTTGCCAAAGATACCACATTGGGAGCATCCGTCAAGACTTATCCGAGCTCGTGCTCGGCAGATTTGACAATACGGTCGATCTCCCGGGACAGAGCTTCATCAAGTAACTGCGGGGTGTGTGTTGTTAAGATGCTGTTGACATGTTCGGCGAGCCGATCTGCGAATGAGGCAGCTTCTTGAGCCTGCCAACCCTCATAGCTTTGTCGTGTCCATATTTGGTCGGGCAGCCAGAGTTCCTTGCGAAAGTGTTCGACCGTGTGTGGTTCGGCCAGGAAGTTTCCGGCCGGGCCTACCGACTTGACAACGTCGGTGGC
>CAYUFX010000185.1:0-5707 GCA_964444135.1 uncultured Pirellulales bacterium | reverse complement strand
CAGGATATCGACAAGACAACATAAATTTATTCAATATTAAAAGGACACAAGGAAATTTCCCCAAAATCTACATATTATTATATTGTTTGTACCAAATTAACTACCTTGTAGTAAAGAAAAAATTTTCTGACACTTAGGGATGTGTGTAAAATGTTTTACTGGCGCTCTGTAAGTGCTTGTTTTACAATGACGTATGTCGGCAAAAAATTAGATATTTTCCTATTTTTTTGAAAGGTTGACGCAGGCATCAAGTTTGAGAAGAATTAAGTTGAAAATACTGTACACATATATTCAAATATTATGAGGTACTAGCCTAACCTGATCTAAAGGTCGTAATTTGAAAGGGTAGAAAATGAAAAAGTCAAATATTCAACAAAAAATTGTTTCTGTAACATTGTTCCTTTTGCTTTGCGGCATAGTTTTAAATGCTTATGCACAAGATGCCAATGATTCGGCGAAGATTATAGGCAGGCCCGTTACGATCATCAGTATTTGTTTTAACGGCAAGACCCTCGAACAAATAACCGGTCTTGTTGAGCAGGAAGCCGTCAAGGGTGTTGATATGATAGTCCTGCCGGAGCTCTGTACCGGCTCCCGTCCTGAAACTCTTGACGGTACAACCATTAAGACAATGTCAAGGCTGGCCGGCCAAAACCGCTGCTACATAGTCTGTCCGATTTCCCGCAGGGAAGGAGAATTTCGTTTCAACTCTGCGGTTTTAATCGACAGGCAGGGCAAAGTTGTATGTGTTTATGACAAGATCTATCCGTACTTTTCCGAGTTTAATTCCAACGATCCGGTAACGCCTGCACAGAAAGACGTACAGGTTTATGAGACCGACTTCGGCAAGGTAGGTTTTGCTATCTGCTTTGATGCAAAGTTTCCGGAAGTCTGGCAGCGCCTTCGCGACACGGGAGCAGATATAGTGGTCTGGCCGAGCGCATATTCCGGCGGTACTGAGCTGCAGGCCTATGCACTGATGCACCATTATTATATTTTAACCAGCACATGGACCGGAGATTGTCTCGTGCATGACTTTACGGGAAGGCCTCTTTTGGATAAGCCCCGCGACAATGATGTTACGGTCGCCAGGATTACTATAGATATGGACCGCAGGATATACCACTACAATTTTAACCAGGGTAAGCTGAAAAAACTGCTGGCCGAACATGGCGATGAAATTGAGTGTGAAATTGATATGCCGCGCGAAGAATGGTTTGTCCTCAAAGCTAAAAAGCCCGGTGTTTCAGTGCGCAAGCTGGCTGGTCAATATGAGTTGGAGGAACTGCGCGACTATAAGGAACGAAGCAGAAACTATATGGACGAAAAACGAGGTTTTCAATTCACCGGAAAATTCGGTGGTTATCCCGGAAAATAAAATAAGCATCCGGATGCTGTTTGTTTACCCTAATTTGCCCGGTGAATGAATTCCCGGGCCTACTTCGTACGGTCGCAAGCTTTGCTTTCGTAATAATCGAAACTTGACCCCAGTTTTTCCAGTAGAGGCCGGGTCGCTATATAGAGTTTTTCAACGATCCGATGATCTAAAGGTTGCGAGGCCGCCCTAACATTATCTTCCAACTCTTCGATATCACGTGCTCCCACTAGAGCGCAGCTAATCGCCTTATTTGACAATGCCCACTTTACCGCTATCTGCGGCATTGTCAGGCCGCATCGCTTTGCAATAATCCTGATATCCGCCAGTGCCTGGTTGGTCTGTTCTTCTGCGCCATCTTCACCATGGCGGCAAAGTTCACAGCTTCTGCAGTTAAAGTGTCTTGTCCTTCGCTGCCAGGCCGGCACATCATCTAACGTCGGATAAATATCGGCAAGCAGGCCCTGCAAAAGAGTCACATATCCAATAATGCCAACGCCATTTTCCACACAATACGGCAAAATCTCAAATTCTATCGCCCTTGTAAGCAGACTGTATGGCATTTCATTTATTACTATCTGCACTCCACAATTTTGTGCCTGCTTGAATCTCTCCACACCAAAATTACTCACGCCGATATAGAGTATCTTGCCTCGCTCCTGTAGCTTTTTGAGACCATCGAATGCGTCTTTTACTTTTGGTGGATTATTTATTACATGCTCATCTTTTTTGAAATGGCGAATCGAGTGCGAATGGATCGGCCAATGTACCATATATAAATCAATATAATCTGTATTAAGCCTCTTTAGCGATGCTTCACAGTGCTCAACAAGCGTATCGGGGTAAGTGTTGTCCGGAGAAACCTTGGTCCCGATTACAAGCTTTTCACGGCTCAGCCCCTTTATCGCCTCACCGAGTGACTGCTCGCTTCTACCATCATTATAGGCCTCAGCCGTATCGAAATAGTTTATACCAAGCTCCACTGCACGATGAACAATATCATTGACATCTTTCTGGCTTTGCTCACCCCAGTATTCACCACCGCCAAAAGACCAGCAGCCTGCCCCCAGGGCTGAAAGTCTCAAAACCGAATTTCCACAACTTCGCAATTTTATTCGAAGGCACCCATAATATTTAAAATGCATGATTTTTTTATCTTCTAAATTTCAATCCAAAGCACAGCCCAGTAATCATTTCCGCAACCTTGACACAACTGATTATCACTGTTTTAATTACCTTACTTCAAAAAGCTCGGAAGTGTCAAAGTTATTTGTGGAACAAATGTTACCAGAAGCTGAACAGTATACATAGGAATAAGAAACTTTAAAACATGCGGAATCATCTCCGCAATTCTGACTCTGCCAACACCACTGGCTACAAAAAGCGTCGTGCCTACCGGCGGTGTCACAAGGCCGATCGTCAGATTCGTAACCACAAGCACTCCAAAGTGCACCGGATTAATGCCCAACTGTGCGCAAATCGGCATCAAAACGGGTGTTACAATCAGTAACGCAGGCCCTGCATCAACGAACATTCCAACTATCAAAAGCGAGATGTTCAAGACAATCAAAACCAGTATCTTTCTGAGTAAAAAGAACGTTTCGGGGCTCAAATCGCTCCCAAAAAAAGCGATTAAATTTTCACAGTTCGACAGCAGTCCTTTAGATAATGTCTGCGGAAGATACCCCAACGTCAATACCCACTGAAAAAGAGTAGCCGCTGAGATCAAAAAGCTAAGTGTCGCAGCCGTCTTACTCGCCTTGACAAAAATCTCCGGCAGCCCTGTCGGAGTCAGCTTGCGATAAATCACAAAGCCAACAAACAAGGCGTACACCACCGATACCGCCGCTGCCTCCGTGGCAGTAAATATCCCGCCCATAATCCCGCCGAAAATAATCAATATCAGAATAAGCGCAAAAATCGCACCCTTGGCACTCTTCAAAAGATCAATAAATCCTGCTTTGGGTGTAAGCGGAATATTGTGATTTCGTGCATAAAAATAGCTGCAAATCATTAGTCCAAGCCCAATCAAAATCCCCGGTACAACCCCCCCTAAAAACAGTTTTTCAATCGATACATTAGCTATCACACCGTAGATTAAAAGTACCATGCTTGGCGGTATCAATGCTCCCGTAGTTCCCGAACAGGCAGAAAGTGCCGACGTAAAACTTCTTGGATAGCCCTGCTTCTCCATCGCCGGTATCATTACCCCGCCGATCGCCGCGCACGTCGCACTTGACGCACCGGATATAGCTCCAAACATCATACACGACAGCGTTGTCACCATTGCCGACCCCCCATGTCGATGCCCAACTATAGTTTTTGAAAAATCGGTAATTTTCTGCGATAAGCCCCCTTGGCTCATCAAATCACCTGCCAAAATAAAAAACGGCACCGCCAAAAAAGGATAAAACGATGCTATCGACCTGCTCATCTCCAATCCTATAATCAGAGGATCTGCCCCAACATACAAAAGGGCCATTAGTGACGAAATCAGCATGCAAAAGACGATCGGCACATCCAATAAAAGGAATACAAAAAACGATAGAAACAATACTAATGTCATATCAGGCTTTTTTCCTCCGCTGCTTTCATCTTCATCTTACCAGCTTCTTCTTTCTTATCAATTACCGCGGGCTTTTTGACTATGAGATCATTGACAAAGTTGTGAATCGCATAAATTATAATGAAAAAAGAACCTACCGGTGCCGCCCCGTAAACGAAAGCTCTGCTGATCTCTGTCGCTGGCATTACCCAGTGACGAATCTGAAACGTCACCTTAGTACTCCAGTAACACAGTCCTATCGCCATAAGAATACATATTATTTGGCTAAAAGCGGATACCGGCTTTTTTGCCTTTACCGGCAGCGACTTAACCAGAAAGTCAAATGCATAGTGAGCCTTATCCCTCATCCCCAACGCCGCCCCTAAAAACGTAAACCAAACCATAAGTATCATCGCTACCTCATCACCCCAGCTAAGAGAAAACTTCAGCACAAAACGGTAGAAAACATTTACTGCCACCACCGCTACCATACAAGCAAGCGTTACAAATACCAATCCCTCCAGTAATCGATCGAGAATCACGAATGTTGTTTTCATTTAGACTCCTGCCTTATCCTCTTGACCAGGTTCCTGTCCACCTGCGGGTATCTTTTGAAAAAGTCATCATAAGCACATTCAACCCTTTCAATAAAAGCATTTATATCGTCCACCTCATTGATCACCACTTTATGTTCTTTCATTTCATCAATGGCTGCGTTAACCGCTTCATCCCAACGCCTGTTGTATTCTTCCATCACCTGTCTTGGAACGTCACAAATCAGCTGATATAAATCCGGATGTGTTTTCTTAAGCTTTTCTAACCATTCATTGTTCACCACAAGCACATGCTGATTGGCAAAGTGCATGGTCAGCGAATAATTCATACATCCGGCTTCATAAAATTTTTCCGAGATAAAAACCTGCGGATTATTCTCAGCCCCATCAACGACACCGGTCCTTAACGCCTGAAATAACTCTCCAGCAGACAGAGGAGTCGCGCTTGCCCCCATCGCATTAAGTGAATCGATCATCACAGGGCTTTCCATTACCCTTATCTTTAGACCCGAAAGGTCTATAGGCCGGCGAATCTCTCGACCCTGTGCATTGAAAATATTTCGAAAACCGCACGAATAAAACGCCAATCCTTTTAACCTGTGCCTATTTAATCCATCCAGAAGCTCTTGTCCGATCGCTCCATTCATCACCTTCTTATGGTGGTCTTCATTAACAAACAAATAAGGCATATCCAGCAGACTAAAAACAGGATCGATAGTTGTAACCACCGACGAGGTACACTGCACCATCTCAATCATGCCCAGATAGCAGGTTTCCAGCAACTGTCTTTCTGCCCCAAGTATTCCCGAATCATAAAACATTACCTTTATTCTGCCGTCGGACTGACGCTCAAGCTCCTCCTTCACCAAATTTGCGGCCTCCCAGGCTTTATTAGCCGGATTAGGCTGCAGCGCAAATCGGAAAACCAGCTCAGGCTTTGACTTGAGACCTTTGCTTGGTTGACTGCCTTTAGACTCTTTACAACCGCAGTTTGCCAATATAATACCTAAAAGACTGATTAATAATGTTTTTTTGTACACAATCTTCACGAAAAAATCCAGATGGTGTTAAACTTATCCAAAATCAAAGCACCTTCTTGGTGGTTAAAGTATATTTGTTTATAGTCCCATTAATTAATTATACCAATATGATATTGGCAATGCTTGCGATGTCAATGATAAGTAGGAACGCATAAAGTATCATGCAGCTTTTTTATTAACATCATCATGATCA
>CAYUFX010000184.1:0-5979 GCA_964444135.1 uncultured Pirellulales bacterium | reverse complement strand
CCAATTCAAACCCAATCAAAGCCTGTCCTGAATTAGCCGAAGCCCTGAGCGCAGCCGAAGGGGCAGTCGAAAAGTTCTTGAGTCTTTGGCCTGCATCCGCTACGATTATCAGAAAGTCTGTCATCCGACAGTTTAAAAGGGGTCGCCTGGACTGGCTACTTTTAGGAACAGTGACAAAGATAATTCTGGAGCACAGCCCGGTTGCCTCAGGTCTAAATTTGGAGATATGTTACTATGTCAACGCAATTCTCTTCAGAAAAGATGGAGTTTGAGTTAAGTACATTAACTTCGTTTGCTCCTGCCAAAACCAGGGATAAGACGCCTTTTCGCATAGCCATACTGGCCGATTTCAGCGGCAGGGACAATCGCGGTCTAAGTGAAGTAAGCCTTTCTTTAGCTTCCATTCGGCTAATTCCGGTGGATGTGGATAACTTTGAGGAACTATTGACGAGGCTTGGTACCGAGATTCATATTCCCATAGGTGGCGAGGATGGACCTCGTATCGCGGTCCGATTTTGTGAGCTGGACGATTTTCACCCGGACCGCATATTTGATAGGTTAGAGGTATTCCAAAAGCTTAGGGCCGCCCGGAAGCGTCTGCAGGACCCCGCCACCTTCGCCGAGGCGGCGTCGGAAGTGCGGTCCTGGGTAGCTGGTGAAGCTGATAGCGGCGAGTCCGGGGCGGCAGAAGTCCAAAGCAGTCAAGCTGAGTCGCAAGAGTCTGATTCAGATACGATTGAGCGCCTGCTTGGACAGCGGCCCAAGGCCTCTGCGAAGCAATTCGTGGACTTGGAGACACTCATTCGTGAGGCCGTCAAGCCTTATATTGTTCCCGCACCTCATCCGCAGCAGGCTGAGCTTGTAGCTCAGGTTGATCAGGCTATCAGCGGCCAGATGCGTGCGCTCCTACATCATCCGGACTTCAAAGGGCTCGAAGCGGCGTGGCGTACCCTCCACTTCTTAGTGAATCAAGTGGAAACAGATGAAAACCTCAAACTTTATGTGGGGGACATAAGCAAGGCAGAGTTAGCGGCCGATTTGGCCTCGGCGGACCGCCTTCAGTCAACCGGCACATATCGGTTTCTCGTCGAGCAGAGCGTTGGCATGCAAGGTGCTGAGCCCTGGGCGCTCCTGGTCGGCTGCTATACGTTTGATAAGACCGAAGAAGATGTGAATCTGCTCCGGAGGCTTGCCAAAGTGGCCCAAGCGGCAGGGGCGCCCTTCCTGGCTGGCGCCGGTTCACACTTTGCAGGCTGTGAATCAATCGCTCTTACGCCGGATCCGGATAACTGGCGATGGCAAAGTGATCCGGTGGCCGCGCAGCTATGGCAGGAGCTTCGTAACTCGCCTGAGGCAGCTTCTATCGGCTTGGTCCTTCCTCGATTGCTGCTCCGCCTGCCTTATGGGAAGGATACCGAACCCATCGACCGGTTCGACTTTGAGGAGTTGTCATCCGGTGTTAACCACGAACAATACCTATGGGGCAATTCCGCTATTGTATGTGCGTGCCTGCTGGCCGCAGCGTTTCGCACATCCGGCTGGTCCCTTACGGGCGAGCTTCAGCAGGAGCTGACGGGTCTGCCCATGCACGTGTACAATTCCAATGGCGAAACGAACGTTACTCCTTGCGCGGAGGCATTCCTGACTGAGCGGGCGATGGAGATTCTGATTGGTAAGGGCCTCGTCCCGCTGCTCTCAATCAAAGGTCGAGACGCCGTTCGGGTCGCACGATTTCAATCCATAGCTGAACCGAGCGCCCCACTGGCCGGGCGATGGCAGTAGCTTGTGACAAACTCCAGGAGCTTCTGAACAAAGCAGCAGTTATTTGGTTAGTTGTGATTGGTGAGTAGTGAGTTGGTGAGTAGTTAATTGGTGAGTAGTTAATTGGTGAGTAGTGAGTTTTATACGAAGTACCAATTAACCAATTAACTAATCCTCATTCTTCACCTCGCGAATCCTCTATAAGCTGTTTAGCTCGTTCAATAAACTCCGGACTCAGGTTATACGGGATACTGCTCGTAAGGGGGATCACCCTGAGGGAAGCCCGCAGGCAATATAATTGCAAATGTGTTGGCTCACCTATAATTATATCCATCCATTGCTTTTGTAGGGGCATTAGCATAAGAACAGATGTATTAATGCCAAATTTCGTAAGCAGAAAATTAAACCACAGAAGCACACTCTCTATGACAGGAGGTGGAGAAACGGGGATACGGAGCAAGGTTGGCCGGAAGTTCGTGCCCTTCGAAGTATCAGGATGGTCTCGTGTAATTTCACGCTCAATATGATACAGGATACGGAGAAGGCCTTGATGATTTGGGCCTCCCATTTCCGGGTACTCGGTAAGCTTTGCCATTACGTCCGTGCGAACAGCCGGCAAAATGGGCGAAGGCTCAAGTTGTTGAACTGATTGGCGAAGCTCCTTTTGGGCGTTTTCGATGGTCAATCGGACGTCAGCCGCAGAAGTCGTTGCAGTACAAGTTTTTTCGACTCTTTCCAAAAACGGCAAGATATTTTTTAGCACCCACTCCAGTGGCAATTGACAACACTGAACGCAAACCACCATTGGATAACTTGTACGTCCCTTACCATCCCGAGAAGACCACAAGCGCCCAACAATTAAGTTACCATCAATACACCACACGAGCGTATGTTTGAATTCTTCGATTGGCTGATTTTCCTGGAGCTTATCCCAGCTTCCGGAGTCAATGTTGCCGCCAACACCCTGAATATAAAGTATACGTTTTACAGCGATAATAATGTCTGTTTCGAGACCAATATCATCGATGTGGTCATCCCAACCAGGGTGTTTGCCGAAGGCGGCAACAAACACTCTTTCGGATGAGACATCCTTTCCCTTCGGAATGAAACGCCTTGCTAATTTTTTAAGAGGAGAGCTCAATACTTTTGTCTCACAAAATCAATATCTGCTGCATCAACGATTATCCATATTCCGGTTTCAGGAACCAGTCATTGCCTCTATAAAATTCGCATCGACCGGCTGTTTGCAATCGATGTCATTGAAGAATTCAAGGTGCAAATATAATATTCCCCCCAAACTCTCTTTGCCGTCAACAATAAGTCTGATGTATCCTTTTTTTTGATTATCAGAACCCTGATGTAACATTCTAAGACATGCCCATGGTCCCGGGAATTTTGAAACCCTACGCGGTTCGGTATCTGATGGATACTGGTAAAATTCGACATTAAGCTGTGGTCCAGGATATTTAACCGTACATACGTTTAAATCCTCCCTCGAACGCGTGTTAAACCGCTCACTCTCCTGACTTCCCTGGACAAATCTTAATTCTGTGAGATAGTCAGACAAAGGAACCTCGTCCTTCTGCAGAAGACTACGCTGCGTCTTCTCGCTCAGTAGTTTTATCCTGCAGTAGCATAGACTTCCACTTTTAGGAAGCCCCCCGAAGACTTGTTCGATTTGCTCCAGCTCGTCCCTTGGGGTTTCTGTTTCCTGAAGCTGCTTAAGCTCTATGTCTACCTCATCAATGTTTGTCTTCTGGCCTGACCCGATTGTCCCCTCAGCAAAACTTCTCTGGGAATGAGTTTTATCAAACAGTAAACGCACCTTGTAAAAATCTTCTTCCATTAGATCATCCTTGCTGTCCGGCTTCAAGGGAAATTTGCTGCTATGCTTTCCGAGCTCATTAAGTGCTTCTGTTTTCTCGCTTTGCACCTGGGAGGTTAATCGACGCAGCATGCTACAGGTTAGTTTGACCAGGTACATATCCACAAATTGTGATGGTGACTTATAAGAAAAAGGCGCATAACTATCGCGGAAAGCGGCCGGCCGCATGTTCAATAAAGTGCTACGTTTTGTCTCGGCATTACCTTTCAGTTCTGTCCAATTGTCAAGCACACGCCGGAATATATTTGTCGTATCATATTTGTCTTGCTTGACTTTATTCAAATTCCTGCTGAATAGTTGGATGTCATTAGTGTCCGGCGGCACGTACTTATTCTTATCAAGCTCGGTAAGAACCGCTTCGAGCGGCTCACCAAGACCGACTCGCAGCTCTTCTAATACCGCAGTAGCTACGACATTCTCGTATCGCTCCGAATCACGCTTGGCCTTGTTCTCAATCACACGATTAGGCACTGTTTTGAACCAGTAACGCAGGAACTGTTCTGCATATTTTGTGTAAGTTTCGTTTGCAGCCGTGTACTCTTTTTTGAGGCTCGTTTCTTGGCTCAACTGTTTTTCTAATATATCTCCGAAAGATTTCCAGGCACCGAGCATAGCTGCGGCAGCGTTCGGATCATATCTCCTGTCGATAATTGTTGTTGAAATGTTTGCCCAATTCCATTTACTTTCTTTTTCTATTAACTTCTCGAGATCTTCGATGTTCTTAGGAGCTGCATCTAAGCTGCTTTTCATGATTTGATAGAGTTGTCTTTGCTGAGCTAAGGCAAGGGCCAAGTTAGAAATAGCAGATGCTTCTTGGAAACGAGAAACAGCGGGATTGGGATCATAATCTCGTAACTTGCCTATATTACGACTTGCTTCTGTGAATGCTTCCTCCGCCTCTGAAATGGCTCCAACCACCTCATTTACGATATTGGAGATGGACTTCGTCGCGTTAAGTTGTTCATTCGCCTCCGAATATATTTCGTAGCGGATTGTATATAAACGTCCGCTCCTCGGGTCGCGAGGAACTTCGGCGTAAAATTCTTTATCAAACCGAGCAAGCTCTTGTCCAAACCCGCTTTCGCTTAGTCTATTTTTTATTCTCTCAAGAGCATTCTCAAGCTCGCCCCGCATATTACTAAGGAATACGTGCTCGGCCTCGTTGACGTCCTTCAAGTCGCTAAGAAGGAAATCATAATTTTCGCTGACATCCTGTAGGGCACGCTTTGTCTGCTCAGTCCACAGAGGTACAAGTGATTGTGGATTTTTGAGGGTAACAACATAATTGTCAATACTTTCCTTGGCCCTTTTGAGATTCTCAAAGCTTTCGTTCCAGTTACTGGTAAATTTATTCGATTGTTCAACTGTATAATGATTGTCTGATTTGGGACCAAGGTCATCACCAAGAGCTAAAATACGGGCTTCAGCAGTATTGAATTTTTCAAGAGCGTCTTTGAGGTTCCTTATAGTCTGGACCTGGGCGTAATCTCGATTTTGTGCTCCCAAGCTGTTTGGATCATTCCAATATTCATTGAAAAGTTTTATTCCATGTTTTATTGCGATTTCGAGGTATTGAGAATTAGGATCTTTTGTCCGAAATACAGGAGGCCAGGCTCTCAGCCCCATGGCTTGGCGCTTACTCTGCCCTTTACCGTTAATCCGAGCATAGATCATCCCAATCGGCCGATGTAGTTCGGCCTTGTCATCCTTGTACCCTTGAATTTGGTTAGGGTCGTGCTTAAAAACATATCCAAAGAGGGGATCTAAGAAAGTTTGAGTAGAATATTCACCTTCTTCATTCAAGGGTTTAGCTACTTTGATTCGAATTAATTGACGCAACGCCTTGGTCTCAACATCTTGAAGTGTCCAGCTACCATTTTCTTGTGTCTCCATTATGTCTCCGGCCGCATCCAGGAACTGGCGTAGGACACCTTCCTCATAAACAATACCCTGGGCCTTACTCAGGCTTTCTGCTTCAATACCCTTTAAAAACTTAGCTGCCGGAGCAAAAATCCAAGGTATTTTCCATCGGGCTACTGAGTCGGCAAGCTGTGCGGAAAATTTAAATCTCGCGAGGTCCCCTCCAGGTATCCCTGCTTTACCGATATATCTATAATTATCTTCCCCATCGCTCTTTAGCACTTGTAGTTCATTCGTTTTTCCTCGAGAGATATTAGAGATTAAGTTCGCTGAGGTTGCCAAATAACCGTTCATCTCGCCGACGGACCTGCGAAACAGAATAGCTGTGTAGATAGTGAAGAAGAGAAGTAGAATCACACTGGCAGCGGCCGAAAATAAAACTGTGGCTTTTCGTCGCGAATGTAACTTTTTCG
>CAYUFX010000183.1:0-6059 GCA_964444135.1 uncultured Pirellulales bacterium | reverse complement strand
TTAAAGGCTATACGTTGTTGCATTTTGAAAACCGAAGTGGCGTTGTAGTATTAAGGAATAGATAAAATCCCAAAAGAGAGTAAAAACGCCCGTTATAGACTTTTGATTTTCACCTGCTATGGCGGATGTGCAACAGGTGTCGCTGCATCCAAGGCTTGTATCAAGATATGGGAGGAAAACCCGGATGATGTGAAGATTGGATGTCTTCCTGCTGTTATAGTACCATGGAAGTTTAATGAGATTATGAGAAACTCAGAGAAAAGGATTCTGATAGACGCCTGCGCTGTTCAATGTGGCAAGAAACTTTTCGAGAGGCAGGGAATGTCGGTAGATAGTTACATCGAGCTAACTTCGACTCTTGCTATTAGAAAGGTAAAAAAGTTACCTTTAGAAGGTTTAGAAGAAAGAGTCCATAGAACTATCCAGAGGCAGGTGCATGCGCTTTTAGGTAAGGTTTATTAAGTGAGGAGCTGGTCTATGAAGCTATGCCCAAATTATGTTTTTCGGGTAAAGCCTGACGAAGAACTCGTTTATTCTATAAGTCAATACCGCAAATTGAACCGAATAACTTCTGTCGTAGTTACAGGCATTATCGGTTCTACCCAGTCTGTCAAGCTGGGATTTCTAACCAGTTAATCCCGCTGTTAATGAAAGGTGAATTCATGAAGGAATTGGTGGTAATAAGCGGCAAAGGTGGAACAGGCAAAACAAGTATCGTGGCAGCTTTTGCGGCCCTTGCGAAAAAAGCAGTGTTAGCTGATTGCGATGTAGATGCCGCGGACCTGCACCTGGTTTTAGAACCGAAGGTACAGCAAACCAACGATTTTTCCGGCGGCAAAAAGGCCTTTATAATTGCTGAAAAATGTATCGGCTGCGGGAAATGCCGGGATATGTGCAGATTCGACGCGATAAATTTAAATGGTCAGGGAAACAATGTAGTTGACGAAACATTTACCATTGATGCGGTTTCTTGCGAAGGCTGCAAAGTATGTGTGGAATTCTGCCCGGTTGATGCGATTGAATTTAACGACAGCATAAACGGACAGTGGTTTATATCGGATACGCGATTTGGCCCTATGGTCCACGCCAAATTAGGGATTGCTGAGGAAAACAGCGGCAAACTGGTAACTGTTATTCGCAAAGAAGCAAAGAAAATAGCACAAGAGCAAAAAAGAGATTTGCTGATTGTCGATGGTTCGCCGGGAATAGGCTGTCCTGTAATCGCATCTATTACAGGAGCAAATTTGGTACTGGTAGTTACAGAACCGACCCTTTCAGGCAAACATGATTTAGACAGGGTCTCCAAGCTTACGGCAAACTTCGGTATTGAGACCTTGGTTTGTATCAACAAAGCAGATATAAACCCGCAAATAACAGGTCAAATAAGTGAAGAGGCCGGGCAGCGAGGATTAAAGGTTATAGGAAAAATCCCTTATGACGAGGCTTTTACCAGGGCCCAGATTATTAAGGCAAGCGTAGTCGAATATACAGGAGGTGCTATAACAGAACAGATAAAAGCATTATGGAGACAGGTTACTTATGCCCTCGGCTGAACAGAAACAGCAAATAAACAAATCGAAGGCATCAAGATTTGATTTTGGTCTGGTTGCCGGTTCCTATGATAGCTGGTACGCCGGCAGGCGAGGTGCGATGTATGACCGCTTAGAAAAAAAGTTAATTACCGACTACCTGCCGGCCGAGGCTGAAGGCAAAAAGCTGTTGGATGTAGGTTGTGGAACAGGCCATTGGAGCAGTTTTTTCAGCGAATATGGATTTGAGGTTACAGGTGTTGATATCTCTGAGAGGATGATAGAAATAGCCAAAAACAAAAATATCTCCGATGCATCATTTCAAGTCGCTAATGGCCATTCTTTGCCTTTTGCTGATGGGACATTTGAAGTAACGGCCGCTATTACCACCTTGGAATTTGTCCGCGATGCCAAGGCAGTGGTACGAGAGATGGTACGTTGTACTCACAAACCGGCAGGGCGACTGCTGGTCGGGGTCCTAAATGCACGGGCTTCGTTGAATCGCCAAAGAAAAAAAGAACCTGAAAGTTTATGGGCTACAGCTCGATTGTTTTCTCCCAAGCAACTTAAACAGCTTCTGGAACCTTACGGTCAGGTATCTATGGTAACTGCCGGATTCGTTCCTAATCAAAAGCT
This sequence comes from uncultured Pirellulales bacterium, assembly GCA_964444135.1. GTDB lineage: Bacteria > Planctomycetota > Phycisphaerae > Sedimentisphaerales > Anaerobacaceae > NIOZ-UU13. Next base: position 3,894 of record CAYUFX010000183.1, on the reverse strand, counting down.
GCTTCGGCTATTAGCACCATTGGTTGATACTTTTGTTCGCATACTCCACATTCCTTACGGTGTTTTTATCGCAGCAGAGGTGAGATTATGAAGGTCCAGGCAGAAATAAGTTTATATCCATTGCGCCAGAATGAATTGACCAAACCGATTCAGCAATTTGTTCAGGTTCTGGATAATGATAAGCTACAAGTCAAAACGGGGTCAATGAGCACACTCGTTACAGGAGAAAGCCGGGTGGTTTTCGAAAACTTGCAAAAGGCCTTTGAGCAGGTTGCTAAAAAATATGAGGTAGTGGTGAGTGCAAGAATTTCCAACGCATGTCCCGAAGTTAATAAAGATGAATAGGTTTTTGGAGAATAGGAAATAAACTATGGCAAGAGAAAGCAGCACTTTTAAGATTGATGAAAACCAGCGAAAACAAATGCAGGCTGAACAGGAAGAAATTCGCAAAAGAGTACAACAAATAAAGCACCAGATACTTGTACTCAGCGGCAAGGGGGGTGTGGGCAAAAGCACAGTGGCGGTAAATCTTGCTGTCTCGCTCGCACTTGCCGGCAAGAAAGTTGGGCTTCTCGACATTGATATACACGGCCCAAGTGTCCCAAAGATTTTAAATCTTGAAGGAAAGGCTATCCAGGCGATAGGAGATGTGATTTTGCCTGTTGAAATGGTGGAAAATCTCAAAGTTATGTCCATAGGCTTTCTGCTGCGCGGAAGTAGCGACGCTGTGATATGGAGAGGCCCGATGAAATATAAGATGATAAAGCAATTCCTCAAGGATGTGCAATGGGGCAACCTGGACTTTCTGATCGTTGACTCACCGCCCGGCACGGGTGATGAGCCTCTTTCGATTGTCCAGCTTCTGGAAAATGCTGATGGTGCTGTTATTGTTACCACGCCGCAGGAAGTGGCACTGTCTGACGTTCGCAAGTGCATTAGCTTTTGCCGCAATCTCAAACTACCTGTTATTGGCGTGTTGGAAAATATGAGCGGCTTCGTCTGTCCAAAATGTGGCGAGAGAACCGACATATTCAAATCCGGCGGCGGCCAGGAAATGGCCAATCAAATGAAAGTGCCTTTCCTGGGAAGAATCCCTTTAGACCCGCAAATCGTACAATCTTGTGATTCCGGTAAACCATTTGTATATCACTACAAGCAAACTCAAGCTGCAAAGGAATTCGAAAAAATATTGAATCCTATTCTCCAACTTGACACCAATGCTCAGGAATTAGTTGAAACACACTCTTTACAGACAGGAGACAAGAAAATGCGCATAGCAGTTCCATTAGCAAGGGGCAAATTAAGCCTTCACTTTGGTCATTGTGATCAATTCGCCATTTTTGATATCGATGACAACATTAAGAAGGTTATAAACAGAAAAGATGCCACACCGCCTGCTCCTGAACCTGGTGTGCTGCCGAAATGGTTACATGAAAACAATGTAAGCGTTATTATTGCCGGCGGCATGGGCCAGCGTGCACAGCAGCTTTTTACCCAGGACGGCATCAAAGTTGTAATAGGGGCATCTGCCCAATCTCCTGAAGAGCTTGTATCAGCTTATTTGCAAAACACACTTGAAACAGGAGATAATATCTGTGACCACTAACATATCCGAGATACGCTGTTGCACAAATGATTTTGTGAAAGAAAGAGGTTAATAATTATGAAAGTGCTGGTCTGCGGCAAAGGTGGATGTGGGAAAAGTACCATTGTAGCCCTTCTGTCCAAAGAGATGGCCGAAAGAAAAAATAAGGTTTTAGTGATCGATAGTGATGAGTCAAATACCGGCCTTCACCTTCGTCTGGGAATGACCAAGCCGGAAGATTTTATGAATTACTTCGGCGGCAAAAAGATTCTATTTGAAAAAACTAAAGAGATAACAGGTAGATGGAAATTAGATGACTTGCCTAAAGAGTATTTATCCGAGAAGGGCAATATTCAACTTCTCTCGATGGGCAAGATTTACGAATTCGGTGAAGGATGTGCCTGCCCTATTAACGTACTTTCTTCGAGAGTGTTGGAGATTCTTGACGTAGGAGATAAAGAGTTTTTGATCGTAGATACCGATGCCGGTATAGAGCATTTTGGCAGAGGCGTAGAAAAAGGTGTCGATTCACTTGTTGTCGTCATTGAGCCTTCCAAAGATTCGATACTTTTGGCCCAGAAGATATCCAATCTGGGAAAGCAGCTTGGTAAGCCAACGTATTTAGTACTAAACAGAGTCAATCATGGATCTGAAAAGCTGCTTTTGGAATCGATAGACAAAGAAAAAGTAATAGCTACTATTCCTGAAAACAGGGATGTATTTATGTCAGGCCTCGCTGGCAAGGAGCTTAAAATATCCTTTGAGGGAATTAAACAAATTGCTGACAGGCTGGAATCTGAGAAAAAAAAAGACCAAGCTAATTTAATATAGCTAAAGGGAAGGATCGAGATATGTGTCTTGCAGATATCTATCAAAACGGAAGGGCCGGTAAGCTACTGATAAAAAGTGTTGCCTACCTTAAAATCGATGGAAATCGAATAGTGACAGAGAACCTTACAGGAGAAACTAATGTTATGCAAGCAAAAATAAAAGAGATAGACTTTATGAACTCTGACATCATTGTGGAAGAGGTGGCTTATGAAAAGAATGAGGGCTTAAAGAGTTAAAGCGGTCTATAAAGAATGTTTATCAACTTGAAGTTTTGAACAGAATGGAGTGAAAAAAATGATTGGCCAAATTCAAAAACCAATAGATGAAATTCTTGAGTACTTAGAAGGTAAGGAAAAGGTTGTTCTCGTTGGGTGTGGGGGATGTGCTACAGTTTTTCATACAGGTGGCGAGACCGAAGTAAAAGAAATGGCAAAAAATCTTTCTGAAACGGGAAAGCAGGTTTTAGCAGCTATTGCCCCACCTTTTGGGGAATTTACCTGTTACGCTCCGTGGAGTAAAAGCCGTTTGAGTAAATATCGAAAAGAAATCGAAGAATGTGATGCTATCCTGATGTTGTCCTGTGGCGATGGACTTCAAGTTGTGAGGGAGTTAATTCTGGAAGAAGAGTTTGACCTTGCAAAGCCTATTTATCCAGGAACAAATCCAATAGGACATATGGGAGGAGGCCCAACTCTATTCAAAGAGAAATGTCAACAGTGTGGAGAATGTGAACTTGGTAAATTCGCTGGAATTTGCCCTTTGACTCAGTGTGCTAAAGGATTGTTAAATGGGCCATGTGGAGGAAGTAAAGATGGAAAATGTGAAGTAGATTCCGAACGTGATTGTGCCTGGATAAAGATTTATGAACGTTTAAAAACCTTGGGTGAATTGGAGAAGATGAAAAAGATAGTTGGACCCAAGGATCGGAGCAAGATGACGCGGCCTCGAGAAATCGAAGTTGCTCCACTTGAGATGAAGTAATGTTTTCAGTCGAAACTTAAGAAGAGAGGAGTAAACGTATATGAGTAACGATCCACTAACGCCATATGGCAACAAACCAATGGTTACACCTATTGTCAACGCAGTCAATTATGAATACAGTTCTTTCGAGGTGCTGCGAAAAATCACAGACGGTGAAATAGATGGTTATACTTATCATAGAGACGACAATCCTACGGTCCGAGCAGTAGAGAAGAAAATAGCTGCATTGGAGGAAGCTGAGGATTGCATTATTTGCACTTCAGGAATGGCCGCCTGCACGATGGTATATTTGACATATCTTGGTGCAGGTGATCACCTGATAATATTTCATGATGTATATGGTGCCCACTATAAGGTTTCACTTATCTTAGAGCGGCTCGGTATCGATATAACCTGGCTTGATGCTCGTGAGGGCCATAGGATTGCAGAGCATATCAGACCAAATACAAAAATGATATTTTGTGAAAGTCCAAGCAATCCTTTATGCAAAGTTTTAG
>CAYUFX010000182.1:0-6074 GCA_964444135.1 uncultured Pirellulales bacterium | reverse complement strand
GGAGCTTTACGACAGCCAACTTCCTTGTCGTGGACGATTTTGAGTCCTACAATGATCTTGATCCCGATGACCCCGAGAGCAACAGGATATTTAACGCGTGGATAGACGGATACGATGACCCGACAAACGGTTCTCTTGTTGGTTATGATAATCCTCCATTTGCCGAGCAAACTATCGTTCACAGTGGTAACCAATCGATGCCATTATTCTACGACAACAGTGTTGGGTACTCTGAGGCAACTTTGACGTTGACTTATCCGCGTGACTGGACCGAGAAAGGTATCAGCACACTTACGATTTGGTTCAGAGGCGATTCGGCTAACGCCGCCGAGACGTTGTATGCTGCCCTCAATGGCAGTGCGGTGGTCAATCACGATAATCCTAATGCGGCACAGGTAGAGACCTGGACGGAATGGAATATCGACCTGCAAGCATTTTCAGACCAGGGCGTGAACTTAGCCAATGTCAATACTATTGCCCTTGGTCTTGGTAACAAGAAGAATCCGGTAGCCGGTGGTTCAGGTACGATGTACTTTGATGATATTCGTCTGTATCCTCCACTATCGTCGCCGTAAGCCGGCAATTGGTCGGTAATTAAAATTGCGTTGCTGATGCGAAGCTCTCAAAGTTTGAGATTGCCGCGTCCCCCTTTGGCGGACTCGCAATGACAAACAAGAGTGCATCGGATTTGCATTAACTTGGGGCTTGTACCGATTGGTTCGGTATTGGCCCTGTTTATTTTCATAAGCACCAAGATTGATACACGACCATCTTTATCCCTCGGCTTAGCCAGAAGATACGAAACGACCAGTCCTTCATAAGTGACTTGACAACTCGGCTCGGCGAAGCTACTCCGGAGCAGGACGGTCGTTCTATATCGGGGTGATGGTGATGAGGAAGGTATGTGTTGAACACGAACAATTAAGGATTTTCAGCAGCACAACCAAAAAGACTGGACGGGAGCAGGAAATTTGATTATCATTCAGTTTGGCCGAGCCAGCAGTGAGCCGGCCTAACTTTGTATGTCAAATATCTTTTATCGTTTAGAGTTATGCCTAATACCAATTATAGTTAAAAATTGCCGAAACAATTGTACATTGTATTAACTGGGAGGGTCTGGATTCCTGCTTTCGCAGGAATGACAATGTCAGGTAATCGGCAATCAATAAATAAAATTGGTATAACCTCGATTTTGCAGAAGAATTATTATCATTTTAAGAGGAGTTATCCAATGAAGCAGCAAATCACAATGAGTAATAGCGGGCTTGTATCGGCGTATTTTCGTATCCTTATTGGTTTTTTATGCTTTCTGATGTTGTTTGTAGTTTGCAGCGTTGGTATCGCTGAGGATTGGGCGACTTACCGGTCGCAGATAACGCGAAGCGGAATTACCTCTGAAACCATCGGCCCGAGGCTTTTTCTTCAGTGGAAATATATTCCCACCCATCGGCCTAAACCTGCCTGGCCGATGCCTTCGGAAGAGCTGCCAAGAATGCACAACGACAATGCGTTTCACGTGGTGATAGCTGACAAAAATGCCTATTTCGGTTCCTGCACGACAAACAAGGTTTATTCAATCGATGCGGCTCAAGGCAAGGTACGCTGGACATTCTTTACCGAGGGGCCGGTTCGTTTTGCTCCGACCGTTTATGAAGGCAGAGTTTATGTCGGTTCCGACGACGGTTATGTCTATTGTCTTGATAGCAAAGACGGCTCGCTTATATGGAAGTACCGGGCCGGGCCCAGTGATGAAAAGGTAATTGGTAACGGCAGAATGATATCTCTCTGGCCGGTCAGAACCGGCGTTCTGGTTGACAACGGGATTGTCTATTTCGCGGCGGGAGTTTTTCCATACGAAGGATTATACATTTGTGCTCTCAGGGCTGAGGATGGCTCGGTCGTCTGGAAAAACGATACTATCGGTGACCGTGCACATGAGCTGGACTATGGCGGTATATCACCGCATGGCTACCTGGTTGCATCCAGGGATGTCCTGTACGTTCCTTCCGGGCGGGCTATGCCGGCTGGCTTCGACCGCCAAACCGGAAAATTCCTATTCTGTGCTACCCCTGGCGCCAAGCGGGGTGGGACGTGGGCTTTGATAGATAATGACAGGCTTATCTCCGGTGTGGATTACTCAGGGAAACCTCACAAAGTCGCTTACAATGTGAAAACGGGCAGGCGACAGGGAGAGGCCTTTGCCTGGTTTCCAGGAATGGATATGGTTCTCACCCGTGAGGTATCTTATGTCTTAACCAAAGATGGGATTTATGCTATCAACCGGGCCGGTTATGTCAAAGCTTTTAGAAAAGCCGGCGAACTAATAAACGAACGCAAAAAACTGGCAAGCCAACTCTCAAGCCTGAGACATAAACTTGAATCAGCCGATGAGAAAGTTAGTAAAGAGATAAAACAGCAAATTGTTGAGCTAAACCGTAAGACCACATCTCTGGCAGCAGAAGAAAGTCGATTGCGAGACTCAAGCTATGAGTGGCGCTACCGCAGAAAAGAGCTTCGTTCGCTAATACTGGCAGGTGATGTTGTATTCGCCGGTGGTGAAGGTTTCGTCGTCGGTATTAACTCTAAAACCGGCAAGCAAGTGTGGAAGAGCGATGTAAACGGCGCCGCTGTCGGACTGGCCGCCTCCGATGGCCGTCTCATCGTCAGCACTGACAAAGGCCCCATCTACTGCTTCGGAGGGAACGAAGTCGCGGCGGCGAAAGAAATCAGACCGGAAATAAAATCTAATCCCTACCCCAATGATTCGCTTACCGAAACATACGAGGCCGCCGCGGAAAAAATCTTAGCGGAAAGCGGGGTAAAGAAAGGATACGCCTTAGTCTTAGATTGTGGCCAAGGGCGTCTCGCTTACGAATTAGCGAAAAGAACGGAACTAAAGATTGTCGGCCTGGAAAAAGACCCGGAAAAATTAGCCTCGGCCCGGAAAAATCTCGAATCCGCCGGCTTGTTAGGAAAGCGAGTAGTGGTTGAGCCGTGGGACTTAACGTCTCTGCCGGACTATTTCGCCAACCTGATAGTCTCCGACGGAATGCTGACCACGGGCAGAACAACAGGTACGGCAGAAGAAGGGCAGCGCATTGTTCGCCCCTGGGGAGGCGCAGCGTGTTTGAGTTTTCATCGCGATGGTGAGGTCGTCTGGGAGAAATTTGTCCGAGGCCCCCTTGAGGGCGCCAGTGCCTGGACACAGCAGTACTGCGACCCTCAGAACACCGCCTGTTCCGGTGATGAATTAGTCTATGGTCCTTTGGGGGTTCTCTGGTTTGGAGGGCCCGGCCCTCAGGGAATGGTTGAGCGGCATGCTTGTGCACAAAGCCCGGTTTCCATAAACGGCCGACTATTTATGCAGGGCGAAGAGCTCATCATGGCTGTTGATGCATTTAACGGAACCCTGCTATGGAAAAGGGAAATTCCGGGAGCGGTCCGCGTCAAGGTTAAGGCTGATTGCGGAAATCTGACCGTAACCCAGGATGGTCTTTTTGTGGCTGCTTATGATAAATGCTACCGCCTGGATCCGGAGACAGGCCAAACCATGCGTGAATACAAAATCCCCCCCTCTCCCGATGGGAGCCCACGCCGATGGGGCTATATATCAGTTGTCGATAATATTCTCTACGGCTCGACCGCAACAGCTATGGACGAAGGCTACGGTGCTATTTTGAAACGTTTCGTGGAAAATGGAAAATGGAAGAACATTGAAGATATCCCGGAAGAGTACAAGGACCGGTATGAGTACTCTAAAAAGCTATATCCTGATATAAAGGATTTGCGGATGGCAGCCCAAAGGTCGGGAGCTATGTATGGGTCAATGACATCTTTCGCCCGAGGAGGAGAGTTCCTCCAGAAAAACGCGGTGACCGAAAATTTAATGGTTAGTGACAAAATATTCGCTCTGGATGTGGAAACGGGCGAGCTGCTGTGGAATCGCAATGGGGAAAAAATTGCTAACATAACGATTACACTTGGAGATGGAAAAATCTTCTACGCTGACAGTGGAGTATCAGAAGAGCAAAGAAACCGGGCCTTGAGGAGAAGACGAAGATTCACAAAAACAGGTGTGTACAAGGAAAGAGAAGGAATTCTCGAAGAGTTGAGGGAAAAGAAAAAGTTTTTAGCCGAGAAGCTGAAGGAGAACAAATCATACAATCGGAAAGCTCAGGTTGAGTATCTAATCAGCTCCCTGGAAGCCGAGCTGTTTAAGGAGGAGTATCCCGAAGGGAGTTTGACGTACGATGATGCCGACGTAAGAAACGTTTTCGCGCTCGACGCCGTTACCGGAGATGTAATCTGGAGACGTCCCGTTGATTTAACGGGATGCTGCGGAGATAAGATGGGAGCTGCATACAGCAATGGCATTCTGTTCTTTTTCGGCAACCACGGCAACCACGACGCGTGGAGATTCAAAGAAGGCGGCATGAAATGGCGGCGCATCACGGCGTTATCCGCCGCGAAAGGCGATATGGTTTGGTCACGTGCCCTGAACTATCGCACACGGCCGGTCATTGTCGGGGATAAAATCATCTTGGAGCCTCGCGCTTGTGGTCTTCGTACGGGCGAGATTGTTATGCGAGAGCATCCGATCACGGGCGAGGAAGTTCCCTGGGAGTTCTTACGTCCCGGCCACACCTGCGCCATTACCGCCGCTTCAGCGAAAAGTCTTTTCTATCGCTCGGCCTGCACGGCGTTTTACGACCTGGAGCACGACAATGGAGTTACTACCTTTGGCGCCTACCGTCCAGGTTGTGCCATCAGCTTGATACCGGCCGGCGGCCTATTACTTTCCCAGGAGGCGGCGGCCGGCTGTACATGCTCATACCCGGTCCGCTGCTCATTGGCAATGATGCGTAAACCAAACAGAACTCAGCCCTGGACGGTCTATGTTACGCCGGGCGAGTTGAATCCCGTCAAGAGGTTCGCTATAAATTTCGGTGCCTCCGCGGATATGAAGGATAACGAAGGAACCGTTTGGTTCGGTTATCCGAATCCCAAAACTAATCCGAGCTTTCATCATCATTATCCGAATTATGGTGTTAAGTTTGACCTGCGTGACCAGACTTTGTCTGGAATGGGGTATTTCTGTCGCGACTTCAAAGGCGTTAGCATAGCTGATACCAACAAGCCCTGGCTATTCACATCCGGCTGCCAGGGGATGCTGCGTTGCGAAGTACCGCTGATTGATAATGCCGCCGGACAAAAACCAGCCGTGTACACTGTCCGTCTCGGTTTTAACGCGCTGCCGGGCGACCAGGCAGGCCAGCGCATCTTCGATATCAAGCTCCAGGACAAGGTGGTGGAGGAAAGCTTTGATATCTTAGAAACAGCAGGAAAAGCCAACAGAGCGGTCGTAAAAGAATTCAAAGGCATTAGGGCCGAAAATGTTCTCGTCCTTGAACTACTTCCCAAAAAGCCTAACCCGCAGATGAATCAGGCCCCGATAATCAACTTCATCGAGGTCATCAGAGAAGATTCGGGAGAGATTGCCCAAATACCGAAGAAGAGTATCTGATATGACTTAACGAAACGCGTTCTTTGTCCGTGGTCAAAAAACACAGAACAACGAGTCTCTTGACTTAACAACTCGGTTCTGGCCAGAAAAGTTGAACAATCGGCCTCGTTACGCAGAAATTTTATCCTCCCCAAAATCGTCAATTACTCTAACTTGGCTGTTCATGTTCATTTTTGAGGGCAAAATGAGGGATGGAAATTTTTTTAAAAATTTTATATGAGTCCACTCTAAAAACCCGCCATTAGGCGGCTCGTCTGAAATACTGTTGAGGCTCAAGCCAACAGTAGCTTTTGTCTCGAATAATTATTATCCAAAGGCCATGGATGACGTAAGACGAGGACAAAGAACTTGATCAACAGTGGCTGTTCTTTTCTAAAGGAGATTTAAAATGATCGTATCAGACAAGCCAGACCAATCGACTTCAAATAGGCGCCGTTCTGACGCGTTGGTCTCGCGTCGTGGATTCCTCAAGCGCCTGACCGCTGGTGGTGTTATGCTAGCGCATGTTTGTAAGTTGGAGGGTGGTTGTTGAGGTCAAATCTGCATTCTT
>CAYUFX010000181.1:0-6145 GCA_964444135.1 uncultured Pirellulales bacterium | reverse complement strand
ACTTGGTCAAAACAAACCCAATTCAAACCCAATCAAACCCAATCTCCGAAAAGCCCAAATGAATGTAAACTCACTTATAACAAAGGATTACAGAAAAAACGATGATTTCGCAGTCCGAAAAAACAAAGCCAAAACAAACCCAATTTCCGAAATGGCCAAAATGAATGTAAACTCTCTTATAACAAAGGATTACAGAAAAAATGATACTTTCGCAGTCAAAAAAAACAAACCCAATTCAAACCCAATTTCAAACGAGGCGTCCTCTAAGGGACAGAAGGAAGTACAAAAAATATTTGACCTTGCCGTTGGGGGCTGATAGAATCCGACGTGATACAGAAATCATCTGTTGTAACTGAAATAATGAGAAAGGATTTCAAACATGTCTATGAACAATCCTAAAAAAGTATTCCTTGCGGCGGCTGTCGTTGCAGCTTCGACTGGGACGACCGAGGCCGCAAAAGGCGACAGGGTGCAAAAGCTGATAAGTAAGATACGGGACGACAGTGCCGAGGTCCGAACAAATGCCTGGCTGAGCGCCGGCGAAGTCGGAGCACCGGCAGTCGAGGCATTGGCCAAAGTGATGACCGAAGGAGATCTGGAGGTTGCGAGAGCAGCGAAGCGTGCACTTTGGAAGATCGTTCGCCACTGCGGTCGCCCCGGGGCCGGTAATGAAAGAAGGGCGGTTGTCGGCGAGTTGGTTGAGCTTTTGGACGATGAGCAGCCTGTGCCGGTCCGGCGCGAGGTGCTGTGGATGCTTTCCGAGATAGGCACCCGAAAGTCCATCAAGCCGATAGCTGCTTTGTTGTCTAATAAAGAGCTGCGTGAGGACGCCCGAATGGTATTGCAGCGAATTCCGAGCAAGGGTGCGATTGCGGCGCTAAAGGCCGGGCTGAAAGCTGCGCCCGAGGACTTCAAGCTCAATATAGCGCAATCGCTGCGACAGCGAGGCGTGGAGGTTAGTGGACTGCCCTGTGTTAAACTGGTGCCCACGAAGAAGACAAACGTAAAGCCGTTGTAGTACAACGATTTTTAGCACTTTAAAATAGCTGGAATTAGAGCAGAAAGGTAATAGAACGATGAAACGAACAAATCAACTCAACAGGCGAGAATTCTTAGCTGCCGCTGGTGCGGCGGTGAGCGTTCCGTATCTGATTCCATCCGGTGTGCTGGCGGCGCGGGGCAGAGGCGGAGCAAACGAACGTATTACAATGGCCCATATCGGCGTCGGCGGAATGGGTGGATACCATTTGAGCGATATGGTAGAAAGACGCGGCAGAGGCGAGGTGAACATCGCGGCGGTCTGCGATGCAGATGAAAAGCGGCTTGCCAACGCTGTGAAAACAGCCGGCCCGGGTGTCGATGCGTATCGTGACTACCGTTATATTCTCCAACGTAAAGATATAGATGCTGTTGTTATCGCCACGCCGGACCACTGGCATGGGGCCCAGATGGTTCACGCGGCCGAATGCGGCAAGCACGTCTATGTCGAAAAGCCGGCCTGTTGCACGATCGAAGAAGGCAAGGCGATGGTAGCGGCAGCGAAGAAGAACAATGTCTCTGTGCAGGTCGGTTCCCAGGGCCGCTCACAGCCGGAGGCCTATCTGGCGCATCGATATCTCGTCAACGGCAACATCGGACATATCAGCCGGGTCGATTGTTTCCATTATCCCAGCCCGGAGGATAATAATCCTGTGCCGGACAGTGACCCGCCTGCTGAGCTGGACTGGGACCTGTGGCTTGGCCCTCTGCGCTGGCGTCCGTACAACCGAAGATACTGCCCCGGCTCGTTCCGGTGGTTCCTTGAGTCCGGCGGCGGGCAGATTCGCGACCGTGGTGCCCACGTGATGAGCTGTGCTATGTGGTGGATGGGCGCCGACGGCACCGGGCCGGTGACTATTGAGGCGACCGGTACACCGCCGAAAAAGGGCCTGTGGGACAGCGCCGTGCTAATGGAAGTAACCTACAGATTCAAGAATCCGGACTGGACGTTGACGTGGACTCAGATGCCCCGGGATAAGCTGCCTGCTGCTGAGGAAAGGACAGGCCAAGAGCCCGGCGGCAAAATCGTCCGGCCTGGTTACGGCGCGATTTACCGCGGTGACAAGGGCAAGTTCATTCACTGGGGCGGCGACGGCGGCACCTGGGCCGAGAAGAAGGCCCGTGAATGGGAGCCGCCGGCCGGTGCCAAGGATGTGTATAAGAGTCCGGGCCATAAAGAAGACTGGTTCAAGGGAATCAAGACCGGCGAAAAGACCATTATGAACATTGAAGCTGCGGTGGGCGTGGCCAACCTGTGTATTCTGGGTAATCTTTCCTATATTCTTGGCCGCAAGCTCGAATGGGACCAGGCCAAGCAGGAGATAGTTGGTGACGAACAGGCGCATCGAATGATGTATCGGCCACAACGCCACCCGTATCATTTATAAGAGTCTTTTGAATAAGTCCGAATATCGAAATTCGAGGAAATCAGAAAGTGCCTAAAGTGAGCTAAACTTAATTCCAAGCTTTAGGCACTTTGAAATTTAGGCACTTACCTGTGGCACAAGTTAGCTCACTTGATATTGTTTCAGATTTCGGATTTCTCATTAGCCTGTACAATTATTTCGGTTGGTCCGAGCAGTTTATAGCATATCCCTCGCCAGCAGATAGTTCTACCAAAAGCCGAAGAGATAATAAAAAATAACAGCAGCAATGACCATAGCCAGCAGGCGAGGATGTCGGCGAGACAGGCGGCCCTCATTGCTCGGCGCTCATGTTCGAGCAATTTTTCAGCCGTTCTCTGTCGGAGTATCGCCCGGCCCAATTGATTTACAAAAAATACAACTGGTACTGCAACAAAGAGGTCCAGGTTTTTGTGCTGGATCATCGCGGCGTAGATTGCCAGGCCGGCCGCACCCCATATACCCAATACTGAGTACAGGCTGCTAAGCAATCCAAACCACCAGGTTTTCGGGGCGTATATACGAGTTATTAGAAATTGTCTTCGGCTGAACTCAAAGAGCTTTGGCCATGTAGTGGATTCGTGCGAAGCCACCAGGCAGGCGGGAACGAAAGCGACTTTCATACCGGCTTTTTTGACGGCCCTGCTGAGTGACAAATCATCACTTAAGGCTTTAGGCCAGATTTTGTCGAGGCCAAGGCGGCGAAAGACATCGACGCGGATAGCCATTGACCCTCCCCAGGCCTGGTTGAAAGGGGTATTGCCGAGCAACTGGGCGACCTTGGCATTCAACGCCGACAGGGCCAGAGTGGCAAGGTTGTTCTTTTTCGGTATAAACCAGCGATAACCCGTGGCGGTGCCATTCTTGGTCTTGCGAAGAGGGTAAACTAAATGACTTAGCCAGTCGCTACGTACACAAGCATCGGAATCGGCAAAGGCGAGTACTTCGATATCGTCGCTGATTTTTTCGTAGCAGTACAGCAGATTATGGATTTTTTGACTACAGGATTGGCCCTTACCTGCAATAAATATTTGCACATCCTGAGCTTTTGAGGTTTGGCTTAGCTGATTTTTCAGTTTGCAAAGCTCGTTGTAGGCAGGGTCCGATCTATCGGCAACAACAAACCACAGCAGGTGATTTTCGTAGTCCTGATTGAAAAATGACGTTATGTTGCTCTGAAAATCCGGGGCCAGACCTTTACACGGTACAATCAGTACGGTCCTCAACTCGTGCAATAAACGCTTTTTTTTATATTTTGCCAGTGCATAGTGATAATTACTATATGTCAGGAGCAAAAAGAGTAATTGTGAGATGATTGCCGCCAGTGCTATATAATAGTACCAATCCATGTTAATTGACTATTGATTATTGACTATTAAACTATCAATCTCGGTCAGTTTGAGTAAATAAAATCCATATTATATCTTTTATTTTGTTCGAGTTAGTGGTCTGTGACATATTATTTGGAGAATTGTCATTCCGCACCCATTCGGCTTTGCTCAGGGCAGGCTTTGATGCGGAATCCAGACCTTCGATACATCTGGATTCCTGCTTTCGCAGGAATGACATTCATTAATCGAGCAGTCACAAAACACTACACTTCACGATATAGAAGCCAGAGGTACTATGGAGTCGATTAGCTTCTCAATAGTATAAGATTTTGCCAGGTCTGTCGAAAGTAAACAGCCGTGATTATGGTTGGAGGCGATAATTATCAGATTGTCGCCGGCCTGAATCCATCCTTGCTCTTGCGGTTGGTGGCCGAGTATAAAGATGTCAACATCAAACAGCTCGGCCATTTTATCAAGCAGTGCCTGGCTGTGTTTTCTGCCCCAGGTTAAAAGGTAAGCCGAGCCTGGTCTGACCACATCGTTAATTTTTAGATGTCTGTCCAGAACTTTCGGGTCGAATTTATCGACGAAACGGTCGCCCGGGAGCGAATGCGAGACCCATATTCTGTTCTGGCATCTGAGAGCTAAGGGTTGTGAGAATAGAAATTGTCTTATCGCCAGCCCGACATTAGCGCCGTCCTGCTGAAATTCTCGGTCCAGAGCCAGACGCATAGCGCGATTCATTTCTTTGCCGTCTTTCATCACTTCGCTGTTGTTTATGAAAGCGGTATCGTGATTTCCCATAATAATATGGACGCGGTCGGGAAAAGTTAATTTGTAGCGGACAGCATCAAACAATAATTGATACGATAAACAACCGCCCTGCGAATCTTCGGGGCCTCCGTGTATAATTTCCTGGAGAACTATATGTCTATCAGGATTATTGGCCAAATCGGCAAAAGCAACTATTCTTTCGAAGTTTCGCCGATGTCCATGAAGATCGCCGGTTAGAATCAAACTGCCGTTTGCGGGCAAATGAATCACATTACCCCGTCGAAACTTATCTGCGTTGCCGGCTTCTACTCCCTTATTAAGCAAGTCAATTATTGTTTGAGGCATTTTTATTATTCGTTTTTATCTTTCCGCCGAAGATACTGTGTACCATCAGGTCCAGTCTCGACATAACCGTCATCATATTACGTGGACGGCGTGCGGGGTCGTCCTCGATACAGTCCATTACGAGTTTTGAGATTCCGGTGGGTAATTGTTTTTTTAATTCATGAGGTGCTCGTCTCGGCTCTACGATGGGTAATCCGAATTTGTTCTTTTTGGGTATCATGGTCGGGGCGTGCTTTCCGGTGAGCGCCCAGAACATTGTAGCCCCAAGGTTAAAGATGTCGGTTTTAGGGCCGAGCGGTTTACGCTTAACCTGCTCAGGCGCAATATAGTCCGGTGTGCCTTGAATTCTCGGCTTTACGGTTCCGATTTTGCAGCTCTGACCGAGGTCTATGATTTTGATAGAGCCGGACTTGTTTATAAGAATATTGTTGGGCTTTATATCGCAGTGGACAAAGCCGTGCTGATGCATGGCGTTAAGGCCGCTTGCGACCATCCTGAATACGAGCAGCACGTCTCCTAAACTCAAGGTGGAACAATCTTCGAGGTTCTTGCCGTCAAAGTATTCCATAGAAAGGAGCATCTCTTTAACTTTAAACATGCTGCGCATTTTCCTTAGTTCGTAGCACTTTCGGACGTAGAGGTGGTCTATTAGCTGAGCCACTTTGTATTCGGTCTCGACCTGCTCAAAGACTCTTTTATCTTCCGGCCTTTCGAATATGACTCGTTTTAGAGCAACTTTTGTACCTTCCTCTTCGTTGGTTGCCAAATAGATTGTGCTGCGTGCACCGGTTCCAAGGCGCTTTAGTATAGTAAAACCTCCAACGTCGAGTATGTCTTTAGCCATATTGTCAAAAACAACCTAAAGTCTTATGAATTATAAATATTACAATTTAAAAAATAAGATGCGCAAAATAGGCCTTTTGTTCCGTTAATTTCGCCACTTAGCACTGGAGCTGCTGCTGTTATAGGACGTAAAACAGTCCTAATCTTGCAGATTTCATCCAAAATTGGCCAAAAAATGACAAAATCATCTTTATATCGAACTATAAACCGACCTACTTGAGTATCATAAAGGCGGAAGTATATAATAGAATCGGCTATTTATCCAGTTATTAGGGCGATTTTTCGTGATATCAGGACGAAAAAAAGCGGGGCTTTAGATTGAAGTTTCCGGTGAAATTTGGAGTTCGCTGAAAAAAAACTCCCCGAGTAGGACTCGAACCTACAACCTAGCGGTTAACAGCCGCTCGCTCT
>CAYUFX010000180.1:0-6260 GCA_964444135.1 uncultured Pirellulales bacterium | reverse complement strand
AAGAACGTGGATAACTCTCTAATCGAGGTTGGTACATAATTCGGGGTCAGATCACGACAAAACGAGCAGTTGCGAGGGATTTGTACTTTGCACTTCATAGGTATTCTCGTTGGCGTTCTCGATTGGTGAGTATTTAAT
Organism: uncultured Pirellulales bacterium; assembly: GCA_964444135.1. Classification (GTDB taxonomy): domain Bacteria; phylum Planctomycetota; class Phycisphaerae; order Sedimentisphaerales; family Anaerobacaceae; genus NIOZ-UU13. The sequence goes on along the minus strand of CAYUFX010000180.1, from coordinate 6,122 downwards.
TGGTGAGTAGTGAGTAGGTCAGGTTTAATTAGCCAATGAACCATTTAACCAATTAACTAATTAACCAGACACAAGTGTTGCATGTGTCCGCCCCGGATAGTATAATGGGCAAAAATGAAAAAAACGTACTAAAGGAGGCTGCGGCCGAAAGTAGTGTAGGTGTGGAAATGCTATTGCGAAAAGCAAAAAACGTTTTCTCGGTTTGCCCGAAGACAGGCAGGCATTTTCTACGCAACAGGAAATATCCCTGGTTGATATGGCTGTTTCCCATTGCCGGGTTATTGTCGCTGATATGGTTCCTCATTCGTGTCCTGCCGAAGCCTTCCCGTGCGACATATCCCTGCCAGCGGGTGGCGGCACCGCTTGCCGGCGGTTTTGTCGTTTGGATTACAGGGCTGATTGCTTCAACTTTGGCGTACCGTAAAGCTAAGCGGACCCTTCGTCAATCGCGGTACGTTATTGCGGCCGTTTGCATCGTTGTAAGTATTACGGCGGTATGGTGGTCTCTCAATGTAACCGCAGAGCCCCCTGCACAAGCAGCATTTACGCCGACCGACCCGCCGAACAGCCCCATCGGCGTAGCGAAGGGGATTCACCCCGGTCGTGTCGTATGGACTCATGACCCGGCAGCAACAAGTTGGGATGGCTCCACCGGCCACTGGTGGGACGATGATAATACCGACCAGCACATGGTCGATTATATGGTCTCCAAAACCATCCAGGAGCTGACCGGCGAACCGAACGACGTAAGTGCCTGGGATGCACTTTTCAGACACTTCAACCAGACCAGGGGCTTAGGGGATATCGGCTATCAGCGGGGTGAAAAAATCACCATCAAGATTAATATGAACCAGGACTCCGGCTCTACGTGGACCCGCGGTCAGGGTATGCCCTGTCCTCATGTGATTTACTCGGTACTCAATCAGCTTATAAACGTTGTAGGCGTGTCGGGTTCGGCGATTACCATTTACGATGCCTCTCGATATATTGGCGACCCAATTTTCAACAAGGTCAGAAGTAATCCGGACCCGAATTTTCAATCTATCAGGTTTGTGGCAGGCATCACCTACAACGGGCGTATCGCAGCGTCTTATGACAGCAGTAATCCTCTTCATACGAAGGCCGGAACTGCCTACTTGCCCCAATGTGTTACTGGCGCCAAGTACCTAATCAATATGGCGCTGCTGAGACCTCATTCATTATATGGTGTTACATTATGCGCAAAGAACCACTTTGGGTCGGTTTATTTTCCGTCCAGAAATAGCTGGACACCTGAGCCTCTGCACAATTATGGCGGTCGAAGTCAAACTATGGGCTCATATAACTGCCTGGTCAATTTGAATGGACACAGGCATCTGAGCGGAAAGACCTTGTTGTATATGATTGATGGATTGTATGGGGCAAGAAATCAATCAGACAATGTGTTAAAGTACGTATCTTTCGGTGATGATTGGTGCTCCAGTATATTCGTCTCGCAGGACCCGGTGGCTATTGATTCTGTTGGATTGGACTTTCTACGATACGAAGACGAATTGAACCCCGCTATGGTTGATGTAACCGGTAATCCCGACAACTATATGCACGAGGCGGCATTGGCGGACAATCCTCCCTCGGGCACGTTTTATGACCCGGAAGCTGATGGAACACAACTGGCCAGTCTCGGCGTCCATGAGCACTGGAACAATCCCGTCGACAAGCAGTATTCTCGCAATTTGGGAACCGGCGATGGCATCGAGCTGGTCGTGCCATCATTTGCTACTGTGGATGGACCGGTTGAGAACCTGACCGGCAGTAAAAGGTATGATTATATTCGACATGCCATTAACGAAGCTCATCCTGACGACCTTATAGTGCTCGGCCAGGGTATTTATTATGAAAACATCAATTTCAAATGCAAAAATTTAACGCTCACCTCGACCGACCCCAACGACCCGAATGTAGTGGCTGCGACCGTTATCGACGGCGGCAATCATGCGGTAACTTTTGCCGGTGGTGAAGACGCAAACTGTATGCTCGTTGGTTTTACCATTACAGATGCAAACGCGGCCATCTACTGCTCTGACGCATCGCCCACAATTGCTAACTGCGTCGTCACAGGCAATAGCGGTGCCGGAATCGAGCTGCATGACGGCAGCAATCCGACAATCACAAACTGCGAAATTATGTCCAACGGACTAGCCGGCCTTGAGATGTGGGCAAAAAAGACCGGACGCTTTACCTTTTACAACTATCCTATTGTTACCAACTGCGTAATTGCCAAAAATGGCCGGCACGGCATTTCGGGTGGCATACCCAAAATCACAAACTGTACTATTGCCGCAAATACAGGGCGCGGCATTTCCAGCTTCGAACCGACTGTTACAAACTCTATTATCTATTACAACAGCCTTGACTCCGATGTCGTTCAGATAGAAAGTAATCTCACCGCCACAGTAACTTACACTGATGTCCAGAATGGCTGGCCGGGCGAAGGTAATATTGACGCAGACCCTTTTTTTGTCGAACTTGGATTCTGGAACCTAAATGAAACACCTGAAGATGTGAATGATGATTTCTGGGTCCGCGGTGATTACCACTTGCAGTCTCAGGCTGGCCGATGGGACCCCAATAGCCAAAGTTGGGTTCAGGATGCCGTAACCAGCCCCTGTATCGATGCAGGGGACCCAACAGCTCCGGTTGGTTTAGAGCCATTGCCTAATGGCGACCGGATTAATATGGGAGCTTATGGGGGAACTCCGCAAGCAAGTATGTCATTGTCGAGCGGAGGTTACATTACCGATTAAAATATCATCAGTGCTGTCAAATCCCTGTGTCGTATTGTGAACCCTCGACCTTTTTGCCGCTTTGCTTAAGCGCATTGAAGCTAAATAGTATCTGTTGCGGAAACAGTATTTGTCATTCCCGCCCCGCATCGTGTGCGGGATAAACTCCAGCGGGAATCCGGTTTTTCGTTCTGGACCCCTGCTCCCCGCTTCCGCGGGGACAAGTTTACACCTGCGAAAGCAAGTGCACGGGTGACATCGTCGATTTTCGTTTTCCGCAACAGCTATTTTCCACTTACATTGCAACCTTGAATGTTTTATACTACAGAATCAGCGTTGTTTGGGTTCTTATAAGGAAACCATATATACATAGTTAGGTGTGAGAATTGAAAATGTGGCTGACGTGAAAAGGATAGATGGAACAATTGCTGGTTATGATCCTGGCGGGAACGGATCGAATGGCTTCGCAGTCTTACGAGTTTGCGATGGTAAGCTGGCGAGCATTTCAGTCACAACACTTTCGAATTCAGAGTCTGTTATCAATGAAATACGAACAAATAGCGTTCTTGGTTTAGGTGTAGACACGCTCTCATGCTGGTGCACAGGGGACAGTGGCTGGCGACCTGCCGACCTCTGGCTTAGAAGAAGATACCCGGCGGTTCGAAATAGCATAATGTCTCCGAATACGCTGTCTGGCTCTATGGGCATTAATGGCATGTCTGTGTTAGTTGAGATGGCAAGCAGTTCTGGCAGTATCACGTTGTCTGAGACGCACCCGAAGGTTCTTTACTATGCTTTAACTCAACAAAAATATAACTATCGTGAGAGTCGAGCTGAAATGGACAGTTTCTTGTCAAACGTGTTAGGCGGCATAAACATAAGAACGTCAAATGACCATGAGTGGGATGCCGTTATTTCCGCTTATGCTCTCTTGATGGGAATGACTGGCGTTTGGAAAAACGACTTGCATGAATTACAGCCTGAAGACAATAGCCGTATCGTTAAGCCTTGCGGGAAAACATTCTATTACTGGCCAGACGATTAGAAAGCAAAAACATAACAAATCATTGCAGCGGACGGCAAAAGGCGCCGCCGCTGAATTCAGACGTTAGGTTGCTATAACTCACGTAAATTATTTGAAATAAGTGGATATAATCATAAGTTACCACTTTAAAAATATTTAGCCCCATGTTTTACACGGGGTTTTTTCCAGATTTATTGGCAGGTTTTCTAATAACATCGCATATATTTTTTTGATTGGTGTTACCGCGCATAGTCAGGATTTTTTGCTTATCATTTTTTTGCCGCGCAGAATGTGATGGTAGTGCTGTGCGAAACGGTGGGCCTCGTCGCGGACGTATTGCAGCAGCTTGCGGGCAGGCGAATTAGCAGGCAGCTTCAACGGTTTATTTTTGCCCTGCAGGTAAATATCTTCCTCTTTCTTGGCTATCGAGGCAATTGTTATGGCCGACGCCTTCATTTCTCTCAATGCCTTTTCAGCGGCTCTCAGATGCCCCAGGCCGCCGTCAATTAGAACAAGGTCGGGCCAGAGCTCTTCGCCCCGCAGGGCGTATTTGTATCTGCGTTTGACCACTTCGCTAATCATTGCATAATCGTCGATACCTTTGACTGTTTTGATTTTGAACCTTCGATAGCCGCTTTTGAAGGGCCTGCCGTCGATGAATTTAACCAATGAGCCGACCGCCTCGGCCCCTGCAATATTGGCCACATCAATCCCCTCGATAATCCGCACCGGCTCAGGCGTTTGTAATAATTCCCGCAGTTTTATGAGGGCTTCGGTGGGGTCGGCGGCAAAGACCTCCGGCTGAACGTTTTCATCGGGTGTGCCCCGGCGGTCGAGACGTTCAATCAGCCGGATACGGTCGCGGAACATAGCGGCTTTCTCGTATTCAAACGCCTCAGATGCCTCTGCCATTTGCTTTCTCAACTGGCGCAGGATAGTTGAACGCTTCGACCGCAGGAATTTTATAAGGTCTGTAACGATTTTTTTGTACTCAAGCCTGTCAATTTTGGCTGCACAAGGAGCTGTGCACTGCTTTATGCTGTACAAAAGGCAAGGCCGAAAGAATCTGCGTTTCCGGTCATCTTCGCTGATATTCAGCTTACAGGTGCGAAACTTGAATATCTTCTGTAGTACCACCAGAACCCCCCGCAGGTCCTTTGCACCGGCAAAAGGCCCGAACAATCTGCTGCCGTGCGGCCGTGGTTTCCGGGTGATATACACCCCCGGAAAATCTTCGCTGCTGGTGATTTCAAGATATGGGAACGTTTTGTCATCGACAAGGTCCGTATTATAAGGCGGGCGGATATCTTTAATCAGGCGGGCTTCTTTGAGCACTGCATCGACTTCGTTTGGAGTTTCAATAAAGTCAACGGTTTCGACTTTACTGAGCATTTCGGTGATTTTTGGCCCACGTGAAGCGGTCAGGTCGCCGCCCGGCTGAAAATAGCTGGCCACCCGCAAGCGCAGATTGTTGGCCTTGCCGATGTAAAGGACCTTATCAGCCGGGCCTTTCATAAAATAAAGGCCCGGCCCCGTCGGAAAGCCCTTAATCTTTTCACGAATCGCTTCAAATTTGCAGTTTGTTTTGCCTGACATATCTTTATCTTAACAACATTGTGAAGTTATCAAAATAGATTGCTCCCATACAAAAATTTTTTTCTTCATAGATTCAGTAACTGTAAGGACTTAGAACAATAGCAAAAAATTTATTTAAAAACTTCAAACGTTGGTCTTTACACCTTATCAAATTATCATTAATTTGCCGATACTGTTTTTTTAACGGGTTTTGCCACTATATCTGGCTTAATTCCCGGTCATTTTTCTATATATTGTGGTCTTTTTTTTCGCAGGGAGGCGCATAAAATGAGTGATAAGAACAAGATCATAAAAAACGGCTGAGCCAGTTTGCCCTGACTCAGCCAAATTTTGGGGGTAGTTTGACAATAACCCCAGTCTCATTCATGTCAAAGTACCCCCTCTCATTTTGAAATTCAATAAAATTTTGAGCTTAAGAAAAAAATTTTCAATTGGTCCTATTTCCCAAAAAGGATAGTTGGGTCAGATTTAAAGGATTAAAAAATGGCAAGAAAAGTAACGAGCAAGAGAGTAGCCCGCAAAGCTAGCAAAGTTTTACGCGATAGACGAACGGGTAGAAATTCAAAATCTGCCGCAGGAAGTGCATTGAGCCAGCGGGAGAAAGTAAACACAAGAAAAAATAAAAAATAATCTAAGCTTGGTTGAATTCACAGGTGACCTGTTACAAATCAATATAAGGGGGCATACTAAGTAGGAACGCATAAAGTATCATGCAGCTTTTTTATTAACATCATCATGAT
>CAYUFX010000179.1:0-6505 GCA_964444135.1 uncultured Pirellulales bacterium | reverse complement strand
TGAAGCATATAGTCTTAAATAAGAGCTTTGTGCTTGGTGAGAGGAAAACTTTCCATTTCAATCAATAATTAATACTTGGGTTTTGAAGGAAGGAGGTAGCATTAGGACCAGAAACCATTTTGAATCAAGATGTTTAGTCTAATAAAAGAAAATTACAGCCAGTTGCTTTGGTGTGTTGCCGGAGCGAAATTTCATATCAATTTTAAGTTAAAATTAGGAGGAACAAAAATGTTAGCTAAGAAATACCTTTTGGTGGGAATTATCACTTTGCTCAGCGTGAGTTTGGCGATTGCGGACCCACCTGCAGTACACCCAGTCACCGAAGAGCCACTGGTGATAGAATGTCTCAGGGGTACTCCTGCTGCAATTGACGGAGACCTGAGCGACTGGAGTCTTGGAGCTATGAACCCGGCAGTTCTTGATGCGCAAGAGCAATTGAGTAATGACAGTAGTGACAGGACTACCTGGAGCAGCCCTGAGGACAGTAGCGGAAAGTTCTATCTGCTATGGGATGACGTGAACATCTACATCGCAGTGGTGATGAAAGACGATAAGTTATCCCAGAATAAAACCGGCGATAGTATCTGGAATGCGGACGCTATAGAAGTATTTTTTTCCACAACGAACTTTTGTCCGGATTGCAGTGAACATTACCAGTACGGCTTTGACTTCAAAGAACAGAAATGGAACTGGTGCAACATGGACGGTAATGGGTCGCGCGAGCCTGATTACCTACAGATAGCCTCCTCCGAAACTGAAGATGGATACATCTGCGAAGCCGCTATCGAATACGGACGGATGGAGTCATTAGAATTTGAAGTAGGCAACACCATCGGATTCCACCCTGTATTCGACGACACCGACATCGACAATAGTAATAGAGAAATTCAGATGACCTGGACTGGTCGTATAGCTCATGACCAGAGTCTCGGGTATGGGCATATTTTTCTCTCCGACGCTTCAGTCATACCGGGACCCAGTAGTAATCCCAGTCCTGCCAACGGTGCCGTCGATGAAGATATGTGGGTGAGCCTTAGATGGCGGCCGGGAGATTTCGCGGTTTCGCACGATGTGTACTTCGGTGAAAGTTTCGACGATGTCAACGATGCCAGCAGAACAGATCCACGCGGTGTATTGGTCAGTCAAAACCAGAAAGGCACTATTTATGAGCCCCCCGGCTTCTTCGAATTCGCCCAGACTTACTACTGGCGAGTCGATGAGTTCAATGACGCCGAGCCGAACAGTCCATGGAAAGGCAATACCTGGACCTTTACGGTAATAGATCATTTTGTCGTGGAAGATGTTGAAGACTACAACGACTATACACCAGACCAGATATTCAGTACCTGGTTAGACGGATATGAGGTGCCGACAAACGGCGCCCTTGTAGGTCATGACGCAGATTTTAGTAGGGGAGAGCACATTGTCGAGACTACGATTGTCCACGGCGGCAAGCAGTCGATGCCGTATTACTACAACAACGTTGGCACAGCAACTTATTCAGAAGCCGAACGCGCGCTCAGTCCCGCTCAGGATTGGACCAGAGAAGGTGTGGGGGTATTGTCGCTGTGGTTCAGAGGTCATCCTGCGTATATGGGCAGCTTTATAGAAGGCCCAACCGGCACTTACACGATGACTGCGGAAGGCGCGGATATCTGGGGTAATTCTGACCAGTTCCACTTCGCCTGGAAGGAGTTCTCCGGTGGAGGCTCGATTGTAGCGAAGGTGGAAAGTGTTAGTGACACCGACCCCTGGGCCAAGGCTGGCGTGATGATTCGCGATACTCTTGATGCGGATTCAAGGCATGCAATGATGGTCGTTACACCCACTTCGGGAGTTTCCTTCCAGCGTCGCAGAACGGCGAATAGCAGCAGTACTGATGATACTGAAGCTGGAATCACAGCACCGCAGTGGGTGAAATTGGAGCGTACCATAGGTGGCCTTGTCCGGGCCTACTATTCGGCGGACGGCAGCACCTGGACGCAACTGGGTATGCCTCAGACGGTCACAATGAATTCACCTACGTATATAGGTTTGGCGCTGACCAGTCATAACTCCGGTGTAAAATGCGAGGCCAAATTCTCCAACATTACCAGCGATGGTACGGGCCAATGGGGCGATGAGGACATCGGTCTGATTAGTAATGAGGCTGAACTGATGTATGTCACTGTCAAAGACAGCAGCGGCACATCTGCGACGGTGTATAACGATGACCCCGACGCATCGCTAATAAGCACCTGGACGCAATGGTGTATCGACCTGAAAGGGGTCGGTGACGCCGGCGTTGTTCTAACCGATGTCAGCAATCTGGCTATTGGCTTTGGCGGCGCGGACGACCCGCAGCCTGCTGGTTCGGGTTTGATGTTCTTTGATGATATTCGTCTGTATCGACCGGCAGAGCAGGCACCGTAAGCCGGTCTTTATATGGCCCCCATTGCTTCTTGCCCGCCGCCCCGACTCGCGTCGAAAGACGCGGGGGCAGGCGAAGCAAGATGTGCGGGCTTGGTTGATACAAGGCTCTATAAGTCTGATATTGCGAGTCCGCCTAAAGGAAAGGTGGACGCGCAATGATTTTGAGGATATTAGTGTATTCTGTCAAGGAAACGACATTTGGTCAAGGTGTGTGTTTTTATGCTTGTTGAAGGCAGCGAGTGTTTTGGTGTGTGGCCAAAGCATAAAGAGTAATTTTCTAACTCTTTTCTAAGGAGGACTATTATGTGTAAAAAATTGATTTATCTGGTTTCTTTTGTTTTGGTGCTGAGCATGTCAATTAATGCCTCAGCCGACCTCATTCTTCACTGGAGGTTTGATGAGGGTTCTGGGACCATAGCCCATGACAGCTCCGGCAATGGCCATGATGGAACTATCGAAGGCGCCACATGGACGGTCGGTGATAAAGGCCCATGCCTGGAGTTCGGTGGTGATGGTGACCGTGTGGTTGACGAGAACGCTCCAAACTACCTCAATGGTCTGGACGCCGTGTCGCTCGCTATCTGGATTAAATCTGATGTGGTCCCCACAGATAAGGGGTTTATCATCTGCGAGCAGCCTGATGGTGGTGACAATATCATCACTATGCGCTACGACTCAGCCGGCGCGACCGGTGGCGGCACGAGCTTGCTGAAGATGGGAGTGGTAGCACCTAACGATGAACAGCAATTAGAGAGTTCCAGCAATCTTCAGACTACCGAGTGGCAGCACGTTGCCCTGACATGGAGCCGCGGAGAGCAACTGAAGTTTTACGTTAACGGAGTGGAGGATACACCTCAGGCCAATAGTGCGCCAAGGGACGTGAGCACGGGAGATGTAACGACATTGATTGTTGGCTGGGGCGGCAAATTTAACGACGCGGGCGTCGGGGGTTGGGACGGTCTCATCGATGATGTACGTATTTACGACCACGTTCTGTCGGAGGTCGAAATCCTGGGTGCTATGGAAGGTACGGTATGGCCTTACGCCATAGGCCCTGTCCCGGCTAATGGAGAAATGCACCCGGATACCTGGGTGAACCTTGGCTGGACGCCGGGAGCTCTTGCGGTCTCGCACGATGTATATATCGGCGACAATTTTGACGACGTCAGTGCCGGAGCCGAGAGCACGTTCCAGGGCAATCAGACCTCGACATTTCTTGTCGTCGGCTTTCCCGGTTTTGCGTTCCCCGACGGTCTCGTTCCGGGTACGACATATTACTGGCGAGTCGATGAGATCAATGAACAAGAGCCGAATAGTCCGTGGATTGGCGATGTCTGGAGCTTTTCAATTCCACCCAAGACCGCCTACGCACCCGACCCGGCTGATGCCGCCGAGCAGGTAGACCCGGATGCGAAGCTTAGCTGGACGGCAGGTTTCGGCTCTAAATTGCACACCGTGTACTTTGGCGAGAGTTTTGACGATGTGAACAGTGCCGCCGGAAATTTTCCTCAGGGAGCTGCAAACTATACGCCCGGCACACTTAAATTGGCTAACACCTACTACTGGCGGGTCGATGAGTTTGACGCCATCGCCACGTATAAAGGCCACGTCTGGAGCTTTACTACTGAGGGTGCCGTCGGGAACCCGAACCCCGCTAATGGCGCTGTGGATGTAAAGCAGACACAGATTATTACCTTCTCGCCGAGTGTCTTTGCTGCTTCGCATCAGTTATACTTCGGCACTGATAAAAATGCCGTGAAAAATGCCGATACCGGCTCGCCGGAGTATAAAGGCACTAAGGACCTTGGTGCTGAGACCTATGACCCCGGAAAACTCCTGTGGGATACCACTTACTATTGGCGTATTGATGAGGTCAATAACACCAATCCCGACAGCCCGTGGACTGGCATCCTCTGGAGTTTCACGACTGCCAACTTCCTTGTCGTGGACGATTTTGAGTCTTACAATGACCTTGACACCGATGACCCCGAGAGCAACAGGATATTTAACGCGTGGATAGACGGATACGACAACCCGATAAACGGTTCTCTTGTTGGTTATGAAAATCCTCCTTTTGCAGAGCAAACTATCGTTCACGGAGGCAACCAGTCGATGCCGCTTTCATACGACAACAGTGTTGGGTACTCCGAGGCGACTTTGACGTTGACTTATCCGCGTGACTGGACCGAGAATGGGGTGACCACATTATCGATTTGGTTCAGGGGCAATTCGGATAACGCTGCTGAGACGTTGTATGTTGCTCTTAATGGCAGCGCTGTAGTCAATCACGATAATCCGAATGCAGCACAGATAGATAGGTGGACCGAATGGACTATCGACCTGCAGGCGTTTGCAGACCAGGGTGTAAACCTAACTAATGTCAATACTATTACCCTTGGTCTTGGTAACAAGCAAAACCCGGTAGCCGGCGGTTCAGGTACGATGTACTTTGACGATATTCGTTTATATCCACCGGCGCCGTAAGCCGGGATTTAGGTAGCCCCTATTGCTTCTGTCGTAAGGCATCCTGTGGACTTCAGATTGGGAAGCAAGATATGGAGGCGTGGCTGATATTAAGCTCTCAAAGTTTGAGATTGCCGCGTCCGCCTTAGGCGGATTCGCAATGACAAACGAGAGTCCAGCCGATTTACGTAAGTTCGGGGCTTATACCAATTGATTCGGTATAAGCCCCTTTTGAAACTCGAAATTAGGTTTACAATATTAAGCTATTTAAAACCTTCCAGCCATTGTTCCGCGAAGATTTCAAGGTCTAAATCATCCACTGAGCCGGATTTGTCGAGGTCTGTGCCGTCGCAAAAACCATTTGCCTCGTTACAGTTATTTCGGCCCCAGTGGTCGGGGTCGGCGAAAAAGGCATAATCTATAAAATTAACGCCATCCGGACAAAGGAAGTCTGCAGCCGGAATCTGCCATTGCAACACGGGATAATTTGTCTCCTCACAGATTGACCATGTATTCCAGAAATCCCAGCCTGCGGAAATGTAAGTGTTCATAAGCTTCATCTGGACTGTTGTTTCGCCCGTCGCGCCGGGGTCGGTTGCTTGGCCGCTGGTTTGAGTATCCCAGAAGGATTGCGAAACCCTTCCCAGGACCCTTATATATCCCACAAGGCCGCCGACGTATTGGCTGCCTGATACACTGCCTGTTGAGTAAGACTTGTAAGCATTGCCGCGCTCAACTTGCCCCACCAGTCCGCCCACGTATAGGTCTCCCTCAACGGCGCCGGTGGCATAGCTGTGAGTAACTTCGCCTGCTTCGTCGGCTGTTTTGCCCACCAGCCCACCGACATTTCTATTGCCTGAGACGCTGGCCCTCGAATAGCACATCATCACTTTGCCGTCGCCGACTTGTCCGACCAACCCACCGACATACGCTTCACCAGAGACACTGCCGGTTGAGCCGCATTTCGTGACGTTGCCGGTATTCAAACCCACCAGGCCGCCGACGTACAGGCCGCCTGATACGACGGCGCCTTTGGCATAGCAGTTTGTGATACTTCCCTCGTCCAGGTAGCCTATCATCGAGCCGACACTTTTTCCCTGTGCGAAGACATCGGGAAACAGCAATCCCAGATTTCTGACCTCTCCACCGACGATGCCGAAAAGTCCTGTGTTCTCTTCGCGTGTCGAGCTAAGGCTGAAGTTGGAAATTGTACAGTTGTTGCCGTCAAAAGTGCCGGTAAAGTCCTCGATAATATTGTAGTCTGTTCCCGCTATATCGCTCATATTTACATCTGCTATCAGCATAAAGTGCTTATTCCAGTCGCCGCGATTGGCGCCAATCCCATTCATTTGCTCGGCTGTACAAATCAGATATGGGTCCTCAGCCGTCCCGGCTCCGCCTTCGTATTTTGCCCAGCCCGGCTGGACAAAAATGCAGATTATAAGATATATAAGGAACAGTATTGAGACCACGGATTGCACAGATTTCATTGATTTTTTATTTGTGTCTAGTCCGTGTAATCCGCGAAATCCGCGGTTGTGAGACCCTGACAGCTTAAAGGTTTTGCTCAAACCACTCATATTTACCCTCCTTCGAAAAGACAAAGGAATAGTTCGTATGTTTTAACTAT
>CAYUFX010000178.1:0-6567 GCA_964444135.1 uncultured Pirellulales bacterium | reverse complement strand
CAGGCATCGGGCTTTGCAGCCGGCCGCAATAGAGCGGGTTATTTGGATAGGCTCTAAGCTTACAGCCCTTTTGTATCGTGGGGCGAGGGCTGTGCGCTGAAAAAACTTCTCGCCGTGGGCCGATAAAAAGGCCCGCTGATTCACGCAGAAGGCTTAGAGAAGGCTTTGATACTTTTTTAAACAGCAACATTTCAATTTTTTACTGGTGCTGAAACACCTTTTGTGGTATAATATAGTTAGCATTTGGAAGGAAGTGTTGTATGTTTGTATTTGGATTTATAAGGAAATGTTTAAGTCAATTGTGGCGATCAAGCGCAACTCCGCAAGCCGGGATTGATTACCATAGATGGGAAAGCAAGACCGAATCTTTTAGAAGTTTGTCGAAAGAGCAATATTTAATTCCTGAGGTTAAAGACAGATACCACGAGTAGTCCGGCCTATCGGTACTTGTGCTGCTTAGCTTTGGGGGCGAAGTCATACAAAAAATACCGATTCTTCCGCAAACAAATCTTTTCAGCTTAACCAAAAGGTTACACGTCCCAGTCTTTGGAGCTTTTTACGAATTTGTTTTGCAGGATTACGCCTATTAATGTCGGTGCCATCAGGACGGTTGGCAGAAACCATTTTTTGGTAAATATTATTTCTTCTAATCGCTCAGAGGTTTGCGGATAAATGTATAAAATCGCCAGAGATCCCACCACGATTAAACAGCTTCCACCGAGGCTTGAAAAGAGTATGACAGCGACTTTGAAAACGATAAAAGATATCATACCGCCGGCAACCATCCCAATAAGCGCCCCGGCCAAGATGTATTTTTCGGTCAAGCCGGAAGCGTACCATATCCCGGACGAGAGTATTCCGCCGGCTACGGCACCTAATAAACAAACAGCCCATTTCATCAAGGGAACGGAAAGAACCGCAAGCAAAACCATGCCTACTATTCCGCCCCAGAGTTGACTGTTCAGGCCGACAATTTTGTCGGTTATTGCTACACCCAGAAACAGGCCTATCAGGGCAAAGCTGATTACGACTAATATTTTGAAGACACGCCAGCCGTAGAAAAGACAGACCACACCGAAAGAGATGAAAGTTACCGCCTCAACCAGATTGAGAGATGTAATATATGACCAAAAGGACTCCATTGGGACAACTGCTTCTTCCGCGGCCTGCGCCGAAGTAGTTTCAACCGCCTGTGCAAGGATGGTAACAAAATCCATTATTTTTCTCCTTAAATTTTCTTTGTAGCTTTTTTTTACAAAACGCCGGAGCTGTTATGACGTCCGCCACCTTTCCTTTGTTCGGTCGGGTTCTTCCTTATTCTTACTAATTCGTCTTCTTCGCCCCGAGTGTGTTTTTGGATGTTTACAAAGTAATAGCTGCTCAATCGTGCCGAAAGCTATCATTGCTATAAAGGCAGTGGCGTAATATGATGACTTACTGCAAATGATGCTGACAGGCACAGACCCTTTATGCAACAGCAGCAAAATCATACCGGCGAAAATAAGTATCGTTCCCAGAACCGAACAGCAAAAAGCCATGGCCAAGCGCCACAGGGTAAATCCCGCCACTATAAAAATTAGGGCCAACACCATTATTATCGCCCAGTGATGCACCGACATTTGTAAACCAGCGTGTTTTATCCTTTGGCCGGCATCGATTATATAATCTTTCATTATTTCCGCACTTTTACGAACACTGATAGCTTGGCCCTGAGTTGACATTTCGGCCGGCCTTACTGTAGTTACTTTTTGTGCATATTCAATGTGGGGCCCGGCTAAAACGACAAAGGCAACCGCCGCAGCTAATGCGGCTGTAAGTATTGCGATAAATAACCTTTCAAGTATTGTTGCGATACCTGCGGCCAAAGCCGCCGAGAACAATACCGAGGTGAGGTTTTGGCCGATTATAAAAAAACCACAAACAGCTCCGGTAATCGCCCCGGCAGTTGGGAGTAAAAGTTTTCTAAAGCCCAGGCCGCCGAGCCAGATAAATAATCCGGCTATAACGCAAAACAAGCCCGGCCCGAACAAAACTACAGGGCTCAGACCTGCCGTTCCGCCAATGGCGGATTCTAAATCTTGTAAAATTTGAAGCATAGCTTTCTTATAAGCTGCGCAAACCTATTGTCCGCCCCCGTGAAACCGGGGGTTAGTTTATTCCTTATTTATCGGCCTATTTGTACAATTTTCGTTAAATCGCGGCCTGCGTGCGAGATATTAGGCTAAAAAAGCCGGTTTTGGGCGATTAGGGTGGGTTTAATGCGGATGAGAGGAGTCGAACCTCCACGGGCCGAAGCCCACAGGCACCTGAAGCCTGCGCGTCTGCCAATTCCGCCACATCCGCAAGGCTTTCTATTTGCGCACTTCCCGGACAACAATGTCTTAGGTGTTACCAATATTAACGATCCCTGCCGTTTCGTCAAGGATTTTAATATAAACCCCGTTAGAAATTACTTCACATAGTGGATTGCCAGGCTTTCAGCGATGATTTCTCCCGAAGGGATGCCCTTTGGTTATAACAGGGCTCATATATAATTGGTGCTGGACCAAACCGTCCTATAAACCATAAAAGGCTTTACAAAAGCAGCCTCGATTCTCGATACTCGATGCTTGATTCTCGGCAAGCATCGAGCATCCGGCATCGAACATCGAGCAGCATAACGCTTTTATGAACAAGGGTTTACATTGCATTTTAAAATCGTAGGCATCCTGTCTGAATGCAAGGAATTTCAACGCCCTGCATTATTGAATTACAAGATGGGGCTTAATCACTTCCGCAGATTGTCCGAAAAAGTATTAAATTCGAGTATTTACTATCGCTAAGAAACCAAAACAAAGGCGGTTTTTTTGTCTTTGCTGGTTTTTATTTTATAGTTAAACAAGGAGTCTGGTGAGTAGTGAGTGGTGAATGTTTTTTTATTTACCAATTAACTACGCTCCGCCGCTGAAGCTTTGGAGCGTAGGCGACTCACCAATTAAAGTCGATAAACAGCAGTGTGCCTGTTAGAGGCGTATGTATCCGTATTTGAAGTGGAGGTAACATTAATCGGATGGACTCGGCACAAAGCATCTCAAAGATTTTTAGATCAACGAAAACCATCTCCAAAACTCCTGAAGCGGAATTGGAAGCCAATCTTCCTTTCGGCGAACTGCTTGTTTCAAAAGGTCTGATAAGCCGCGAAGAATTGGAGAAAGTTCTAAACGAGCAAAGCAAGCAAGGTGGTCGGCTGGGTGAGATACTCCTTCGACTTGAGAAGCTAAATCATGAGGATGTTACTCGCGCCCTCGCTGAGCACCTCTCGATGGAATACATCTCTTTAGGTGATACCAACAAGATGGACAAGATAGATATGGATATCGCTCGGATGTTGCCTGAGAGTATCGCCAAGCGATTCTGTCTTGTGGCTATAAGTGAAGATGATGATAAAGTTGTCGTTGCGATGGCTGACCCGCTTAATGTTATCGCCATAGATACAATTGCCCTGAAAATGAAGCGTCAAATTAAGCCGGCGATTAGCTCTCCTCGTGAAATTCGCCGGGCGATAGATTGGATTTATCACGGTTCGGATGTTGAAGAACAACAGCTTCGCAACCTGGTTGAGGGTGAAGGCGACGAAGAAGGTATACTTGCGAAAGAAATCGATGAACCGGATATCAGCGGCGAGGCAGATGCAAACAAGGCGCCAGTGATTCGGTTCGTTGACTTGCTCCTGAGCCAGGCGGTCAAAAGCAGAGCCAGTGATGTTCATATAGAGCCTCAGGAAAAAACAATGATAGTTCGCATGCGAATTGATGGAGTTCTGCGTGATATGGTACCACCGGCCAAAAAGATGCAGGCAGCGGTAATTGCCAGAATAAAGATTATCGCGAGGATGGATATCGCCGAGCGCAGACTGCCCCAGGACGGCCGATTCCAAGTGAAAACTTCCGGCCGAAGTATAGACGTTAGAGTATCGGTAATCCCAACAATATATGGTGAAAAAGTTGTAATGCGAATACTGGATGCATCGGCGGTAAAGCACGAGCTGGAACAACTTGGGCTTGAGCCTAAACTTTTCGAAGAGTTTAAAGACATGCTGGCACGACCACACGGAATAATGATTGTTACCGGGCCGACCGGAAGTGGTAAAAGTACTACGCTATACTCTGCTCTGAATTACGTCAAGGACCCGGCGAAAAATATTACAACGGTCGAGGACCCCGTCGAATACCGTCTTGCCGGAATCAACCAGATTCAGGTCAAGCCGGAAATTGACCTTGATTTTGCAAAGTGCCTGCGAGCAATTTTGAGACAGGACCCTGACATAATTCTAATAGGAGAGATTCGCGACAAGGAAACGGTCGAAATTGCAATAAAGGCATCATTGACAGGCCATCTTGTTTTGAGCACGTTTCATACCAACGACGCACCCAGTGCGATAAGCAGATTACTCTATATGGGGGTTGAGCGGTATCTGCTGGCTTCGTCGCTGAATTTAATTATTGCCCAGCGATTGGTTAGAAAAATCTGTGAACACTGCAAAGAACCTATAACCTTAAGTGAGGAAGTCCTTAAGCGTATGAAGATTGACCTCAAGCAAGCCAAGAATACAGCCTTCTACCACGGACGAGGCTGTACATCGTGCGGAGGAACAGGTTATTTAGGCAGATTGCCCATATTTGAGTTTTTGGCTATAGATGATGAAATAAGAGAACTGATAATTGCCAATAGCAGCGAGGCGCAGATAAGAGAAGCATCACGTAAAAAAGGTTATGGTGGTTTACTTGAAAGCGGCGTAAATAAGGCATTGGCGGGTTTAACAACCGCCGAAGAGGTCATTAGTGTTGCTTTTACGGGATGAGTTTAGTAGCCAGTGGCAGTTACGGCGGAAAGAGCATGTGCAAAACAGTAAAAACAAGTTGTTAGTCGTTGTTTTCTCGCATAAAGGGCAAATCAAACCCAATTTTACGCTTAATATTTGCGCATGATACTGGAAACAGGCTTTATAAAACTACTATGAGATTTTACTAAACTCAAGGTTTTCAGACACCGATAAAATATAGCCGTGAAATGATAAGAAATGTGCGCTTTTGCTGCTTTGCTGTATGGGCAGACAAAGCCTAACTGCGCAAGTTACTTTCATGACATAGACCAGGATTAGAGACAACCGGATAGCTGGATATCCTTTTGAGAAGGTTCGATAAATGAAAAGCTACAAATATGTCGCTCGAGATTCAACAGGGACCCAGAAGAAAGGTCTTGTGCAGGCAGCTTCATCATCTGACGTACTTGGTCATCTTCGAGAGCAAGGTCTTACACCTATTTCTATCGATGAGACATCCGCAGGAGTACCAAAAAGCCGGCGAGTAAAACATCGCAAACGAATCAAATCAGCGGACCTTGCAGCGCTTTGCTGGCAGTTGTCCACAATGGTCGAGGGAGGAATTCCTATTACGGTAGCTTTAGACACGATTGCCGAAGATTCAGAAAATTCAAATCTTGAGCCGATTCTGCGGGGTATCTCGGAAAGGGTGAAGAAAGGTCAGTCTTTCTCGGAAGGTATTGCGGATTTTCCCAAGGTTTTCAACAACTTGTCCTGTGCTTTGATCTTAGCCGGTGAAACCGGCGGTAATCTGGGAGGCGCGATGGGTAAGCTGGCAGAGTATTTTGACAACCGTGATAAATTGGCCAAAAAGATTAAAGGGGCAACCGCTTATCCTATCTTTGTAATGACTTTTATTACCCTGATAGTGATATTTATAATGGCTTTTATTGTCCCGCGCTTCAAGACGATATTTGACCAGCTCGGAGGAAAGCTGCCGGCCTTTACACAGGGATTTATGGACTTTTACGATATTCTACGCCACAATATTATTTATATGATCGGGGCTGTTTTTGTCCTGATAATTTTCGGTGTTTTCTTCAACAAGACCAAAAAAGGACATTATTTATTTAGCAAAGCTGTTCTGCGCATACCTTTGCTTGGCAAGGTATTCAGCCAGGCCTTCGTTGCAATGTTTTGCAAAACAATGTCAACTTTATTGTCTTCGGGTGTTTCCGTGCTTGAGGTGTTCGATGTTCTCAGCGGGATGACTGCTAACGATATTATGAAGTCTGCGGTAGTAAAAGCCAGAGAAAATATTGTCGAAGGCTCAAACATCTCCTCGAGTATGTCGGTAACAGGTTTTTTCCCCAATATGGTTATCAAAATGATACAGGTCGGGGAAGAAAGCGGGTCTTTGCCAATAGTGCTCGGAAAGACCAGCGAGCATTATGAACGAAAGATTGATTCCACAGTAAACACTTTGACGAGTCTGCTTGAGCCAATAATGATTGTATCGGTCGGTGCCGTTGTATCGGTGGTAGTTATTGCACTGTACTTGCCGATTTTCACAATGTCGGACGTGGCAGGGGCTGGATAGTTCAATCTCGCCTGCACTCGCGTAACCCCCGCTCTTGCTTTCGCAAGAAAGCACGGGGGTGCGAGCGGAGCATAGGTGGTGAGTAGTGAGGGGTAAGTAATGAGGATTCAGCTCACCAATTAACTACTCACCAATTAACTACTCACCAATTAACTACTCACCAATT
>CAYUFX010000177.1:0-6780 GCA_964444135.1 uncultured Pirellulales bacterium | reverse complement strand
CAACGCTCTTGCGCTTCGCTAACACTTCACCTCCATCAGGTTGTGTAGAGGACTTTCACCTCCAAGTTGCCGAACATGCTCGGCACACATAATACTGCACGTCATGTGAAGGGACCCCACAAGGTGGGAACCCAAGCGTGCATCGCTCGCTTAATCCTGTGTGGAGCATATTACTATGAAAGAATTCACATAGTGCAGATCCCGAGTTATCCGTTATGTACCAATCCGCTCATAGCAAATGAGCTACATCGCCCTCGTTGAAATTCACTTGGCCTTCTGAACAACCGCTGCGCACGCTCGGCGTAAGTACTCCTCGTACTCCCAGGAGCCGCTACTACCGGTTTGTCGCGTGATGACCAGGTCCAAGCTGGGTACGAAGGCGATGAGTTGGCCGCCAGAGCCGGGTTTGTAACGGGCGTCCTCGGGTATGCCATGGCCGCGTGTCTCTCTCAGGCGACTGGGCAGTTGCCAACCGTGGGAGAATGTTTCGGCATTGATATTGAACCGCATTTCCAGGCCTTTGACCTTGTGCGTGGGTGCTGCGGTCTGTTCGACAAACCATTTTGGGATTACCTGTTTGTCTTTCCAGCGGCCTCTGTGAAGCATGCAATACGCGATTCGCGCCAGATCGCGCGCCGGCATACCCATCCCATGGGAGGGATGTCGCCCATATTTTTTGCCGCCATCAAAATACTGAAACCACCAATGCTCGATACCTAAAGGCCTGAACAATGCCTGAATGGCAAATTGGTCATAGGGCTTGCCGGTGACATCCTCGCAGACCAGCGAAGCATGATGTAAGGCGTGCGTGGAATAGCCGGACGCTGTGCCGGGATCGAATGCAAGTCTTGCAGTTTTCGGATCTCCACTATGCCCCAGGATGTATTCCCACGTTCCACGGTTGCTCGCCCCGGTTGCCTCGGGGCAAATGCCGGACGTATGATTGAATAATTGTCTGACCGTGATCTTCTCCTTGCGTGGATCGCTCAGGGGATACGCCCAGGGGATGAACCGAAATGCGGGGTCGTCAAAAGTCATCTTCTTTGGCGTCAGATTCCGTTGGCTCTGCTCTGACGCGATGGCCAGGACGGTAGCGCAAATCGCTTTGGAAACGGAAGCCACCCGGCGCGAGTCAGTCTTGGAGCTATTGCCTCGCTCCACCTCGAGCACAATGTGACCGTTACGGATAACCACTGCCGCAAAGTTGCGTTTGTCGGATGCTATGAGCCAATCCTTCAGTTCGCACAGTCTATCCGGGTCCACGCCGGCAATCCGTCTGATTTCGTCGGGCTTGTCGAGTTTTCGCCAGCCACCTTCTGATTCCGGCGGCGGGAAATAGCCTTCTTCTTCTGATGCTTTCTCTGTCGACAATTCCTTGACCCGGATGTTACGGAATTCCACTCTGCCGGTGTGGCCGAGGAAGCCGATGTAACCTTTCTCTCGCTTTAGGCCGGGATGATTCTGCCCGTCGATCGTCCTTTTGCCAACAGAATCAAGATCAATGTCGACAATCACGGTCCCATTAAGCGTAACCTTAACGTGTTTGCCCTGACAGAGAATCTCTTCAGTGTTCCACTGTCCGTTCGGTTTCAAATGGCCAACCTTAGCCGGCGCGACTCCATAAACAGAGCCAAAGACCTCGTAGTCTTTGAGCTTCCTATAGTAGTGCGTGTCTTGTATTTGGATATCCATGCCTGCGAACGCAGGATCGCCCTCAAGAGGCGCTCGAATCGCAATCCCATTGTTGCTTCCTTTAGGAAGCTTACAATCAAACCGTAGGATGAAGTCGGAGTATTCTCTGGTCGATATCAGTTTCAGGCCGAGCAACTCCTTTTTGCTTCTGGCCGCCCCCTTCCAAACGAAAGCTAAGGAACCGTTTTCGGCAGCCCAGTGTTCTGTCGCACCTTGCCAGCCAGCCAGGCTCTTGCCATCGAAAAGACTGACAAACCCCTGTCTCATTTCCTCCTCAGACAGCCAGGCGACCGGCGTCAAAGGTGCTGTTTCCTCCCCGTCCGAAGCCGGGCTGGTCAGTTGCTTTAATTTGGCATAGACCGTGGGATCATCAATGCGGCCTTTGAAATGAAATGGAAAATGCTGGTTGACCTTCTCGTGCATGAATCCCCATGAAGCACCGTGTTCAACACTCAGTCTGGCAGCTTCCGCTGCCTGTACGCCGTACTTCTGGTCCTCGTTACAGATTATCGGTTTGCCATATTTCTTCAGGGCTTGAATCCGTTTGGGAATGTCATCCAGTTTAGTGCCATTGAAATGAATCAGCAGAAAATCACTCATCCGGCACACGCTGTCCGGCAGTCTTCCATTGCCCAAACCACTTGTTGAGACGAGCAACTTCGGCCAAGTTTCTTTCGCCAATCGGATTAGCTCGACCTGGCCTTCGGGTTTCTT
Source organism: uncultured Pirellulales bacterium (assembly GCA_964444135.1). Classification (GTDB taxonomy): domain Bacteria; phylum Planctomycetota; class Phycisphaerae; order Sedimentisphaerales; family Anaerobacaceae; genus NIOZ-UU13. Next base: position 4,374 of record CAYUFX010000177.1, on the reverse strand, counting down.
AAGGATCGGGTGGTCGAACCCGCGATGATTGAATTCGTTGGCGATTTCCAGAATGACATTGGTATAGCCGGATTCTGCAAGCCATCGGACCGCGTTCACGACGCCAGTTCGAACTGTCTTTTCGTCTTCTAATATCTGATCTTGACGCTGATAGTAACATCCAAGGATGACAACCGCTCCGTTGTGATCGCACGCTTCGATGACCTGCCTTACCCGCCGCATATAGTTCCTTCGAAGTGAACCGTTGGGATTGAATGCGGAATTGACGGCTCCCTCGTATCCGGGATATCCTCCTTGCAGATTGATGGTAAATGCCCGAACACCGTGTGCCACATACTCCGGAATCCTTGCGACGAACTCGTTCGTGTTTTCGTCCGCATTAAAATCCGGGCGTTTTCGGTCCTCGAAAACGGCGTTTACCGTGCGCACGTTCATCAACAGCCCTTCGGCCTGGGTGGATGGATAGGTTACCACACCGTTCAAGTGCCATCGATCCTCAGCAATAGATACATGCGTTTGCTTTGCATTTACAGAACCAGGCGACGTGTCCGCTTCGGCCCATGATGACAAAGTAATCGTAGCTACGATCACCAGATTGATCCCGATTGTGGGTAATGTTATTGTCCTTACCATCGTAATCTCTCCACAAGTATTGCACATCCATGTTTTTTTCAGTGTACCAATCTGACTCCTGTGCATTATACATCTCGAGCAACATTTAAGCTATAACTTCTCATCGGATGCGCTCCTTACATCCGTTTCCGTCTGTACCGCGAAGTGCTCGACTTCGACAGCAAACAAGCCTACGGTTTCCTCAAAGATAGTTGTTTCATCGCTGCCAAAGGTAGATGTGTCACGCACCCGGACACCAGCTTTCTCTACGCCTTTGCTTGTTTCGGCTACACCGGTGGGAGTCAGCGTCAGGGCGAGCCAGCATCTGCGAGCGTAGGACATGCGCCTACCTTGTTTGGCTTTGCTGTTGGTGGCTATGTGAATTTCGACTCTAATTGTTGCTTCTTTATCAACCGAGATGTTTTTCCATGTCTTTGGTGTTGGCTTGTAGTCTTGCGACGTCTCGGGATTAGTGAACCGGCCCACACATTCACCGTCAATAATGAGCTTGTAGGTCGATTCACCGTCAACCTCGGCCATGGTTGTCAAGGTGATATCATAATTACCGGTCTCGCCAGTGAATTTCGTCTCAGCGGCAGCAAATTTATCTTTATAGTCTTCCGGATTGATTGCCAAGGCATCATGTCGACCGTCCTTGTAAGCTGGTACAAAGCCGTCCCCGGTGACTATCCGGAAGTCCCGGATGGCCTTTAGAACGATAGCACCTTCAGCAGTCGGGACCACTTCGGGAAGAGTAGTCTGTCTGGAAACAAGATATAGTTTGCCGGAGCCCTTTATCAAAAGCAGCCAATTGTTCTTGTCTGGTGCAGTGACTTCGATCTTTTGGCCGGTATTAACCGAGCCGGTCTTGAGCGGACCTTCGAGACCATTGCCCGTGCGCGGGTTGAACCATCCATAAGTGAAATTGCCGGCAGGCGCGTTGAGCTGGACCTTTCCCCCATGCTTGAGATATGATGTTACCCCACAAGGCGTTTTTGCGGGCGTTGTCGCGCGTGGGATCCTCAGCATCAATTATCAGTGCGTGGATAGAGTCGCCCTTGTCCAGCAGTAATTCGTTCTCGGTTTCCATTGTCTTGAAGTGCAGATACATGCCAAGCTTGTCTGCATGTTCGAAGGCTATCTCCCACTGATCGAGCCGTGAGACATCCATTCGCAGCCGCTCATCGTAGGTGATATAGGGGAAGACATTTTGGTCGTCGCCCCCAATATTCAGAGTGAGGAAAGAAAAGACATTCATGCCTTTTGATGCCAGGTAATTGACGGCCCCGATGATGCCTTTTCCCTTTCCACCCTGCCAGGTAGAATCGCCCTGCTTCCAGTCTATAATATGCGGGGCCAAATCCTTGATAAAGTTGTCTTTGTGGCCGTCGAACTTAAAATCGCCGTCGAAGTCCCTGTAAGCCAGAAAGTTCTCGGGAGCGTCCGCACCACATTTGAGGAAATACTCTCCGGTTTCGGCAAATCGCAGATGATGCTTGCCGACAAATATAGCACCATCGACCGGTATTGGATCATGGGCAGAGCCGGGCAGGATTGTAAAGCTCCAGACCTTCCCGGCGACCTCTGTCTGGTCGTCCTTGATTGTCGTAACTCGCCAGTAATATGTACCGGAAGGCAAACCATCAGGATATGAACTGCCCGCCCCCCAAACTACCGACAAGGTTTGGGCAGTCTCATCAACCAGTGCGGAATCTGCCATGCCTTCCACGTCAGCAAGACTATCGCTGAAATAAACCTTCTGAGAAGCCATCCCGGCACCAGCCGACCACGTAAGCACAGGGCGCGAATCGACGATGGTAGCATTGTCAGCGGGGCTCGGGTTGAACGCCGAAGGAGACCCAACTACGGCACAAACGCACGAGGGGTCCATACCGGGACTCGTGTACTGGATACTCTCGATGACCGATTCGTTGGTCAGTGGATTGCCGTCTTCATCCGGCAGGTTAGTGACCTTAAACGCGACACCGCCAATCTGTTGGCTATTGTTGGGCCCTGAGTCACACGTCAATGCTATGTCAGCTTCACCGGCAATACTGGGTCTCCACTTGCTCGCGGGAACAACTACTTTCTGTCCGAATACTCCACCCGGCAGAATGGCCTGAATGGTGAATTCGTCATTATGACCAACCTCAAACATAAAGAAATCATAGCCATCTCCATTCGTGTCCTGCCAGGTCAGCGAGCCGCCGAAATTCCTTGTCTGAATCTCCGACGGGGTCGTGCCATTGCGAGGTGCGTAACTATTGAGATCGAAGTCGTCTATGGCTGTGATGTCGCGCCATTCTCCTCGCCGGAGCTAAGCGGAATGTGCAAGGAAACACCAGGTGGCAAGATGTCGTCGCGAACGTCGATGCAGCAGATGGCTCTGGAGCAGTCGATGCGCTTGAGAGTGTACGGATTACACAATCGAAGCGATCGAGGAATGCTGCGGCTATGAAGCGCGGCTGGGACGTGGGCACTCTCCGATCGAGCGATTTCAACAGTAACAAAAACAGTAAGTTCTTCTATAAGGTGAAGGTTCCTAAAGGATGGTTCGGTCCGAGACATGTCAAAGTCGCGCTCGCCTGGAACAACAAAGTAATCTCGCTGAATCTGCCGCTCATCGGTGAATTCCCGCTTACTTCCAACTTAGAGGGGCGCAGAGTCGCTTTGGCCTGCTCCCTTTTTTTTATGTTACTTTGAGCAGGAGGTGGTAACATATTTAATTGAAGGGCTTTTTGAAAGCTCAATTAGGGTCCTTTTCGCTAAAGTTGTTTAGAGGTAATGAAAAATGGAACTAATCGTAATAAGTGATTTACATCTCAGTGTCGGTTATAACGACCAAACAGGGAGATATTCAAGAAACGAAGATTTCTTCTTTGATGAAGAATTCAGAAGATTCCTGGAGTATCTCCAAAAAGCAAAGTCTCCCAAGAAGCATTTAATTATTGCCGGGGATCTGTTTGACTTTTTACAGGTAGACGGCTGTAAAGCTTTGGAATTGTATGAAAAATATAAAAAGGGTGGGGCTCCCATTAAGTTTGAAATTACAACGAAAGAGCGAAAATTTGGTTTGGGCACAGAAGAAGACAAAACAGTCTGGAAACTGGGAGTAATCGCTGATGGACATCCGGTATTCTTCCAGGCCCTGGCCAACTTTTTGTCTGAGGGAAATTGTCTATCTATAATTACCGGTAATCATGACATCGAGCTATATTGGCCTCAAGTTCAAGAGGCTTTAAGAGATCGCATTGCTAACTTATTTGAAAATACCTCAATGACCAAGCAACAGCAGCAGCAGAAGAAGGAGTCAATTAAAGCACTCATAGACTTTTACCCCTGGTTTTATTATGATAAAACCCATAAGGCGTACATCGAGCACGGAAACCAGTATGACCCTCTAAACTCCTTTCGATATTTTCTTTGTCCTCTCCTTGGACCTGAGTCTGACAAACTTTTGCTACCCATTGGCTCTTTCTTTGTGAGATATTTTTTTAATAAATTAGAAGCGAGTAATCCTTTTGCCGATAATATAAAACCACCTACAAAGTATATGCTTTGGGCTTGGAAAGAGGATAAGCTGCAATTTTTAAAGACTGTCTTACGCTATCTCCCTACATTGTGGGGCGTATACAAAAAGGGGGGAAAACTTTCCGGGGATGATAAAAAGTACTTAGAAAAACAAAATAAGGAAGAGTTAGGAAAATGGGTGTGGGATTTTTTTCTGGCGCTTTTTAAGTGCCTTTGTATACTGACCTTATG
>CAYUFX010000176.1:0-6792 GCA_964444135.1 uncultured Pirellulales bacterium | reverse complement strand
TGCCAAAAGATGTTCAAGAGCAAATGCTTAGATGGCTGCCGGGGACGGAAAATGCGCGGATTATTCATTACGGCTATGCGATTGAATACGATTACTGTCCGCCGATTCAATTAAAGCCCAATCTGGAGACCAGGAAGGTGTCGGGGCTATTTCTGGCCGGGCAGATAAACGGGACCAGCGGGTATGAAGAAGCGGCGGGACAGGGTATCGTGGCTGGTATAAATGCGGTTAGGAAGCTACAGGGTAAAGTGCCGCTCGTACTCGGCAGAGACCAGGCATATATCGGGGTGCTGATAGATGATTTGCTCACCAAGGGGCTTGATGAGCCTTACCGTATGTTCACGTCGAGAGCGGAGTATCGGCTGGCCTTGCGTGCTGATAATGCGGACCGAAGATTGACGCCAATCGGCACATCGGTCGGACTCGTGGATGAAAAGCGATGGGCAAAGTTTCAAAACAAACTCTATGGCATAGATACCCTCAAGGCCTATCTGAAAAACACCCGTTCCGAGGTGACAAGTTTATGGGACAAGCTGCGCCAGCCGGGTAATATTCTTGCTGAATCGATGGCCGAAAATCCTGATATTAAAAATATGAATTTTGCTGAAGATGTCTATCAGGCCGTAATTGTTGATGCAAAATATGAGGGTTATTTAGCCAAACAGGAACGTCTGGTGGCTGGTTTTCGAGCTTTGGAGAATAAAAAGATTCCGGCGGACCTGGACTATAACAGCATCGCACATCTTCGGGCCGAGGCCAAAGAGAAGCTGTCGGCTTTTAGGCCGAGCACATTAGGCCAGGCCTCTCGAATAAGCGGTATAACGCCGGCTGATATTACGGTGGTTCAAATTCATCTGAAAAAATACAACAGAAATCATAATGCAAAATGATAGATAAAATCAGAGTGCAGCAACCCTGCTTTACGGGACCCCGACAAGATTACATAAGTCATTGTGTAAGAACACATTAAAAATTATTTTCTTTGCAAAAATGCTACAATCCCAAAAAAATTTTAAAATTCCACATTTTTTTGTTGACAACTTGTACAAATGTACGATATTGTAGTTGTACAAATGTAAAATACAATTGTAAAAGGAGATTGCTATGACACAGAAGAAGTTACCTGCTTTAAGCCCGTCGGAGACCGAAATCCTAAGATTAGTATGGCAGCTTGACAAAGCGACTGTACAGGATGTCTGCGACAAGCTGCCTGCAAAAAGGAAAATAGCTTACGCAACGGTCCAAACCCTGCTGCGCCGGCTCGAAAAGAAGGGCTATTTGAAACACCGCATCCGGGGCAAGGCCCACGTCTTTTTCGCTGCGGTCAAAAGCGAAAATGTCATAAAAAGGTCGGTCAATGACTTTCTCGATAGGCTCTTCGGCGGCGATCCAATTCCACTTATGCAGTACCTTGCCGAGCACGGTAAAATCGATGCCGGCGATATCGAAAAACTAAAACGATTAGCGGGTAAAAAATAGCTAATAATTTTATTGGAGCGGTAATAATAGAAAATTACTTAACGCAAATCACAAATTATCTGCTGACGCAGAGCTGGCAGATAGCAATCCTGGTAGTCGTAGTAGCAGCGTTAAATTTGGCGCTGAAAAATAAAAGCGCACACGTTCGCTACTTGCTCTGGCTGATTGTCTTGGCTAAATGTCTGGTACCGCCTTTATTTGCCATACCATTAGCGGTTCTACCGCAAGATAAGATGCCGGAACCGACTTTAATATCGAATGTTGAAATGCTTGCTGCCAATGTTGAAATGGAAGATACGGTTACGTCCGAGCCTCTCGCGTTACCTTCATTGCCAATAACATCACCAACTATTATGGAAAGATTGGCAAGAGTAACTGCCAGGCAGTGGCTGGGCTTTGGATGGATTGTGGGTGGAGCTGCCTTTCTGCTTTTTGCTTTAGTAAAAGCATTGCGTACCAATTACTGGCTTTGGCGGCAGCGAAAGCAGCTTCCAGCCGAAGCACGAACCGGGATTGAGAATTTATTCACCAGCCTTGATTTGAAAACTTTTCCGAAGGTCTGGTTTGTTGAAGGCATAGGCCAGCCGTTCGTATGGGGTCTATTGCGCGGCAGTATTTATCTACCGGCCAACTTCGTTAAAGTCAATAGCGAAGAGCATCGCAGAGGCGTCTTAAGTCACGAGCTAAGCCACATCCTGCGTTTCGATGCCGTGGTCAACATTTTGCAGATAATCGCCCAGGCCGTTTTTTGGTTCCATCCCTTTGTCTGGTGGGCGAATAAGAAAATCCGCGCCGAGCGCGAGAAATGCTGCGATGAAATGGCAATCGCCCGCCTTGGTGCTAAAGCCAAAGATTACAGCAGCGCGATTGTGAACATATTGATTTCTGAACACGAGTCAACCCGGCCGGTTCCATCGTTGGCTGTAGCCGGGCCCGTTAAAAATATTGAGGAAAGGATAAAAACAATGTTAAGACCAGGAAAAAGATTCTACAAACGCCCAAGCTTATTAGCTGCAATTACCGTCTTATTGGTGGCATTCTCTACGGTTCCAACAGCCTTTGTACTGTGCGCCCGGTCAGAGACGAAAGCTGCTGTGCCGCCGCTCCACAAGGCCGTGGCAAATGGTAACCTCGAGCAAGTAAGGCTTCTTATTACAAGAGGGGCCAGCGTCAATGCAAAGGACAGTGAAGGTCGTACACCTCTGTTCTACGCGGTCGAGAATGACCATATACTCATGTTTGACTTACTCATAGCTAAGGGCGCCGACATCGATGCCAAAGATAAGGTTGGTGATACACCGCTGCACTACGCTGCACGAGTTGTACGACATCGCGACTGGCAGTTTGCAGCCGAATTAGCACGCCGAGGTGCAGATGTCAATGCGACGAATAACCGTCGCCAAACACCTTTGCATGTGGCGTTAGAGGGAGATAGTTCCGGACACAGACACGTTGCTTCTCACCTTCTTGGATATGATGTGAACGTCAACGCAAAAGATTCCAATGGCAAGACAGCACTGCACCTCGCGGTGGAAAGGGCCGCTAATCTGTCGTGGGGATTCGTTCGGCGAATCCTTACGAAAGGCGCAGATGTAAACCTAAAAGACGCAAGAGGGAAAACGGCTCTACACATTGCGTGTGACAATAACACCGAAGCACAAGCCGTAATAAGGACTATTCTTAAACGCGCCAAACGAGTAGAACTGAATGCCGTTGACAGTAACAATGCAACGCCTCTGCACATAGCAGCGCTGCGGGGTCGAACGGATGCGTGCGAAACCTTGATAGACAATGGTGCCAAGATAAACGCTAAAGACAAAAATGGTCACACACCTGCATATCATGCTGTGCGAGCCGGCAACGTAGAGACGGCTGATTCGTTGATCAAAAAGGGTACGGATATTTCATCTATTTACCTTTCGGCCTATAAAGGGAATCTATCAAACCTTAAGACTCTGCTCACAAGAGGAGCTTCTGTCAATGAAAAAGATGAGACTGGCTTCACCCCCTTACACGCTGCAGCGGCAGGAGGGCAAAAAGAAATAGTTCAGTATCTGATTTCGCAAGGAGCCGACGTAAAGGCGGAAGGCGGGCCAGGATGGACGGCACTTTCCTATGCAGCCAGAGGCAACTGTAAGCAGGTTGTTGACGTGCTGCATGCCAAGGGAGTAGGTGGCGGCAAAGAAGTATCCAGAATTCTGCCGGTAGTCATCGAACGAGGCTATGCTGACATGGCAACTATCCTGATTGCCCTCGGCGCGGATATCAATTTCGACAATGGAAAACCCTTGAGGGTGGCCGCACGTCACGGCGACAAAGACATCGTCGAATTGCTTATCTCAAAGGGTGCTGACGTTAACGTGGGAGAAGACCAGAGCGCTCTTCATGCTGCAGCGACTTTAGATCGCATCGATATTGCTGAGTGTCTGATTGCAGCAGGGGCAGATGTTAATGGCAAGGGTGAGAAGTGGTGGTCACCCTTGGGAGATGCGATTGCAAATTGGCATAGGAGAATGGTCGAGTTTCTATTGTCAAAGGGTGCAGACGTTAATAAGGGACGTGGCTGGCTGGCTCTACAGGATGCGATCGATTGTGAATATCAGGATATTGCTAAGCTACTCATCGAGCATGGAGCTGATGTCAATGCAGGGGGAGGTTATGGTATACTGGGCTTGGCGGCTTGGTATGAACCCGAATTTGTTGAGCTACTCATCGACAGCGGCGCCAATGTCAACGCTATCGGGGATTGGAGTTGGACCCCGTTGCATTGGTCAGTCTATGGAAATAATCCAGATGCCTTTGACTTGCTTGTCGCAAGGGGCGCTGACGTCAATGCAAGAACACGCACAAAAGAAACGGTTCTTCACCTACTGATCCAATGGGGTCGAAATGCAGAGCATGTGGAATTCGTCCTAAGTAGAGGAGTGGACATAAATGCAGCCGACGTGTGCGGGTGGACAGCGCTGCACCGTGCGGTTCTCTATAACCGCCCGGAGATTGCTGGGCTCCTCATCGCCGAAGGAGCGGACATCAACCTCAAAGACAGTGACGGACGGACGGCTTTGTTCCTATCGAAGGAAAGGGGTCACACCGATATCGTGGAACTGTTGCGTAAGCATGGGGCGAAAGAATGATGTAGTATGCCCAGGGCAACCACACAGGATTGCCCCCTACCTGGGCATAGCGGTGGCTTCGATTTCAAATAACAGGTCGGGGCGGCAGATGTCGCAAATGGCTGTTACCCAGGGCCAGTTAAGGGGGCCTTTGGAGGCGTTGAAAATCTTTTCGACCTCTGTCGTTTTGCAATAAGCGACCATCTGAACCACATCCTCATCCTTACAGTTCATATCGGCCAGAACGGCCCGGACGTTTTCTATGGTTGTTGCTATCTGGCCTGAGGCATCGCCGATATGCGTGGTAGCTCCGTCGGCGTCGATGGAGGCGGTTCCGGAAACAAATACCGTTTGGCCGGCCGGTGTAACTGCTCTTGAAGCCCGTGAGAAGGCCGAGCCGTAATCCAATGCACACTGCTGTTTTCCCACCGCTTGAAGAAACTGGATGGAGTTATGCGGTTCCAAGACCGCTGTCAGGTCCATTGCACAGTAGCTGCCGTCAGCCGGGCCCAGCCCGATGCCGGTGCTGGCGGGCATTGACTGGCGGGTTCCTTCTCCGATAAGCCGATGTTCGGTGAAAAACTCAGTTCTGACATGATTGAATTCGTCATACCACAAAAGAATGTCCTTTAGCCACATCCATGTTCGCGGCACCGAAAGGAAATCGACCCCGAATTGCTTTAGTGCAGATTCGGCCTTTTCCATCATAGCCTGGGCTTGTTCACCTGCTTTCGCAGGTGTAAACTTGGCCTGTGGGGATTGGGGGGCGGAGATATTCGAGAGTGTAAGATATGTGCAGGATTCCCGCAAGGCGGGGTCCCTGTCGGATGTGCGAAGAATTCGTCCGCAGGGGATTCCGTCCAATTTCACCACTTCCGGCTGTATGTTACTGCTGATTGCGTGGACCTGTACACCGGCAACAGGGCCGAGCAATCCTTCTTTGGCCACCAAAAAGCTCGGGGCAACTCCGTCATCAAGGCCGGAATAGGCCTGGGAGCGTGCTCGGCTGAGGGTTTCCATTGCGCTTTGAGCGGCAAAGACCCGCTCCTGGAAAATATGCGCCTTTTTTGAACCCCGCCTCTCCGAGGGGCTGGGTGAACGGAGTATGTCGGAAATGCCGGAAAAAATCTCCTCGGCCTGGCTCTGGGCGGATGCAATTTCGGCGGGCACCGCTGAAATGTAGATTTCAGTTGCCGAAGCCGATTCGACGCTGCGTGTGTCCAGTTTTACGGTCATTTCCTATCTCATTATCCACAAGTGCGTTATAGGGCCCCCAGCCTTGCCTGCACCTGTGCTTTGGGTTCCCGCAAAGCGGGGTCCCTCCCGCACAGGTAGTCGCAGGTACAGGTGCGGGAGCCCAAATCTTTGCCTTTTACAGGGCATATTAAATATCGTTAATAGAAAAATCAAGCTTAATCCCGAATCTAAGTTTTTTCCGTTTTTTCGGGTTTGGCCAGATTTTTTGGCAAGCGATTTTAAGTTCATTTTGGCCTTTGAAGAAATTGGGTTTGAATTGGGTTTGTTTTTATATCCGGCCAGCGGGATGAAATTTTTATAATCCTTTGTATCATAGAAATTTATGTTCATTTGCAATCCGCCTACGGCGGACAAGATTGGCTTTGTTTGGGTTTGTTTTTCTGATTTCACCAATTGTCCACTTTCACATATTTACTTGTAATAAAAGAGCTTACGTTGATTTTGGCGTTCTTGACATTGGGTTTGTTTTGCATAAAAAGGTCGATTTGTAGAGGATTCTCGACAGATGTAGAGGGTAGATGCTCGTATTGCGTATTGCGTATCTCATATCTGGTGGTACATTGTTCATAATTCATGTTTCATTAGTTAATATAGTTAATATGGATAAATTGGTTAAATTAGACTATAAGGTTGAGTGTTTCGTTGGACGGATGCGCAGCTCGTTTCGATTGCGCTAAGCGTGTTTCGTACCGGTTATCGGGGTAACGGGTTACCAGGCAGTGATTATCAGGGTATCCGGTTATCAGGGCGATCCCTTCTTTCTTTTTGAATATTGATCCCATTAGAGTATAAGGCACTCTAACGGGACAAGCAAGCTTTGCGGGGCCGGCTGGGTCTAAGTCCTTGTGGCGCTGCAACTTACAAAAATCAGACTAAAAATACGGTCTTTGGGCTTTTTGGCGTGTATCTGCTGATACGAGATCCCCGACTAAGACATTCGAGG
>CAYUFX010000175.1:0-6814 GCA_964444135.1 uncultured Pirellulales bacterium | reverse complement strand
GAACGTGGATAACTCTCTAATCGAGGTTGGTACATAATTCGGGGTCAGATCACCCGGAGCAACGGGTGGTTTGAGAATCCGTATCACGACACGTCCGATATCTACTGGGTGGAACTCAAGGAATATTTGCCCGAATCTTATAGATAGCCTGAAGGAATATCAAATAGGCAAATGGCCACTAAAAAAAGGAGATATGTTATGAAACAGACAACGAGAAAGATTGTTTGGCTTGTGGCTTTTTGGGGAGTATGTTCCATCCAAACATTCGGAAAGCCGTTTGCCAAGGGACCCTATTTTGGGCAGACCCCACCCGGATCCACGGCCCGTGTCTTTGCACCCGGACTGATCAGCGATACGCGGCCACATCAGTTGGAACTCTGGGGGACCTTCTCGGCTGATGGCAATACCTTTTGTTTTAACCGGCGGGGGTATGTTTTTATAACTGAAAACACGAATCAGGGCTGGACAGTGCCTAAGCGTATAAAGAGTATTCCATTCAGGACAACGTCATGCTGTGTGTCTCCGGATGCCAACAGTATCTACTTCAACTACTGCTACAATTACAGACCCGGGACGGGCAAACACTACAATCCATATCGCTGCCAAAGAACGTCGCGTGGATGGTCTGCACCCCAAAAACTGGGACCACCACTGAGTTCACCGGAAGGGGAACTGGTGCTCTGTTTTGCAGCGAATAACAATGTCTACATTGGTTCCAAACGCAAGCGGAGTGACCTAAGAAGCAATATATGGGTCGCCCCTTTTGTAGGCAACACCTGGCCCCGGGCCGTACATATCAATTTGAATCACCCAGCAGGCGATCCGGGAATTGCACCGGATGAGTCTTTTATGGTGTTTACCGCCATGAATCATCCGGGAGGTTATGGGCAGCGTGATATATACCTAACTCTGCATCTGTCGGATGGCACCTGGTCCACACCGCAAAATCTGGGCCCTCGAATTAACTCTGCCTATTTCGAATACAGCCCCAGAATCTCACCTGACAAGAAGTACCTCTTCTTCACCCGCGCTAACGGGTGGGGTTACAACTCTAATGACGACACGGGTGATATCTACTGGGTGGAACTCAAGGAATATCTGCCCGAATCGTATAGATAGTCTGAAGGAATATTAGGCGAGTGAAAAGGAGATTTGTTATGAAACAGACAAAGAAAAAAATTGTTTGGCTTGTGGCTTTTTTAGGAATAAGTTCTATCCCGGTGTTCGGAAAGCCCTTTGCCGAGGGCCCATACCTTGGACAGACTCCACCCGGCCCTATCCCTCAGGTCTTTGCCCCCGGATTGATCTGTTATACCGGGCAAGGCCAGTGGGAATCACACGGGCACTTCTCTGCGGATGGTAACACCTTTTGTTTTGCCCGACGTCGGTATGTTTATATCACTGAAAACACAGATCATGGCTGGACAGTGCCTAAGCGTATAAAACCATACAAAACATGGTCGCCCTGTCTGTCTCCTGATGCCAATAGTATCTACTACACGTGCCGCCCGAGCACCAGATCGATGCGGAACAATCCGTCCAAACGCTGGAGTCTTCGTCGCTGCATGCGCACGTCCAAGGGATGGTCTTTGTACCAGGAATTAGGACCACCCTTCAGCGACTCGGGGGGTGGATTCTCTGTGGCAGCAGATAATAGTATCTACTTTATTTCCGAACGAGGTCATTTTTGGGTTGCCCCTTTTGTGGGCAACACCTGGTCTCAGGCTATAAAGATCCCTGTGGAGAAGGGCAACTTAAAAGGCTGCCATCCGGGAATTGCTCCGGATGAGTCCTTTATGGTATTCTACTCCATTCGACCGGGAGCACTGGACGGAACGGAAACGGACCTGTACCTAACCCTGCGACAGCCGGATGGTACCTGGACCAAACCCCGGAATATGGGCCCTCGAATTAATTCCAGGTATTATGAATTCGGAGCAAGAATCTCTCCGGACAAGAAATACATGTTCTTCACCCGCAGTACCGGATGGAATCTGGGTCTGGGTCGCGATAAGGGTGACATCTACTGGGTTGAACTCAAGGAATATCTACCCGATCCCAATGACTCCAATTTGATGGCAGGGAAAAAGGTTTATGGCAACGAAAAACAATAGAATCTTAGTCTTGGTCGTATTCTCACTTTGTCTATCGACTGTGGCACTGGGCCGGAACACTCCCACGCTCGGGTGGGGACACCAGCATAGTTTAATAGGGACGCAATTCAATTTTATGAGAACAAAATGGTAGCAACAATGGTTAATATCTATTATCTTTATTTAAATCGTGAATTCTTATAAGGATTTTAAGGACTTGAAATGTATATAATACCGGCAATTGACCTGCGGGACGGAAAATGTGTAAGACTTATCCAGGGCCGGTATGACCGCCAGATAAACTACGAGGACGACCCTGTAAAACAGGCCCGGGTATTCAGCTCAGCCGGGGCAAAATGGCTGCACATTATAGACTTGGATGGTGCCAGGCTCGGAAGGCCGATCAACACAAACGCGATATCAGCGATAGCAGCTCTGGGACTATTCAAAATCGAAGTCGGAGGCGGACTGCGCGACGAAGAAGCCATAAAAAAACTGCTCGATAAAGGTCTCGAAAGAGTAATTATCGGCACCAAAGCAGTTAGCGACTTCGAATGGTTTAGTGAAATGGCTGAGAAGTTCAGCGGTAAAATTATACTCGGCCTTGATGCCCGAGGTTCAAAGGTCGCCACTCACGGCTGGACGCAGGACAGCCACCATAACTTATTGGAGTTTGCCGCCGAAGCAGCCAAACTACCTTTGGCGGCGATAATATATACCGACATTACTAAAGATGGTATGATGACAGGTTCAAACCTCGAAAGAACAAAGGCACTTATCGAAACTGTAGATATGCCCATAATCGCTTCAGGAGGCGTAAAAGAGTTGATTGACATTAAAAAACTGGCCAAATTGGGAGCCGAAGCGGTAATAATCGGACGAAGCTTATACGAAGGCACGCTAAAACTTTCCGATGCCATAAAAGCAGCGGAACGGTGAATACTCATCACCTTGTAGGGGCGGTTCGCGAACCGCCCCTACTCTACTCAGGAGGCTCGAACTTGTAGCCGATCTCGCGTATCGTGTGAATAAACTTCGGATTGTGCGGATCCGGCTCTATTTTGTTTCGTAGTGTTGTGACGAAACGGTCGATGCTCCGGGAACCGATAAAGCTGTCATAACCCCAAACCATATTCAGTATCTCATCACGGGTAAGTGCCCGGCCCGGCTTCTTGACAAAAAATTCCAATAATCCGAACTCTTTTGGTGAGAGTTTGATTTCATCTCCCTGGCGAGTTAGTTTTCTGGCGGGAATATCTAGCCGGCAGTCTCCAAACTCGTAAATGTCTTGTTCGGTTTGTCTGCTTCGTCTTAGGAACGCTGCTGCACGGGCAAGAAGCTCTTTTATGCTGAACGGCTTGGTAACATAGTCATCGGCCCCGAGATTCAGACCCAATATTATATCCGATTCCTCACCTTTAGCGGTCAGCATTATTATAGGCATATTAAGATTTTCCTGACGGATTAGTCTGCATATCTCATAGCCGTTTATCTTCGGCAGCATAATATCAAGAAGAATCAGGTCAGGCTTTTTATTAAGAGCGGTATTTAATCCTTCCTCACCATCGTCCGCCGTAAGTACGCCGTAGCCCTTGAACTCGAAGTTGTCCTTCAAGGCCCGCAGCATTGTAGCATCATCTTCAATTATCAGAATCGTTTCCATTTGGTTCAGGCGGCTCAAATTTATAACCGATAAGTTTTACAGTATGAATGAATGTCGGATTGTTCGGGTCGGGTTCGATCTTGTTCCTCAGGGCAATGACGGCATTGTCAATGTCCCGTAAAGTAATAAAGCGGGAATAACCCCACACAGTGTTTCGTACCTCGTCGCATGTCAGGGTGCATCCGGCCCTTCTAAGGAACAGATGCAGCATCTTTAGTTCCCCGGGAGTAAGCTTAACTTCTTTGCCGTCGCGCCTCAGAGTGCCCGCGACAGTATCGAACCGGCAATTGCCGAATTCATAAACTTCCGGTTCCTCCTCTCCTCTGCGTCGCATAAACGCTTCGGCCCTGGCCAATAACTCTTTGATACTGAACGGCTTGGTTACGTAGTCGTCCGCGCCCAGATTAAGCCCGAGGATAACGTCGGATTCCTGGTCCTTGGCGGTCAGCATGATTATAGGCATATCGAGATTCTTTTTACGGACCTTGCTGCATATTTCATAGCCGTTCATTTTGGGCAGCATAATGTCCAGTATAATCAGGTCGGGGTTCTCGGACAGTGCTGCGTTGAGGCCCTGTTCGCCGTCACGAGCGGTCTTGACGCGGTAGCCCTTTAACTCGAAGTTGTCCTCCAGACCCCGAAGCATGGCCTCATTGTCTTCAACAATCAGTACGCTTCTCATTTAGTAATCCTTTTCTGCTGAGCTTTAATTGACCCGCACCAAAATTCGCCCGTTGGCGGGCCGCCTTCTTAGGACTGGTAAAGAAATTAGGTTTCGTTTTTGACTGAGCGAGGACAAGGCTGGCAAGGAAGCAAAACGCAGGCCTACTGGTTGGTAGTCCGAGTTTTGCTGACACCGCCAGCCGAAGCCGCAGCCAGCCAAAAATGGAAGATAATTTATTTACAAGTCCTTAGTCTTGTCCTTTCCTGATCTACCTGATTTTGGTGCGGGGTAATCTCACGGTGAAGGTACTTCCTTCGCCGGGTTTACTGTCAATTGAAATTGTGCCTTTGTGGGCATCTACGATAAATTTAGCGATACTTAGACCCAATCCACAGCCTTCGGCTCCTCGCGAAAGACTGCGGTCAGCCTGGTAAAACCTGTCAAATATCTTCCTGGCGGCCCGGCGCGACATACCCATACCCTTATCGGAAACGCAAAAACAAACCGAACCATCCTTGCTAAAAGCTCTCAACTCAATCTGCCTGTTATCATAAGAATATTTGTACGCATTGTCCAGAAGGTTTACAAGCACCGTTACCATCGCATCACGGTCAGCTAACACATCCGGCAAATCCTCACGGATATTTACTTCAAACTTGCATTGGCCCTTGCCGAATTTGGTCTTAACCGCCTCTGCGGCATCACGGGCAATTGCTGCCGGGCTGGTCTCGACCATTTCGAAGGTCTGCTTGTTTCGCTCCATCCTTGAAAAGGTAAGAAAATTATCAATCAAGCCGGTAAGCCTTTCATTTTCCTTTGAAACAAGCTGCAGATATTCGGTTACCTGTTGCTGGTCCCGGTAGCTGCCTTCCAACAGAGTATCTACTAACACACGCATCGAGGCTAAGGGCGTTTTCAATTCGTGTGAAACAGTGGCAATGAAATCGTTTTTTAGTTTGTTTATCCTTATCTGTTTTCCTACAGCCTTGGTGGCCAGCGAACCGGCCGAAATCATCACGGCAATAGCCAGCAGTCCGGTAAACATATACATGACTTCTTGTCTGCCGGCTGTAGTTTCAAAGATATCGACATCCTTAAAATGAATTTCAACATCCCAGCTTGGAAAGAATCTTCCTAACGGAGCTTTCAGGAAAGCCGCTGTTTCCGGATTTTCCAAACCAGAGGCATACTCACCAAAATTGTCTGTTATTCTGTAAGAAATGCCAAGCTCTTTAAGGTCATCTCCACATAAATCGAAATCAGAACCGAGCTCTTTTGCCTTCTGTAACAATAAGTATGTCTTGCCCCCAAAGTTGTGATACATCCCAAAGGCCTCTTCCGGCAAGTCCAGCCTGCGAAGGTTGTCTTCGGGCCAGGACTCAAATGTGGCAAATGCAGGTCGGCCAAACGCAGCAGCGCCCGCTTTCCTGGTCTGATACGAATCTAATACCGTAGATATTTGTCGTTTCACTTGTTCGGTTACTTGTTCGGTCAAACCACTCCATTCAACTCCTTCAATTGTCTCCAGAGTCGCACGCAGTAACGATACCAGTTTGAGTGCATCATCTTCAGACCAGGCTTGCGATACTGCCCCGGTATAATACCTCTCAAGAGCGGCGGCGGCCAATTCTTCGGCTGAAAGCAATTCTTTGGCTCTTAGAACCTGCGGCTTTAGCTCTTCAGCCCATTGGCTTTCTTCTACAATTTCAAGCGCTTTGCGCAGAAGAAAAATCCTTGTCTCCGATGGCATTGGCAAAAAACCGGAACCATCGTCGGGGGTATAATTGATAGCGGAACTAATCAGATTTTGCAAATCCGACCGCTTGAGACCTTCTTGGGTTTGGCTCTTCAAATTTACAAGTAAGATTCTTGCACGAGCTATCAGAGCCACGGAAGATGAGCTTATGCTTTCGGAAGTTTTACCATAAGCAATCTCGCGGCACAGAGCAATGGCCTTTTCAATTTCTCCCAATTTCCTCAAGCAACGGACATTGCCCAATAAAGCGCTGTAATAGGTATAGTTATAGTCATTAACGAGGGAATCAGCGATTTGTTCATACAATCTTATCGCTCGGGTAAAATCCTCTTCAGTAAATTCAACACCCCATGCTTCGTTGTACTCCTCCGAAAGTCCACCCGTATAGTAGCTATCTCCGGCAACCGGATAAACCAGCTTTCCATTACTGTCATAAATAATAATCGCATCACATATTTTTGAGCCGCCGGTTCCATTGTCTCGGCCGACAAGCAGGTCGAACATCTCAACAGGCTGACGCTTTCCCGACGATTCCTGTTTGATCAACCCGATTCGGGCCGACCAAAGGTCATCAATCCTTTTGCTCATTATCTCCAGACGTTGCTTGTAAACATCGGACAGTTTTTGCCTGACCGCCA
>CAYUFX010000174.1:0-6825 GCA_964444135.1 uncultured Pirellulales bacterium | reverse complement strand
GTGAATGGCTAAGTTATCCGGCTGTTCAATTATCATAGGACACAAGGCAATTTTGTTAAGCTGTGTAAAATACTAACGACCTATGAAATCTCTTTCTGAAAATTCAAATTTGATTACTCTTTTTCAAGCCTGCCGGCCGAAGTTCCTCGTTGCGAGTGCAGCCCCCATCCTGGTCGGCTCTTTTCTCGCTTACGCAACGACCGGTTCCTTTCATTTCGGTTTATTTATCCTGGCGTTAGTAGCGATAGTGGCCCTGCAAGCCGGTGCCAATTTGGCCAATGATTACTTCGACCATATCTCCGGAAACGACTGGGTCAATAAAAACCCAACGCCCTTTTCAGGTGGAAGCCGTTACATTCAACAAGGCATTCTTTCGCCCAAAGCAGTTCTACTCGCCGCCCTGACCGCCTTTGCGGCAGGTTCAGCAATCGGACTTCTCATTGTCCTTCTGACAAAGAGCGTCTTTATTTTAATTCTCGGCATTATTGGATTGCTCGGCGGCTTCTTCTACACCGCCCCGCCTATCAAGCTTGGATACCGTTATATCGGAGAGTTTATCATTGCGCTGCTGTTCGGCCTGTTTCCCGTATATGCCTCCTACTATTTGCAGACGGAAACTATTGATACTGTCCCGCTTTTGCCTGCTGCCATCGTTGCCATATTGATTTTTTTAGTGATTTTAATAAATGAATTTCCCGATGTTGCTGCCGACGCCGCGGTAAACAAAAAAACACTTATCGTTCATTTCGGCGTGCCGACTTCAATATGGATTTACAGAATTGCCTTGATTACAAGTTTTATTATTGCAGCGGCTATGTTGATTTACCGCTCAATGTTTTTTGCGGGATTGTTTTATCTGTTTACACTGCCGATTGCAGCTCTCGCAATAAAATCCGCAAATAAAAGAGACCTGGTCAAGCCCGGCCAATACCGCGCCAGCCAAAACACAGTCCTTTTGCACACGATCGGCTCCTTAGCTCTTACCATCGGCTTTATAGTTTTCGGCATATTAAATACTTGCTGATAGGAAGTTAAATAATTTCTTTTATTGCCGCCTCCTGCTGAGCCGAATACAGCCGATTGCAACAAACTCATTGACTTATTTGTCCGTTGCGCTTAAATTTGTTATAGATGAACAAACGGTTAATCATAAACGCAGATGATTTCGGACTTTCCGAAGGGGTAAATAAGGCGGTGTTGCAGGCTCATACTGAGGGTGTGCTGACAAGCGCTACAATTATTGCCAATATGCCTGCTGCCGAACAGGCCTGTGAGATAGCCAAGCAGTTACCAACTCTTGGTGTCGGGGTTCATCTTAATCTGGTTGAAGGTTTACCTGTCTCGAAAGACCACAACGTCCGCTGTCTGCTGGGCGGCGATGGTCGGTTCGGTGGCTCCGAGGCCAAACTCGCACTTTTGTCCTTAGCCGGGCACAAATTCCGAAATGCAATAAGGACTGAAATGGCAGCTCAAATACAGCGTGTCATAGATAGTGGCTTGAAACCCACTCATTTGGACTCGCATAAACATATTCACTGTTTTCCAGCTATATTTACGATAGTGTGTGAGTTGGCCCGATATTTTCAGATTCCCGCTTTGCGTTTTGCGCTGGAGCCCAAAGAACTCTGTCAAAAACCTTGGCCCTTGACTGATAAACGTGGCAGAAAAACCGCAGCCATACTTCGTATTATGGCCAGAATAAACCGTACCCAGAATACAGGGTTTCTTAAAACCGATGCACTGTTTGGGGTCGCACACACCGGCAGGGCAAACGTAAGTTTCTTCAAGGCAGTTGCTTCATATAATCCTGTAAAGACGGCAGAAGTGATGACCCACCCGGGATTTGCTAATGGTTTAGACCCGGCTAAAACCAAATTGCTGCAACAGCGAGAAATCGAACTGGAAGCTCTTTGCAGTGAAAAAACGAAACGGTATTTCAAAGATGAGGGAATAGAATTAAGACACTATGGACAATTATAGCACTACCAATGTTAGCTGTTCAGTTGTGGTGCCGCTCTACAACGAGGCTGAGGTTGTCAACGAGCTTTACGAACGATTAGTCAGAACGATGAGCGGCACTGGTCTTGATTATGAGCTTGTTTTCGTTGACGACGGCAGTAGCGACACAACTTTGGAAGTGCTGAAAAAGATTGCGAAAGAAGATAGCAGAGCAGTGATTATCGAACTTCGCCGCAATTTCGGTCAGACTCCCGCCCTCGCCGCCGGCTTCAATACCGCAAAAGGACGGATAATAATATCCATGGACGGCGACCTCCAGCACGCACCGGAAGAGATACCAGATTTCATCGAGCAAATCGACGCCGGCCACGACGTCGTCAGCGGATGGCGAAAAAACCGGGTGGACAATTTCATAATGAGAAGGCTGCCGAGCAAGGCGGCAAACTGGCTTATCTCAAAGGTATGCGGAGTTAAAATCCACGATTTCGGCACTACGTTCAAAGCATACAGTCGCGAAATTATTGAGGAACTAAATCTTTATGGCGAGATGCACAGGTTTATTCCGGCGTTACTGTCACGAAGCGGCGCTAAAATAATAGAAATACCTATAAAAAATATTGTCCGACCCAAAGGCTCCAGCAATTACGGAATTTCGAGAACCTTTAAAGTTTTTTTCGATTTGATAACAATAAGATTTTTGCTCGGCTACATCACCAATCCGTTACATTTTTTCGGGAAAGCCGCTTTGTTTTCTATAGTTGCCAGCGCCTCGCTGGCTGCCTACATATTATATGATAAGTTTGTATATAACGTGCCGATTCTTATTGAACATGGCCCATTAGCGGGACTGGCATGCTTACTTTTACTGGTTGGATTGATTTTCATTGCAACTGGGTTGATAGGCGAAATGATAAGCAGAGTCTATTTCGAGGCAACCAACAAAAAGATATATTCAATACGCAAAATCCATCGCCAGGAAAATTTAACGGGTGACTAAATGAAAGAGAAAAGATTCTCGCCGAGGGGCCTGATAATCGCTGCGTTAATAACGGCAGCTATAGTGTTTTTGGTCAGGCACTTCCACATCAAGAATTTTCACATCGTAAAGCCGGGTGTACTCTATATCAGTGGCCAGCCGCGGGGGATGGATTATCCCCGTTTGTTGTACGGCTATCATATTAGTACAATTATAAATATCCGTTCATCTTTCGAGCACAGGGAAAGAAACTGGTACCCCGAAGAAATAACCTGGGCCAAAAACAATGGTGTAAAATATATTGAGCTGCCAGTTAAAAAAGGGGGCTTTCTTCCCAGCAAGGAAATACAGGATAAATTCCTCGCTATAATGGCTGATCCGGAAAATCTGCCAGCTCTTCTACACGGAAGCAGCGGCACGAAGAGAGTCGCTATATTGGTAGCCGTCTGGCTAATAAAGAATGAAGGATTATCCGCTGAAGATACCATCAAGATAGTCGAAAAGATCAACGATGACCGAAAAATAACCGAGGCCGAGAATAAATTGATAACGCAATTGACAAACTGAGCTTGTTCAGCATGCGATCAAAAACTATCTTCGGCCTTCGGCGCCAATCTGTGAAATAGTGAGCCTCTTGTGTTTCTGTTTTGTCCTCGCATTTCAGCTTTGTCGTTGTGGTAAACTTTTCTTAACCGGCCATCCTGTTCAAGTTCTTTCAATTCACCATCAGTTGCAAGAATCCACGTGCCCGCGTCATATCGCTCGTAAAGTGAAGACTTGTCATCAATTATCCGAATCGGCCTTCCAAAGTAATTAACTACTCTCAGAGAAACATACCCATAGGCTACTAAGTCATCCGTTGCAGGCACTGTCTTTAATATCGCCAATGCAAACCTTTTAGTATAATTATTATTATTCAGAGGAGCTGATAAGCTGATATAGCAAATCGTCAGGATACAGTAACCTGTGAAAATGAGTCCGCATGCCAGAGCGGCTTTCCTTTTTGCAAATGAAGCCGTAATTCCTCCAGCCACAGCCAATCCGATTAGTCCTAAGCTTATCGCTATGAACAGAAATTCGCTCTTAGCTATGGCCACATAAATCATACTCCCAACAGCCAAAACAATGATAAAGATTATATGGTAAAGAAGAAAGTTCTTGGCAAATTTTAGTGTAAAGGCCCTGCGAACAAAGACCATATCTTCCATTAAAATGCCGATTAGGACAGCAAAAGCAGGCATTGCAGGAAGAATATAGTGCTTACGCTTGCCGCCTGATACAGTCAAAAAGAGCAAATCGGCCACAAAACAAAGCCACAAAAACAGCATGACTTTGCGTTTCTTATCCCAGATTTTGTAGAAAGGCGATACCAGCACAGCCGGCACGAAAGCAACCCACGGAAAAACAAACGAAAAGATAAAAGGAATGTAAAAGTAAATGGGGTAATTACTATAAGCGTATTTTCCAAAAAAGCGGTCAAAGAAATTCTGCTTCCATACCACCAAATCCCAATTCACTTTGTAGGCAACAGCCAAGGGCCACGGCAATACGATAGCCAGAAAAATAACAGGCCCCACGATCGGAAGTAGTTTCGGCATTTTCTTCCACTGCCGTGATATGACAATATAGAAGAATATTGGAAGCACAACAAGAGGCAGCGGCACAGGCCCCTTTGCCAACATTGCCAGCCCGAAGCTCACCCAAAAAACAAGCATATATATAATTTGACTCTTACGACTACTTTCATTTATGGCCGAGTAAAAACTTAGAAAGCAAAGCGTTATGAAAAACGTCAGAGCCATTTCCGGCCGAGCGTTATGCGCGTAATAAACGTAACTGTACGACGTTGACCATACAAGAGCTGACATTATTGCAATGCGAAAACCCAGCCACTTGTCCACGAAGTACAGAATAGCTGCGACCGACAAAACGGCAAATATAACACTTGGAAGCCGTGCGGTGAATTCATCAAGAATTCCGGTTATTTGCGACAAGCCCGCAACGAGCCAATAGGAAAGCGGGGTCTTCTGAAGCCTCGGTTCCCCGTTGCAGGTAGGCATTACCCACTCGCCGCTTTGCAGCATCTCCCGCGCAGCAATAGAGACATAGCACTCATGGTTTTCCAATGCCGTTTTAGAAATACCCCATGATGCCGTTATTATCGCAAGCAGCAACACACAGAGAAAAAACAGTGTTTTGATTTTTCCCGGAATGGATGCACTATCTAAATTATCCATATCATCCGGTATCCATACAAGACTATCAAGGCAATTTTGCCCTTACTCTACAGGGCTTATTTTTGGCAGCAAGGCTGGGACATCCTCAATAACGCCCATCTGCTTCAGTAGCACCGACAATTCTTCCATATGACTGTTCAGATAAGGCAGCAGATGCACATTACGCCTGGGATTCCATCCGTAACGCATCATCTCGGCAAGAACAAAAGGCACATCCCTTCCCTCCACAAATAACCGGTAAGCGGCAATCACACCGCCGGTTCGTTGCGCTCCTGTGGCACAATGTACCAGCACCGGCTTGTGCTCTTTCTCTGCCTTACATATCGCGGCGATCGCCTTGGCATAGTAATTAATATCGCCCGTACCATTACCGCGCAGCGGGAATACCAATCTTTCAACACCCAATTCAGCGGCTGCCTGCTTCTCAGCTTCCTTATCCACGTCACCCGCTGAATCGCCCGACAGACTAACAATCACCCCTATCTTGTATTTGATTAAGGTCCTTTTAACCAGTGATGAGGAAAGCTGACCGCTGCGATATATCCGGCCTTGCTTGACCACTCCGAATCGCTTGGGAATAACGCGATCCTTGACCACGTCCTCCCACACCCAAACAGTTGCCCCAAGCAGCAGAATAGTGACCAACACTAAACGGGATTTCTTCCCTGACAATATTAGTTTCAGACGTCGCTCCAAAATGGACATCCCCAATATAATTGTGCTTTTTGCTCATTCCCCATAAGGCACCTTAACTCTTTCAAGGCGCCAGTATATGACCACTCATATATCCTGCTCAATCCTCAGTTTTCTCAGTAACAGTGACAACACTTCTCTTAGCATGTTTGTGA
This sequence comes from uncultured Pirellulales bacterium, assembly GCA_964444135.1. Lineage (GTDB taxonomy): Bacteria > Planctomycetota > Phycisphaerae > Sedimentisphaerales > Anaerobacaceae > NIOZ-UU13. The sequence goes on along the minus strand of CAYUFX010000174.1, from coordinate 805 downwards.
ATCAGGTGAAGATTCCTCAAATATATCAGGGTGTTCAGCGAAAACGCAAGCATAAAAATCGGGTTTTTTATATGAACAGAATAACTAAATAAGATTAAACTGCCCGCTAATGACATAAACCAAAAAGCCACCGGCACGTAAGATTTCTTTTTGTATTCGCTGGCTATCCATTGAAAGACAAACCGTCCGCCAAATATCGCCTCACCCACCAAAGCCAAAGTTGCCCAAACAGGGTCACCGGTTATCTGTTCCGTTATCGCGCTTTTAAAAAATTCAATCATTGAATCGAGCATGTTTTTTCTCCAATCCCCATAATCCTGCTTTATTTTATCAGCTTTATAATAGCATCGAGGTCGTTCGGTGCCTCTATGGGCGTATTGCTGTATCTGCCCTGCTTTTCTTTGTGGTAGTTGACCGTTACATTGGGGTCTTTTAGCGGATGGCCTGTCAGCACACATGCAATCCGCTCATCGGCACCGATTATATTCTCAGCTCTAAGATATTTTAAGCCGGCTATTGTCGCCGCCGAAGCCGGCTCACAGCCCAATCCGTATTTGCCGACAATCGCCTTTGCATCGACAATCTCCTCGTCCGGGACCGCACGCACGACGCCATCACATATATCAATCGACCGAAGACATTTTTTCAAATTGACCGGCCGGGATATCTCTATCGCCGAAGCGCAGGTGTGCGGCGAAAAGTTGCGGGCCGTAAGGTCGGCGTAATAATCGTCAATGATTCTCTGGTCAACCTTACCGTCATTCCAGGAGAGCTTTTTGTTATTCACTAAGTCGGTCAATGTGTC
>CAYUFX010000173.1:0-6829 GCA_964444135.1 uncultured Pirellulales bacterium | reverse complement strand
CCAAAAATACATCTATTGGAGGGTTATTTTTACCTACAAACTTGACGGGCACCCGTGGAGAACTTTCTCGCCAATAGAGTGCATTACCGCGACCGATTGTGTTATAATTACGGCAGGCAAGCTCAGTGGCGGTGCCTCATTTTTAAATCGGAAATGTCGGTTTTGGAAGAACCTTCTTCGCTTATACCTTCGGTTATGCAAGTGTAGGCAAAAGACAAAGAAAAGCATCATGTGCAAAAGAAAAGGATATACCTTAATAGAGCTTTTGGTGGTGATTTCCATTATTGTGCTGTTGATGGCGATATTGCTACCCGCGCTCCAGCGGGTTAAGAGACAGGCTAAAGCAGCTAAATGTCAGTCGAACCTGCACCAATGGGGCCTTACATTTGCGACGTTTTCTGTTGATACCGAGAGCCCGAACCCATCTGATGCACCATGGGGAGGCTGGTGGTGGCCCTGGATGGAGGGAGAAACGCCCAAATGGGGAGCTTACTACGGCGACTTTAATGATATGTCCCTGTGCCCAATGGCCACGAAGCTCGGACGCTCCAACCCTCCTTATGAATCTGTAGAGTGGCCGGGCAGCAAGTTTTCCGCCTGGGTAAATAACGGACACCCTTCCTGGGGGGCCTTTGCCGGCAGCTATGGCGCGAACGCCTGGCTTTGGTACTTGTTCATCCGCCCCCTCCCTGCCAGTTCGACTATCGGCACCAGGGCCTGGAGGGCCTGGTCTGTAAGGGGTGCATCAAGTGTGCCGGTGTTTTTCGATTGCATCCACGCCGGCGCCAGCTTAGACACCAGCTACGACCCACCTCCTCAGTATGACGATATGTACACGCCGGATGAACTTGAGTGGCCGGCGTGTACTGTCTGCATCAACCGGCATAATGGAGGTACAAACAGTCTTTTCATGGATTGGTCTGTCAGAAAGGTCGGGCTAAAAGAGTTATGGACCTTCAAGTGGCATCGCGAGTTCGACACCGCAGGCCCCTGGACCAAAGCTGGCGCCGCGCGCCCAGAAGACTGGCCCCAATGGATGAGAAAGTTTAAAGATTATTGAAAACTGCCAGCTACATCCTGCCCATTGGATGAGCGGGATTCATCTCAGGTCGGTCAAAGTTATTACTTTTCCTGCGCCAATATTTATGTAATTGCTGCCGAAATGTTTTTCAAACAGGCTTCTTGCCTTGTGGCCTGAGCAGTGACAGGGGCCGACATAGCGTACCCCCAATTGCTTAAAAGCCGAGATAATTTTTTCTATCCCGCCTTTGGTTGCCCATTCGAGATGGAAGCCGCCCATTACCAACAAGATATCTTCATTTATTAACTCTTTTGCTGTATTCACGATGTTCACGATACCGGGGTGCGCACAGCCGGTTATTACAACCAAGCCCTTATCTGTCCGGATAATCAAGGACTGCTCTTTAATTAGTCTTCCAAGCTGGCCGGTGGAATAGACATTTTCACAAATCTGCAGAGACTCCTTGACCTCAATTATTTTTGCTCCGTGTTCTCGTGCGTTATCTTTGAACTTTTTTGGAAAGACAGAAGGCAGATAAACAGTAACATCTGAGTTCTTCTCAAGAAAACTGCTCAATCCACCGGTATGGTCGCCGTGAATATGAGAAAGAACCACCACATCTACGCTGTCAGGTTCTATTGCTAATTTTTCCATATTATCGAGCAGCAACCTGCCACCGCCGGTATCGAAGAGAATGGTTTTTTCGGTGCCGGTTATAAATGCTGCAAAGCCCCACTCGGTTTCCAACTCCTGCTTGTAGGGGTTATTGTCATAGGTAACTGTGATGGTAAGATTTTTAACGCCCGGCGTGGAAACGGCCTTAGCTTGTTCATTCATAATCTGTCCTTTCCTTTGAATGCACGTAGCCAATAAAATAGCTGCCAGCAACACGACAACAACTGCCGGTACCAGGAAAATAACAATAGCCGCTAATCTTCGCATCTGCGTTGCCCCTTTCTTGTATATTGACAATTATAACCACTAAGACGATGATAAGGCAACTCGCAGGGCCAAAAAAATGCGGCCTGCTCAGAACGGCTGATAATATAAGGCTGACAAAATAACGGACATCTTTGCGAGAATTGCCACAGTTTTCTCTTGACTTCTTTTCCCCAAACAAGTACACTGTTGCTTGTTCGATGGCCAACGGTGAGGGAATGATGAAGGCAAAACTGAGTATCGTGGCGGTGGTTCTGCTCTTAGGGACTACTCCAGCTTTTGCGGATGACTTGCCGAAGACCTACACATTCAATCCGGTCGCAAAGTCCCTGCCGACTGTTGGTGATTATGCGGATGAGATATGTCAGATTGGTAACTCACAGGCCTGGTTTGGCTTCGATATTTCGAGCATACCTGATGTAGAGCAGATTATATCAGTATCTTTCCAGGCCCTTATGGTAGATTATACCGGCAGCCCAACCCCAAGAACACTATGGTACGACCCTTCCGATGGTTGGATTGATACCGGGACTGACCCAGAAAACAAGGTGCTTAGCGAACAGGTAGGTATAGTCAAGCACAAAGATGACGTTTGGACCTGGATAACATTTGACATAGATATAAGCAAACACGATTGGTCAAATGACCTGGCTGACAACTACATTACTCTCATGCTTACAGGCCCTCCAGATGGTATTCATGCCGATGGAGCGGTTGATTTGAGAGGTGCTGTTTTGAAACTGGTGACCGTTTCCGCTCCCGGCGATATAGACGATGGCGGCACAATGCTCAATCTCGGACCTGAAGAGCTCGTTCAAGCCGACGGCGATGATATCCAGGTACCTGGTTACTCCGTGCCGTCCTTCGTGGACTGGAATAACGATAAACTGAATGACCTTGTCATCGGCGCAGGTGGCGGCTCTGGGGATGCAAAAGTTCGCGTGTACCTTAATGTAGGAACCGAATCAGAGCCTGAATTCTCGGATTACTTCTACGCCCAGTCCGACGGTTCTGATTTGGTTTGTCCTGCATCCGGCTGCTTGGGTTGTTTCCCAAGAGTGGAATATTGGGATGCGGACGAGCGCAAGGACCTGCTTATCGGCCAGGCCGACGGGACCGTCAAAATCTTTCTGAACATTGGCACCGACGAAAGCCCGGCCTTCGATGGCGGAACGTTTCTCAAGGTCGGGCTGCCCGGTTCAAAGATAAACATTAACGTGGGTGCTCGAGCGACCCCCTGCCTTGTGGATTGGAACAGCAACGGCAGGAAGGACCTGGTCGTTGGGGCCTATGATGGCAGGATACATATCTTTATCAATGAGGGGACCGACACCGAGCCGGACTTTCTCGTCGAAACCTTTGCACAGGCAAACGGCTCAGACCTAACTGTCCCCGGCAAACGCGCAAGTCCCGTCGTTCTCGACCTGGACCAGGATGGCCGGAAAGACATTCTTGCGGGCAACACGGATGGCCAACTACTGTTCTACTGTAATGTCGGTACCGACGAAGAGCCGGGTTTCTCGGATTACACGCTCGTTGAATCCAATGGCGTTCCGATTGACCTTCCAGGCTCGCCGCGCTCCAGGCCTTCCCTCTGCTACTGGACTGGGGACGGCCACTTCGGCCCAATAGACGCCTACCCCGATGTGCTCATTGGAGCCGGTGACGGAAAGGTGTATCTCTACCGGGGCCTACCGAAAAGCGGCGATATTGACGGCAACGGTAATGTGGACCTCGAAGATCTTACCCTATTCGCTGCTTATTGGCTCCAAAAAGATTATGAAGCTGATTTTACCGGTGATGGGCAAGTGGACAACGATGATTTGTACGGATTTATAGAGAGATGGTTGTTAGCTCTCGAAGAGCAGTCCCAAAACTAATATCAGAATGAGTTCTGCAAAATAGATGTTAGGCATATATTATTTAAGAAAATCAGGTTTTTTGGTTTTCTTAAATAATCAAATAAATGGTTACTAAGTAATAATTTATCGTTTGAAAAGAAAAAATCAAAAGACAATTTTTTCTTTTCAAAGTATGCCTAACCTCGATTTTGCAGAAGGCTTTAATACCAGAGAGAAAGGGGTACAGCCTGAGTTCACTGTTGTACTGTACTGAGCGTTAAATCAACAAGCCAGTTTTCAGCGAATATTTTTAGGTCTTCGAAGTCCACACCGCCGTCGCCATTCAGGTCGGTCAAATCGGATGTACTACGTTGCAGGGTTCCCGCCTTGCCTGTCTCGGCTTGGTTGAGCCAAGACGGGCGGGGTCCCAGCCATTGGCTCGCAAAAAAAGCAAAGTCAATAAAATCAACCTGGCCATTACCATCAAAATCGCAGAGCGTGCCACAGTCTATTGGAAATACTATATTGTCAATCCAGGCTGCGTCGGGGTCCGTGGATATGGAACCGTCCTTTGAATACGCCCACTCAAAAATTCTTGTCCCCGCTATCACAGGGAACGATACCTGCTCCCAATCCGTTGTGCCCGACCACCTGCCTTTTCTCACTCCATCAATGTAAAATTCCAAATAGTCACAACCTAATTCAGAAGAGACTTTGCGATAGAATGTGATATCTCCGTCTATGCAATCAAGTCTCACCCACAGAGTAGTGCTTTCATCGTGGTTAATACTGCCGGCTTGGGCGCTATAAGCCCCGGAATGTTTCTCATCGGATGTAACGGTCCAATTGCCGTCGCCGGAGTGTGCCCAGGGAAGTTTAGTGAAATCGCCCGTTTCAAAGTCTTCTGTAGAATAATATAAAGCGGGCGGAACAGGGTCGGCGGGAGGGACAGATGCCTCCTCACCTACAAAATCGATTCCCCATTTATTTCCGGAAATGCGAGTAGAATCTTCGGATTTTCTTGTACTTACAACCTGTGATGTAAAATTGTACCCGGACTTCGTTACACTAACAATGTACGCCGTGTATGGGCCGACCTTCACCAGGGCATAGATACCTTTGTTGTTTGTTACTGCGGTGTAGGGGCCCCTGCCGCCTTCTGCAGTGACCGTAGCATCGCTGATAGGCTTACCTGATGTATCGGTTACCCGTCCGCTGATTATCTCGCCTGAACCGGAAGGGAAAATATTATAAATGCATCCGTTAACAGTGTCATATTGTTCCGCACCGGAACTGTCAATGTTGGGCAGGTTGTACCATATATCGTCACTTCCGCTCCAGCCCATATTAAGATGATGATAGAGTGCCGAGGAGTCATAACCGTATCCGTCGGCCACAACGGCATGTCCCGAATCGGTCTCCTCCCTCTCTATGCCGAGGATTACAGGATAACCGGCATCGAGGTTGGTGTTGACCATATTATTTAGCACACTACCACCAATACTGCCGATACTGTCCGAGGCGCGGATGGCATTATTATACATGAAGGTATCCCGCAGTGCGTCCCTCGCATCGTGCAGGTTGGACGCTGAGCTGTTCTCGGAGAATTCCGTCTGGACGGCAACAGCGGCATCATAGCAAAGTGCTCCAATGGCCTGTCTTTCTTCCAACGTTGTGCTGCAGCCGGGCTCAAGCACCATCAGGGACCATTTGTACGGTCCGCCGCCTCCGTCACCGCCGCGCGTATATGCTGATTCCGATCTGCCGTCAACTTTAATAAGGAAATTTCTGCGGCCTATCTTCATTCTACCGGTGGGGTGCTCGTGGTAGCGCATTAACTGGGCCATTGCCGTCGCTGTACACCCGCAGTGATAATTTTTGGGAGTGTAATAATTGAAGCAATCCCTGCCGCAGGTGGTATTCTGGCCCCATTTGCTCTTTATGAGAGGTTCCACGCGAACATCGGGAATTGTTCCGGCCCCCATTAAGGCAAACCCATTTTCGGAAGCCTCCGCAAGGTCGATAAAGTGTCTCCACTTGCTTTGAGGGCCGCCGGGGAGCTCCATTTGAAGTCTGAACGTATTTCGAACTGCTGTGATTCGCCCGTTGAGGTCGTTGTTTACCAAGGCCCCTAACGGACTCTCAAGTGATGGCTCAAAAGTGCCGTCATCTGCAAAACCGATAATTGGCTCAACCAAATCGTCCGCCGAGACAATCACAAATCCGGTAGGTTGGGTTCCCGCAGGGCCAGGTCCCTGCAAATAGACGATGTGATACACCGGCTCCCCGTAATCATCCGTGAAGGTCTCAACACTTATTACTTCCCGGCCAAGGGTTGTACCGAGTGGTCGGGCATTGGTCTTGAGCCAGCCTGTTACCACCATTTGGGCCTCGTCCGCCGTTGTCGGCCGTGCCCAAAGACTGCTGCACAACAGCAAAACCACCAGAACAACCGTAATTACCTGATACCCTTGTCCCCTGATACCCTGATAAGCTGATAACCTGCTCTCCACGCCTGCGCGTTTCATTGTCTATCCTTAAACAGTCAATAATATTTACGGCACGCCTGCCTGCACCCCACTTCTTGCTTTCACAAGAAAGCATGGGAGTAACGCAGGCACAGGTAATGTGCAAGGATACCACCGCTGTAAGAGCTGTGGATATTCAGGTAAACTGAATTGCATACCCTTTATTCTCCATACTGCCTGCCCTATATTATTATACACTATTACACCACACAGTCAATAAATTTCACTCGAAATATCGGATATGGTTTTGGCCAGATTTTCTGGCAAGCGATTTTAAGTTCATTTTGGATTTTCGGAAATTGGCTTTGATTGGGTTTGTTTTTTTGGGCCGGAAGACGGTTTCATTTTCATAATCCTCTATAATATATACGTTTGCGTTCATTTTTGGAATCCGCCTACGGCGGACAAGATTGGGTTTGTTTATTCGGACCTTGAAATCATCTTTTTTTCTGTAATCCTTTGTTATAAGAGAGTTTACATTCATTTTGGCTTTTCGGAGA
>CAYUFX010000172.1:0-6855 GCA_964444135.1 uncultured Pirellulales bacterium | reverse complement strand
CAATCGGTTTCATCCAGTGCCACGATACCGCCGGAACCCATCATTGCCCCAACGTCGTTGAGCGCTTCAAAGTCAACGGGAATATGGGCGAGTTCGGCCGGCACGCATCCGCCGGAAGGTCCTCCCACCTGGACTGCTTTCAGCCGTAAATCGCCTGCAATCCCACCGCCGATATCTTCTATAATCTGGTGTATGGAAACACCCATCGGCACTTCAATGAGACCTCCTCGCTTAATTTTTCCCGCCAGTGCGAAAACCTTTGTCCCCTTACTGCTGCTCGTGCCGAACTTGGCGAATGCTTCAGAGCCATTACGAATAATCCACGAGACCACGGCGTATGTTTCAACGTTGTTAATGAGCGTTGGTTTGCCCCAAAGCCCGCTTTCCGTTGGATATGGCGGCCGCAGTCGTGGCATACCTCGCTGGCCTTCTATGCTGGCTATTAGCGCAGTCTCTTCACCGCAAACAAATGCACCGGCACCGGCTATTATTTTCAGACGCAGCGAAAATCCACTTTTCAAAATATCGTCGCCAAGAAAACCACGCTGCCGGCAATTGTCTATCGCCCGGCTCATTCGCCTGATTGCAAGCGGATACTCGGCACGAATGTAAAAATAGCCCTCGGTTGCCCCGACCGAATATGCAGCTATTGCCATGCCTTCGATAATGCGATAAGGATGCGACTCCATTAGCATCCTGTCCATAAAAGCACCGGGGTCACCCTCGTCACCATTGCAAATGACGTATTTCTTTTTGGACCCGTTATCATAAACGGCAGACCATTTAAGATATGTCGGGTAACCTGCGCCTCCCCTTCCGCGAAGCCCGCTGCGTTCAATCTCCGTTATAACTTCTTTCGGGCTCATCTGGTTTACACACTTTTGCAGCGCTTTGAACCCATCATTGTGGATATATTCATCAATATCAACAGGGTCAATGTCCCCATAGTGCTCGGTAGCGATATGTAGCTGTTTGTCCAGAAAGCCCGCCACCGGTCGGTCCCGCACATCGACCGAATAACGTGTAACAGGCTCCCAGGTCTTATCGGTAAGTATCTTGTCCAGCATTGTGGAAACGGCATTTTTGATTTTCCGCCCAATTTGTATTGGTTTAAAATGCCTCAGCACAATGGCTCTGGCGTCAGCGGGCTGAACCCTTGCATAGCGAAATGAAGTACCGTCAGCCATAACCACCTCGATAAGCGGCGCCAGATATGACATCCCTGAACAACCAACGCTTTTGACCAAGGCCTTGACGCCAGTCTGTTCAATAGCCTTTTGCAAGGCCTCATACACCCTGGCGCTGCCACTGGCCACACAGCTTGAATCGAGACAAATCCGGATTTCGCCAAGGTCCTTCGATTCTTTTTCAAAGGCCTGCTTGTGCGCTTGCCAGGCGCCCACCTTTTGCTGTTCGAGAAAATCCCTCAATACCACCGGGGTCTGGTCGCCCGTCAGATGTCCGTATGTGATATCATCAATCTGTATCACAGGGGCGAGCATACAACATCCCAGACACGCCACCTTCTCAACAGTAAACAACTTCCCCCGGTCGGTATCCTCCTGCTCCGGGATCTCGAGATGTCTTTTAAAGGCATCATAAATCTGCCCGCCACCTTTAACATGGCAAGCGGTGCCAATGCAAACCCGGATTGTATGACGACCGGCGGGATGATGTCTAAACTGGCTGTAGAAAGTGGAAACACCCGCAATCGATGCAGGGGAAATCTCCGTCAGCTTACAGACCCGCTCAAGGGCTTCATTGGGCAGATAGCGAAAGTGACCCTGGACGGCCTGCAATATCTCGAGCACCTTCTCTTCCCCGGTGCCGATTTTCTCAACGGCCTGGTCCACAAATGTCAAATCCAGCTCTTCCATACTGAACTCCAGAAGATAGAAGTCAGATTCTGTTCTCTTTTTTCTGTCTTCTGTCCTCTGCCTTCTTTCCTATGCAGTACAGGTTCTCCAGCCCTCGTATATAGATGCGCCCATCGGCAAAAGCCGGTGACGCATGACAGTCCTCGCCCAGCTCGCATCTGGTTAGTTCCTTATATTCGAGCCCGGCCTGAACGATGAACATAACACCTTTCCCGGTCAGGAGATACAGCTTGTCTCCAACCAGGCTCGGCGAAGCATAGAAATTCTCTCTCAAATCCTGCTCCCATAATTTTGTTCCGTCAGCGACCTTGTAACAGCTTAGCAATCCCTCAGAAGCCAGCAGAAATATCAACTCACCATTACTGACGGGCGAGCAGATATCCGGGGTGCCCTCTTCGATGCTCCAGACAATATGAGTTTCGGTGACGTCACCCTGGCCATCTGGACGGATGGCAACAAATTTACTGTATGGTTCTATGGCAAATACAAGTCCGTTGGCCCCGTTAGAGACCTTTTCCGTTGGGTCTCTGACGAGATTGGCATAGATCGGTGATGGCGCGATGTCGCCATACAGGCACTTCGCCCGCCAGAGTTCTGTACCGTTAGTAAGTTCGTATGCTATAACCCAGGGGTCGCCGCAAGTTATCAACTGAAACTGACTGCCGATTTTGATTACTATCGGCGAAGACCACGAATTTGGGACAGGCCGTTTCGTCTCCCAAACAGTCTTGCCGGAGAATCCGTCCAGAGCTATTAGCTTAGACTTTTCGTCCTCGGCGCCTCCCTGGTCATATTGAATCAAAACCAGATTCCGATACATCGCAAGTGAAGAGGCATAGCCGTATGCGCTGTCAGGAATTCCCAGACTTCTGGTCCAGATGCTTTTGCCGTTAAAATCAAAACTGCCAATGTCCCCGGTTGCAAAGATGGCATATACTCGTCGGCCGTCCGTTACGGCAGTAGGAGAAGCAAAGCCGGTGTCTTCCATCACTTCAAATGGTTCTTCATCACTTTTTAAAGGCGCACGCGTAACGTCCCCCGTCCAAAGAAGCCTGCCTGAAACTGCGTCAAAGCAAAATACCTGGAGTTTATTCTCGTCGCCTCCGGAAAGAAAAATACGGTCGCCCCAGATAACTGGTGAACTATTGCCCGGAAGCGGCACCTTGGTTTTCCAGAGAATTCTCTGTCCCGTTTTACCATTCCAGTTGTCAGCGATATTTGTATAAGCACTTATTCCAAGTCCACCAGGCCCACGAAAGCCGGGCCAATTCTCACTAATCTGTTCAATCGAAGGATAGGAAGTAACCGCTGCACCGATTCCGCCAAAATCGATATCGGTGCTCCATAGCAAGATGTCCTGCGGAATTGCAAGAATTAATGCCCCTGAGCCAAGTACTGCTAAACCAGCAGTTATAGCCCATCGAGCCAGCTTTGCCTGGCGGAGCTGCTCATCGCCTTTGTTACTGAGTACCTGTGGCGCCGGTATTTTCTTTTTAAACGTGCCCGCGCACTTAAGAGCTATCAACAATACCGCCACACTACCAAAAAGCAGGTAACTGCCTTTGCGAGAGAAATCCAGCCGTCGTATTCTATCTTGCCTGTATTGCAAATCCAATTGGCGAATCCGCAATAAAAGCTGCTCGTCGTCAGGATGCTGGCGAAGCTCTATTTTCAGATTCTCTGACTGTATTTCCCACTTAGTGTCAATTATCCTGCCCCGAACATAATTAGTAACAAAAAGTCCAAGTATAATAAGAGAAAAAACTGCAGAGACAATGGCCGTTGTAATCGCGCTTCTGTACCACTCAACAGACTCCAGACTCCAGGCTCCAGGCCCAGGTCTTGGGTCTTTGGTCTTGTGCTTTGGGTCTTGAGTCTTGTCAGTATAAGAATTCATCAGCTTTTACCTATCGTCTCTTTTAGTTTCTTTAATCTGGCATGCTCTTGAGGACAATATTTGAAACAGCGACCACACGCCACACATCCTGCCCTGCCGGCTTCGTAGTCGGTTCTTTGTCGCCAGACGGAAACGGCAATTAACTTAAGGCCAATCACCAATCCTACAAATCCCCCAAAGAACCACCCGCCCAGTCTAAACTCGGCCCTGATATTTGAAGCTTCCTCGTAAAGCTCTTTTGGCTCTTTGCCTGTCCCTCTGAAGGCCAAGCTGGCATCTGTAGTGTCTTCGACTTTGCCGGTATCTTCTAAATAGATGCGCTCGGCTAATCTAACCGTTGCGTGCATGCGGGATGTTACCGTCTTTAGGCCGGAACCTGTCCATCCACACAAAAAAATCAGGACAGGCAAAAGAATAAGCAAAACTGCAAGCCTTTTCTTGCTCCTGTCATATTCCGTCGTCGGCCAATCAATTGTGGGCTTCTTAATAGCACCGAAGGGGCACGAATCTTCACACAGTCTGCACTGAATACATTCATCCGGAGTAATGGTTACCCGCCATTTTGAGAGTCGTGATAACTCTCTGAGCAGTACTCCATAGGGGCAGATAAATCGGCAGTAAGGACGTCCTATAAACACGCTTATGAGCAGCAAGCAGGCACCAATTATTAAAATATTCAAGTTTCCATTCAAACGGAAGAATGCAACAAACGGGTCATATCTGCATATCAAAAAAGCACTGCCGGTAGCAGCAAACAGAACCGCTGCGGCCAAGTAAACGTACGCAAACAACCGCAGCCCGCTTTCGAGCCAATTCGGCACCGAGATAGGCCGTAGCAGTACCAAATCCTGTACCGCTCCAAGGGGACATACCGCTGCACAGAAGACCCTTCCGAAAAACAGCGCAAAGACAAGCGGCAAAATGAAAAACAATGCAATGGCGATCGACACAGCATAGTCGCGGTCAAAAATAGACAAAACAATATTCTGAATAGCCCCCACCGGACAGACACAGCCCTTTCGCCAAAAACCGAAATAAAGCAGCGAAAACACCATCAAAACAAATATTGCTCGTCGGCTGCGCTTCCTCAAGACCAGATACGAAGACAAGCCAAGCGCTGCCAGAAGCACCCCGGCATCTATGTATTCGTAAATGTCCTGACGTGGGCCGGGAACGGTCGGGCTCGGTATTACATGGTCGGTTTCGACAAAATCAGGCGGCGGAAAGCGTTCGACCCCTGATATACCGCCGCATAAGATTAGGGACAGAGCCATACCGATTATGATATTATTAGAACGTATCATTAAGCGTGACCCGCCTCTTTAAGTATGTAAGGTTCGTCAGCGGGAACCCGCTTATATGCACCCGAAGGACAAGCGGCAGCAATGGAACATTCATTGCAATTCAAACAGCGGTCATGGCGCACCTGGAGAAACAGTGCCCCGTTTCCAAAAGTGTTACATCCCTTGACACATTTGCCGCAACCGTTACACAATGACTCATCGATAGTGTACTCGTAATACGGCTCCTCTATAAAAGTACGTGTTATGGCACCTGTCGGACAAAGTTGATTTTCCGCCCCTTCGTTAATATCAACAGGCTCCGGCCCGAAAAAGCCGAAACAGATTTTGCAGTATCCACACACTGCAAAGGCGTGCACACACTTCACCGCCGACTCTTCCAATACGCAATAAGTTGCGCAGTTGCCACATGCAATACAGGTATAGGGGTCAATCTGCCAGACGGTATTAGTCTTTTTGAGCTTGCTGAGCAGGAAACCCGCCAGTCCGCCGAGGCCGGCTAAACATCCGGCCCAAAAACCATCTTTGAGAAAATGGCGTCTGCTAATATTGTTCTTATTTTCACTCATCATCCATTCTCGTTAAAAGTTGTTTTTCTGACAGAGCTTGGGGCAGACTACAATGCTCAAAAATCCCACAGCCTTTGCAAATACCGTTATTAATACAAATGCCATCCTCTACTAATCTGCGTCTTTTGGCAAAAACAAATCCTCCGATTGTCCCCAGCGTCCCCAAGGTTGCATATCGGAATACTGCTGTAAACATCTCTCGCCGACTTTGTACTTTTTCAGAATGCTCGCTCATTATCCGGTCTTCTTCCTGGTAAATATTCTCACAACATTGTTAATTGTATCCAGGATAAAAATCCGTCCTTGGCTATCGACTGCCACATCAAAGCCTCCCGCTTGAGACCCCACGCCGAATTCAGACACACGCGAGGCACCACCTTCAATCAATTGTTCCGGCCCAGCGACGACACCAACAAAAGCGCCCTCAGCGTCGTAAATCTTGACGCGTATCAGGCCTTTCTCGCAGGTCACAAAGCTGTCATCGGCTCCCGCAAAGTGGGATCCCTTTAGTATGGCAAAATTCACCGGATTGCAGCAGCCGCAAAAACCTTTCACACCCGATGAAAATTCGCCCCACCAGAATTCCAGGTCACCGTTAAATGTATATGCCTCAATGTGATGAAGCCCTGGATTGACTACTCGCAGCAGTCCGTCACGACCCACAGCAAGGTCAAAATAAGGACTCGGTACGACAAAACCAGGGATATTCCGTTTTTTATCTTTGCCGCCGATACGGTTCATTAATTTGCCGGTAGTATCATAACGCAAGACAATGCGATTACCTGCATCTGCAACAAACACATCGTTTTTTGAAACAGCTATGCTGGTTAAGACCGCATCATCACCCAGATTCTCCCAGCTCGCAAGCTGTTTACCCTGGTTGTCATAAACCTCCACATGGTCTTTTGTCCCGATGTAAAGCTTACCATCATCAGCCGCTGTTAGACATCGTAGCGCACAAAGCAGTTCAATCTGGCCAAAGAAAGAGAAATTGGAATTCGGGCCTTCATTAAATATTCGGATGACCTCATCGCCGGCAATATAAACACGTCCGCCAGGACCAACAGCAATCGCCGTTGGAGCTTGAAGCCCGGTACTGATTGCCTCGCCTAATTGTTCATAAATAATCAGATTGGGGTCAATCTTTGCGTCGATTTCATAGAGATACTCTTTACCAAGGCCGCTGCCTTTTTTGCCGGTCGTATCAAGCC
>CAYUFX010000171.1:0-6859 GCA_964444135.1 uncultured Pirellulales bacterium | reverse complement strand
CTTTGTCCTCTATCATATCAGAACAAACGACTGGAGACAGCCTTTCATGAGATTATTGGCAGGCTAATATGCTGTCAAATTTGATTTGATAGGTTATTCCGCCGCAGGCAGACACTTGAGGCCGAGAGTGGCAACCCTCCGTCGCCAAAGCCTCCAGCCTTCGCAGCACTACGGCGAAATCGGCTTTGGAGCGTAGCCGACCTCAAGCGAGTCCCGCACCAATTAGGCGTGAGCCCCCTTAGAAATCGGCGCTGAAAGCCTGACAGTCCACTATGGGAAGTAATTTCTAACGGGGTGAGCCTACCCGGCTCGGCGCTCGCCCTGGCGAAGGCCTAAGCCGTAGCCAGGAAGTGCTTCGTTCGTCTCGGCGCTCGTCGGGGCCGACTCCGTCGTAGCCTGGAAGGCCCAGGCCGTAGCGGGGCCCAAGCAGGAAGCTCAATTGGTGCGGGACGAGCTTGGAGATGGGTCAGGGCAGCTACCAGTAACCACCACGCATTTGTCGTATTACAGACCAATAGGCGGTTCACCGGTGCGCCCAGATGCCATCTGCAGAATCCTGTCGGGCTCCTCCGGGAACCCTGTCCGTGCGGAAAGATAAGCTGATTCAATGACGGCCATATTCCTTAGATTCTCTCTGCCGCTGCTGCAGAGCTTGTTTTTATCGGGCGACAATATACTCAAAGCGAAATTCTTCAGTTGTTCCTTCATACAGAAAGACGCATCATCGTCGTATTCCAATTCCTCGCTGGTTTGTCCGAGACCATCGGCGACCGTCAATTGCTTGTCATTGACTGTCAGAATTTTATCTTTCCCGTACAGCCTCAAAAATTCTTCTTCGGGACCAATCCCCGCCCGCCGCGATGCTATCAGGTTGCCAATGAGCGTGTCGCTGAATTTCATCGTTACCACAGCCGTATCTTCCGTCAGATACAATCTCTGTTGTTTATCCTGGGCACGGTTCGTGTTTAATGAATAGATTTGCTGTGGAATATCAAAATTCCAAGTCAACCGGTCAATCATCCGGTAACAGTTATGCAATAACACCCCCCCGCCGGCCAGCTTCGGGTCGGTTTGCCAGCCGGAGTGTGGCTGCTCACCAACACTGCAGAAAGCAGTTATCAGAAAAACCTGCTCCACCCGCCCTTCTTGCAGATATTCACGCAAAGCAAGGAAGCTCCGGGCAAATCGCCCCGGATTAGCAATGGCAAATTTTATATCTTCTTCTTCGCTTAAGCGGACAAATGCCACCGCCTCTTCAAAATTCCTCGCCGCAGGAGCTAATTTAAGTATATTGAACTTCTTTTTCATCGCCATCCGCACATATTCATCGCAACTGTGAATACCGGCGGCAACCAGCAGACATCTTATGTCATTCCCGCGCAAGCGGGAATCCATCGTTGTTATCAGTTGTCGGTAATCATCGTAGGCGGCACATTTGCATTGGCCGGCAATTCTTTCGGCAAGGGCGGTATCTTTGTCCGCAACAGCCTCAATCTGGAAATAATCCACTCCCCCAGCCGCTTCGAGCAGAAGCTGACCAGCTTCATTGAGACCAAGCACCGCTGTTTTTAATTTACCTTCACTCATCCCTGATATCCCGTTCCCTTAATATCCTGCCCCCCTGATTCCCTGATCACCTGATTCCCTGATATCCTGATATCCTGCCACCCCCCCTCCTATCCGGCTTAAATTCTACATTCCTTTTCCAAAAAAGAAACTACTAAAAACATTTATTACCGGCCAAAAAATCCCCCGCTACTCCCTTATTGCGAGCAAGGCACAGGGGCAGGTCAATCAATTCCGCTGATACTTACTTGAAAAGTAAGCAAGGATAGACGCAGTAAAAGGGCGGTCTCGCCTGTTAAAATAGGTAATATATCAGAGCTTTTTCAATCAATTCCGCTGATACTTGGAAGCAAAAATCAAATTTTCCAAAAAAATTTTATCTGCCTTGCTGATATAGAGTTACGAGAATCGGGAATCGAGGCCTTTTTTCGACCCAAATACGCAGATGGCTCCAAGTATGGGGGAGTTGGTGAGTGGTGAATAGTGAGGAGTGAGCGGAACAAACCAAATTAACCAATCACCAATTAACTAATTAGTTCCTGTTGCGGAAACAGTATTTGTCATTCCCGCGAAAGCGGGAATCCAGTTTTTCGCTCTGGACCCCTGCTCCCCGCTTTTGCGGGGACAAGTTTACCTCTGCGGAAGCAGGGGGCAGGGGTGACATCGTCGATTTTCGTTTTCCGCAACAGATACTAATTAAACCCATGAGATAAAGCTTCGCTATCTCAGGGGGTAAACTAATCAACTAACATTGTAAAAGCTAAAAGCTGTCAAAATTGCACTTTCGCCCTTAAAGCCTCCGGCGGCACCAGTACGACTTTGGTTTGCATCAACAAATCTGACAGCCCCGGCCAATTACACCTCATCGAGCAAAAAGGCCCCTGCCGGAATTTCCAGGCCAAAAGGAAAATCACACCGTCAGGAAACCCGACACTGCTAAATGACAAAAGCGTTAAATCAATACCTTTAACGCAGGGCAAATTCGCAATCGTTGACGTCGAAGACTACGACCGCCTTGCCAAATACAAATGGCACACTAACCAGGATGGAAATAACTTTTACGCCTATACCTTTCTAAGCAAAGGCAATAAAAAGAAAAGAGTTTTTATGCATCGCCTGCTTATGAACGCGCCAAAAGGCCTGTTCATTGACCATATAGATGGCAATGGCCTAAATAATCGCAAGTGCAATCTCCGCCCCCTGCACCCCCGCTCAAAATGTACAAAACAGCCGCCCAAAATCTAACGCCTCTTCAAAATATAAAGGTGTTTTCTGGAATAAAACAAATAAAAAATGGATCGCAACTATTCATAAAGGCGACAAACGTATATATCTCGGCAGTTTTGATGACGAAATCGAGGCCGCGTTGGCTTATGACCGAAAGGCCGCTGAGCTGTTCGAGGAATTCGCATATCTTAACTTTGGCACTCCCCATATCTTACCTGCAAAAGCAGGCAATGGGGACCACAGACGGGCACAGATTAAAAAGCAGATACCCGCCTGCGCGGGCACAAGTTTCACAGATTAGGCATAGTGTGGCGGCTATTTGACTAAAGTCGCAGCAATGTATGGACGAAATAACCTCGTGCGCATTATCCTTCAGGGTTTGACTATACCATCAAAGACAGGAGCTATGAAAAAAACACAAAAAAAGAGAAGAAAATCCCTCAAGGATGTGATAATTGACTGGTTTACCAAGCCAATAGAGGTCAAGTCTATAATCACGACAAAAGCCCCCGTTAAAACCAAGGACAAAACCAAGGACAAAGAAAAGGATAAAGCCCGGAACAAAGTTAAAAAAACAACTCATTCCAAGTCAACAGCCAAATTAAAAGAAAAGCTCAAGGCCGAATCCCTCGCAAGGGCCGAAGCGGAGAAAAGGCTGAAGGCAGAAATTAAAGCCAGAGAAAAAGCTGAAGCAAGCCTGAAGGCCGAAAGCAAAAAACGACAAAGGCTCGATGCTAAGCATAAGGAGGTGAAGGTGGAAGACAAGGCAGAAGCAGAAGAGAAATTCCGTTCCTGTGCAAAAGAAATAAAAAATTGCATAGATTTGATTAATAAAAGTAGCGGTGGCACTGCAGCTAAGCCGAACAGAGATAGTGAACATGCAGATATGGATAATATAGACAGCAAAGCCGGCAGGGACGCACGTAAATATAAGGCCACCGGCAGTAGGGACGTCGATAAAGGCACTAAAAGCAGCAGTCAAGGTGTCTCCCCTGCGGAAATGGTCATGTTAGTAGCCAAAGCAGAGGAAAACTTATCCAAAGCTGTAATTAAAGCTAAAGAAAAAGACGATAAAAAGGCCAAAAGAGCAAAGTGAAAAAGCCAATCGACAGGGAAACTACGACAAAGAAAGCCGTAAGGATTATAATTGAAAATAATATTACCGGCCTGACCGCTGTCGAAAAGTAGTGGATTATTTAATGGTCAATTAGTTAATTGGTTAATTAGGATTGTTCCACTTACCAATTAATTACTAACCAAAAAACTCTGAGAAAAATCAGCTTCATCGCACGACCGATCTAGGCCGCCTGCCCCCAGGGTTAGCTCCTGGGCAACGCCGAACTTGCCGTTACGAATATTTTTATTTTATTTTTATTGACAACCGGTTAGCTCTTACAGTATAATAAAGGTAAGTTTAGGTGGGTATATTCTCACGTCTCTCAAGAATATCCTATGAAAAAATCGAGAGACACAATTTATGGCCATTGAAAGGCCAAAAGGAGTACGATAGTGAGTAAAGGTAAAGTAAAATGGTTTAATGAGAAAAAAGGTTTTGGATTTATCTGTCCTGATTCCGGCAGTGAGGACTTGTTCGTTCATCACTCGGAAATCAGGACGACCGGCTACGCCAGCCTCAATGAAGGCCAGACGGTCGAATTCGAGGTCGGACAGGGCAAAAAAGGCCCGTGTGCGACCAACGTAATACCTTCATAATCAGAAGAATAAAACCGTAAAAACCAACGGGCCCCGCTTCAAGTCGGGGCCCGTCTCATTTCTTGTCCCCGCAAGCCTTAAGCGGGGATCAAACTTGTCCCCGAATGCTTGCCCTCGACCTGATTGGGGGTCTTAGGCGGGGATCCAAAAAAACGCTGAGAAAAAGAAGATGAGATGATGTATTATTTTTCTTGCTAATCGTTATTATGAACACCAATCTTTTTGGGCTTCTGAAACCTTTTAGGAAAATACTCGATTCTGTCTTCAATCTTTGGGAAGTATATTTCTTGGCGCGCGCCGTACATGGTTCCCGCAAGTACTGCTTGATACTCTTTTTCAAAGAACTCACCAGTCTGTGTACATTCAACATAGATATGTGGATGCTGGAACCAAGGGTCGCCATCTTTGTCAACATCGATTATCCTTTCATAAGGAATGCGCCTGATGATTTCAAACCATGCTTGATTTGGTTTGGGGATTTCAAGCCAATAGATCCACACGCGGTTACGTTTTTCATCATGCTTTTTGCTGTCCTTTTCACCTTGCCACGGATTCTGTTGGGAAAAAACATCATTGACATCTTTCACGTAATCCCAATGTACTTGGTCATCAGAAAGGTAAGCGAAGAATCTTCCAGCTAATAGTCGTATACCATCATAATAATGCCCCCGAAATGTGTATGGCCACCATTTCCGGTTTTTATCGAAATCTTTGATTTTGTCTTTATAAGGGTAGCAAACATCGCGCGCATCTCTGATTAAAATATCATTATAAGATATATTATTTAGCCCACCGATTTGTCGTATGATCTTTCTTTTTATGCTTAGTTTTGAGCGGATTTGAGTTTTCAATGAGCGCCGGCGAATAATTAATGAAAAACCAAAATACGCAAATAATAAATGATCGTTTTTGGGCTGAAAGAGCATATCCTCAAGCTCCGCTTTTCCCCATAGATGAAACTCTTGGATACCTTTTTCCCGGATCGCATCAACAAAAGTATCTCTGGATCTTTTCGAGAAGTCGCAAGCGGCTGCAAAAATTACACCATAAATCGGCTGAACAGGACTCACATCGATACTTTCAGCGTACTTCTTCAGTTTCTTCAGTGTTATTGATTTCTCCCGTTTACATTGGATAAGCCAAAGGCGACCTTCTGGTTTTGTGATTAACTTTTCTTCTTCATTCTCTTCTTGTAACTCTTCTTCCACATAAATGTTTTCCCAAGCTCTAACATCAAAACCCTCTTCAGAGCCACTTCTTCCGGTAGCCTCTATCGCACTCCAGTCCCTTAGGTCGTATACTAACTGCCTGACCAAATCCTCAAAGCGATGAGGCTCAAGGTCTTCAAAGTGTAATGGGCCAACTGTTTTTGAGACACGCGCCATAGAAACTCCGGTTCTACCAAGCTTTGAGTTATTTACTCAATAAATCCCACAATTCCCGACAGTTTCGTATTGCGTATTGAGTATAGCGAAAACAAAGAACCTAAGGCGCAAAGCAAATCCTTATATTCTGGTTTATTACCGTTCCATTACTTTCTCGGCTCTGTTTTTTGCCCCGTATATCGTATGTCTTATATCTCATGGATTCCTGCTTCCGCAGGAATGTCAGAAAACAGCTACGACACTCAAAAGAATTACTCGCTTAGATGCACGCCCCAATGAGAAAACTGATACGAAATTATCTCGCCGGGCAATCTAAATGAAAAAGAGGGGAAAGTCAAGGGTTTTTTTGGGGTTAAATGGTCAATTGGTTGTTTAGGTTATCAGGTGACCAGGAAATCATGGTGCAGGATATCAGGATATCAGAATTATAGTGAATTGGTGATTGGTGAGTAGTGAGCTAAAGTAAACTAAAGTGCCTAAAGTGAGCTAAAATGCCTAAAGTTAACAGAAAACGGATACTCGATGCTTCCACCTTCGCTGAAGCTTCCGCCTTCGTTAAAACTATGGCGAACAAGTCGGCGGACAAGCGTAGCTCGGGGCTCGCATACCGGCCTCTTTTTCCCGTCTTTCTATGACCAATGTCACCCATTATGATTATTTTTTATTTATTTCTCAAACTTCGTGATTTTTTTGAGAACCCTTTTTGGGGAGATTCAATTCAAGATGCACCCCTTGTGTATGACGATATAAGGGATAGTTTAAATTCCCATAAACCCCCATTACACAAGGAGGTGCATCATGTTGAAACGTAAAGCTCTAATGGAATCAATATCGTCAAACCTGCGCAACTTTCTCAAAAAAATAGGTAACAATTTGTCAGTGCCGGACAAAAAATTCCTGCGAGACAGCTTCATAGCGCATGTTTGTAAGTTGGAGGGTGGTTGTTGAGGTCAAATCTGCATTCTTGA
>CAYUFX010000170.1:0-6912 GCA_964444135.1 uncultured Pirellulales bacterium | reverse complement strand
CATAAGGTCAGTATACAAAGGCACTTAAAAAGCGCCAGAAAAAAATCCCACACCCTGTTGAAGTACGTTCGGACGTAGTGCTTGATATTCGGAAATGTAGAGGTTATCTTCATAGTATTTAAGAATCCACAGAGTTTCAGGGGTATCGGGGGCCAACAGACCATAGGTTGGCAGGAACAGTGCACCTTCAAGAGTCTCCCGTAGCCAGCCATGGGCCCGACCGCATTCGTAGAGTCTGGAAGGAATCTTCAGGACATATGTGCCATCCCGCAGACGTACCACTGGACACCGAATTCGTGATTCCGTTATCCCCCGCATGCAGTCGTCATAGTAATGCCAGGCATCGAGACCGTGCCCTGATAACGAAGGAAGGCATTGAGAGCTTGCCGGGCTTTTTCATGATAACCTCGACGATCCAAGTCGCTTATCATCATGACGGACTCATTCGGATAGACGCCATAATGGAATGTGCCCACATGCGCATGCAGAATATCTGTATCGAGTTCTTTGAAGCAGTTAATAAGAAGATGACGGAGATGAGCTTTGTAAAAATCATTGATACAGGGCTCCGGAGTATTGATCTGTGTTCCACGAGAGGTCAAATCTCGCCAGAATTCACATATTTTGGGGGCCTCAGCATCAAATTCTAAGTGCTCATGTGCTTCTATCTCCTCTTCCTTGAGTAAGGTGATCGACGGAATCACGATCTGGAAGCGTTCATTTTGACCAGGCTTAAGTTCAAGGGCCCACTCTACTGACTTTCCATCTTCAGCGAAAACTCCACGGTCACCCGTATCTCACCTGCATGAGCAATGCTGTAGGCGTGTCCAGAGCAACGCCTTCCGGAACTGCGTCAGGAACGCCCAGTACGGTTCGCTGCTCGTAGTGAATCGGTCCGTCTTGCCACCAGGTTCGTAACGAGGGCAAGTAGCCATGAGGCATATCGCTCCACGCACGGTGTAAGGTTTGCTCTGGTTCCTGGGTCAGACGATCATATACCGTTTTGCCTCCAAACTCACTGGCCAACGCATCACGGTACCCAGACAACGTGATGGGATCTTGGTCTTTCGTAACGAGTATACCCAGGTCGTCAACAAGGATGCGGTCACCTCTGGCGACTTCATCCGCCGCAAAGGAAAAGGGTCTTTGATTCGAACGTACTGTGACGGTCGTTCGATCATACAGACCATTCATAGGGTCAACAGCAACCAGCAGGTCAGCCTCGATGCCCCCTCCCAGACCCGCTTCCAGTGTCCACTTCAGATTTGCGTCAAGTCTGAGAGGACTGTTCGGGAAGGGGCGTATCGCCGTCACGCGACCGTTGAAGACTTCCAGATGACCTGTCTCTGCTTCTCGTGCATTAAAGGCAGCCTCTCTGGGCTCGCCGAACTGAATCCGTACAGTCAAGGTCCTATACACCGATTCGGTATAGACCTTAAAACATCGGGGCGCCAGCAGGATGTCTTCGGAGTGGACCCGAATCCATAGAGTCTTGCGATAATCAACTCCGTTGCCTGAAAGATTCTTGAGCTCACTGGCTGAGACCGGGGCAAAGGTGAATACATAGGTGTTTTCGTTCCTGTTTATATGGCTCTTAGCTTCTATCCAGCGACCGTTGGTCCAGTCATCCATGGAATCCCAGCCAACACCTCCTGCACTGCGCTCGACGAGTATCGGGTCAACTTTCCCATCCCAGACCCTGTGCCAGTACTGCAACCTGATTTGGGAGGGGTCTGGCAGAGGTTGTTCGCTTGGAAATTCAACAACCACACGCCGAATTTTGCGAGGCTCTGCCCAGCGAATCCCGTGGGTTGAACCATCCTTTTCAGACACCTGAAAGCCAAATGGAGCAATGTCGACGGGCCCACCCGGATGTGGAGGCACTATGGCACTCTCTTGGCCTTGCACTTGCACAGAATTGAGTAACAGAACAAGCGAAATGGATATAAGTATATTCTTCATAGTCTGCTCCCTTATTCCCAGAATCGGTCGTTATGAATTATACGCTAAGAAGCAGATTTGTGCAATTGGACGAAAGAATTGACCGTCGCCCATTCAGCGCTACTGCTCTGGCTCTCTCCACCAAACCGCCTCCCGGCAGTCACGAATCGGGGTGGGTGTTGGGGGCTGGTTATTCTTATGCGCCGTGCCAGCGGGCCAGGGCGGCGAGTTCGGGATTAATCGACTATATTCAAGAGAATCCGCGTCAGAACGATCCTCGGCCATCCAGGGCTACTCCAGGTCTCACACACAAACCGCCTCCCGGCTGTCACGGGTCGGCGTATGTGGTTAGCATTGGGGAAGTGGGCACAGAGGATGGAGACAACTTCGTTAGGCACTAATCGACAATATTGAAAACAATAACACGGAACAACCTTTGGCAGTCCAGGGCTACCGCTCCGGGTCTCCTCAACAAACCCCCTCCCGGCTCTCGCTGGTCGGGGTGGGGTGGTTGGGGATGGTTGGTGTTTGGGGGTGTGGGCGAGAAGAAACGAGGGGTGTGAGTCTCTCTGTTCAAATACTTTGTTGCATTAGTACGCCATCGAGACCTCTTCCATAATATTCCGGCAGATCACCGATTCTTTGAAAGCCGCGCTTCGAGAAGAAATCAAGTCCCTCTTTGTTGGCTTCTGCCACCTCCAGCAAGACAATCTGGCAAGCCTGCTGTTTTGCGCCTTGAATGAAGAGATCCAGAAGACGGCCTCCGACTCCTTCATTTCGTGCTGTGGAGGAGACGGCAATACTATCAAGGTGAGCTATAGACCGGAATCGTGAAGTACGCAGTGTTCCAGCAACGTAGCCGACAAGACAAGAATCACGAACAGCTACAAGCAGAATGGACTTCCTGTGGCAAAGATACGCTTGAAAGTCTGATTCGCTGAACTTGGTCTTCTTGTAGTAGTAGGTATCGAAGCACTCATTGTCCAGATCAGCCAGATCGCGAATATCGGATTCGTTGGCTTTTCTAATTTCAAGCACCTTATGATCCTTTCGAACAGCCCGCGAAGTCAATCTGTTACTATGATAATCCACATAGACTTCTTGCGACACCTGAATTCGTCAAGCGTGTCCGCATCCCCAATGGTCCCATTGGATGACAATCAACCGTCCGAGCAACTATGGAACAGCCGTCGGCAATTCAAGGGCAACAGCAGCTGGTCTCCCCGCCCAAACCGCCTCCTGGTCAGTCGCGGGTCGGGGTGGGGTAAACCATTTCAGATCACCACCTGTTCTTGCACTTTCTGAGGGCACAGAAGAATCCCTACAACTCTCCGCCTTTGAATACGAAGTTGTCCAAAAAAAAGAGTAGCATAGGGAGACGTCATCACGTTTCCTTGATACAAGCGGTGCGGTCCACTCAACTGTGAGGTATTGGCCAGCAGTCCGGGTAGTATCCGATCCATCCCAGTGGGATCAAAGATATTCATCTTCAGTATATTCGGGTACGACTCTTTGACTGTCTCTTCGATGACGAGTGTAAGATCGGAGTAGGCGTCGCCGCTGGAACGATACGCTTGTCCCAGCGTCCCTTCGCTGGTATGGCTCAAGACATGCCGCACCAGGATGGGCTTCTGGCTGTATCGCGACAGAACTCGAAACGTGGCCATGGGAGTGTCAAGGCTGAGCTTTCCCTGCTCGACTAATTGCATGATAAGAACAGCAGCAAAAGGTTTTGACGTGGAAGCGAGGTGGTAGAGGGTAGTTGGGCTGGTGGGAACCTTGTTCTCGATATCTGCGTACCCAATTCCCTGTGCCCAAATTAGCTTCTGATTCTTGATTATTCCGGCGGCCACTCCCGGCAGCTTGTTCTGGTTCACCAAGCGTTCAAAATCCACCTTAAATCTGGCAAGGGCTTTTGGGCTGATTGCCTCCTTCGTGTTCTGACTTAGGCCTGATTGTGCGTCGACAGCAACGCAGAAGGTAGTAAGCAGGCCAACAGCCAAGACAATGGGAACTGCCTTCGATAGTCTCAACTGTGGATATCTTTGGATATGGCAAGGACATCTCATTATTTCAACTCTCCAATTACAGTTCGTCTAACGCCGTCACCAATTCTATCAGAGATAGCTTCAATAATCAATTGACTCCGCCCAAACCTCTACTCCTGTTCAATTCCTCCCTACCCAAATCATAAAAGGCTCCTGCAAAATTGAGGTTAGGCATATATTATTTGAGAAAATCTGTTTTTTTGATTTTCTTAAATAATCACCTAACTGCTTATTAAACAATAACTTGCTGTTTGAAAAGAAAAAACAAAAAACGATTTTTTCTTTTCAAAGTATGCCTAACCTCAATTTTGCAAAACTCATAAATCATAATGGACATCGTGAATCTGCTTATGTCATGGTCAATCGTAGTAAAACGTTGCCAAACACCTATCTGGAACTTGTCGAATACGGGACAATATATATCCAGTATTCATGGCTCCTCCAGGGAATGGGACATTGAAAACGTTGCCAATTTTCATGATTTTTGTAAAGCCTTGGTAATATAGAGCTTATAAAGTGAACATTTTTGCTGGATGGGCAGATAACGGGTTGTCGAGCTGTATATGGGTTGTAGGCGCCAACGCACGAAAATGGGGCTGTTTGGGGGGGGTATCTGTGCACGGCCCAGTGTGCTTGAGAGGCTGGTGGGACCAGTCCAAAGATTTCGGCAAATCTGTGGCCTTCGAAATCAACAGAACTGATGATGAATATGAAGCCATTCGAGCACGTCACGTTTTTGATTGCGGGATTTTCCTTGACGGGGAAGTAGATAATATGGTATAAATCAAGATAGTAAAGCTTGTGCTCGTGCAGTTGGGCATATGGGGCTTTGAGTTCATCCAGCGGGCACCATTCTTGTAGTTTTTCGATTTAGGAGGAGTTGTTAGGCGAGGCACCGAGTCACAATAGGGACTTTGTGCCAGGAAGCGAAGATTTTTTATTTCAATTAACAGCTAATATCAGGATTTTGAGGGAAGGAGGTGGTGTTAAATTATAAAAAATTGTCCTGGGCAGGCAAAAAATTTAGTGAAGGTGGAAGCTTTTATCGGTCGTTTTGTTTGAGGTTGTTTTAGACAGGCGCGAAATTGTGTAAAGGTCTGGATGCTTGTTGAAAACAACGGGTGTTTTGGCGTGCGGCCAAGACATACTTATTGTTAGCTTAACTTTTGAAGGAAGACTATTATGTGTAGGAAATTGATTTATTTGGTTTCTTTCCTTCAGGTGAACAGTTACAGGAAAGGAGAGATTAGGATGTTAAGACACGAAATTTTCGATAAGCAATTCTCTATTATTGCGATAGCTCTTGTAATTACCATGTTTGTCGGAACAGAATCCGCTTTCACTGCCCAGGAGTTAAAAGTTGGCTTCATCCCGGGCAGAGGAGCTGATGCCGCCGGTGAAGATCAAGCCTTTGAGTTAGCCGAAATTGAATTTGAAAGGATAGAATCAGGTGATTACATATTGGGTCATCTCTTGGAGTTCGACGTAATCGGCATTGGCGTGGTTGCCTACGATCAAAATGAGGATCTGAAGGCGAACTACGATGTGGTCAAAGAATATGTCGAAAAGGGCGGTTACCTGGTTACCCTTGATTTTCAGCAGGATTCCACTTGGAATCAAAATTACCTTCCACATCCAATCACACTTCTCGATCCGGATCTGGAAGACGACGTCGGCGTTGTTTTGGCTGACCACGAAATTTTCAAGATACCGAACGAAATCACCGAGGAGCACTTTGGAGCAGGAATTTGGGGAGCGGGAGACTTCATGGCTGACGGCCCCGAGGAAGTCGGACCGCCCTGGGAACCACTTGTTACAGACAGACAGAATAACTGGCCTATTGTAGTCGGCGCCCCGGCCGGGAAAGGGTATGTTGTTTTTAACTCGTTGCAGATTCTTCAGTCACTGGGGAACGTAGGTAATAACGAAGTTGTTGAAGTCTTACAGAACTTCCTGTTCTGGCGAGGCCAACTTGGCACGCGAGTAAAGGCCTATAGCCCCAGCCCGAAGGATGGCGCCCTGTATCCTGATACGTGGGTGAGCCTTTCTTGGTGGCCGGGACCTTTTGCGGTCTCGCACGATTTGTACATTGGCGATAATAATTTTGACGATGTGAATGACGGTGCCCCCGACTCGTCGGTGTTCCAGGGCAACCAAGCCGAAACTTTTGTTGTTGTCGGTTTTCCCGGATTTGCTTATCCGGACGGTCTTGTTCCCGGCACAACTTACTACTGGCGGATTGATGAGGTAAATGACGCCGAGCCGAATAGTCCCTGGAAGGGTGACGTCTGGAGCTTTTCAGTTCCCCCCAAGACCGCCTATGCACCAGACCCGGCTAATGGTGCCGAGATGATAGAGACGGATGTAACTCTGAGCTGGACGGCAGGTTTCGGTGCGAAATTACACACCGTATATTTCGGCGAGAATTTTGATGAAGTGAACAATGCCGCCGGGGGACTCCCACAGGGAACTGCAACCTATACTCCCGGCAAACTTAAAATGGCTAAGACCTACTACTGGCGTGTCGATGAGTTTGATGTCATCGACACGTATAAAGGTGACATCTGGAGCTTTACTACTGAGGGCGGCGTCGGGAGCCCGGACCCGGCTAATGGCGCTGTGGATATAAAGCAGACACCGGTTCTTACCTGGACACCGGGAGTCTACGCCGTTTCGCATCAGGTTTACTTCGGCAATGACCAGGAGGCCGTACGCAATGCCGATACCGGTTCGCCGGAGTATAAAGGCGCAGGAGACCTTGGTTCCCAGAGCTATGAACCCGGAGCACTTGAGTGGAATACCACCTACTATTGGCGTATTGACGAGGCCAATAACGTCAATCCCGACAGTCCGTGGACAGGCAATGTATGGAGCTTTACGACAGCCAACTTCCTTGTCGTGGACGATTTTGAGTCCTACAATG
>CAYUFX010000169.1:0-7000 GCA_964444135.1 uncultured Pirellulales bacterium | reverse complement strand
GACTGTCTTGTGAGATGTTAGCATCTTCATTACGTATTCCTCCAAATGGAAAGATTGTTTAGCCCCCTGTTTTGTACTTCATCGATAGCACTCTGTTGTATATCATCTTGGTATAAAATGAGCTCACATACAACTCTATAATAGTTTTACTCCCTACATCCTTAAGGAGTGAAAACTGAATTTCTTATTCGCAATAGAATATCGTAACCGCCTCGAAGATTCAAATTATTCTTCACTACCACCTCACCTATGCCGAGGCCGGGACAAAATAAGGCAAGGCCACACCCCCCGCCGTAATCGCAGTTGTCTTTAGAAAGTCACGTCGCGTTACTGAATGATGATTCATGCTCAAATCCTCCGTTGTCCAATCCAAACAGGCTATACCTTATGTTCACGAGTCGCTATGTTTATACCAATACTCAGGCCGTTGTCAAGAGGTGCCCTCAGAATGAACAACAACTGTCAGTTAAGTTTGTCGTCTTTCCAGTATTTGGTACCAGCCACAGTCGCCTGCAAAGCCAGACCGGACTCTGTCATCGAATACACCTCTATCCCGGAGATTATATCTCCCTCTTCGCTCAGCTCGCCTCCCGTTTCACCGGCTTTGGCCGCAGCATCTGCATGGGCACCAAAATCCCAGCCGCTTTCAACAAAATTATTAAGCGTGGTCCTGTCCTTGAATATCATAACGACACGATAATCTTTTACACCCAAGCCAAGGCCGACACCGCCTAATGCCATCTTCATATAGGTACGTTTTCCGGTCGCATTATCAACAACCACGCCATAACCGCCTCCTGCGCTGGCGATAATCAAATTGACGTTGGCATTACTGAAGGTGCCGTAGCCGGCTGCATTCGCAATCTTCTCTCTGGTACCGGGGGCTTCTCTGTACAATCTTTCAAGGGTTTCGTTTTCCATATCCATCACGACCTGCCGCTTTTCTACGACCGTCAGGTTCCCCCCGGGTCCACAGCCTGCTATTGTTGCAATGCTCACCAGACTCAAGATAGTCTTTAATAGTGTGCTCTGCATTCTCTTCTCCATATTCTACAAAGTTCAAAAGGGACCGGACGACAGTCGCCGGATATCCGGCAAATTATGCCTTCTCTTCTTAAAATGTCAACTAAGATTTTCCTATGAATTAAGCTTATATTTATCTATACCTGACATTCGGCTCATTTCTACTTTATTTCTTCAGTTTACCTCCGATGTGAGCTTACCTGCTTTTCTGTCGGGGGCTTGCCCCCGATTCTTCTCATCGGGGGTTTACTCTAAGGGGGTCATTCAGAGCACAAGAGCTTGCCCTGAATTAGCCGTAGCCCTGAGCGCAGCCGAAGGGGTAGTCGAAGGGGCGGCAATCTCCACTCGGTCATTTCGACCGAAGGACTACCAACGGCAGGCCGTAGCGGAGAAATCTGTTCTCGAATGGAAGTCAACTATCGTCCGCAGCCAGATGTCTCGACGCAGTTTACCCTGAGCACAAACTAAGGGCCAATTAACTAATTCACAAATTAACCAATTAACCAAATTTTCCTTTGACTTTCCCCTCCTTTTCCGTTATTCTTTTCCTTCAACACAAGATACGCTTCCTTAGTTCGCCCTGAGCCCCTCTAACCTGATTAGTGTCAGACCTGGAGTTTACTTCCTGTTTCTACAGTTGATTCAAACTGTAGTAGAACTTTATGGCCTCACGGCTCGGTTATATATGCGAACATCATCAATCAAGCCGGACCAGTAGGTTCCTGATTTCAAAGCCTTGCCTGTGCCAAAGTACAGACGGTTTTCTGAGACCTCCAAATTTTCCTGCGTATCTTCAGCAACGGTGAGACCATCAACGTATAGCGTTCTATTCGAGCCATCCCACACAAGCCCTATCCGGTGCCAATTACCATCGGTGATGACTGCTTGTGACGGCAATATGGCGGCGCCCCGGCCGGTACCCTTAAGTTCCGTCATCAAGTTACCTTCCGATGTATACGCACAGAGCCAATTCACTCCACCCCTTTGAGAGATGACAGCTTGGCCTGGAGCACCACCTTTGACCCAGGCTAAAACACTGAATGGCCCTTTTATTAAATTCGGTATGGAGTTGATAAAAACAAAATCATCTACTCCATCGAACTGAAGCGCCCCGGCTACCATACCACCGTCAGGTTGCCAAACCGGGCCACCCATCAAGGTTCCATCACAATCCTTAACGCTGTCGTATGCTATTACGCCCTGTGCCTCGTCCAACGGCCAGTGTGCTACGAGCGTAGGGTCAATAACTTCCTCGAACAAATGCTCAGCGAGAACGATAAGGTCCTGGATATCGACTATACCGTCTCCGAGAGGTGTCGGGCCAATATCGCACAATGTATAATATTCGCCCCAGTGGTCAACCATTATGCACATCTCGAAGCTGTCAACCATGTCGTCACCGTTGAAGTCCACAATAGGGATGATAGGTGCTTGGTATATGTCACCCCAGCCATAAGTCCCACCGAACCCGCCGGGTCGCCCGGAAGTAAAGTATAGGGTAGAACCGTCCGGAGATATTAACGCTTGAGCATCGATACTTGCAGTATTGACGATGGGGCCAAGATTCACAGGAGTGCCCCAAGGATTAGAGATACTCGCCCGTCTCGTTAACCAAATATCTATATTGCCAAAACCACCGGGCCGGAGGGGAGAATTAATGTTCTCAGAGAAGAAAAGTAACAGACCGTTGGAAGAGACAAAAGGAACATCCTCGCTGGCCGAACTATTAACGACTGGCCCCAGATTCACTGGAGACTCCCATGGGTCATTCACCGTTGTTCGACTGGTCACCCATATGTCATCACTGCCATATCCGCCAGGACGCTTGGAAGAGAAGTAGAGTTCCAGCCCGTCGGAAGAGATACTGGGACCACCATCCCCAACAGAGCTGTTTACTGTTTCCCCAAGATTCACTGGTTGGCCCCAAGGGTCATCTTTCGTAGCCCTTCTTGTGACCCATATGTCCCAATCACCGTACCCACCAGGCCTGTTATAGGAAGCGAAGTACAGTTCAAGCCCGTCAGACGAGATCCTTTCTACACACTCGGGGTTCCCAGTATTGACCGGTGATCCAAGATGCTCAAGCGTGCCCCAGTCGTCGTCTGTTGTTGGGCGTCTGGCCACCCACATATCCCAGCCCCCATAACTACCTGACCGGTTGGAGTCTAAATACAGCTCTAAGCCGTCAGATGAGAAACAGTCAAGGAAGTCATCAGACGGACTATTGAACGGCGTCCCCAGATTCACCGGTTCACCGAAGGTGAAATCTGCGTTCGCAACCTCCATAGCCAGGCCCAATACCAAAACCAGATTTACTAACATTCTTATCGTTTTCATTTCAATCTCCTTTCAAAAATTGTTCATATTTTTAATGTTGCTGATTGTGCGCACCCTTATCGGCTTAGGTTTGTCTTTACGAAAATCTCTTTTAATTAACACCATTTTGGACTTCTCCTCCTAAAATGGCTATCATATATGAATGTTACAAAATACCATATTATCAGCACTTGTCAATTAAAAAACGGTGACATCTCACAAAATATTCTCCTTATCTGACCGGATAAAGAACTGCCATCTCCATGCTATTTTTAGATATATTTTGATTGGCATATGATTCCTACCGGAAAACTAATGATAGCCAACTATAAAAAAAGAGTCAGCAGGCTTATCGAATGTAGGAGAGGGGAGTAAAAGGGGGCAGGAGCAATTTCTGCCTCAGCCGCGAGGTTGCAGAGTCGAAGAAACCAATCTCTAATCCACTCAAGTATCCAACTTTAGCTCACTTTAGGCACTTTAGGTCACTTTAGTTCACTCATCTCTAACGAGTAGCCAACACCTCATTTGTTAAAAAGTGGCCAAAAAAAGTGCTTTTTTTTGTTTTTATTTTGACTATTGTTTGATAATATGTTATAATACGCATATGTTAGCCAATTGGCTAACATAAACCGCCAGCAGGCAACGAAAACTCGCATTTTAGTTTGCAAGTCATAAGCCACAGAGTGGCAATCCCACAGGTCAGCAGACCCAGATTCGTGATTCGTTAAAATTTCCAATTAACTTATTAACCATTTAACTATATTGCCCATATTAACTAAATTAACTAATTATCAATCATGAGCATCGATAATCTAACTTTAGTTCACTTTAGGCACTTTAGCTCACTCTTCACTAACTTACCTGCCTATAAGGACTTTTATTTACCTGCCTATAAGGCAGTATATATTTACGTGCCTATAAGGCACTACATCTGTCGAGGACCCTCTACAAATCAGCTCCTTTTTATGCAAAACAAACCCAATCTTGTCCACCGTAGGCGGATTGCAAATGAACATAAGTAATGTTAAAACAAAGAATTATAAAAATTTGTCCCGCTGTCGGGGCAAAAAAACAAACCCAAACAAACCCAATTCAAACCCAATTTCCGAAAGGCCAAAAATGAACTTAAAGTTTTGTAAAAAAATGGCTTATGAAAATAAATGTGATTGGACACTTAGTGACAACAAACCCAATCAAACCCAATTCAAACCCAATTTCCGAAAAGACCCAAAATGAACGTAAATTTATTTACCACAAAGGATTATGAAAATAAACAAAATTGGACAATTAGTGAAAACAAACCCAATTCAAACCTTGTCCTGAGCGCAGCCTGCCCTGAGCGTAGTCGAATGGGTCGAATGGGCCAATTTCTTGCCCCCTTGTTTAGAGTGCCTTATACTCTAAGGGGGCATGCCCCAAAATTCGGCCCTTTGCTTCTGGAAAAACGCAAAACATGAAAAAGTGGCAAAAAATGCTTGACGTCAATCGTTATACGATGTTTATTGGCTAATGTATAGTTTATATGGAGTATAGTATACCATACAATAGTCTAAAAAGGAGACCAGGAAATGGATAATAATAGTAATCAAGGATTCTTTGACATGGAAGAAGCAGCCAAATTTCTCAAATGTGGCGATAAAGACATATTGTATCTGGTGAGAGAAAAGAAGATTCCACACTCAATCCTCCCCTTCGGCAAGGTTCTATTTGACCGAAATCGCCTCAGAAACTGGGTCCTGTCCTTTGAGCAGATGCCCGAGTACAGGAGGGAAGAAATATCTGTCGAGAAGAGTCACAAAATCTCACTTGGAAAAGAAATAATTCAACGATTCGGCAGTGTTGCCAAAGAAAGAAGCAAGTACACCAACCTGTATTTAGGACAGCAGGTTTACGCACAACTGCATCCGAGACTTACCGGGGACGGAATCGATTTGGCACTTCGTGAATGCGGTGACGATGAGAGCTTACCAAAGTGCAACGTGCTTAGGAGAATCGAAATACGCGAATTAAAGGGCTACTGGAAAGCAAACAAGAGTTGGCTTGAGGGAAATGGGCGGTTTACTGAACATTCAGCCGCTGCTTTCCATATACCAGGTTCAATGCAGAATGAGCCCCAAAATCCCGGATGGAAAGAACTGAAAGCTCTGCTGGAATATACGGCAAAGAAACTCTCACAAAAATAAAAGGCTATAGTAACTGGAAGTATGGAAAATATCAGAGACATAAAAAATTGTGGGGCGTTCTTGTGAACGTACTTTTTCAACTGGCGTAATGGGGAGTATTACATTATATTTACCTCCATTTGAAGGAGACTTTATGAAGAAGTTCGAAGAACAAAAATCCTCCGGACAGGAAAAAGACGAAGCATCTATCGAGCTTCTAAGGCAGCTAACACGGAAGCTGTGCTCAAGTGATATTTCGACTGCCAGGCTGGCAGCTTTCAATTTGTCCTGGATGCAGGAAGATGGTTTGGCTATCCTCACGGAGACATTACTTGGCAACTACTCAAGGACGACCAAGAAAGCAGCAGCATACGGACTGAGGAGTATGAAGGGCAGAATGAAGAAAATGGCTTCGGAGGTCCTTGAGCAAGGGCTCAAGCATCGTGATCGAACGACCAGAGCGGCATGTGTTAAAGCCCTGTCTCTGATGAAAGGGGGTACTGGGAAAAAAGATGGCTCTCACTCGAAGCCTAAATCTGGCAAGCCAAGGATACAGGAAGTTCGAAAGTCGGATAAGAGAAATACGGAATTGGATAGGACATCTCCCAGCAGGTAGATATCATGTGGCCCCCCCTATGGGCCGTCAGTCCTTCATTCCCCCATTATCACCCCCAAGCCTCGTAGTATAAGGCAGTCTTTGACAATTTTAATTCGGTCCGGAAAACTTCGAAGCGATAGGCAAAACAATTTAATATAGGACGAAAAAAACTTTCTTTAGAATTTTGCACCTCGGCTTAAATAACTTATATTTTTTATAGATTGAGGCCTTGGCAGTGAGGAGTTGAGAGCCGGACAATCGACTTATTTTACAGAATTGTGGGAGGATTACAGGCAGATGAAAGTGATTAAACACGTTAGTCAACACGTTGAAACAGGTGATGCCGACCCAAAATCAAGGAATCCCGGATGTGCCAACTTCGACCATCATTACGGCGGTTGCTTATTTCGAGATGAATGTTTAGTGCAACAGGGTAAACGCTGTGAATATTTTGAGCGAGTAATCACCCAATCTGGGACCACTTCCTGAAAGATAGGCTAATATGAGTCACTCAGGAGGATTTTATCGTTAAAATGGCTTCTGAGGCGATTTATAAAAAAAGCCCCTGCTTTACAGAAAGGAGGAGGTTAAGTAAAACAAGGGCTGAAATCTTAATGTATATTCAATACACTTATCCTGGGAATATTAAGTAGCAAAGACTATATCTATGTGCCACCGGTGATACCGAATGTAACGCTTTTTCCGCTATTCTCAACGAATTTAAAGCGCGATTCCTGAAAATATGATATCCCTCAAAGTAAGTTCACCGTTCAAACAGCCTATGAGGCGCTTTAAATTGCAAACTGATGGGCGTTCTGTGAGATTTTACAAGTAAAGTTAATTGCCTTTTCTTAGTACTACAACGCCATTTTAGCTCAAGATTTTTAGGCGGTTAGCCGAT
>CAYUFX010000168.1:0-7145 GCA_964444135.1 uncultured Pirellulales bacterium | reverse complement strand
TGCTTTTTGGCGTGTATCTGCTGATACGAAAACGTGCGGTTCTCCGCTATATCTGCCGCTTAGGGGCAGTTTATGTTTGCCTGCTGGCAAACATGTGGATATTTTAATATATTTTCAAACAATGTCAACAAAAAAATGACCAAAAAAGCACTATTTTTTTAGTCATTCCGAGCGCTTCTTACTCACAATTCACCGAAAAAATAAATGCTATATTTAGTCTGTAGATATTTATTCATCTATCCTTAATATCTGTATCAATGAGCTCACAAGATTTGGCAAAAATCGTTGCCACAAACGTGCGCAGAAACAGGAAAGCCAGAGGATGGTCGCAAGAAGTGCTTGCTGCCGAGACAGGCTTGCATCGTACGTATATTGGTGCTATTGAGCGCGCCGAACAAAGTATTACCTTGGCGACTCTCCAGCGGCTTGCCGAAACACTTGAGTGTTCTCCTCAGTCACTTATTACAGAGTCTAAAGAAAAATGAGCTATTTATCTGAGTTAGCCAAAGCCAAGGAATTTTTAGTTAAAGAGTTATATCGACGTGGTATTAGCGAAAGGTATCTTCAATTTGGAGGTGAAGGCCCTATTCTTGAGCGTGTGCCCCGAATTCCAACTAACTCCCATTCTGAATTTCTTGCCAATAGAGCAATGGGAGATTGGGCCGAGGGAATACTTGCCGAGGCTATTATGTGTGCGAAAAAAGAATTAAAAGTAACACATTATGGAAACAGTCAGCTAATTTCAGCAGGGGAGGATGGATTTAGGGAATTCTACATCAGTGTTATGGAGGAGGTCAGGAAGTATGGCAAGCGTCCAGATCTGCTGGTGTTTGATCTTAATGAAAAGATACCTGAGGACATTTCGGACTTGTTGATTGAACAAGCAGAAGCTCTTGTTATCAAAGCCTTCGCGTCCATAGAGGTTCGATCAAGCAAATTCGAGGCTCGGACTTATATGAGGGTCAGAAAGGAAGAAGTAGCAAGTGGAAAGAAGCCAGCAAGATTAACTCCAAGCTTCACTGTGAAAGTCGAGGATCTAAAGATCGTGTATCGGTGGATTGAGAGATACAAAATTCCGCAAAGTTATTGTCAGGTGTTTTTCGATTCAGTCTATTGTATTAACTTTTTGGATATATTCAGAATTATTGCTTCTGCTGGAAAAGGTATAACGATTGAAAGTCCTGCCAAGAGCCAGGAAAAAGCTACAATCATGATTCCAATTACCTTCGGTGTATCGATCGGATCTTTTACTGAAAGTCCCAAGTTTGCTAACAAAGAACGAGTTACGAGACTTGGCCGTCATGATGCATACGTTGTTCCCGAAGGGGGGGCTCTCGAAATTGACTCTAAAGCTTTGCTTTCTGTTTTGCGCCCATGACACAGTTTGCCTCTTCTCCTGCCTTACACACTAAATTGTCCAACCGTGCGAGTTCACGTCTAGCGGATAACTCTCCTTTGCGAGTCACCTCGTCAAGTTCATCTAAAAGACCTGCTAGATTTATAAGAGTTTCCTTACTGACTTGTGTTAGGTCAGGGACACAGATATCTAACAAATCTCTTGGCTCAAACTTAGCAAGTCCACCACCATATACTCTCCGCTGCCTTTTTGCAAGATGCTGAACCCTACGACTGTTAAGCACAGCTGTTAGAGCTTTGTGAAAAACCATATTCTTTGCCTTCGGATAGATGCAGTGAAAGGCCGTCAAGGAGCGAACCATAGATTCATTATAGACAAACCTTAATCCTTTACGCCCGAAGACAGCCGCCCAGATAGGTGCGGGTTCCCGTTTTTCCATCGAATACCATGGGGTACGACGCGAAAGGAGATACCTTTCGGGAAGATTGTCTTTCGCCTCTTGCAAAATATAGTTTTCTTCTTCTTTTTCCAAAGGATCTTGGAAATTCAGCAAATAGACTCTACCATGATCTCTACGCAAAGAATCATAATCCGACCTACGAAAAATGAACGATGGTACATCACGTGCCTTTCCCACACAATATAATAGCGATGCACGTGGGATTCCCCACTTTCTTACAATATCCTCAGAAACGTGGAAGAACTTGTTCGCTCCAGTTGCAATACCGCGGCAGGTTTCAGCAAAGTTAGACAAAGGGACAAAGCCAGGAGTTTTCTCCTGATTAGGGGTCTTAAGAAGATAATCCCATTTCTTTTCGTTTAACAAATGTTTTCTCGATATTTGCTGAAAGATCACTCCCTTATGAACTACTTTTGTCAAAGTTAGCAAAGGTTCTAACACGTCAATTTTAATGTTCTCTTTGACAAATGCTGTCAAAAGCTTCTCTGAAGCAGAATAACTGCTTTTCTCAATGAGCATTATAGATGCTGTAGTCATAGCATCACTAAAAACCAAAGACGAGTGCGAAAAATATATCAAAGACTTAAGAAACATATTTGAAAGCAGAAACTTCTTCAATGCTTGTCCATAGTTAGCGTTTACCCACTCGCCAGGCACAATTATTGCCGCCCTCCCGTTCAGTGACAGACGTCGGCATATTTCCAAGACGAAAAGGACGTACATATTACTGAGACGACTGAGCCTAACACCATTCCTTATGCTTATCTCCTTGAATATATTATGAGCATAGTGAAAATTATGATGTTTCAGATACGGTGGATTTGCTATCACTCCATCAAACTTTTCCGCAGAATCCCAAGTTAAAAAGTCTGCATTTGTATATTTGACTCTCCGAGACTGACCAACAGCAGTCTTAGCAGCCTTTAATACAAAAGGATCGACCTCTACGGCAGTAATCTTACATCTCTCATCGTGACTCATTATCTCACGAACGAATATTCCCGTACCACACCCAGGATCTAGTACTGTATCTGGTTTACCTCCAAGTACCCACGAACACATGAACTTTGCGATCAACTTGGGTGTAAAGAATTGCCCGAACTTTCGCCGATGACTTGACGATACACATTTTATATAAGATTCCTCTGGAGAAGTCGCATCAAAACCAACTAACATTGTGCCTGGTGATTCTCTGTTCGTAAATTTTTGAAATAGTGGCATTGCACCAGACTCGTTGATGTAGATGGATCTGTCAAGTTTCTGACCAGGATTTGCCATACGTTTTAGACTTCGAATTCCAACCTAAATCTTTAAAAAACTAGGGACAGCCCTTAGTGTTTCCTTATTTACTTAGATAAAATAGCGGAAAAGACCGTTAAATTCAAAGGAAAAAAGGGAAAAAAGAATATCGAATTCTCCACTGGCGAAACTTCGGTATCGAATCTGAATGTCCAATGTCGAAGTGAAAGTGGTACGAAATATGACCCCGCCCACAGGTGGCGGGGCTAATCGGGGTGGCGTATGGGGGGAAGGAGATTTCGGATTTGTGATTTGAGATTTCATATTGGTTGATGGGTACATCTCTGGTGTGGGCGGACCCCGGGTGGTTTTTTAATTGACCCCCCAACGCTGCCTTATAGGCAGGTAAGATCATGGGGTTGGGGGGCTAAACAGTATTGCGCTTGCTTTAGTGCCTTATAGGCACGTAAGTATTTGCTCCTAATGACCTAAGCAATCTCATTCGTCACGATGTTATCTGTAATTGTTGTAATAGAATGATGTTATCGTAATTCAGCCAATATCTTAGTTTATTTTACATTCCTCCTGAGAATCCGGTGCGTTGCTCGCAATGAGAGATAGCGCAATGCTATGCCCCAAAAATGTTATGTGTTGCAAGAAAAATTAGCCACACCCGTGGTTGTAATACATTTGGTCATCTGTCAAAATCTTTTGGACCAGTCCCACCAGCCCATCAGGGCCAGTGGCCGCGCACAAAACTCACTCATTTGGGACTGTTCCGGCCCTTGCCTGATTTTTGGCCGGTTGTTATAAATGTTTGTCAATACTAATGTAATGTCGGTTTTCATAAATCCCAGAAAAGCTGACTTGTTAAAGAAAAAGAATTGAGAGTTTTTGTATCACGAAGCCAACATAACAACTCTTAATTCTTTACCGAAATATGACCGTCACGTTTTGGATAGTGAAGTGACCTAAGAAGCTCCTAACATAAGAGGCTTGAAACTTCAAATTACTATGTGTAATCTGGGGTGTTCGCTTTCTACTTGCCCCTGCTTGTTGCTGGCAGGGGGATTCGACATCTTATCATGACGGAGGCCCAACAGATAGCCCAGAACGAATGTTATTCCTGTTCCAATGACTATCAACCAGCTCCAGCCGAGCTTAAGGGCCCCCTTTTGTATCATCAACAATAGCACCACACAAACACCCGTACTAAAGAGCATCGCGGGGATATTGGTTCGGTTGGCCTTGCGCCGTGTGAGCAGGCCAAGCAGGAATACGCCGAGCATCGGACCTCCGGTGAGCGAGAGGATCTGGAAGGCAAACCAGAGAATGTTCTTCACCGGAGCACAGGCCGCCGCGATCCCCGCCAGTAATAGTCCAAAACCAACCACCCCTATTCTTGACACGAGCAGATAGTGCTTTTCCGACGCACGCCTGCGAATCAGGGGACGATAAATGTCAGTGACGAAAGAAGAGGTGAGAGAACTTAGCGGCGAATCAATGCTGGCCATAAAGATTGCGCCCAAGACCAGACCTTTGAGGCCGGCGGGCAAAACGTTTCGTGCAAAATGCGGAAGGATTTCCTTGAGCTCCTGGGGCAAGGGCAGGGAAGGACTCTGTTGGTAAAAAACATAGAGCAGCGTGCCGACAAGCAGATAGAGCCAGTAAACAGGCAGAACGGTGACAATGGTAGAGATAATGGTCTTCTGACTGCCCTTTCGCGTCTTGACTGTGAGCAGTCTCTGGACCATCTCCTGATCGGTTCCGAAGGAGACAAGGCCAATAAAGAACCCGCTGGCCAACCATGCCCAGAACGTGGAGGCGTCTTTAAGGTCGAACTTGAAATAGAATGTGCTCAGACGCC
Source organism: uncultured Pirellulales bacterium (assembly GCA_964444135.1). GTDB lineage: Bacteria > Planctomycetota > Phycisphaerae > Sedimentisphaerales > Anaerobacaceae > NIOZ-UU13. Next base: position 2,222 of record CAYUFX010000168.1, on the reverse strand, counting down.
CGGCCTCGTGCGCAGTCTGTACGGTTGCGGCCAAGCCGCCGTCGATGTGCTGAATGAGATAGACGACGACCACGGCACCGGCGACAACAAAGAACAGGGCCTGGTAAGCGCCGGCCCAGACGACGGCCTTGATACCGCCAAATGCAATAAAGACAATGCTAACCACGGTGAATAAAGTTATCGTCGCGGCCAGGGGCCAGCCCATTATGACACCGACAGCCATACACGTTGCGTAAAGGCGTACGCCCGAAGCCAGAAGACGTGTGATAAAGAAGTAGATCGAGCCTGTGTATTGGGTCGCCGGTCCGAATCGGTGTCCCAGGAACTCGTAGATGCTGGTGCAGTTATGTTTGTAGAAAGCAGGAATGAATAGAAAAGCAACGACAAGTCGGGCCAAAGCCAACCCGACCAGAAACTGGATCCATCGCCAGTTCTCGGTAAAAGCGGTATGCGGAATGCCGACGATTGTCAGGGCACTAATCTCAGTGGCTACAAACGACAAACATGCCACGATGGGTGGAATGCGTCGGCCTCCGAGAAAGAAGTCGTCCGTATCCTTTTCCTCTCGTCCGAAAACGTATGAGATGACGAACAACAGCACGACGCCGACGCCTACAATGCCCCAGTCGAGCCCGCTTAGTGTTCCTGCCTGAGCTACGATGTGATTCACGATGTCTCCTCAATTGCTTTTCGCAGAAACTGGTCGCATTCGTCAAGTATTTTCAGGGCGCCTGCCAAATTCGTCCGACGAAAGTGCATTACAATAGCAGCTTTAACCTTTCCCTGTGCGCGGGCGAGCAGCCTCCTCGCGCCGGATCGGCTGAGATTGGTCATTTCCATCACAATCCGCAGAGAGCGGTCTCGCAATTTCTCATTTGTCGCCTGCAGGTCAACCATAAGATTGCCATAGACCTTGCCTAATTTGACCATAGCTCCTGTTGTGAGAGTGTTGAGAACGAGTTTAGTCGCGGTACCCGCTTTCATCCGGGTTGAACCAGTGATAACTTCCGGGCCGACAACCGGATTGATGATGATTTGGGTTCCCGCAAGGCGGGGTCCCTCAGCGGGGATATGCCCGACAGCCTCCGGGGCACAGGTAACAAAAATGGTCGCTGCCCCTATTTGCCGTGCCTGCTTGAGAGCGCCAAGCACAAAAGGGGTCATACCGCACGCGGCTAGACCAACCACTACGTCACTTGCTTTTACCCGATTCTTTCTTATTGATACAGCACCATCCTGGGCGCAATCTTCGGCCCCTTCAATAGCTCGAACCAGCGCACGTCGGCCACCGGCAATTATGCCCTGTATAAGTGAAGGCCGGACGCCAAAAGTAGGCGGGCACTCCGCGGCATCTAACACACCCAGCCGGCCACTTGTGCCGGCTCCTATGTAAAATAGCCGTCCCCCCTTTCTAAACCGCGCTACAATCAAATCGATAGCTGCAGCAATTTGTTTGGACTGCCGCGCCACGGCAGCGGGTGCGAGAGCATCTTCAGCGTTAATAAGCTCAACAATCTGTTTTGTTGTTAGCTTATCGATATTTTCGCTGGCGCGGTTGCGCTTCTCGGTGGTTGGCAATATGCTGCGTTTTCTTGTCATACCGGTATTATCTTTCCCAGAACAACCGGTTGGTCGGCACCAGTGGCTCCAGGCACATTATTAGTTAATCCTTTTATAGTCGCCCAGGCTAAAATAGCGAACGAAACCGCCTCCTTGGCATCGACGCTAATGCCAAAATCTTCGGTAGAGAGCATCTTAGCATTCGGCAGCTCGCTCCGCAACATCTCCGCCAGCGTGTTATTGTGAGACCCGCCCCCGCATAATATCACCTCATCCGGCATTGTCGGAAGGAACTTATTGTATGCCCGAGCGATACTGTTGGCAGTAAAGGCAGTCACGGTCGCTAAAATATCGTTGTCGGATAAACCTTTTTGTGCTGCTTTTTGGTATATTCTGTTTGCAAAAGCACTCCCGAACTCTTCGCGGCCGGTGGATTTCGGCGGGTGCCGTCGTAAAAAAGGGTGCCGGAGCATTTCATTCAGAAGCCGTTTGCTGACCGTGCCCTGTGCTGCCATTTTTCCAGCCGGGTCGAAGCGTCGCCTATCAGTACTGATAAGCCGGATAATGCTATCGATTATCATATTTCCCGGGCCTGTATCAAAGGCAATAATATCATCCTGCTTACAGCCGCGCGGCAGGAAAGTTACATTGGCAATGCCCCC
>CAYUFX010000167.1:0-7160 GCA_964444135.1 uncultured Pirellulales bacterium | reverse complement strand
GGATCACACCCGTGAGGTCACAGGTTCGAATCCTGTATCGCCCATTAGTATGGGCTGGAGCCCAAAAGACTCACTTAAACGATATTTCCAGAAGAATATTCAAGGGCTATACAATGCGAGCTCTTAATAAAGATGAAAAGCTGCAGAAAAAATATTTGAAAATGTACCGGTAGCTCCTCTTTTTTGCTTTTTTTGCTAAACAAAAAGGTCTGGTTATTCTATGCCGGCTCTCTTTTAATCCACTATTGTTGAACGAGCAGTGACGTGCATCCAATTTTTTGACAGTACCGGGTTGTTAGTACCGACGACCGCCACTACCGCCACGACTGCCACCGCCACGACCGCCACCCCCACGACCGCCACCGCCGCGACCGCCTCTGCTATCACGGCGGTTAGTTCTGGGGCGAGCTTCATTGACATTTACAGCGCGTCCCATCAAGTCCTTGCCATTCATTTCTTCGATAGCCTTTTGTGCTTCCTGCTTAGAGGGTATTTCCACGAATCCGAACCCTCTGGATTCACCGCTGAATCTGTCCTTTATAATATTGACAGATTCGACTTGGCCAAAAACTTCAAAAGCCTGACGCAAGTCATCTTCAGTTGTCTGGTGTGACAAATTTCCCACATAAATATTCACTTCGATTTCCTCTTTTTAAACCTTGACCTTAATTGTTTATTCCAGCATCCGGCTACCATTGCTCACCGCACTGCTACATCCATATATTTTAACAAATGTCCTCAACAAGCACTTTAACAAAGATTATTTTTCTTTACAAGCTAACATTCCTGTACTTTCCAAGGTAAGAAACTGAACTTATGCCGATTATAGGCCAAAACAGCGCTTTTGGAAAGCTAAAAATAAAAAAAGTGGAATATTTAAGTATATTCGCCGATTATGACACAGTTTCTATTTGTTCGGAGATCGATAGTCTTGCCGGCATCAGCTATTATTTCTGGTGGACTTTGCTAAATAAATTTACCTCCGAATGGTGCTCAAGCCCTTAGGCGTATAAAAAAAACTTGGGCGAATGAGAATTTGGTATTACATTATGGGCAAAATTAGGTCCTTAATAAAGAAGCAGAATTCGACCCAGCAACGCTGGGTTCTGATCTATACCCGCCGGTGGCGGGTCGGAATTTTCTGTAGAGGCGTTTTTGGATAATCCGACAAAAAAGCATATCCCGCTGACCAGAATCCAGAAGCTCATCGGCGAAAGGATGTTAAAATCCAAGCTGAGCAAGCCCTGTTTTTACGTTGAGTCGAAGGCGGATATTACTGAGCTTATGGCCATTCGGCCCAAGCTTAGAAAGTCGTTGGGCGTTAAAATAACAACGAATGCTTTTTATATTCGTGCTCTGGGTCTGGCGGCGCAAAAATATCCCCTTGCGGTAGGCAGATTTGACGGTGACAAGATAAGGATTGCCGAACGTGTGAATGTCGGCTTTGCGGTTAATGCTCCGCAGGGCCTTGTTGTGCCGGTGGTGAAGGATGCCGGGGAAAAAACATTGCCGGAAATTGCCCGCGAAGAGGCGTTGCTGACTAATAAGGCACGTGATAATCAATTGACACTTGAGGATATAGAAGGCGAAACTGTAGCATTGAGCAATCTTGGTGTGTATGGCATTGATTCTTTTCTGGGGATCGTGCCGCCGCCGGCCAGCACTATATTAGCTGTTGGTAATGTCGTCCACACCCCGATGTATCGGGGCGAAAATGATAAAATAACAGTGCGAAAAATTGTCAGTCTGTCTCTTGCGGCTGACCAGAGAGTTATCAACGAGACCTATACTGCTGAGTTTCTAAGTTTCATTACGGAAGAGCTGCAAAATCCGCAATGGTTGATTTGACTATTCTACTATCACTGTTTCATCGGGCTGCATGCCAAGCCGTTCAAATCTTTTACCTCGGCTTTTTTCGTCGCCGATGTTAATTTCCCGGGCGAGTTTTCCCACTTTGAGCGCATGCTCTCTTGGTACGACCAGCACGCCATCACCATCGGCTACTACTAAATCGCCGGGATAAACAAGGACGCCGGCACAATTAATCGGAAAGTTATAGGATTCGGCAATGAGCCTTCCGGGTCGAACTCCGCGGGAGCTATATCCGTTTTTACAATAGACCGAAATCTTCTTTACCTTAACAATCTCATCGGTGTCCCTGGCACCGCCATTTGTTACGACTCCTACGACACCTTTTTCCGCCCAGCCGAGACTATTATTAGAGCCGATAAAACCGCATTCGGGGATTCCACCGGCATCGATAACGACGATGTCTCCGGGTTTTGCTACCTCAAGCCAGGCATCGGGGGCTCTTTTATATTGCTGAGATTTGAATTTCTTGAACCCTTCAAGGTCCGGAAACGAGTTTTGTCCGACTCTGACGTCAGTAGGCACATGGCGAACAGTAATGGCAAATCCTATTACTCTGTGAGAAAATTTTTCTACATCCCGCCACAGAGGTCGTATATTCTTGTCCATTAAACCTATGTCCTGCAGACCAATCAGGTCCATACCGTCAAGCACATCTGTGAGTCGCAAATCCTTGTACAATTCAAGGATTTCTTTTCGTGCCTGCTCACTGTCATCGAAACTTTTATTCTTTAGCAGCCTGATGCCTTTGGGTGTTGTAAGTTTTCGCGGATTAGATTTTTGCGCTTCCGTGACAGGAATACCGGTTATCAAAATGAGTAGTATTAGTGTGAAAAGACTGACGCATTTTGATTTACATTTAGTTAAGTAATACATAGCGGTCTCCTGATAATGGTTTATAAAATTTTTACTACATAATTCGGCAAACAAAGGTTACACTAAAGCCGGTTTTAAAAAATGCAAGTATTTTTTAAATGAGCAAGCGTTATAAGGAGTGAGAAAAATGAATCGGGATTTTAGAATTGCTTTTGTCTGTGTTGTCACGGCGATAACATTAACAGCAACGGCTTATGACGGAAAAGCAGCAGACTTACATAAGGTCGAACTACTCTGGGCGGATGGTGCTCCGGGTGCGAAAGGCGATGAGGACGGCGACAAACCTTCGCTGACGATTTACCTGCCGCCGGATGAAAAAGCGACCGGGGCCGCTGTGGTTATTTGTCCCGGCGGCGGTTATGGGCATCTGGCTATGGACCATGAGGGACACCAAATTGCACAGTGGCTCAATTCGTTCGGTGTCGCCGGTTTTATCCTCAAGTACCGTCATCGCAACAGCGGTGCCGGCTATGGTCATCCGGCGCCGTTACAAGATGTCCAGCGTGCGGTCAGAATGGTTCGCAGCCGGGCTAAAGAGTGGAACGTTGATCCGGACCGTATCGGGATTCTCGGTTTTTCAGCGGGGGGGCACCTGGCATCGAGTGCGGGCACGCATTTTCAAAAGCGTTACAGCCAAGCAAAAGACGCAATTGATGAAGTCGGTTGCAGGCCTGACTTTATGATACTTATGTATCCGGTCATTTCATTTACCGAATGGTGTGCTCACAGTGGCTCAAGACGGAATTTATTAGGTAACAATCCTGACAAAGAGCTTGTTGAGAATCTATCCAATGAAAGACAGGTTACACCGGAAACGCCGCCCACATTCCTGGTCCATGCCAACGATGATAAGGGCGTGCCGCCGGAGAATAGTATCTATTTCTACCTTGCTTTGCGAAAAGCCGAGGTCCCTGCTGAGATGCACATCTACGAAAAGGGCGGCCACGGTTTTGGCCTCGGCAAACAGAATACAGCCGAATCAAGCTGGCCGGTTAGATGTGAAGATTGGATGCGAGGACAGGGACTGTTGGATAAGAAAAAATAAAATTAAGCAAAGATGGTTCTGCGTCTAATTGGTATCGGGCCGGTACAGCATTTCATAAGTTCTGCAACTATTCCGTCATTTCGACTGAAGTGATGCGCAGCATCACGGAGTGGAGAAATCTGCCTTTGAAAGATATTGACTTTTTCGCATAGTCGTATTGTTTGTGAAACACAGTACTAATCGGTCGTTGTTTGTGTCGATTCTGAGGATTGTGTTCCTGAATCAGAGGAATCAATATCCTCCTGTTTCTTTTGGGGTGGTATTGATTTTATTTCAACCGGAGGCTTGACTTGCTTTTCCTCGGTGTCGTCAAGCTGATTTTCCGGTTCCGGTGACTCTTGTGAATCTGGTTTTGGTAATGGGACAGAAGAAATCGAGAGATGAGCTTGCTTTACATCGGTATCGGAAGGCTGTGTGCTCGGCTGTGGGGGCACCTGCAAATCAAGTTGTGGTGATAGAGCAGAGGGAGCCGAAGGCTGGTCTTGAATTTCACTGATAGTAACAGACTGTGCATCTGGGGGTATCGGTGGCTGGAATTGGGCGTGGATGATTTCGGCTACTTTTCTATAGTCTTCAGAGCCGTGGCAGTTTTGCTCGTACTCGAAAATTGTTTTGCCATAGCTGGGTGCCTCAGCGAGCTTGATATTTCGTCGGATATAAACCGGTAAGATTTGGGCCTGCGCCCAGGGGCAGTTTGTTCCGCGTGCCTTGTTGAGAAATTGCTCGATGTCGGCCCTGACTTCACTTGGGAGCGAGGCCCTGCTGTCGAACATACAGAGCAAAATCCATTTGACTTTAAGATTGGGGTTGATTCTTTTGTTCACAAGCTCGACAGTCTGCAGCAGTTTTCCAAATCCACGCAGTGCCAGGAAATGCGGCTGAAGCGGGATGAGGACATCTTCGGCGGCGGCGAGGGCGTTGAGGGTAAGCAGTCCGAGCGAAGGGCCGCAGTCGATAAGACAATAATCAAATTGTTCCTGGCTTGATTGAAGGGCCTCTCGCAGGATGGTTTCTCTGCCGACTACGCTTACCAGCTCGCTTTCGGCGCCAACGAGGTTGATATTTGCGGGCAGCAGCCAAAGATTCGGCCTCATGAGCAGAATTTGCTTTTCAAATTCAACTGACTGAGTGAGGACCTTATAAGAGCCGAACTGGACCATTTGCGGCTCAAGGCCGAGGTGTATTGTCAGATGCGCCTGAGGGTCAAAGTCAATAACGACCACCTTCGAGCCGGCCACAGCAAGGGCTGCTGCGATGTTGACCACTGTTGTGGTTTTTCCTACGCCCCCTTTCTGGTTTAATACTGCAATGGTTCTCATAATAAGCTAAAAAACGAAATTCGAATATCAAAATCCGAAACAAGATGGTTAATTGGTGAGTAGTTAATTGGCTAATTGGTGAGCTGAATACTCACTACTCACCACTCACCTCATTCGTGCTTCGTGCTTTTTGCTACCGTTTTACATCTTTCGCTTTAACTTTCCAGTTTTTTCAGGATGGCATCGAGCACGCCATTGACAAAGGCCGGTGACTTATCGGTACTGAACTTTTTGGCAAGCTCGATTGCCTCATTTATTACAACTTTAGGCGGGATATCAGGACAGAATTTCAACTGATAAACTGCCAATCTCAAGATGCTTTTATCTACAGGTGAGAGTCTCGTGAATTGCCACTTTATAGTCGAGGCAATTATCGGCTCGTCGCACTGTTCTAAATTTTCCCACGTTCCTCTTGTCCAATCCGAGGCGAGTTTTCGTACAAAATCGTCTTCATCAGCCTCCATGAAGAACTGGTCTAAAAGCTCAAATAGGTCGGGGCCCTGTATATCGAGCTGATACAAAGCCTGCATTGTCAGTTCTCTGGCCCTTGTTCTTTTGTCCATATTCATCGTAGGGGCAACCCCGCGTGGTTGCCCTAATCTCTAAAAGGGCAGACACATAGGTCTGCCCCTACAGTCAACTTATTTGTTCCATCACGTTGGCCATTTCCATAGCTGTTCGTGCTGCGTCTGCACCGGCGTTGCCCATTTTTGTCCCGGCTCTTTCAATTGCCTGTTCGAGTGTATCGCAGGTCAGGACGCCAAATACGGCAGGTGTGGTTGAATCGTAGTTGATTTGTCCGATACCACGGGCTACCTGCTGACAGACATAATCATAATGGGCGGTTTGGCCTCTAATTACAGCGCCGAGACAGAGCACTGCGACGTATTTACTACTATTGGCGAGCTTCTTTGTTGCCTGTGTAATTTCACAGGAACCGGGGACCCAGAAAACGGATATCTGCTCATCAGCGGCACCATGACGCTGGAGACAGTCTATCGCACCGGCAAGCAGTTTTGAGGTTATGAATTCGTTAAACCTGCTGACTACAATAGCGTAAGTGCCCTTGCCGGCTGTTACCCGGCCTTTTATTTCTTTAATCATAGCTTCACTTCTCCAATTTATATCTGTGCTCCGTGACTCAATTCACGTATAGTTACGACCCGCCTGGGAACCCAGCAAAGCAGTAACCCTGGCAGTAATACATTATAAGACTCTTGGTGGCTGGTTTCCAGAAAAACAGCCCAGCAACAGAAGAACTGCGGCGAATACTGTTTTGGTGTCAGGAGCTAACCTTCGCAATTATAAGGGCTTATACGCCAAATTCCCAGCAAAATTTTAGTGTCGGTAAAAAGGACTTAAGCCGACAAAAAACCGCTAACCTGAGCGTGTTTTGTGGGCGATAACCACGCTGGGGAATGCCTTAACCGGGACCCCGCAAAGCGGGAACCCTGTCGTGGGGTAAACAGAGTAAGGTGTGATTATGTCTTTTGAAAGTATGGAATTTGGCTCCTATGACAAAGCCGAGCGGAAGGCACGGAGGGCTTTTGAGCTTTACGAAGACGGCAAAATGCCCCAGGCCCTCGATGAGCTGGAGACGGCCCTTGAGATAAATCCTTCCAACAGCTCGTGGCATTTCAACAAGGCCCTGACGCTGGATGCCATAAATCGGTTTGAGGATGCGATAGCCGAATATGAAGTTGCCCTGCAGCTAAATCCAAATGATTTAGAGATGTTAAATTCACTGGCGGTCGATTATACCCGCACATGCCAATATGACCTGGCTATTGATACTTTTGAGCGTATCCAGGACCTTGACGCGGGTTTTGAGCCCTGCTACTGCAATCGGATAATAACCTATACCGAAATGGGGCTGCACGATTTGGCTGAGCAGATGTTTTATCTTGCTCAGCAGATAAAACCGTACTGTGGTTTGTGCTACTATAATATCGGGAACAGTCTTTTTGCCCGGGGCCAGTATAAAAAAGCTATTCGGTGCTGGCTGCGAACGGCCGAGCTTGAGCCGAGTCATCCACAAATCAACTACCGAA
>CAYUFX010000166.1:0-7245 GCA_964444135.1 uncultured Pirellulales bacterium | reverse complement strand
ACTCTAAATTCATCGCTTCCAGCCAAACCTGCCTCAAAAATGGGTCATCGCGAGTTTTTTGGGATTGCTTCAGATGCTTTTGAAGCATATAATATATTACTGTGCTGTTATAACAAGGTTACAGAGTCGAGCCGAATTATTCTGATGGTTGATAGAATAATGGAGTGTGCTATGTCATGTAAGAAACGCGCTCAAGGATTCACACTCATAGAGCTTTTGGTGGTTATATCAATTATCGCATTGTTGCTTGCTATCCTATTGCCTTCGCTGAGTAGAGCCAGGGAGCAGGCCAAGGCAACGCGGTGTCAGAGCAATCTCAAGCAGATCGGTCTGGCAATGCATTCATATGCTGCTGATTACGATTATTTTTTGCCATGGGCAGAGTTACGTCCGGGTGTTGCTATATATACCGGTATAGATATGAGATGGCCTATCCTGTTTATGCCTTATGTAGGTGGGTTATCCGACAAGGTTGAAAATTATCATGAACTAAAGATATATGATTGTCCGAGCTACCCATTTAAGGAACAAACGGTCGATTATTGCAGTAACGCCTTCGACTTAAAAGGCACTTTGACGGAGTGTTTCGGGTTTACCAAGCTGGATGATTTTCCCCGCCATACGACCACGATTTATCTGGCAGACTACGAATATATTCCAGACAGGGATCATATTAAAATCATACTAAAGGACGATTCACCAGATACCATGAAAGTTAAAATGCAGTCGCTGGATGCCTGGCACCCAAGTCATCTGCCGTCAGCCCAGGACAGTTCGCGGCGAGTGGCACGCGACCGTCATACCAAATGGATTAACTGCCTCTTTATCGATGGCCATTCTGCTAAGATGGATCCTTTTGAAATTACTACATACGATTATGGCCTACCGGTCGAACCTGGATTGCCGTAATGGAGGCATGTATATTGTTGGGGACTTTTGGGGGCAGGTCATAGACAATTATGATTGTCGCACCGATTAGCCGGTCGAGTCTGTTTTTGCCTTGTATATTGCCGATGAAAGCCTATAATCCACCTGTGCCTGCGCAACCATAGGTGCAGGCAGCAAAAATTATCAAGATAGGCTGCGCTGTTGATGTTATGAGCAGCATGAGCAAATACAGAATCGCTGTCATTCCCGGTGATGGTATCGGGCCGGAGATATTGCCCGCCGGTATTAAGGTTCTTAACGTTGCGGCTGAAGGAATGGGTTTTCAACTTGAATACGAAGAATTTCCTTATGGGGCCGGTTACTACAAGCAGACAGGGACATTCATGCCGGAAAATGCCCTGCGAATCCTGCAGGGATTTGATGCAATCTACTTTGGAGCGGTCGGACTACCGGACGTGGATGACACGCTTCCGGCCAGGCTGTTCACGTTCAAGATTCGTACCAGCTTTGACCAATATTTCAACTATCGTCCAGCAAGGCTCTTGCTTGGTATCGAGGGACCGCTTCGTAATAAGACACCGCACGACATCGACTTTGTAGTCATCCGCTAGAACACCGAGGGAGAGTTTATTCAGTCCGGTGGTTTCGTACGGCCTGATTTTGCTGAGGGTATGGCAACGGACACGAGTATATTTACGCGCAAAGGGATCGAGCGAATCGCCCATTATTCATTTCAATTGGCCCGGCGGCGCCGCAAGCACTTAACGAATGTAACGAAGTCTAATACGTTGATTCACAGCCTGGCCTACTGGGACCGGATTGTAGAGCAAGTGAGCATTTCCTATCCGGATGTGGAATACCATAAGATGTACGTTGACAATGCATCGGCGAATTTCGTGCTTCACCCGGAGAAGTTCGACGTTATTGTAACTACCAATTTTATCGGTGACATCCTGAGCGATCTCGGCGGGGCGATAATGGGAAGCCTCGGTCTGGGGCCGAGCGGCAATATTAATCCGGAGAAGACTTACCCTTCGATGTTCGAGCCAATTCACGGTTCGGCGCCTGATATTGCCGGGCAGGGGATTGCTAATCCGATTGGAGCTATATGGTCCGGGGCCATCATGCTTGAGCATTTGGGCCAGCAGAAAGCAGCCGAGAGTATTGTTCGAGCGATTGAGATGACGGTTGAGCAGGGAGTGCTGCCAGTTGACCTGGGCGGATCAGGAGGAACCGTTGAAATAACCAATGCTATTGTGAAAAATCTTAAATCTGCCACTAAAGACAATGCCTCGAATAATTGACTTAACACTGCCTTTGACCTCCGGTGCGGGAGGGATTTGCATTGAGTTGACCCATCGGCTCGAGACCGACGGGTGGAACGCGAGTAAACTTTGTCTTTATTCTCACTGTGGTACTCATATCGACGCCCCAGTTCACTTTGGTGTGGGTGCAGAAACGATCGACACGATTACTGTAGAGAACTTGGTAGGACCTGCCTGGGTAGCTGATGTACGTCCGATTGAACCGCATGCTTTAATTGAACAGAAGCATCTTGGAGCCATCCCAAAGGGATTCAAGCCCGGCGAGAGTCTCTTAATCTGCACGGGCTGGAGTGCTTACTATGGCCAGGAAAAATATCGGGATGAACTTCCGCGAATAAGTGCAGAACTGGCGCAGTGGTGTGTGGAGAACAAAGTGCGGATGCTCGGCGTGGAACCGCCTTCGGTCGCGGATGTCAACAATATCAAGGAGCTGACTACAATACATCAGACTCTTTTCAAAGGCGGAATAATTGTAGTGGAGGGGCTGGCTAATCTAACGTCGATATCAAAACCAAAAGTGACATTCATAGCCTTTCCGCTGAAGGTTGCCGGAGGTGACGGCGCCCCGGCCCGCGCTATTGCTATTGAGGATGCGGATACGCACGCTTTCCCCTCTTAGAAGAGGTCTTCGACTGACAGGCGTGACGATTAGAAACGTGATGACGCAGAACAGAAGATGCCGATACAATTACAGGAAATCCTAAGTTCGCTGCCTCCAGTCTGGCCTGATGATTTACTACCGGCGATACAGCGCAAAAACGCGCAAAGTCCCGCATCTATCGTCGTGCTGGATGACGATCCCACCGGGACCCAGACGGTGCACGATGTGCCGGTCCTGACGAATTGGAAGCTGAAGACGATAACTGATGAGTTTGCAGATAAAACACCACTGTTTTATCTGTTGACCAATTCGAGGAGTCTTACGGAAGCGGCAGCGGTTAATCTGGCTTCAGAAGTGGGGGCGAATATTTTGGAGGCCTCACGGCAGACCGGTAGGGCGTTTGAGATTATCAGCCGAAGCGATTCGACCCTGCGTGGACATTTCCCCGCGGAGGTCGATGCCCTCGCTGACGTCCTTGAAATGCAACAGGCCGTGTGCTTAATCATCCCTTTCTTTCAGGAGGGAGGCAGAATACCATCAATGACATACATTATGTCAGCCAGGGACAGCAGCTTATCCCCGCCGCTGATACGGCCTTTGCCAAGGATGTGGTTTTCGGCTACCGCAACTCAGATCTCAAACGGTGGGTCGAGGAGAAAACGCAAGGCCGGATATCTGCTACATCGGTCCGGTCACTGTCTCTCGAGGAGATCCGGAAAGATGGGCCGGACCATATTGCCGAGAAGATGGCCGAATGCAAGCCGGGAAGTGTTTGTGTCGTCAACGCCGCCGATTACCGGGATTTGGAAGTAGTTACTCTGGGCTTGCTCCAGGCCCGGCAGGGGGGACGACTTTTTCTATTTCGGACCGCCACTTCCTTTGTCCGTGTACGAGCGGGGCTGACGTCCCGGCCGTTATTGACCGCTGATGAAATGAATGTTACAGGCAATACAGGCGGCTTGGTAATCGTGGGTTCTCACGTCCCAAGGTCATCTCAACAACTGGGTCATGTGCTGCAGCACGGAAATGTGCGGGGCATCGAGCTTAACGTCAATAAAATCCTCTCACCACAGGCCCGCAATGAAGAAATTCGAAGGTCAGTTGAGTTTATTGAGAACGCATTGTCCCAGGGACAGGATGTTGTGGTTTATACGAGCCGCAAGCTCATTACCGGAAGGGACAATGAGGGCTCATTGTCTATCGGCAGGCAGATTTCACAGGGACTTGTAGAGATTGTTAGCTCGATGGACGTCCGACCTCGCTACATCCTGGCCAAAGGTGGAATCACTTCCAGTGACATTGCAACGCAGGCCTTGGGGATTGTGCGGGCGCACATACTCGGACAAATACTGTCGGGTGTGCCGGTCTGGCAGAGCGGGCCCGAGAGTAAATTCCCGGACATGTCGTACATCGTCTTTCCCGGGAACGTCGGATCGACCGATGCAATCTCGGAAGTTGTTCAAGGCTTTAGAGAACCAAAAAGTCGGTAGGGGATTGTGAGCGTTTTATGAAGACATCACGGAATATTATGAGTCGCCAGCGTTTTGTTCTTATTTCGATTCTCTTTTTCCACAGCGTCAATACCTACATGGATCGTGCGTGTATCGCCTCTGCTGCGGATTATATTATCAAAGACCTCTCCATCTCCAAAGAGATGCTGGGTCTGATTCTTGGTATTTTTGCGGTGGGGTACGCATTGTTTCAGGTTCCCTCCGGATGGATTGCCGATCGTTTTGGCCCACGCAAAGCACTAACTATCGTGGTATCCGTCTGGAGCATATTTACGGCCCTTACCGGCGCAGCTCGAAACGCCATACAAATGCTAATCCTCAGGTTTTTATTTGGTGTGGGTGAAGCCGGGGCTTTTCCTGGTGCCACGCAGGCCTTTTTCCGCTGGCTGCCTGTCAAGGAACGTGGAATTGCGCACGGCATCAATTTCTCAGGCAGCCGTTTAGGTGCTGCACTTTCGCTCTTTTTAATGCCATGGCTGATAAGCGTCATTGGTTGGCGCTGGACATTTGTGGTTAACGGAATGATTGGCATTATCTGGGCCACCGTTTGGCTTATCTGGTTCCGTGACAACCCTAAAGATAATCGCAAAATTAATCAGGCGGAATTAGACTACATCGAGACCGGACGTGTCAGTGACTTTACTACAGCAATAAAGGCCTCTTTTGCTGAGGTTTTTACATCCCTGAATATGTCGCTGGCGATGCTGCAATACTTTGCCAGTAATGTGACTTTCTTTATTAGTTTAACGTGGCTGCCTTCGTATATAAGAAGCCAATGGCCTGATGACCCACACGCCATTTATTATTCAGCAATTCCTCTTATTTTTGCTGCCTTTGCGAACTGGATTGCCGGTTCCATGGTGACCGGAATGTTTAATAAGGGCTACCATGTGGGCTCGAGACGTGTCACGGCAATTGTGGGCTTTTCCTTAGGCCTCGCCGGTTTGATTCTTGCAATACAGACCAAAAACCTGGATTTCCTGACCACGGACAAAGCCCAGCTTTATTGGTTCGTCTTCTGCTTCGCTCTTGCGACATTTGGTGTAGATATGACACTTAGCCCAAGCTGGGCCTTCTGTAACGATATTGGCGGCAGTAATTCAGGTGCTGTCTCGGGCTCTATGAATATGGTGGGCAATATCGGAGCGGCTTTAAGTGCCATCATATTCCCGATCTTATTGAACGAAGAAACAGGGAGTGCCAATACCTTCTTTATGTTGGCTGCGGGACTTAATTTTGTGGCTATTATGACCTGGTGCTTCATGAATCCGAATCGGACTTCAGATAAGAAGCTTTCCCCTGAGGCCATTCGAACTCGGTTTATTGCCATGCTTACATCTCTGGTCCTTTTGACTCTTGGGACTATCGGCTATAACATCTATAAATCAACTCGAAAGAAACCTACGCCTGTGGTAGAAACTAATGATGTTGGTAATGACGGTCACATAACAACAGAAGAAGATCAATGAGTGACGTACTTAGAGCTTATCCGAATAACCGGGTCGTTATGAGGCCGAGCGGAAAGTTCGAGGCCAAGGCGGCAGGCCAAAAATGCTCGGAGGCGTGGTTTTCTCCACGTTGAGAACATTTTTGGCCGACAACGCAGGCATCGGGCTTTGCAGCCGGCCGCAATAGAACGGGTTATTTGGATAGGCTCTTAGAAAGGAATATTGATTCTAATGAGTACTTTCAAGGCTGTAGCGATTGGAGCGGGGTATTTCAGCCACTTCCAGTATGAGGCTTGGCAGCGAATCCCGGAAGTGGCAATTATCGCTTTCTGTAATCGCAACAAGGACCGCGCTAAACCAATTATCGAGAAATACGGCATCACGCGTCACTATACGGACTATCGCGAGATGCTGGAAAAGTAAAAGCCTGATTTTGTGGACATTATTACGCCGCCACCGACGCATTTGGAAATGTGCAAAGTGGCGGCGGATTTGGGAATTCATGTGATTTGTCAGAAGCCGTTGGCTCCTACCTTCGATGAGGCAAAGGAGATCGTGGAATACAGCGGCCAGGCCGGGATTCGGTTTATGGTTCACGAGAACTGGCGTTTCCAGCCGTGGTATCGCCAAATCAGGAAGCTGCTCGATGAAGGTGTCGTAGGCGATAAGATTCACTCTCTGTATTTCCGCTCGCGTATGGGCGATGGCTGGGGGCAGAATGCCTATCTTGATCGTCAGCCGTATTTCCGGGATTATCCGCGGTTGTTGGTTTATGAAAACGGTGTGCACTTTATAGATATGTATCGCTATCTCGGCGGTGAGGTCAAAGAGGTCTGTGCTGTGCTAAGGAAGCTTAATCCTGTAATCGCCGGGGACAATTTCGGGATTATCATTTTCCATTTCGAAAGCGGAGCAACGGGCCTCTGGGACGCAAATCGATACAACGAATGCAACTATGAAAACCCCCGCTACACATTTGGCGAGTTCCTTCTCGATGCAAATGGCGGGTCCATCCGGCTCTATCTGGACGGTAGAATTACATTACAGCTCCTCGGCGAAAAAGAACGAACACACGATTATTACCACGAAGACCGCGGATTTGCAGGAGACTGTTGCTATACGACGCAACGGCATTTCATTGACAGGATGCTCGATGGTAAGCCCTTCGAAACGGGTGGGCGCGAGTACCTTAAGACATTGGCAGTACAGGAAGCTGTATATGAGTCGGCATCGGAGAATGCAACCGTAGGTGTCGGTCAATAGACTATGCATTCTCAACGCTAATGGCTGTGTAAGCAAAGTGGCGGTTGCCCTGGGTATTTGCCTGACTACCAGACGCTCGTTCTTGACCGCCTGGCTTATAAACCAAAGAAAACACACAGTGAGTAGTATTACCGCTATCGCGAGCAGTAATACCACCCACCGCAATTGGTTGTAACCGGCATCGATTTTACCTTTGGTTTTCACTTGCT
>CAYUFX010000165.1:0-7311 GCA_964444135.1 uncultured Pirellulales bacterium | reverse complement strand
TCCATTTGTCGGGATTTCATAACCGTCCAGCCACGCTTCAAATATCCTGTTGCTCTCGGGGTCAGGGGGGTCAATGTCGTTGTAGGACTCAAAATCGTCCACGACAAGAAAGTTGGCTGTCGTAAAGCTCCAGAGGATACCCGTCCACGGACTGTCTGGGTTGGTATTATTGACCTCATCAATCCTCCAGTAGTAGGTGGTATCCCACTCAAGCATTCCTGGGTCATAGCTCTCAGCACCAAGGTCCTTGGTGCCTTTATACTCCGGCGAGCCGGTATCGGCATTTTTCACGGCATCTTTATCTGTTCCGAAATAGACCTCATGCGAAGCAGCAAAGACACTCGGCGAGAAGGTAATAATCTGTGTTTGCTTTACATCCACAGCGCCATTAGCCGGGTCCGGGCTTCCGACGGCGCCCTGAGTAGTAAAGCTCCAGACGTCGCCTTTATACGTCTCGATGGCGTCAAACTCATCGACCCGCCAGTAGTAAGTCTGAGCCATTTTAAGTGGGTCGGGAGTATAGGTCGTAGCTCCCTGAGGAAGACCCCCGGCGGCACTGCTGACATCGTCAAAATTGTCGCCAAAGTACATGGTGTGCAGTTTCGCACCGAAACCTGCCGCCCAGCTAAGGTCTGCATCCAGATCTACCTGCTCGGCAGCATCAGCCGGATCGGGTGCATAGGCGGTCTTAGGTGGAACCATAAAGCTCCAGACAGGGCCCACCCACGGACTATTCGGCTCGGTGTCATTGACCTCATCGATTCGCCAATAGTAAGTCGTACCTGGAATAAGACCGTCCGGATAAGGAAATCCCGGAAAACCGACAACAAAATTCGCTGACGGTTGGTTGCCCAGGAATGCAGCTTCGGCGCCGTCGTTCACATTATCAAAATTGTCGCTGAAGTACACATCGTGCGAGACCGCAAAATCCCCGGCGAACCACAAGATGCTGGCCCACGTATCCGAATGCAAAGTACCGTCAGCAGGATTCGGGCCGCGAGGATAGGGATTACCCCCCGCGCCGTATTCTGCCACAGCGAGAAGGTCTTCGAAGCTGGGCTCGCCTCCTACGTCTCTTATCCGGACAAATCCTCCGCTGGTATCGCCCGGCACATAAAACTTCACCCACGCCGCGGCATTTCCGTCGGCATCTGTAGCCAGAACAACATCAACATTGTCAACGGCCGTCGGCCGCACCGATTGCCACGTTTGTGTCAGCCCCCACTCGAGCCCCTCTTCGGTGATAGTCACTTGGGCGTTGCTGTCCCATGTTTCGCCGGCAGCATCGAATCCCAACACGCCTACCGACCCGCCGTTACCCCACGTGGTCGAGCCGCCGTCGGAGTACCCCTGGTAGTAAAAGGGAATATCTGCATAAAACACAATCTTACCGCCCGCTTCAAGATATTTTCGAAGCGTGCAATTTTCGTCCCGCGTCTCTACAACAGTGTCCGGCGCTATGTCCCGACAGAATACGACCACGCTCGGCCTTTTGTCGGAGATGCGAGCATCCATCCAATTCTTGAGCTGGTCGGCGTCGAGGATATCGTAGCCCTCAAGCTCGAAAGCGTCCACCAGGGGCTGGCTGTTAGTAGTCCAGTTGGTCCAATATCGTGTATCCCAGTACACGGCGCGATAAGTGCCCCAGGCTTGTCCCTCAGCCAGTCCTAACACCGACATAAAAAAGATTAAATAAATCAATTTTTTACACATAATAGTCCTCCTTCAAAAAGTTAGATTAAAACAATTATAAATTATGTTTTGGCTACACACCAAAACCCCGACCTCTCGGGGTTGTTTCCAACAAACATCAAAAAACTCATCTATGCGAATTGCCGATTTTTTCCAGCCGTTTTGTCCCGTACCTATTAAGCGTGAGCCTATGCTCAATAGGTGCGGGACGCGGCAATCTCAAACTTTGAGAGTTTCGTATCAGCCACGCTCCCATATCTTGTTTCGCAATCCGAAGGATGCCTTACGGTAGAAGCAATGGGGGCCAACTAAATCCAAGCTTAAGGTGCCGGCTCCGGCGGCGGAGGATACAGTCGAATATCGTCGAAGTACATCGTACCGGAACCGCCAGCCTGCGGGTTGTTCTTATTACCGAGACCAAGGGCAATAGTATTGACATTGGCAAGGTTCACGCCCTGGTCGGCAAAGGCCTGCAGGTCGATATTCCATTGGGTCCATTTATTTACCTGTGCTGCATTGGGATTATCATGAGAGACTACTGCACTGCCGTTGAGAGCAACATACAAAGTCTCGGCAGCATTAGCCGAATCACCTCTAAACCAAATCGTTAATATGCTGACACCATTCTCAGTCCAGTCACGCGGATAAGTCAACGTCTTCTCCACCTCTGAATACTTTAAGACGCTGTTGTCGTAAAATACAGGCATCGATTGGTTGCCTCCGTGAACAATAGTTTCCTCGGTATAAGAAGGAGTGTTTTCATCGCCAACCATTGAGCCGGTTCCGTTACCGGCATAGGGCGATTCAGTAGGATGCGAGACATAGCCTGCCCCGTCATGCCATGCCCACCATATCTGGTTGTAGGCATCGTAGTCCTCAAAATCATCCACTATAAGGAAGTCGGCGGTCTTAAAGCTCCAGACATTGCCTGTCCACGGACTATCAGGATTGGCGTCATTGACTTCATCAACACGCCAGTAATAAGCAGTATCCCACTGGAGTTTTCCGGGGTCATAGCTCTCAGAGCCGAGGTCCATGGCGCCTTTGTATTCAGGCGAAGATGTATAAGCGTTGCGCACTGCCTCCTGTTCGGTGCCGAAGTATAACTGGTGTGAAGCGGCTGCCTCTCCCGGCTCCCAGCTAAGAGTAGCTGTCTGCTTGACATCGGCGGCACCATTAGACGGCTTCGGATTCCTGGCTTTTAGAGGCGGCCATAGTAAGTATGTCGGAATAATCTGCTTTGTTGTGTGCGGACTTTCCCAGCCCAGTCGTGCCACTGCACCACTGGTGTTTTCAAAGTACTCCAATACAATGCTGTAAGACCGGCCGGCAACAAGGTCGATAGTTCCTGTGTCCTCGGTATCACCGTGGAGTGTCCAGTTCTCAATAATCAGTTTGCCATCCACCCATAGTCTTAGACCGTCATCGGTGATGGTGTAGAAGGTATAGGCATCAGTAAACTGCGCCGACACATCACCTGTCCATCTGACCGAGAAGTTATTCCCGCCGACCTTCTCATCCGGTGCAGTGTCGCCCCAGCCAAAATCAATCTGAGGGTCCATTCGGGTCAGCACAAATTTATCAAAATTCTCGCCTGTGTAATAGTCTCCTCGCAAACCTATGCCTCTGGTACCGATAGTCGTAAAGCTCAGGACATCGCCTTTGTGCGTCTCGATGCCATCATACTCATCGACGCGCCAATAGTAGGTCTTCTCTAATTCGAGCGGACCGGGGTCATAAGTAATGCCTGCTTGGTCAAGGCCCACAACAGCACTGCTGACATCGTCAAAGTTGTCGCCGAAAAAGACGGTGTGAACTTTCGCACCGGAGCCAGCCGTCCAGCTAAGTTTTGTATGCGGGTCTATAAAGCAGGCGCCGTCGGACAGGTTGTGGTTATAGGCCTTCTTGGATGGAACTGTAAATCTCCAGATATCACCTTTGTTTATCGTAGTACCATCTGCCTCAATCTCATCAATCCGCCAGTAGTAAGTTGTGCCCGGCACGAGACCGTCCGGAACGGGAAATCCGGGAAGACCAACAGTGAAAAACGCCTCAACCTGGTTGCCCTGAAAAGTACCGCTGGTACCATTGCTTACATCGGTAAAATTCTCGCCGAAATATACATCGTGTGAGACCGCATTGAGTCCGGGTAACCAGTTAAGCACTGCCGATGTGTCCTCATATAGGGCGCCGTCAGCCGGGATGGGTTCCACAGCAAATTTGCCCCTGAATTCTATATGCAGCAATGGTGAACCGGCCGGGTCACTTGCAGACTCGGCACATCGAACGCCTTCGGAGGGATTATCCGGGTCGTCTCTGAGGATTAGCACTAAGGCATTACCCAGGGCCCAAGCGTCCTGGTCGATTATCTCCTGGATGATAGAGGTGATGTCCGAGCTCCGAGCCGTTTGACCTTCTTCAGTCCAATTTTCAGGAACCCACACCACCTTCGCCGTCGTTGTGGGCCGATTTGTAATATTATTAGTGACGTCGGCAAACGTAGGGGGATTAGGATTCAGCTCACCCTCGACGAGAATACTAACAGGTTGTGTGCCGCCTTTTGTCTCATCGCATGTGATCTCAACAAACGCGTTATCCACGATGGCGCCCTTCGGAATGGGGATATATACGAAGCGCAGACCTATTACCTGCAAACCGCCGTCATCAAAAATCTCCAGGTCGCTGCTGCTTAAATCCATACCGCCGCCGCTGACATCCTGTTCAGCATCATCATTACCGCTGCTGACTCTGGTTTCCCACACCTTGCCGCCCAATGCCACGTTTGTACTGACCAAGCCCAGTACCAAAACAAAAGAAACCAAATAAATCATTTTCTTAGACATAATAGTCCTCCTTCAGTCCGTCCCCTTCTCGACGGGCGCGATTCAAAAAAGTTAGTAAAATTACGAATTATGCTTTGGCCGCACACAAAGATCCCGATCTGTCGGGATTCTTTCCAACAAACATAAAAAACTCGTCTATGAGAACTGACCATTTTTCCCTGCCGTTTTGTCCCGCATCTATTAAGCGTGAGCCTATGCTCAATAGGTGCGGGACACAGCAATCACAAACTTTGAGAGTTTCGTATCAGCCAAGCCCTCATATCTTGCTTCGCGATCCAAAGTCCACATGATGCCTTACGGTAGAAGCAATGGAGGTCACATAAAGACCGGCTTACGGTGCCTGCTCTGCCGGTCGATACAGACGAATATCATCAAAGAACATCAAACCCGAACCAGCAGGCTGCGGGTCGTCCGCGCCGCCAAAGCCAATAGCCAGATTGCTGACATCGGTTAGAACAACGCCGGCGTCACCGACCCCTTTCAGGTCGATACACCATTGCGTCCAGGTGCTTATTAGCGATGCGTCGGGGTCATCGTTATACACCGTCGCAGATGTGCCGCTGCTGTCTTTGACAGTGACATACATCAGTTCAGCCTCATTACTAATCAGACCGATGTCCTCATCGCCCCATTGGCCCGTACCATCGCTGGTAATGTTGGAGAATTTGGCCTCGCATTTTACACCGGAGTTATGACTGGTCAGCGCCAAACCTATATACGTAGGTGAATTCATTGTGACCGTCTGAGGCATACCCAGTTGCGTCCAGGTGCTGCCGTCCGCCGAATAGTAGGCCCGGACAAGGCCACCTATGGTACGCTCCAATTTCACCCACTGCGGTGCTGTGATTCCAGCTTCAGTATCATCAGTACTGCTGCTATTCGCCGTTCTGCGACGCTGGAAGGAAACTCCCGAAGTGGGTGTAACGACCATCATTGCATGCCTTGAATCCGCATCAAGAGTATCGCGAATCATCACGCCAGCCTTGGCCCAGGGGTCGGTGTCACTAACACTTTCCACCTTCGCTACAATCGAGCCTCCACCGGAGAACTCCTTCCAGGCGAAGTGGAACTGGTCAGAATTACCCCAGATATCCGCGCCTTCCGCAGTCATCGTGTAAGTGCCGGTTGGGCCTTCTATAAAGCTGCCCATATACGCAGGATGACCTCTGAACCACAGCGACAATACCCCCACACCTTCTCTGGTCCAATCCTGAGCGGGACTGAGCGCGCGTTCGGCTTCTGAATAAGTTGCTGTGCCAACGTTGTTGTAGTAATACGGCATCGACTGCTTGCCGCCGTGGACAATCGTAGTCTCGACAATGTGCTCTCCCCTACTAAAATCTGCGTCATGACCTACAAGGGCGCCGTTTGTCGGCACCTCATATCCGTCTAACCAGGTACTGAATATCTGGTCTGGTGTATAGTCGTTGTAGTCTTCAACATCTTCCACGACAAAATGATCTATTACCGTAAAGGTCCAGGTATTGCCTTTCCATGGACTGTTCGGCTCGGCGTCATTGAACTCATCGACTCGCCAGTAGTAAGTCTGGGCGAATTCGAAGAAGCCGGGGGGCTCATAAATAGTGCCTTTCTGGTTTTGACTGACCAATACACCGCGTGGATCTGTTCTGCTGGCCTCGTTGACATCGTCTAAATTTTCACCGAAGTACACATCGTGCGAAACCGCGAAATCTCCCGGCCGCCAGCTAAGGCTCGCCCCCATACTTTGATCGATGGCACCGTTGGCAGGACTGGGACTATTACTGGGTCCCGGTATGACTGAAGCGCCGGAGAGAATCAAATACCCATATCCGAGACTCTGGTCATGAGCTTCACGGCCGGTCCAGGTCATCTGAAGTTCTCTATCACTATCGTCGATGTCGGTGTCGTCGAATACAGGATGGAATCCGATGGTGTTACCTACTTCAAAATCTAATGACAGCATCCGTCCGTGCTCGATAGCGACTTCACAGATGTATCCATCTTCAGTTTCGGTGGAAGCTGCCTGCACGTAATCAATCGCGCTCTGACCAGCACCATCCATATTGCACCAGTTCCATGTCTGTTCTTTGAAGTCAAAGCCGTACTGGTAATGTTCTTCATGTCCTACAACGGCGTTTGTCGTGGAGAAAAATACTTCTATACCGTCCGCATTCCAGATATCGCCGCCGGTTTTATTCTGGGACAACACATCGTCTTTCATCACCACTGCGATGTAGATGTTCACGTCATCCCATAGCAGATAGAACTTTCCGCTACTGTCCTCAGGGCTGCTCCAGGTAGTCCTGTCACTACTGTCATTACTCAATTGCTCTTGCGCATCAAGAACTGCCGGGTTCATAGCTCCAAGACTCCAGTCGCTCAGGTCTCCGTCAATTGCAGCAGGAGTACCCCTGAGACATTCTATCACCAGTGGCTCTTCGGTGACTGGGTGTACTGCAGGTGGGTCCGCAATCGCCAAACTCACGCTGAGCAAAGTGATAATTCCCACCAAAAGGTATTTCTTAGCTAACATTTTTGTTCCTCCTAATTTTAATTTAAACTGATATGAAATTTTGCTCCGGCAACACGCCAGAGCGACTGACTGTAATTTTCTCTTATTATTAGACTAAACATCTTGATTCAAAATGGTTTCTGCGCCTAATACTACCTCCTTCCTTCAAAATCTAAATATCAATTATTGATTGAAATGGAAAGTTTTCCTCTCACCAAGCACAAAGTTCTTATTTAAGACTATATGCTTCACATAATAACTCCTCCTCTATTCGGAAAACTA
>CAYUFX010000164.1:0-7313 GCA_964444135.1 uncultured Pirellulales bacterium | reverse complement strand
TGCCTACATTCTACAGATTACCTATTTTGAGCGCCAGAAAAATTTGTCACACCCGCTGAATGTTGGGTGCATGTCATCTTTGTAGGCCACAGGATGCCTTTCGGCAGTAAAAACCACATTTTTAATGGTTGGCACGCTCAAACTTAACTTAATGGGTGGCACGCTCAAACTTTGTTTGGGCGTGGACTTGCAGGGATGGCTTTTCACGCTTCGTCCATACGAGAGCTTGTCGAAGGCTTAGTGAGGGCTTGGAGTTGCCTATTTGCGGCGTACCTTAACGTCAAGATACCTAACGCCCCATTCCAGGGCCTCTTGATGAGTGGCGAAAAACACGTCGAGCCGATTTCCTTTGATGGCGCTGCCCCTGTCGAGAACTTTTACTGGTTGGCTTTTGCTATAGCCGGGGATGAGCATTTCAGTGCCGAAGGGGTATCGTCCATCTGCCGACACAAAGGTATCGCCCGGCTGTATTTCGTGTCCACAGGCTGTTATTCCATCTGAATATTGACCACAGCATTTCGGACAAGGGCAATAGGCCGTTACCCGCATTCGTATGCTTTGCCATTCGCCGAGATGTTCAGCATTACCCTCAGAATTATCGTGTTGCTTGTTTGTAGTGTTCTCTGGTCTGTGCGATTCCGGCTTGGTTTTTATTCCGGATTCATTCAAAAGGGGATTGTCGGCGGTTTCTACTTTGGTTACAGTAGCTTTGGATAAAGTTACCGGACTGTTGGTTTTTGTGCGAGCTATGTTGGCGACTAAACTCAAGATAAAAATGCTAATTGTCAAATTTATCAGGTTTATCCAGCCCCTGCGGCAGGGGACGGGATTTAGAAATACGCCGGGTTCCCACCTTGTGGGGTCCCCGCTAAAACCTTTAACTGTTGCTTTTTCCAATGAGTACCCTCCTCACTCGTCGGGTTTTAAGTAAGTGCCTAAAGTGCCTAAAGTTTTAAGTGCCTAAAGTTATGGATTATATTTTCACTTTAGCTCACTCGTAGGCACTTTTAATTCGGTTTAGCCCCTCATCCCTGAAATGTTGCTAATATTGTACCGTAAAGCTCGTTTCAATTCAACCCAAATAGTCGCGAAACGGCCTTTGATGAGCCAATTGCGGGCGTATTGGAAAGAACACAGACCTTTTATAGGTCCGTAGCGAAAAGTTTTTCCACGTGCAGACCGGCTGTGGGCAGACAAGATATCGCAGCTCCGTCCATGGCCGAATCAATTGAAGAGTCTTTTGTCTCCTCGCTTCACCACTCACTATTCACCAATAATCAATTACCAATAAGAAAGGGGCCTATACCGAATTGTACGGTATAGGCCCCGAATTGCCTGCACTTGCGTAACCGCACCTGTGCCTGCGTTACTCCCGTTCTTGCTTTCGCACCTGTACCTGCGTTACCGACAGGTGCAGGCAAGAAAGCACGGGGGTGCAGGCAGGTACAAGTTACGCAAATCTGTTATATCAAACACGTAATTTTAGTTGCCATTTAAATCCCGGCTCACTGTGACGGAGCATACAAACGAATATCATCGAAGTACATCGTACCTGAACCACCGGGCTGCGGATTCTTCTTATCGCCGAGACCAATAGCAATCGTATTGACATTGGCCAGGTTCACGCCCTGGTCTGCAAAGGCCTGCAGGTCGATATTCCACTGGGTCCAGGTAGTTATCTGCGCCGCATTTGGATTATCGTGGTTGACCACCGCACTGCCGTTGAGAGCAACATACAAAGTCTCAGCAGTGTTGGCCGAATCGCCTCTGAACCAAATCGTCAATGTGCTAACACCTTTTTCTGTCCAGTCACGCGGATAAGTCAATGTCAATGTCGCCTCAGAGTACCCAACACTATTGTCGTAGAAAAGCGGCATCGATTGGCTGCCACTGTGAACGATAGTTTGCTCGGCAAAAGGAGGAGTGTCATAACCAACTAAAGACCCGTTTGTCGGGTCGTCGTATCCGTCTATCCACGCATTAAATATCCTGTTGCTATCGGGGTCGGCGGGATCAAGGTCATTATAGGATTCAAAGTCATCCACGACAAGGAAGTTGGCGGTCGTAAAGCTCCAGACATTACCTGTCCACGGACTGTCGGGATTGACGTTATTGACCTCGTCAATCCTCCAGTAGTAAGTGATATTCCACTCAAGTTTTTCGGGTTCAGAACTCTCCGAACCAAGGTTCCCGGCACCTTTGTACTCCGGCGAACCGGTATCGGCATTACGTACTGCCTCTTTATCTGTGCCGAAATAGACCTGATGCGAAGCCGAATAGACTCCCGGCGACCAGGTCAGAATCGGTGTCTGCGTTACATCTACAGCACCATTAGCCGGGTTCGGGCCCCCGACCCCGCCCTCGGTAGTAAAGCTCCAGACGTCACCTTTATACGTTTCGATGGCATCAAATTCATCGACACGCCAGTAGTAAGTCTTAGCGAATTTAAGTGTGCCGGGAGTATAGGTTGTAGTTCCCATAGGTAATCCACCGGCGGCACTGTTCACATCGTCAAAATTGTCGCCGAAGTACGCATAGTGAAGTTTCGCACCGAAACCAGCAGTCCAGCTAAGCTCCACATTCGGGTCCACAAGCTCGGCACCATCAGCCGGGTCGGGGTAGTAGGCGGTCTTGGGAGGAATCGTAAAGCTCCAGACATCACCTTTCCATGGACTGTTCGGATCAAGATCATTGACCTCATCAATCCGCCAGTAGTAAGTTGTGCCAGGGACAAGACCATCCGGGTAGGGAAATCCCGGAAAGCCAACAACAAAAAATGTTGAGGTCTGATTTCCCTGAAATACGCTTTCAGCTCCATCATTCACCTCATCAAAATTGTCATCGAAGTACACATCGTGCGAGGCAGCATTGCCTCCCGGCGACCAGCTCAGGCTAACCCATGTATCTATATACGTGGTGCCATTAGTCGGGGTGGGGCTCCATGCCTTTGGACGAGCCGCCAGCTTTTTTATATCAGCCGCCGACAATGCTCGGTTGTAGATACGCACCTCGTCCATCAGGCCCTCAAAATAACCATACGCCATTCCACCAAATTGAATAGGCGCAGATACTATTTCTCTTGGAGAACTAAAGCCTGTACGAACTGCACTACCATTAAGGTAAATTGTTGGTTGTTTATTATTGTAGACTACCATGATGTGATTCCAATCATCTCCCAAGTCGGTCGGGTATACAGCAGTTGCAGGCATGTAGTCACTTCCATGTTCATAAACTGCAATACCGTTCGTTCCGACAGATAGTCCAGCTCCGGCATTTAAATCACCTCCGTGTTGCGGGTCGAATGCATATCTTTGATTATATACTCCACCGTAACCAGATGTTGCTTGGGGATCTATTTCATGTGTAGCTGATGTTTTGAACCATCCCCCGAAACTAAATGTATCAGTTGGTCTTCCATTAGTTCCTATTACAATATAATCATCTATTCCATCAAAGCCTAATGCGTACCCTGATTGACCGGTTTGTTGATAAAGCACGCCTTGAGAAGATGTGCTGTCATTATGATTATCGCTCTGGTCATATAATGTTCCGCTTGCTTCCTCAAACTTCCACCAACCGACAAGACTCGGGTCAGTATCTTGTGCCACGCTAGTCAGAACTAGGCCCAGCAACAAAGTAAAAGAAACCCCAAAAAACAATTTCTTAGACATAACAATCCTCCTTCAAAAAATCCAATATGGGATGTTAATTGAAATGTAAATATCTGCATTACAAAGCACACATTCCTAATGCCGACTCTGTGCCTGGGTTCCCACCTTGTGGGGTCCCCTCACATAACACACAGTAATTCCTCCTCTCTTTGGAAAATTGTAGAATTTCTTACCTCAGAAGACCAACCCAGCAACGCTGGGTCTTACAAAACCCGCCGTTGGCGGGCACAAATGTTGGTCTATACAGGTATAAAGTTCACCAATTTTATTTATACCAAATCAACCACTTTCCCGTCAAGGGCGAAATGTAGGTAGTCCGATAATCTTGAGACTTTTTCCATTATGATTTACTGCGCCTCATAAATAGGCCCAGCCGCAGCGCGTTATGGGCAAAACGCCCGCCGTGGCTTGCTCTCGCCGCGATGCGACTTAACGCATCGAGTCGCAGCGGGTGGCGGAGCCAATTCGCGACAGGCACAACCGCAGATTTTGCGATTGTTTTTGTATTTTTCAGCCAGGAATGCTTCAAAATGGCTTTTAAGTTGTCAATTTACGGTATTTTCACCAAAAAAAAGGTTGCATATTTCCAGCGTTCAGGATAAAATAATTGATGTTAGAGTTAGTTTTTTTGGTAAGCTAAAAAACCACGTAAGTCATGTTGTTATCTTGTAGGAGATAAGTGATTATGGCTGGGATGTTTTACTCATTACAAGAGGCCGCCGAGAAGCTCAATAAAACAGAGGATGAATTAAAACAGATTGTCAAGGAAGGCAAGTTACGTGAGTTTCGCGATGGCCCGAATTTGCTCTTTAAGGTCGAGGAAGTCGAAGCGTTGATGTCCGATACAGGTGTTATGCCATCAGAGCAAGCCCTTGAACTCGAAGCTCTGGAACCCGAAGCTCTGGAACCCGAAGCACTGGAATCCGAAGCGCTCTCACCAGAGGCTCCGTCACCGGAGACCCCGGAATTCGAAGCACCGGTGTCTGAAGCTCCGGAAGAGGAACCGTTGGCACCATCGGAACAAGCGGCAGGCACAAGTGAGATTTTATTGGCACCGGAAACCGGTGCTCCAGTTGTGCCAAGTGAGTTGACAGATGCAGACACTGCTCTCACCGGAGAAGGAATCAGCGTCCTCGGAGAAACCGACAGTGATTACCAGGTAACGGATGATACGATGGCCGAGACCGCGGTCCCAATGGGTACAGCAGGTACAACGCCTGAAGTGCCGTTGGAAGAGATCGAAGGAGATGTAAATCTGGATAGTTTCGGAAGCGGCTCAGGTTTGTTGGACCTTTCACTGCAGGCTGATGATACTTCCTTAGGTGGTATTCTCGATGAAATTTATATGGCTGAGGGCGAAGGCCAGGAGCCGGTTCCGGCCGAAGTCGGAAGCGGCTCTGCAGCGGCAGTGGCCGCTGAGGCGGAGCAAATGCTTGCCGAAGAAGAGCCTGTAGCTCCCCAACTTGCTCCAGATGTCCAGGCATTAGCTCGACCATATATCGAACTGGCACCGGATATGCAAAGTAATATCTTAGGAATGCTGTTGTTTTTGCCTCTGGTGATTGTTCTTTACACCACGGTCGTGGCCGTGGCAGGTCTAAAAGGCGTGACGCCTTCGATTCTGGCAGGCATACAGGGTCTAATCTGGATTATTATGGGTGGGGTCGCTGTGGTAGCTGTTTTGGTAACCGGTGCGGCATTTATGCTCGGCGGTGGCGAAACTGCTACAAAGACTAAGAAACCCAAAAAGCCTAAAGCTAAAAAGGCTCCAAAAGCTCCGAAAGAGAAAAAACCTAAAGAGCCAAAGAAGCCCAAAATAGCAAAGAAAGCAAAGAAAAGTAAATCCTGATAATCAGCACTTCCGAAGGCACAGGAAAAAAAGGTAATCGAAAAGGACTCGGCTTTTCGATAGAATAGGCAAATTGCATCAATAAAATTCAAAACAAAAATTACGCATAATTGGGGGTTTTCTGGTTTTTTTCTGATTTTAGGAACAAATTCTTGTTTTGGGTTAAAAATAGGAATAGGAATGTCAACTTGTGGGGTATGGGCAATGTAGGCAAGGAGAAAACGTCGAAAAATGCTCCTGACCCTTTTAATCCATTGGCTTTGTTTGGGTTTGTTTTGTTCGAGCCTGAAAGTGGTTTTATTCTCATAATCCTTTTGTGAAAAAGCGTTTGCGTTCATTTTTGGCCTTTGAAGAAATTGGGTTTGTTTATTCGGACTACGAAATCATCTTTTTTTCTGTAATCCTTTGTTATAAGTGAGTTTACATTCATTTTGGCTTTTTGGAAATTGGGTTTGATTGGGTTTGAATTGGGTTTGTTTTTTCCACTTAGCCAAGTGTCCAATTTTTCATATTTACTTTTCATATAAGAGTTTACGTTAATTTGAGCGTCCTTGACATTGGGTTTGTTTTGCATAAAAAGTAGCTGATTTGTAGAGGGTTCTCGACAGATGTAGAGGAGAATTTCGTCAAACGGATGCGCAGCTCGTATCGGTTGCGTTAAGCGTGTTTCGTACCGGTTATCGGGGTAACGGGTTATCAGGCAGTGATTATCAGGGTATCCGGTTATCAGGGCGATCCCTTCTTTCTTTTTGAATATTGACTATTTACGATTGACTATTGAATTATTTAACGGGGCTGGCTGGCTCTAAGTCCTTGCTGCGCTGCAGCTTACGACATGCAAACTGAAATGTCATCTTCGCCTGCTGGCTAAGAACCTATCCAAATAACCCAATCTATTACGGTCTGCTGCAAAGCCCGATGCCTGCGTTGTCGGTGCAAAAATGTTCTCAACGTGGCGAAAACCACGCCTCCGAGCCTTTTTGACCTGCCGCCTTGGCCTCGGACTTTTCGCTCGACCTCATAACGATCCGGTTATCCGGAGAGGTCCTATTTGTTAGCCTGTTGCTAACATGTGGGTATTATAACATATTTATCGTTAAAAATCAAGTGAAATCAAAGAAATTGTCCATTAGAGGGCTCTGTTTAGGATTCAGGGCGGGATTCTGAAATTTTTCTTGCTTTTGATGATATGGCCGGGCATAATTTTGTCGTCAGAAGCGGGACGAGCAACTTTGAGACATACAAAATAGCAACCACGGATTAACGCGGATTAACGCGGATTTATTAGTTTTTACCGAGGCTTGTGGGTTCGCAGGAGCTCACCTTGGGAGTAGGCGGGAATTGCGGAGACTTTCGGAGAATGTGGCGGCCTGTTGTGTGAGATGAAAAATTTATCTAGTCCTTTTGATTAGTCAAAAGGACTATGAGATTTGATGAAATACGATAGGTTATAATTCATCGGTGGATAGTGTTAGCCACGGATTTAGAGGACTACGTGGATTAATCCACAATCTTTATTTCTTCTTTAGTTAGGTCGTAGAGGTCGTAAACAAGCTACGTAGGATGGACAGGTCTCCTGCTAATGCTGAGGATTCTTCCTCTATAACGCGTGGGCTAAAGCCCATCCTACCCAACTCAAATATCCCTAAGGAATTGGTCCTTGTATTGTGACAACACCTCAGGATCTTCAAAGTAGGGCCATGCAATTGCAGAAATTGCATTGAAAACGACCTGCTGGAGTGATCTGACCCCGAATTATGTACCAACCTCGATTAGAGAGTTATCCACGTTCT
>CAYUFX010000163.1:0-7333 GCA_964444135.1 uncultured Pirellulales bacterium | reverse complement strand
ACCGTCAGGTGGTAGAGGAGATACGCAAGTTTTTTGAAGGGCTGATAATGGTCCAAGCGGTTGGTGAAACAACCGAAGAGATTTGTGATTGCGCGCGTCGGTTGCATCAGATTGATCCTTTGTTAATGATTAAGATAACCGCCAACAAAATGGGTCTGGCGGCAGTAAAAATCGTAGTTCCTGAAGGGGTCAGGACCAATGCCACGCTAATATTTAATCCGACTCAGGCACTTCTGGCAGGTTTGGCAAGGTCAACTTCTGTAAGCGTTTTTGTCGGTCGGGCAAGAATGTGTGGTTACGATGGTATCGAGACTATCCGTAAAGTACGACAGCTTTTCGAAGCTTTTGAGCTTATAGACACCGATATAGCTGCTTGCAGCATAAAGGATGTAGAACAAGTAATCGACTCCATCATCGCTGGTGCTCATACCGTGGCGGTACCATTTAATGTTTTTGAAGCTATGTGTGAGCACCCACTTACCAGTAATGGTCTGGATGCTTTTATTGAGGATTATAAAACTATTCCCCAAAGCTGAGCTATCAGAAAATCTTAAACAAGAAGTGTGGTAAAAGGTCGAAATAATGGCAGTGGATGTTTTAATCTTGAATTCGGGTGTGGCGGATTTAAGAAGGCCGGATTTTAAATTCGCCGATAAGCTGGTTGGCAAAGGCGGATTGGCCAAGTGTAAAACTAAAGATATGCCGAACTACTCGCAGGAGCAGTTAAGAGAATGGATAAAGCAGGGTTTTGCAACGGCAGGCGGCCCCGGCAACACGGCCCCTCTGATTGCAAGGACCGGATTGAAAGTTGCAGTGGGAGTGAATCTCGGCAAGGGCGATTACGACGGCTTGGATGCCCAGGGCAGGTTTTTCCACGATGTGATGACTTCGAACGGTATTGATATGTCGCAAACTCACATGCATCCCGATTTGCACACAGGGACAACCTTTATTCATAGTACCTCGGGCAAAGACAGGGGCGGCATTGCGTACTTTCCCAACGCCAATGATGATTTTGATTTTGAGATATTCAAAGGAGCCGTTGAAAAATTAAAACCCAGTATAGTTTACTATATGTATTCCGGTCTGTCCGAGAGGGGCGATGCCAACGGAGGCCGAGATTTAGCTGAGTTTATTAAGTGGTGTCGCAGTAATGGCGCTGTTACTATTGTTGACAGCCATACCTTAACAGGCAATCCCGGCGAGCTGATTAAAACTGGTAAGCCGATAGGAGAGTATCGGCTTTTAGAGCCGCTTTTACCTGAGGTTGATTTGTTCTTTACGTCCTGTGATGAGGCAAAGCTGACTGAAAATACCCTTGCTCCGGGACGAGCATGGAACAAGTTTACGGAACATGAAAACAATCTGCACTCTCTTGAGTTTTTGACCGAAAGATTCTGGCGAAAAGCCCGTCCCGAGCGCAGTCGAGGGAATAACAGAACAAAGCTGTTTGGCGTTACTGTCAGTGATGGTGCTTACGAGAAGCACATTTGCCCGGATGGTCGCCTCGGCGGGCCGAACAAAATCGAATCGTGGTTTATGGGAGGTGAGATAGTTGACCTCATTGGAGCGGGAGACGCATTCCGCGCGGGGCTTATTACATATATCAAACGCAGTCTGGACCGGTTCAGGGACGGTTCTATAGATTTTGCTGAAGCGGTGCAGATGGGCAATCTGTTCGCATCACTTTATATAAAAGCGCCGCTTGACGACAGGTATGGCAATATCAAAACCTATGATAAAATGTTGAAAGTGGTCCGAAGCGATATAGCTTATCCAAGTTTTGAGGCATTGCGAAATGCTCTGAATCAAGCAGAGTAATAAAAAAAGAAAGGAAATACAAATGACCTCGAAGGACACCGGATTTAACTGGCAGGACAAAGTTAATAATTACGCTCAAATTGGAGGCATCGAAACCTCTGTTTTGGATAACGGTTTGGGCAAAGGAACTCGCATCGCGTGGGTGAACACCGGGGCCGGTCTTCGATATAAGGTGATTATCGACAGAGGGCTGGATATTGTCGATGCCTTTTATAATCAATACAGTCTTGCCTGGCTCAGCCACGCTGGCGTAACTGCTCGGCGGCCCGATGCAAACCGCGGGCTGGAATGGCTGTATTCTTTCGCCGGCGGGTTGTTGACAACGTGCGGATTAACTCACGTTGGGGGGCCTGAAACCGACGAATTCGGTGAGCGTGGTTTGCACGGACGCATCAGTAATCTTCCGGCTCAGGTCGAATCAATTGTGCAGCCTGAGCTGGCAACAGGAAAACTTCAAATGAGTATTACGGCGGTGGTGAAACAATCTCGCGTGTTCGGGCCAAATCTGGAACTAAGACGTACTATATCGAGCACCCTCGGTGAGCCGACTGTTCGAATTCACGATGTCGTTAGCAATCTCGGTAATACGCCGGTGCCTCATATGATATTGTATCACTGCAACTACGGCTGGCCGTTGGTTGATGAGGGAACGGAGATTGTATGCAAAGGCAAATGGGCATCGCGTGGATTGGATATGGACAACGCGGTATTTAACAATAGACGCAATTTCCGAAAGTGTTCCAAGCCGCTCGACAGTCAAAGAGGCGGCGGCGAAGGCTGCGCTTTTATAGATGTGGCCGCTGATAAAAAGGGGATTTGCACAGCCGGTCTTTACAATCGAGGACTCGGCCTTGCGCTTGTTTTGAAATATAAGAAAAGACAATTGCCCTGGCTTAGTAACTGGCAGCACTGGGGGCCCGGCGAATATGTCACCGCTCTGGAGCCTGGGACGAATCCGCCGATCGGCCAGAGCAAAGCCAGAGAGCAGAACAAACTGATTCACATTGCGCCGGGAAAAAGCAAAACCTACGACCTTGAAATGACAATCTTAACTGATAAAGAGCAAATCAAACGCTTTCTAAAGGCCGCAGGTCAATAATTATGACAGAGCATATATTTACCGGTTTTGGATTCGGGCCAATCCAGGGCGGTCTGTTTGCCAAGGAGGCATTTCAAAGCGGCAATTTTACACGGATAGTTGCAGCAGAGATTGACGCCCGGTTAGTCGATGCCGTCAAAGCTAACCACGGCAGCTATTACGTCAATGTGGCCAAGGCTGACGGCATCGAAACGCTAAAGATTGACAATGTCGAACTTCTAAATCCTAACATCGCAGCAGATAAGCAAACCCTTCTTGAAGTTTTGGCACAATCTACAGAAATAACTACCTGCCTGCCTTCTGTAAATTTCTATGAATCAGGCGGCGCCGACAGCGTTGCTTCATTGATAGCTGATGGTTTGAAAAACAGCACAGCAAAAGCAACAATAATTTATACGGCGGAAAACAATAACCGCGCGGCGGAGATACTGGAAAAAGCCGTTGTCCAAAAAATAAGTGCCCTGTCTGAAAAGCCGGTGCAGTTTCTCAATACTGTCATCGGCAAAATGAGTAGAGTCGTTACCGACCCCGCTGAAACCGAAGCACGATGCGAAGGTTCCCGAGGTCTGCGAAAACAGGGAGGTTTTCGCTCGGAAATCGCAGAGCTAAAATTAAAAACCATAGCGCCGGGCATCAACAAGGCCTTTTTGGTGGAGCAGTTCAACCGAATCTTAGTAAGCCGAACGCGGATGTCTGATTTTAGTCCTGGAATTAAAGTCTTTATCGAAAAGGACGACCTGTTACCTTTTGAGGAGACAAAGCTGTATGGCCATAACGCCATACATTCCTTGCTTGGCTTTATCGCCGCCGTCAAGGGTTATACGAAGATGACCGAACTGGCAGATGACCAGGTGGTTATGCAAATAGGCAGAGCCGCTTTTTTCAAAGAGTGCGGCGCGGCACTTATAAAAAAGCACGCTCACCTCGGTGACGAACTTTTCACCGAAGCAGGTTTCAAAGTCTTCGCCGAGGACCTGCTTGAACGAATGACCAATCCTTATCTCGGAGATATGGTTGTTAGGGTTGTTCGCGATGCAGTGCGCAAACTCGGGATGAACGGGCGCATATTTGGGACTATGCAACTGGCGTTGGAATATGGTATCGAGCCGAGGAATATGGCTTTGGGGGCAATGGCCGGTATCGCCATGCTGCTGGAAAGAGCGGACGAAAATAATCTGCCCGGCGATTTGCGTTTTGGTGATTGGCGTAAATTAAATGACTCCAAAATAGAAAAAATTATCAACTGGCTTTGGACCGGACAGACATCCAAATACGCCGGCCAGCTCATTAAGTATGTCCAAAACGCGCGAAAGCGTTTGACGGCTTTAGTAAAAGCAAAAGACGGAAGTGGATTCCCGCCCCTTCGGCTTCGCTCAGGGCAGGCTTTGCGCGGGAATGACAAAGAGTAGAATAATGGCATAATTTTTGACGATTGACGGTAAGAGGGTCGCGACTTATAATGGCGGCGGTTATTTTTGAAAGGGTTTATTATGGATTTTGAACAGGACAATAATTTGTCAGGGCATACGGAGCCGCAGCCGACAGAGCCAATTTCCGGCCTGGGTGAGAGCAGCTCGAGAATGGAACCACGGAGGAAAGGAGCAGGCTGGAGGATTTTCTGGGGTATTGTTTTAGCACTGTCGGTTATGGCAAATATCGTACTATTTTTCATACTAATCGGCGTGGTCGCTATCTTTGCGACAGGGCAAAGAGGCCTCCTTACCGAAGAAATCATACGAGAAGGGCCGGCAAGAGCTAAAATTGCAATGATTACAGTGCAGGGCGTAATATATAATGAAGTAGCCGGCGATGTCTATAGACAGTTAAAGGCGGCTCGGCGGGACAAGCATGTCAAGGGCGTCATTGTTCGGGTGAATTCGCCTGGCGGAACTATTTCAGCCAGCGACCAAATCCACAAGGAAATCAGCAAGTTCCGCGAGGAAGAAAAAAAGCCGGTCGTTGCTTTTATGCAGGGAGTTGCCGCTTCGGGCGGGTATTATACGTCTGTTGCGTGCGAGAAAATCATAGCTGAGCCAACTACGATTACCGGTTCCATCGGAGTAATAAGCTGGTATTTTGTTGTGCAGGAATTACTGGAAGATAAGCTCGGCGTTTTGCCGGTTGTTGTTAAGTCTGGCCAAAAAAAGGATTGGCCCAGCTCGTTCAGGGCACCAACAACGGAAGAAATCCAATACATTCGAGATAAGGTAATCAATCCTGCCCTTGATAGGTTTGTGGATGTTGTGGCTGAGGGGAGGAAAGCGTTACTGACGTTGGATGACGTCAGACGGCTTGCTGACGGTGGTATTTTCGGTGCCCAGGAGGCCGTTGAGGAAAAGCTAATAGATGAGATTGGCTATCTGGATGATGCAATAGAATTGGCCAAAACTCTGGCGGGGATTGACAAGGCCCAGGTAGTACAATATCGCAAGCCATTTTCTTTGACCGACTTATTGAGCTACCGCAAGTCAAACTTATTAAAAATCGACAGAAAAACACTCTACGAATTTAGTACGCCGCAGATATTATACCTCTGGAGTGCATATTAAACGATAAAGGATGACATGTGACAGTTCAAAAGTTAAATTGTTCATTTAACTTAATGCCGTCCTTTCTCATAGGTAGCCAATTTCTTGCAGCATTGGTGGGTGTAGCTGTCGGTCTTTCTATAATAAGCAGCGCGGCAGAACCTTCGAAGATGGAATTGATAGTGACAAGAGCCGACGGCCGCGGCTTTGTGGAACGCGATTCCGGCCGTTCCTATATTGTTTTTGGTACCAACTATTATGACCCTCATACCGGCTGGGCGCCGAAATTATGGCGGCGGTTTGACGCTGAAAAAGTGCGGGAGCATTTTCAGGTTATGAGCAAGCTCGGCGTCAATTGCGCACGTGTCTTTCTTACCGCCGGCAGTTTTCAACCTAAAGCCGAGGCTATCGAAGAGCAGTCTCTTGAGAAACTGGATGTGCTTATCAAGATTGCCCGCGAGACAGACATCCGGCTGTTACTGACCGGCCCGGACCATTGGGAGGGGCAGCCTTCATATTGGAAGCCGGACCGTTTTGCAGGCGAAGCGGCTTTGCAGGCGCTTGAACACTTCTGGGACGTATTGGGCCGTCGCTACCAGGGCGAGCCCGCCATGTTTGCCTGGGACCTTCTGAACGAGCCCCACCTGCCGTGGTATGTCGAGCAATGGCGTCCCCGATGGAATGCCTGGCTGCAAAAAACCTATGGAAGCTGGGAGTCGCTGAAGGCCGCCTGGGGCGATGAGCTTACAGAAGGGGAGCGATGGGGCAAGGTGGCCGTAGCCAAAAATCAGCCCGACTCGGCAAATCCAAGATTACGAGACTGGCAGCTTTTTAGGGAGCATCTTGCTGACCGTTGGGTCCGCCGCCAGGTCGAGGCTATTCGTCGGGCCGACCCAACTCACCTGATTACGGTAGGTTATATCCAGTGGTCCTATCCGCTGATTCGCCCGGGTAATCCGAGTCGTTACTCAGCCTTCAATCCTCATCGCCAGGCCCGCTGGCTTGACTTTGTAACAATTCATTTCTATCCGACTTTTGGTAATCCATTCGGCTCCGAAGAAAACTGGGGCGAGAATCTGGGCTACCTGCAGGCGGTTTTGGCTTACGGTCATACTTCAAAGCCGGTGGTTTTAGGTGAATACGGCTGGTACGGTGGTGGTGCACCCCAAAATCATCCTTATCTTAGTGAGGACGAACAGGCGCGTTGGCTCAGCGCGGAAGTCGAGGCATCGCGTCCGCTGGCAGACGGATGGCTCTCCTGGCCGTTTGCAGACTCACCTGAATCAACCGATATCAGTCTGTTCGCCGGCCTGGTCAAAGCAGACCTGACTATGAAGTCATGGGGTCGCAAGTTTAGAGCTTTGGCAGCGAATCTGCCGGAGTTGAAATGTCCAATAGTTAAACTGCCAGGATTTAATTTTTCGAATGTCCTTATGGCAGACAGCGAAGAGCTCGGCAAAATGCATCGCAGCTATGTAGATGCTATTCAACAAAGTATCGGTGCGATTGGCCCGACGAAAAAAACAGCGGGGAACTTGGAAAGGTGAAAAAACTGGGCGATACAGGACTTGAACCTGTGACCTCCTGCGTGTAAATTTGAATATCCCTTCATAAGCACTTACCCTTCAAGGCATTATAAGCGTTTTTTCACGATAATAACGATTGCAGATTCATTGCAGAGATAACTCCAGACTGATTGCAGAGACAGACCAGAAATAACTGACGTAAGAAGTGACGTATAAATGGTGAGCAAGAAAAAACTGATTCAGTTGAACTATTATGAGTACCAGCAATGTTTGTCTGAGCACTTGACGGAATTGGATTGTTTGAGGTTAGAAATGCGACATTCGGCTTACATAGTAGCACGTCATAGGCAGAGAAGTCG
>CAYUFX010000162.1:0-7418 GCA_964444135.1 uncultured Pirellulales bacterium | reverse complement strand
GTTGGCCGGAGTTGGTAACTCCTGATAATGGCTGGGTGTTTGATCCGCATGATGTCGCTGATACAGTCGCATCATTAGAAAAATGTATCCAGGGCTTTGAGGCCTTGCCGGAAATGGGCCGTAGATCTCTGGATATTGTCGGGAACTATACCGGGCGTACTGCGGCTGAGGCCATACTAAAGACCTGCGAACTCGCAATGAAAAATAAGCCAATAGATTAGACTCAACAGATTAGACTAAGTAGAAGTGCCAAACTCGGCAGCCACCGATAAGAAGTCACTAAATATAAACATAAAAGTATTAATCAGCTTTGACCTTGGTTTTCGATTTTATCTAGGAGTGAGAGCCAATGAAATTACTCATACTTGTTGACTACAGAAATCAGTTCTGGCTTTCCGCGCGACACAAGGAAGCTAATTTTGATATGGGACTATTTAGGAGATGCTTTGAGGAGCTTGGGATTGCGACCGATGTCAAACGTTTTTCTGATATTAATTTTAGGGAAGACGATTATGTTGATACCTTTGTTATTTACCAGTCTTCGGAGGACAGAGGCCTACACTATAAAAGTTATATCGAGGATATTTTGCTCGGGCTGAAACTGAAGGGAGCTATCCTGATCCCTCGATTTGAGCTATTTAGGGCCCATGAAAATAAGGTTTTCATGGAAATCCTAAGAGATATCTCGGACTGTGAGGACATAAAGAACATCAGGTCTCATTATTATGGAACATATGAAGAGTATTTGGGTAACTTCGGGATCTATAAAGATGCCCCATACGTAATTAAGATGGCTGCTGGAGCTCAAAGCAGGAATGTCAGATTGCTCACCACTTATAATGAAAAGCGTTTCATTCCGAAAAGGATGTCACGAACCTTTCATCCATACGACTACATAGTAAACGTATTAAAACCTTTCATGAAAAAGACATACCCAGACTATCGTTCAAGGTCTAATCATAGGAAAAAGTTCATTATCCAAGATTTCATAGAAGATGTTCCTGGCGATTATAAGGTATTGGTTTATGGAGAAAAGTATTACGTTTTGTCAAGAGAGGTTAGAAAAGATGATTTTAGAGCGAGCGGTAGCCACTTATTTTCTTTTCCCGAAACACTACCAAATGGCCTTTTGGATTTCGCAAAGTTGATTTATGACACTTTCGAGACTCCATTTGTTGGATTAGATATTGCTTTCGATGAGCAATCCTTCTATTTGCTTGAATTTCAGTTTGAACATTTCGGAAACTACACTTTGGAGAAGTCGAAATGGTACTTCAAACGTGATTCCACAGGAGCATGGATGCACGTAGACGAAAAATCGATTCTTGAAAAGGAATTTGCCATTAGCGTTTGTGATTTCATAAATAAAGCGACCAGCAATGAACACTAGAGTCTTATTCATTAGTCCATGGTCAATGACATACAATATTGTTCGAGATGGAAAAAAGAAAGACTATAATTTTTATGGCTCCTACGCCGCCGCCATATATGGGGCCGAGCATAGCAACTCAAATAATCCTTAATTCAAGGTTTTCTGATGAGTTTGATGTGATGCACATTGATACAGCCGACAGACGGCCTTTGAGCACGTTAGGGAAGCTGGATGCGGCCAACTTTTATCTGGCGCTGAAACACTATTGTATTCTGCTTCACAAATTATTATTTAACAAACCCGACCTTGTTTATATACCCATATGTCAGGCAACTGCCGGATTTTTAAGAGATGTTCCATTCATCGTTCTGTCAAAACTATTCGGAAAAAAGGTTGTTCTTCACCTGCGAGGAGGACACTTTAGGGAATTTTACAATTCATCTAACAAGGTTATGAAATATGTTATTGAACAGACCTTAAAAAGGATTGACAGAATGATTGTTCTTGGAAGTTCTTTAAAAATCCTATTTGATGGTTTAATTCCCGAAGGGAAACTATCGGTTGTACCTAATGGGCTTAATATAACTTTAGATCAAGCCAGATACAAAAATCCCGAGAAAGATCATATTATGATTCTATTTCTTTCTAATCTTATTGAAACAAAGGGATTCAAGGATGTTTTGTATTCCATTAAGAAGGTAGCGCAATACCATAATAATTTGAGATATTTCTTTACAGGTTCATGGGTGAGAGATGAAGACAGATTCGAGTGTGAAAACTATTTAAAAAGAGAGAAAATTGAAGATTACGTTGAATTTAGAGGAACCGTTACAGGCAGAAATAAAACAAGGTTACTACAGGATGCTAACATTTTTGTCTTTCCAACGTACTATCCGTTTGAGGGGCATCCGTGGGTAATTGTAGAGGCGATGGCCGCAGAGCTGCCTATTATCACTACTGACCAGGGATGTATAAAAGAGTCCGTTATTGATGATGAAAATGGGTTTATAATCCCTAAGAGAGATCCGGATTCAGTAGCAGAAAAAATAATCTATCTCATTGAACATCCTGAAGTAAGAGTGAGAATGGGTAAGAAGAGTCGCCAGCTCTATGAAGCAAATCTCACAGAGGAACATTTTGTTCAAAGAATGATAGATGTTATTAATCTCACTTTGAACGGTTAATGGAATAACTCACTCAAAAGTTAAAATTTGGTGATATTGTACTGATGGATATTTACGGAAAAATCCTAAACGCCAAACCTGTCGGAGTATAGTTTATTCGGTGGCGATTTCAATAGAAGACATATTTGCTGAGCGGAAAAAGAGCTTTTTTAATTTACCGCTTCCTTTACGCAATGGTGTGGGGTACATCTATAATAAAATTCCGCTATCCATTCGCTATGGTTCTTTTTACAGGATATATGCCAAACGTATTCATCGTTTTCTGATAGAAAAAGACCCACAAGTTATACACCAGTTGCAACTTCATTTGTTGAAGAAAACGGTCAATCATGCCGTAGATAATATTCCCTTCTATCAGCAATTTCAGAAGATAACGAGTACTGCGGAACTTCAACAATTCCCTGTGGTATCCAAAAAACATTTTAATGATATGCCAGAAAAGCTTATTGATCCAGGCAGCGAAGGGCATAGACTACGCTCAAATACTGGCGGCAGCAGTGGGACTCCCATGAGTTTTTTTCTGCATAAACATGTGACACGCCCCAAAGAGAAGTGTCACTTTCAATGGTTTTGGGGACAATATGGTTATCGTCCCGGAAGCAAAACTCTTATGGTAAGAGGGGCTCCTCTAAAGAATAACAGTCTATTCGAAAAGCAAATTCTTGGAAACATTCTATCAATCTCGTGTTACGAACTGAACGACCGGAATGTGAATGTGGTCATTAGAGCTATCAAACAGTTCAATCCGGAGTTCATCCACGCTTATCCTTCGGCATTGCGTATTCTTACTGAATGCATCAAAGAGCCATGCCGGTTGGGTAAAGACGTCCGGATCAAAGCGGCGTTCCTTGGTTCCGAAGGATTGAGTGAAAGTGATCATGAATGGTTCAAACAGTTCTACGATACTCACATTGTGAATTGGTATGGCCATTCTGAGTGTGTCTTGCACGGAGGCAATTCTCCAGGGACTGAGGAATATTACTTCTATCCATTCTATGGCTATGTTGAACTTCTGGATGAGCATGGCAGCACAATAACTGAACCTGGCAAAATTGGGCGCATTGTTGGAACAAGTTTTGACAACTATGTGATGCCGTTTATTCGATACGATACGGGTGATTTGGGTGTATTGTCCTCAAAGAAGGAAACTCCTAATGGCCTGCCCTGTGTCGTCATGGAACACATAGAAGGGCGTTCTCAGAACATCGTCTTTTTGAATGATAAAACCATGGTAACCTTGACAGCGTTTATTTTTGGTCAGCATCTACCCCAGTTTTCTGGCATTAGGGAAATGCAATTTCAACAGGATGAAATTGGCACACTTTTAATTCGAGTAGTTCCAAACTTAAATTGGAAATCTGACGATTCTGAAACAATGAGGACAATCTTAATGAGGTCAGTTTCTGGAAAGATCAAGATATACGTTCGTATTGTAGAGCAAATTCCGAAAACTCATCGTGGTAAACATCGTTTATTGATACAAAACTGCCATGTATAAGTCTGGTAGTAGGTTTTGGAGGTTCTGGTTTGACTGAACAGAATCATGTTGCGATATGCAAAGGCAAGGAATGGTATTCGACTGAGGCACCGTTCCATCCCTCTGAAAAGTATCCCGAGTATCCCTTCCAAGATATTTTGTCAGAATCAAATAATGCGGCTTATTCCATAGTAAGGAATGTCCTTCACCTATTGGCGCTGGACAAGTCCAATTTTGGACAGACAGCCTGGAATCCATTGGGAGACTTGATTGAACCGGGCGATTATGTCCTGCTCAAGCCAAACTTGATATGCGAATCACACAGCACTCGCCCGAATGAGTGGGAGCAAGTTATTACCCATCCCTCCATCATTCGAGCGGTTCTGGACTATGTGTTCATCGCACTGAAAGGAAAAGGAAAAGTATCTATTGCGGATGGACCGCAAACCGATTCGGATTTTGGTGAAATCGTGCGACGGACCGGGTTAGATAAAATCGTTGATTATTTTCAGGATAAGGGACTGGAAGTCTCTTTACTCGACCTGCGTCGTGATCATTGGCTGCACAGAAACGGCGTGACCTATAAACGAGAGTCACTGCCTGGTGATCCCGCCGGCTACACGACGATCAATTTAGATGACGGCAGCGAGTTCGCGAACTATCCACTCAAAGGCAAGTTCTACGGCGCGGATTACGACATCGAGGAAACCGCTAAGTACCACGGGCAAGGACATCATACCTATGTGCTTTGCCGCAGTGTGATGGACGCCGACGTGCTAATAAACCTACCGAAAATGAAAACACACAAAAAGACAGGTGTCACCCTTAGCTTAAAGAATATGGTCGGTGCCAATGGTTATCGAAATTGCCTGCCACACTACACCATCGGCACACCCGCAGAAGGAGGTGATGAATTCTCGGATAGCAACTTGAAGAACAAGGTCCAGAGTCGGGGGATAGTCGGCATCAAGAAATGTCTGACGACCCTGGGTGGTTGCGGAGGGGCTCTGACACAGCTTCTATTTAAGACTGGCAAAGCAGTGTTTGGAGATACGAGTCGGGTAGTACGGTCGGGCAATTGGTATGGAAACGATACAGCCTGGCGCATGGTCCTGGACCTCAACAAATGCCTGTTTCATTTTGCGGGAGATGGCAAACCTCGAACCAAGCCTTTGCGCTATATGTCGTTGATCGATGGCATCATTGCCGGTGAAGGGGATGGGCCGGTAGCTGTCGATGCGAAGCCCTGTGGCATTGTTATAGCCGGATTCAATCCGGTATCGGTAGATACGGTTTGTGCTGAATTGATGGGATTTGATTATCGCAGGCTTTGTGTTCTTGAAAGGGCTTGGAGAATAAAAGATTACCCATTGATAAACTGCACGCCCAACGAGATTCTCTGTACATCCAATATACAAGACTGGGACGTGGCGTTCGACAAACTTGAAGGCGGTGAGCATTTGGGATTTCGCCCACATTTCGGGTGGGTGGGTCATATCGAGCATGGAAAGGCCGAGCGAAAGCTGGAGGAGAAGTTTGGACTTTAAGCATTTTTATCTGCATCTCCCAGTTTTCTGTCAGAATTCTCTGTGCAGTCTGTATGGGGCACGGCTCATTCGGAGGCGATATGGGAATAGCTACAAAGCGCTGGAACAAGAGGTATTTGAACGAGATCGGTTGACTTCGGAACAGATAAAAGCCTTCGCTCGTCGGCGATGCCAGGCCATCGTGCAACACGCCGCCAGCACTGTTCCATATTACCGCCGGTTATTTGCAGAAATGCACATTGACCCTCAGGATATCCGTGGGCCTGATAATCTGACGGCTCTCCCGATTCTGAATAAGCAGACTATCCAAGGGAGCTTGGCCGATTTTCACAGTGACTTAAAGAACCGGATGCGATACAGCACAATGCATACCAGCGGCACAACCGGGGCTGGACTGATTTTCCCAATGACACTGGAGGCCGAACAGGAACAATGGGCCATATGGTGGCGATACCGCGCTCGTTTTGGCTTGGACCGGAATACGTGGCACGCCCATTTCTACGGAAAGTCCATAGTACCATTCGAGAGATCGAAACCACCTTTCTGGCGTGTCAACCGGCCGGGTCGACAAATTCTTTTTAGTGCCTACCACATGAGTGAGTATAATCTCCCCTATTATGTGGAGGAGCTAAACCGCCGACATCTTCCATGGATCCAGGGGTATCCTTCGCTCTTGGCGTTACTCGGATCCTTTAT
Organism: uncultured Pirellulales bacterium; assembly: GCA_964444135.1. Classification (GTDB taxonomy): domain Bacteria; phylum Planctomycetota; class Phycisphaerae; order Sedimentisphaerales; family Anaerobacaceae; genus NIOZ-UU13. The sequence continues at coordinate 1,142 of CAYUFX010000162.1, read as the reverse complement.
GTTGGAACAGGGATACGAGTTGAACTACAGGCCCAAAGTAGTCACAGTCGGGGCTGAAAGTCTCCTACCACAGCAAAAGCTGGTCATCGAGAAGACCTTTGGAGCGCCCTGCCGGCAGCACTATGGCATGGCGGAAGGCGTAGCCAATATCTCGGAATGCCCGGAAGGTAATCTTCATGTGGACGAGGATTACGCCCATATCGAATTCCTTCCCGTGGATGGCGACTCATATCGTATTATTGGAACTAACTATACCAACTATGCTTTCCCGCTAATCCGCTATGATGTTGGTGATCTGGCCCAACTTGAAGATCCAGAGAAAAGGTGTCCATGCGGACGTACAGGGAGATTGGTCAGGTCGATTGACGGCAGGAAAGAAGACTACGTTCTAACACCCGATGGCCGACGCATCGGCCGGCTCGATCACATCTTCAAGGACATGGTCAACATCAAGGAGTGCCAAATATTCCAGGAGCATATGGAGCGAGTCGTTTTCAGAGTGGTTCGCAGCAAAGAATACACTGGAAAAGACGAAAAGATGCTTCTGCGTGAAGCCCGCACTCGGCTCGGAAACCAGATAGTAATAGACATTGACTACGTTGGAGCAATTGAGCGGACAAGCCAGGGAAAGCTACGATTTGTAATTTCGAAGGTTCCCGGTGCCCAAATACAAAACATTGAAGGCGAAAACTCTTGAAACAACTTGCACAAAAACTCAAAAACGGAGAAATACAGGTTCTTGAAGTGCCGCTTCCGGTGCTTGGGCCAGGGAAAGTGCTGGTAAGAAATCACTATTCGCTGATCAGTGCTGGGACAGAAGGCAGTTCTGTAACTGCAGCAAGAAAGAGCCTGATAGGAAAAGCAAAGGAACGACCACAGCAGGTGAAACATGTGATAGATGCACTGAAACAGCAGGGTCCTGTTCAGACCTACAGAGCGGTCATGAAAAAGCTTGATTCCTATTCGCCCCTTGGCTATAGCTCCGCTGGAGAAATAATAGAGGTAGCTTCGGATGTGCAGGGTTTTGTCGTGGGTAATCTTGTAGCCTGTGGAGGGGCTGGTTACGCAAACCATGCGGAGATAATAACCGTTCCAAGCAATCTATGCGTGAAGCTCCCTGAGAATGCCGATTTGAAAAGAGC
>CAYUFX010000161.1:0-7493 GCA_964444135.1 uncultured Pirellulales bacterium | reverse complement strand
ATGCTTTTTGGCGTGTATCTGCTGATACGAAAACGTGCGGTTCTCCGCTATATCTTCGCCTACGGGCGGCTTACGTTTGCCTGCTGGCAAACATAAGGTTAAATTAATATATTATCAAACAATAGTCAACAAAAAAAATAAAAAAATTGGCCTTCCGAATAATAGTTATGTGTATTGGGCATTTCGGGCGATCGAGAAAAATCGTTCGGAGCCCCCCAGAGGCACAAATTTCCCCCCGCCTGCCCCAAATTTGAGCCTCTGCCCAAACGATTTTTCTCTCCAAACAGCTCCAAGTCCCTGATCTGTTTGGTCCACCTACGCATTAACCGGATGAACCGTTTATTGTTTCAATCAAGCCATCCGACAAACGATACGAAAGAAAATCGGGATTGTAACGGACCAAATATTGATGTTTCTTTAGCTCTCCTCCGGCAACCAAGATAAGAACAATTTTAAGAGCCTCTGCTTTACAAGCTTTCACTTTTCAAATCCTTTATTTGTTACTCTCACCGCGAACTCTGATGATTTGTGCTTTGCCTGAGGTCAATTTTATCAGGTTCTTCCCATTTGCCTTTTTTTATAATTTCATCGATTCTTTTATCATATTCCGGAATACGATTGTACTTATAATCGTAATACTCCAGGCCGGGAAGAAGCTCTCTGTTACCACAAGTGAAATAATAGCGACGGCCTTTGAAACCCTCCGGGTAGATTCTTACACCGAAATCTGTTAAACCTACCTGCATTTGCAGGACTACATAGCCGTTGCGATTTATGAGGCTGGCATGTGGTCTGAGTTTCCGGATTACTTTGGGGATACGCACTCCCCTCGGAACCGGAAAACCTTCGATATGCTGAGGCCCATAGTACCGATAATTCATAGGGTCTTTGGGACCCTGGCTCAGGACTTGCCTGCCAGCCTTCAACAACGCCTCATGGTCGGTGTGGTATAACAGCAGTACCCGGCGCTGTTGTGCAGATTGTTTCCAACTACGCCGGAAGGTGCTCCTTGAACGTTGACTCGGAACGACAACATGCCTATAAATCAAGCAACTGACAACTATGATAAAAACAATTGTGTTAAAGGCTCTTCTACCCGTGTTCATTTTAATATCCTTTTTGGGTACCTACTTTTTGACCTTGAATTCGAGCCTTTGGTTAGGGCTACTCAGGAATTTCTCGTCCTGGCAGTGGAAGGCAAAACCTTCATCTGTTATCTCATATATGAAATCCCGGCCGGTAGAAGGGTCTTTGGGTAGGCCATCCGGAAGCTTCTCGGGCAATTGCCCTGTTTTCGCCACAACAAGGTAAACCTCGACAGCAGCCTTAATGCCGTTGATATAAGCTTGGTGCTCAACATAAGCTGGGTATTGTCTATTAATCATTTCTTTCATGTTTATAATGATTAAGATACCTTTAATTACGGGATAAGTATCATCTGCCTCCGTCAGCTTGCTGATAATTCTCTGCATATCGGCCCGCTTCTGTTCGTAAGCTATTTCACTATCCAGGATTCGGAAAATCGAGTCAAGAAAACTTTGAAGCCCCCTGCCGGTGCGCAAAATAAATTGCTCATCTGTTAAATTCCGGGCATTCTCCTTAGCCTGTTCGTCCTCGGCCAACCCTACAAGCAGATTCCTGAACCACGCACGACGAGTGGGATACGTTCGAATGTCTTCCAAATTAGCTTTGACAAATTCCTGTAATCTTTTGGCATAGGACGGTGGTGCCCCCAAGACGACGCCGAGCTGGCCTCGAAACCACGTGAGAATGTCCGCATCCGGCGGTATGACACCAAGCACATATCGAACCATTCTCAGGGCATATCGCTCTAAAGGTGTCGAAAATGTATACAATTCCGGGTCTTCGCGGAAATGCCGGGCAATTCGCAGTGCTGTCAGGCAGCGCTCCAGTGCCACACGATAATGCCCATCGGCAGCGAGTGTCCTCGCATCCGTTAAAAGAATCTCGTAAATAGAATAAATCTCCCGACGCAAAGCCCCATGGCTGGGTAGAAATACGGGCTTTACCCATACCCCCCATGTACATTGCTGCATCCGAGAAGCGATTTCGACAATTTCTATAACATCCAAACAGGATCCCAGATATATTCTGACCTGTCTATCGGGTTCGGCACCAAAAGCAACCTCGTGAATCTTATTACTGATGACCTCATTGGGTTCAGGCCGGAGCAGAAATGCCTGGTAATACAGGAGGGCTGCATTGCCCGGATTCGGCGGAGTGCCGTCTTCGGCCCAGGGAGTGATTTTGGCGTTTCTTTTTTCGTATGCCTTTTCACCTTTCAGATTGTAGATGGTATCATCCAAAAGTATCTGGCCGAATGCAATGGTATGTGCTTCGAGAAACAATAAGACAATAATCCCATAAACACAAAAAATTGTCTTTTTGCTATTACTATTGTTATTGCTCATAATAAAGCTCCCTTACGGATGGGAATTTACAGTGCGCGGAAAACATCAGGGTACTTATCTATACAAACTGCTGTAAGTCCTGCCCGCGTTACTCCCATATAATATTATACGCGCAGGGGCTTAAAAATAATCGAAAAAATTCAGGCAGGGCGAAATTTTAGCCTTTTTTCCGGGTGTCCTAATTTGGGGCTGAGCGGATGATTTTTGCTCGAAGAACGTCTCTGTTAGTAGGGTCCAAAGGATTTCTGTAATTTAACTGTAAGTGCATTTATTAATCTATATTGGTTTAAATAATTTTTTATGTTCATATGTCTCATACGTAAAGCGCGTACGCGCTTTACGTATGAGCTTTTTCTTACGATTGATTGTTAAGGTAAAAGAAGTAGTACTGCATGGGCAAACTCATTGCCCATTCTACGGACTACATTTTTAGCTTTTTTGTGGAGTGTCCTGGTTTAGGGCTGAGCGGATGATTTGTGCTCGAAGAACATCTCTGTTAGTAGGGTCCAGGGATTTTCCGTAGTTTAACTGCAAGTGGGCCGGGAGGGTCAGCATGAACAGCCGATTTATGGTGGCAATGGAAAGCCGGCTTGTTTTACCCGGGCCCCTGGGGGTGCCGCAGAGGGTGTAAAGCTTCTCTATCGCCGGAGTTGAGGCCCCCATATACTCGTGCATATTGATGCCTAACCGCAGGTGGCTCAGGAGGAACAGGGCCTCCTGGGAACTTATCAAATGTGCGTTTTGTAAGAGTGCCATCGCCCGGGAGATTTTATCGTCGAGGACGTCAGACTGCTTGGAGAGCAATTGATTTCTTGCAGCGTTTTCGTATTCGATTATTTCAGGGATGACGGCATTTTCAAATTGCGAGATGATATCCGACTCCGAGACGCCGAGCGTAACCTGATTGGATATCTGGTACAGGTCACTTGCGGCTTCGGTGCCTTCGCCGAAAAGACCTCTCACGGCCAGGCTCATATCCCTTGCGGCGTTGAAAAACTTTTCTATCTGTCCCGTCATCTTCAGGGCCGGCAGATGGAGCATAACCGAGACCCTAACCCCTGTGCCCAGATTGGTCGGGCAGGCCGTCAGATAGCCATAACGAGGGCTGAAGGCATAGTCGACCTTTTTCTCTATCATATCGTCGATCTTGTTAATCTGCTCGGCACACTGGGACAACTGACAGCCGGCTTTTAGCACCTGGAGCCGCAAATGGTCCTCCTCGTTAATCATAGCCGTGAAGAATTCCTTCCGGGCGATGACGACGCCTCGCGGGCCTTTACCGAAGGCGTGGTGCCGACTGATAAGATGGCGTTCCACCAGGAAATGTCTGCTTAGAGTGGGTGCTTTGTCCACGCTGATATAGAAGATTTTATCGCCAAGCTTAAGAGACATAAGGACATCTCTTAGCTTTTTAAGTATTTCAGATTTTTCATTATTTGAGCAATGGCTGAGGAATTTGTATCCGGCGATGTTCCTGGCCAGCCGAATCCGCGAGGACACAACGATATCGGCCAACGGTCCCGAGCCGTTGAACCACTCGTTTATATCGTTACTTAGGTCTGTTAGTTTCATATCTCGTATTTCTTATGTATAGTATATAGTGCCTTTATTTTTCGGCTTGATTTATTTTGTCCCGCAATTCGGCAGCCAGCTCGTAATCTTCGCTTTGCACCGCAGCTTCCAGCCGTTGGCGCAGGTTTAAGAGCTCTATCTGTTTCTTTGTGTCCTGCGGTGTTTTTGAAGGAATCTTGCCGCAGTGCGTTGTCTTGCCATTGTGAGCTTTTTCGATGAGCGGCAGCAGCGATTTCTCGAAAACCTCATAATCATGGGGACAACCCAAGACCCCTTGCTTGCGGAACTGAGCCAGCGTAAAGCCGCAGTTCGAGCACGCGAGATTCCGCTCTGAAGGACCGGAGAGCTCATCATCTGTCGGCTGGACGGCAAGCAGACTGCTAAGCAACTCATTTATAGGGATATGACTCTTGACCGCTATATCCTGCTCGGCTGCACAATGCTCGCAGATGTGCATCTCGGTGCGTACCCCGTTGGCAATCTCGGTCAGGTGAATAGTCGCATCATTTTTGTTACAAATCTGACATTGCATAATCAACTCGATTCTCGATACTCGATACTCGCTTTTCTTCTTCTGCGAGCATGCGGTATCGAGCTTCAATATATATATTATACCAAAAAACCTGAATAAATAATCGTCAAATTTAAAAAGTTACTACAGGCAGATTTCCAGATTCATCGGGATTCGCTGAAATTTGCCGCGCAGCCCGGCTCCTCAACAACCCTGATATTTTGGAGTTTAACGCCTTCGGGCAGTTTGGCACGGAGTTTTTCATATATGTATCTGGCTACGTTCTCGGCTGATGGGTTGTTCTGCCGAAAATAGCTGATTTCGTTCAATTCCACATTGTCAAACTCAGAGACGATATCATCGACTATGGCCTTAAGCTCCTGAAAATCCATCACAACCGCCATACTGTTTAGCTTGTCGCTGCTGACAACAGCGCTAACCAACCAGTTATGATGGTGCACGGGTTCTTTTGAGCCGTCCAGTAAGACCAGTTGATGCGATGCCCAAAAGTTCGTTTCGACACTAATCGTAAACATATCTCGATGCTCGATACTCGATGCTCGCCATCCCCAAGCTCATCCCGCTTTTTCGTGATTCGCTTGAGGCTGCCACCCATTCAGCATCGAGTATCCGTTTTATTTCTTAAGGTGCTTTTTTACTCTCTCGTAAATATTGTTCGGAATTAAATTTGACAAATCTCCACCTAAAGAGGCGACCTCTCGAATCAAGGTCGAGCTGGTGAATCCATACTGTTCGCTGGTCATAATAAAGACGGTTTCTATGCCGGCCACAGCCCGGTTGGTCATAGCAAGCTGGAACTCATACTGGACGTCGGTAAGGCTTCGCAGGCCACGGAGGATGACATCGGCTTTCTTGCTGGCGGCGTATTCAACCGTCAGTCCCTCAAAACTTTCTACCGAGACACCCATCATCTGTCTATCGCGGATTAGCTCAGCTATCATTTCCACCCGCTCTTCGGGCGTGAAGAGCTGATTTTTTACCGGACTTCGCCCAACCGCGATGATAAGCTCATCAAAAAGTTTCATACCACGGTTGATAACGTCCAGGTGCCCGTTTGTTATCGGGTCGAACGAGCCTGGGAAAATCGCTCTTACACATTTTTTAGCCATCAGTACCCCTTTTCTCCCGCACCAAAATTCCTTCCGTCTCAGGTCCGTTCTATACGGGTTTACAAGTTTCGCTTCGGTCCTGATTTTGGTGCCGGACAAATGATGATTATACCACGACAACGGAAGAGGTCAAATAATTCCATTGTCAGTTGTTAGGATAGGTTAGGGAGCCCGCAAGGCGTGAACCCTACAAGAATCTTTGCCATTCCAAGCGCGAACCTTTATGCATTATCAAAGTATTAACGATAGGATGGAAATGTGCAGACGAAAATTTTTCTGAACAGGCGATAAAATGAATAGCTATACTACTTGGCGTATAAATGTTGTAACCTACTGTATGTGGGCGGTACTATCGCACAGAATACCAATAACAGCATGGGAGTTGCAGGAGTGGCATTTGACTGTTCCATTATGCCGGTGAAGGTGGTAAGCCACCTTGGAACAGGCAGTTTTTTGACATAGCCAGAGGAATATATTTTGCGACGAATAACGGAGCGAAGGTCATCAATTTGAGCTTAGGTGGAGAGGGAGACTCGGTCACCTTAAGAGATGCTATTGGCTATGCCTATTCCCAAGGTGTTACAATCGTGTGTGCCGGCGGTAATGAATTTCTTGAGGGCAACCCCACAATTAATCCTGCAGCCTATGATGACTATTGCATTGCAGTCGGAGCAACTCGCTATGATGAAACCAGAGCATACTATTCCAGCACCGGCAACTACCTGGACATAGCAGCACCAGGAGGTGACATGCTCGTGGATCAAAACGGCGACGGTTACCCGGATGGAATACTTCAGCAGACTTTCGGAATAGACCCCAATGATTTTGCATACCGGTTCTATCAGGGAAATTCCATGGCTGCACCTCACGTTAGTGGAGCATCTGCTTTACTGATATCGAACGGCGTGACCAATCCGGACAAAGTCAGAGAAGCCATTGAAAAAACAGCCAAAGATATTGGCTCCGGCGGTTGGGATGAAGAATACGGATGGGGGTTGATAAATGTACGAGCGGCTCTGAACTACGGAGTGCGCGGTGATCTCAGTGGCGATTTGCTCGTTAGTCTCGAGGACCTTAGCTTTCTGGCCGACCAGTGGTTACGGCACGCGGCTCCGAGCTCTAAAGCAGAACTCAGCAGTGATGGTGTTGTGAACTTTGTTGACTTTGCGATTTTGGCGGAAAAGTGGTCCAAATAGAGTCCTCCACGGACTCATTTCAAACATTTGCAGGACTGAAACTATCCGCTACAGGGTGTGTGTTATACCAATCCTAACCCGGGCGCGCCGGAACCAAAGAGGGTAGATAAAAGGCTGACGCCTTACCGAAACCGCCTTCTGTTGTTAAGCATCCATCTAAATCGCACGACCGCAATCTCTCTCCCCACCCTCCTTCGAGGCAGGGAGATTGCTTGTTCTGAAAACGAAAAACTTTGTCTCTGCTGCCGGGTCGATCAAACGCCACGCCAAATAAGGACCGATTTGGCATGTCGTTTGAAGCGCCCCTCGGTTTATCAACTATACCCCTACCCAAAGTCAAGACAAAAATTACAGGCTTTTAAGGTGGATTCATCACCGTATGTTAAAGCAGTTGGCACGGAGGGAGCCCGAAGGGCGACCGGAGTGCCAACTGCTACGCCATACACTTCGGCGGGGGTGCGGTAGCCCAAAGCCTGGTGCAATCGCTGGTTATTATAAAGCTCAAAATATCGACCCAGGCGGTATATCGCCTCGGCCACCGTTTGATAGTCCCGCAGATAAACCTCCTCTACTTTCACTGTTCGCCATAAACGCTCTGAAAAAATATTATCAAATACTCGGCCTTTGCCATCCATGCTGATTTGAACACCTG
>CAYUFX010000160.1:0-7526 GCA_964444135.1 uncultured Pirellulales bacterium | reverse complement strand
CAGCCCGGCGTTTTTCTTGGCATAACTGATTGAGCAGTGAATCAATACGTCATCGTCTCCGGAGTCCAGAAATCGCAGCCCGCCCCAGCCTAAGTCTTTATGCAGTGTCGTAAATTCTATCGGGTTATTCTCATTTCCCTCGGCGGCCAGCCGAGCGTTCTCACCGATGGTCATGCTGTATGGTCCCACGAACAAAACTTTAACCCCCGGTTCAATAACCAGCTCGGCGTCTTCCGGCACTTCGATGTCCCCGGATATAAAGTAGGGTGAATTAGCATCTGTCCAGGTCCCGGACACTTCTCCCTCTTCGATTTCCGTCCCACCGGCAAAGGAGTATCCACTCAAAACCACACGCTTGGTATTCCCCTGGCCGTAGTCAATCGTGAGAGTTCCATAATATCCCCCTGCCTCGTCCGGGCAGAACTTCACATTAATCGAAGATTCCTGTCCCGGACGTTGTATCTCAAGAGAATCTATGAAGTCCGAGTATCCGTCATCTGAGGTGGAGATTAAAAATCCCTCCGAACAGGAAATCGAGCTTATAACAACTTGTTCGGCTGTATTGTTTTTGATAAACAGCGTTTCGGGTTCGGATTCCTCCCCCGGAACACAGTAAAATTTCAACGACGATGGGTCAGGTTTAATAGTCGCCGGAACAGGTTGAATATTCAAAATGACTTCAGTAACGATGTTTAAATCGGGTGGAAGGTCGCTTGGAAGGTGATACCATACCTCGGTCATTTCCTCAGGGCTGTCGGAACCCCAGCCGAAATTAAGGTGATACTCACCGTTCGTATTATAGCCGTCACAGACAAGGGCGTGTCCGCCATAACCATCCGTCTGGCTGATAGCTAAAAAAACAGGGAGTCGATTGATCATGTTCTCTTGCAGCGCACGATAAAATTCATGTGACAGACCACCGGTCATCTCGGCCGAATGAAAACCAAACTTGTAAAGCAACGCGTTCCGCGCATCATAAGATGAAGCACCGGAGCCCTCGCTTGTAAAGTCCATTAGCGCAGATATACCACAGGCAAAACTAAGTGCGGCCACATCCGTATCATTCGGCTCAATCTGCCTGCTGTATTTAAGTCGCAAGTCCTCAAGGTGCTCGTTCAGCTCCTCGAAAGAGGGGAAATCGTATATTTCGCTGTCTTTGTCGATATCGATACCGCTGTACGTTGTAAACTCATCGTCCTCGTCGAAACTTACATTACATTGCCGATGATAATTTATCACCTGTGCCATCGCCGTTGCCACACAGCCGACATAAGTTCTGTTGGCATCGACCGGGTCGAGCGGACAAAAGTCGTTGTAAGGTGGACCCTGCTCCCATATGCTCTCCAGCCACCCGCCGGTGGAAGTCGTGTTCTCCTGGGGCCACTGCTGGAATGTCTGGCTCACGGAAGGCCCTGTAGCTTCATCGGCATAAAGATTCCATAGGTTGTTGTTTTCCGTCGTATTGAATCGGTCATATTCAGCCAACGCCTTTTTTCTTAGCTTCATGTCCTCTTTCAACAGACGGTAAAGGGGGTTTTTTCTGTCCTCGTCGTTCGGAAAAGAGTTTTTGAAAGAATAAGCAATAATCGGAGTGATGTCTGTATCCGTAGAGGTTGCTATGAAGCCGCGCGGCTCCAGCTCGGTAACGTATGCAAGAACTGTCCCATCATCATCACGAATTTCCCTTAACGCCGCAGCAGTGAATTTTCTGACAGGCAATTTCTGTTCGCCCTGCACTGAGAGCAACGTTATTTGTTTTCCCTGACGGGCATCCTGCACCTTGAGAAACGTTTCCGAGGCTTTTTGTACCTGTTCAACGCTAACAGGTTCGGCCAGGAGAACTGAATAGAAAAATAAGCATAGCCCAATCGATGTAATGGCAGCTAATTTTCTTTGTTTAACGGAATGCATCAGAATATCCCCACCTTTCTTCGAATCTGTCAGTACGAAAACAGCCTTACAATGGTATCGAAATGGCCAATCAGGCCTTTGTATTTATTATATTAGCTGTTTTGAACCTCCTCTTTCTTCGTTTGGCGTCCAAAAAAGTTCGGTTTTTAGTATGATGAAAAGCCGGTAATCGTGAGCCTGACGCCCTCCACACACTTTTATAAACATAGCATACCATATCTCAAAGAAATTGTCAAACTCAATTAAAAATAAAGAAAAGGCCAGGCGATTACCACTCCACTTTGTCCACCCAGCCGCAGTCGCTGCCGGAGTCCCCGCTTCCATCCTTCACATATCGCCATTCCAATGTGTGTGAACCCGAAGTGCTGATCGTGTACGTTTCCCATTCCCAGTCGCCATCCGAACCACTGATCTTTTCCTGCAGTGAGCCGTCGATATAAAACTCCAGGAAGTCAAAATCTTCCTCAGACGATACCTTCCAGTAGAACTTCACCGTTCCTGTCCCGCTCACCGTTGTCTGCATCCACGAGTCCTGCCTGTGCGAGATATCTCCGCTTTGTGCCGCATCTTGCCCGTAGCGGGACGTCGTGGTCTGGGCGAACCAATCCGCACTGCCGCCAGTGGCGAATCTCAATGCCGTATCCAACGCCTCGGACAGCGGGGAGGCCGTGTCTGAAACGTGAATTACCAGCAGCTTCGGGGCATAGCCTCCGTCATACGAATAGAAATGACGGTAACCACCCTCGGATAATCGCGTGCTATACAAAATCGCCAATGAATTGCCTGCCGACCATCCGGTGCGGTCAATGACCTCTTGGACCACGTCGGCAATATCAGGGCTTCTGTACCAGGTGTCTTTTGACCAGGGTGCGTGGTGATCCCAATCGACCGAAGCATCGGTTCTTGGCCGAGCGGATATATAAGGCATTTGGGAAAAGCTGTCAGCATTGTCAGTGTCTTGGGCCTGTATCTTTCCATAGACGGTATTAGTCAAGTAATTTTCATAGGACCGTATCTCTAAATGTGCGCTGATGATCTCGGCACCGGGTGGAATATTCACACCTTTGAAAACCATGCCGGACGTGTAATATGGCGCCTCATGGCCACTGTAAGACCCGACTTTCAGATAATCTGTACGCAGGTTTTGAGATGAGCTCTGTGAAGCGAATCCGTCATCATCACTTGCGGAAACCTGGTATTCCCCGGGTGGTGTCCCGCTCGGCAGAATGGTCAGACCCTTTATGCAAATATTCGTATTCGGGTAGTTATCTGTAATATCCACAAAAAACCGGCCGTCTGAGCTTATGTAACTCTCTCCTGCATTTGCGGTTGCACCAGAAGAATAGCCTTCAATCGGTTTCTCGGTCCCAATGGGATAGTTATATCCGGGTGTTGTGAATTTAATCACGATGGCAAAATCGTCGTCCTTACTCAGCTCTATCGGCAAAGGCAGCGTAACCGTGTGGTAGCCGGCATAGCTGACGGTGCCCGAACACGAACCCAACGGGTCATCGTCTTGGAAGGAAATTCCGTCGAAAGTGTCGAAGTTATGGATTTTATAAGAGTCGTAGATATAGATTTCATAAGAAGTTTCTTTGGCAAGCGCGTGAAAACCCACGGCGTCAAGGAGTTCGTCTGCCGAAGCAATGAAAATGTTTGCGCCCCATGCTGTCGTGCTGTTATATCCAGTTGCGGACGTCTGTCCCAGTGGGTCGTATTGGTAATTGGTCATGTATGACGAAGTAGGAACGGCATCACAGAAAGCCACCGCTTCCTTTACGGCGATGGTGTCGTAGTATGAAATGTAGAAATAGCCGTTCTCTCCAAAATCCGTTCCCCAATTGTTCTTGATTAACCAGGTGCCTTTGCCCGGCGCTCTCGATAAGTGTTTGTTATCGTCCCAGCCGACGAGTGTCACCATGTGGTTCGGGTCCCCGCTTCCGTCATAGTAATATGTGTACGCCGAAGAGTTGTAGTAGGGGCTGGCCCAGGTCCAGCACATGCTAACCTGCAGTGCCCCGTAAGTCATCAGCGCGTCCTTAATCTCACTGGGCGTAGTAAATTGCAACACGGTTCTCACGTATTTCTGACATGACCCACCTCCCGAAGGACTATCGTCCCAGGCGTGATATGGGTCGTCTGACTCTTTGACAGGTCCCGCCCAGCGTGTCAGGTAAGCTGTGCTCATATCAGCGTTGCCGCTTCCGCAGGGTGCATAGTCAAAGCCATGGTTGTTCTTCAGATGATTTTCAGAAAAGTCCCAGCTCTGGGCTTTGTTCCTTAGTAGCCAGCTCTCCAGCGAGCCGTACGTGGCGAAAGCCCAACAGCATCCACATTCGCCCTGGCTTTTCACCGATGTGACGTGTCCCGACTCCCTCAAGTCGAACTTTGCCGGCTGGGCCAACAGCGGCTCAAAAAACAGGGGGGGTGAGGCTGTCTGAGATTGCAAATGAGAACGGTCAAACGGAGAAGGTACGTAGCCTGACGTGAGGCCTTCTGCGTCACGCCCTTCAAAACCAAACGTTGCAACTCTCTGCTGCCAGGCAATGAAATCCGGATTGAGAGGCGCCTCGCTGACCTGAGGCTCTGAAGTAAGGGGCTGGGCTTGGGCCGCGGTCCCGACCTGTGCCCAGAGACACACCCAGCTCACAAATATTAGGATTGTGCATTTGACTAAGCTAAAAACGTTACAAAATGCAGACAGCTTGTTGCTATGCACATCTCGCGAGTGGTTTGTCACTATATGCTTCAATATTCTCATTTCAGACTTCCACCTTTTCTTGACTATGATATTTCGCAATAAATACGGTCTTTTCTTCCAAATTTCTGCCTGAGCCTACAATTTCAGCTTTTACCGTTCACTGATTTGCTGTGTTTGGCCCCCCAAAAAAATGGATTTTGCACGTTTTGTTCGTCTTCTCCTTGAAAAGTTGTCAATATTTATTGCCTGCCCGATGCGCACAGATATAGCGGCTGTAAGATTCTGTGCAAACTCAAGCAAAATGAGTTGGCTGCCCTATTCTCCTTTTTGCTTGCTGCGAGAAATCCGCAAGGCCAATATACTTATACACTTTTTATACCTTAGTGTCAAGACAATTTGGCCCCGCAATTACCACTCATTACCACTGGACTTTGTCCACCCAGCCGCAGTGGTTTGTGCAATTCTATGTTCTCTTTTTATGAGCCTTTTTTCGTCGGTTCAGCTCATCAAAGATTGAACGTTGTGATTCCCAAACAAATCACCCGTCCTCTTATGACGGTAAATAGCTTTCTTGCTCATTTTCAAAATAGTCGTTAAGAAAACTTATTCAATACTTTGTAGAACTTATTCTTTTTACACACCTTTTTAATTTCAGCAGCATTATTTATATCAACTTTTGTTAAAGGAATGTTGAAATATAATGCAAACACCAAGTCATCGACATAATCTTTCAGATGCTTTTGTTTTTCAAAGTCAATAGCAGGCAATGATTTTAATCCTGATAGTCTTATCTTCTCACGCTCAAATTCTAATTCTTCACTACGGTACTTATCGATGATAGTCTTCTCAACAAGATCTTTGTTGTTCTTTATTTTGAGCTTCCTTTCTTTTTTATCCTTACATAAAACAAGATTATTTCCCTTGACCAACACCCCGTCAAACTTCTGCATCATGACCGAAGAAAAATCAATTAAGTCGGAAAGAGCCAATCTTTCAATATTTATTAAACGTTCGACCTGTCTAATTATTTCATCTCTCACGTTCAGATTACCTTCAGACATCTTTGGAATCCTGACATATGATTTCATTGCCCTCAGTGGAACAAAATAGTTTCGTTCATTTTCTTGTCTGAGACTCTTTTGAAGAATAAGCTTGTTTATTGGTGAATTTAGTAAAGCTAAGTAAAATAATAGGTCTTTTTTCGAGTTGGAAGCCACCGTTAAGGATTGATTGTTAATAAGCAAAATATCTCTTTCCGTAAACTGGAAGCGGTCGGAAAACCTCGTCCGCCAAATAATCTTGTATTTTCTTTGGTATGCTGCTATACCCTGACTCCCCGGTATGAACCTAAAGGGACCATCCTTAGGATAGTATTGATTACTTTTGCTTACAGTGTATTGTTCCCATTTGTTTTTCTTGTAATCAAAAACCTCAAAATAACCTCTCTTTTTTTCCAAGGTTAAGAACTTCTTATCTATTGTCACGCCGCCGTCAAAGACGAAATCATTTTTTAAGCTAAGGCGGGACCTATATGCTGAAATCGGCTCCGTGTTAAGTTTGTATTGTTTATGAAAGAGTATGAAGGATTCTTCATGCTTGATAAAGTTCCAATTCCCAATTTCTTGTAATAGCTCGTTCTGCAGAATCTTTCTCTTACTAATCTTTTTATTATTGCAAATATTTTGTAAGCATTCTTCAATTACACTTGTTGTATCTTTAGAATTGATTATTTCTACAGTGTTACGCTTATTTGTTTGGGTCCGTCTAACCACAAAAATTAAGCTAGACGTAGCAACTGGCCTATTTTGCTTCAGTCCACGACCTATAAACATCCTGCCACTAAAAGTAATAATTTTTTCAATAGTAGTAAATTTTGCTAAATGATAACGTAGAACATCTAAATCGTTTGCCGTGAGCAATGTTTGCGGGACAATGTAACAAAGTTTTGCGTCGTCCTTCAGTAATGCCAGTCCTAAAGCGATAAAAAAACTAAATATATTCGGCTTTGGCGAGTACGGTTTGATTCTGCCGGGAACGGTGTTCAAATTCATACCGTAAATATTACTCATCTCAGCTCTCTTTTCCTGTATGAGTTTGATTATTAGAACTCCCTGTTTTGAGGATTCATTATACCCGACGTATGGCGGGTTACCAATTACAAAGTCAAAACGACGCCGTGGACATCGAGGTCGAGTCTCTAAACTATCTTTCATTTCCTTCAAATCATCTTCGTCTCTAACATAACTCACATAGCCAAGGTCTAATTTTTCCTTAAAAAGAAAACCCTGGCCATTATTTCTCTGTGCGGCAACATCGATGTCATGAATAGTATTACGGAGCGCCGTATCCATAAATTCAGAAATACTGTCTCTTGTTTTGAAAACCTTAATTTTCTTTTCTACCGGATTGTTGTATTTCTCGTTGATTATAAGAGGTAACATCCTCATCAGAATATTCATCTCGGCTAAATAAAGTGGAAATTCAGCGATATCAAGACCAAATATATCCTTGTTTACTAGTTCTTCGAGCTTCTTAGCGCGCTGTTCCGAATCGGGTCCAATAGTTCTTATCAAAGTATCAATAGCCGAATAAAGAAATGTACCGCTACCACAGGAAGGGTCAATAAGAGAAATAGTATTTTTGTCGGAAGAAATTCTTTTCTTGAGATTCTCCGGAGTGTAGCCGACTTGCTCGAGCATAAAGTTTACAATTGCTGGGTCTGTAAAATATTGGCCTTTTTTCTGGTCTTCGTACAATTCTTTTAGATAATTTTCGTAAATATACCCGAAGATTTCATTACGAACCTCAGCAAAATTGTATTTCTTTATAAAAACAAAGATATCAAGCCAAGGAGAAACATCGTGCAGCTCACTCAAAGGCTTATGTAGAATGTCCCAAAGTTTGTTTCTAATAA
>CAYUFX010000159.1:0-7560 GCA_964444135.1 uncultured Pirellulales bacterium | reverse complement strand
GCCGTTGATAGTTATAAACGTAATAAGACTTTACCAATATCATGAGGTAGTACCAAAAATTACAAATCGTAAATTGTTTATATCTGCCCAGGATAAGTTTTACGATTTGCCTATGACTTGCCAACACCTCCTTCCTTCAAAAGCCAATATTAGCTATCAAAAGCCTAATATTAGCAGTTAATTTGAAATGTGAAAATCTCAACGGCCGACCTCAAAGTCTACGTTATCACGTTGTGGCTTATACATTAATCCTCCCACCAAGATAATTCAACTAAAAATACAGAATTTTTCGACCGGGAGAAAAAAATCACATATTAGCTCAAACTTCATTTAGATCCAAATAGCCGCCTTCCCGTCAAGGAAAATCTCTGGATTATGAGTGGGTTTCTATTCTTGATGTGGTTGTGTTTAAGGCTCCTCAGAGGCCATCTAAACGACGAACTCGTCTTGCGGGGTAGTGTCCATAGACCCCTTGGAACAAAAGACTCGATTGGTCTGAAAATGGAGGAAGCAGGGCCGAGGTGCGGAGGGAGAGGAAAAAGCGAGATATCCTCAGCCCTGCGAATGTGCTCTAATAAATAATATATCAAAAAGCTCTATGCAAAGACTATCCATTTAGAAACTCTCGTAACGAGATAATTGTACAACCATCGCTCCTGCGGTGTCAAGCCATAATTGCCTATTTTTCAAAGAAAAAAATGGCTGGATTTTTTGGTCTCGGCTTCTCAATTCCTCGCAGCCGTCCGCCGCTTCTTATAAGAGTTGCGGTAAGCTTTCTTTGAACATTTCTTGCACAAGAACTGCAAGCCGTCTTTACGGAATCTATTTTTATAGAACTCACGTTCAGCCTTCCATTTTTTGCACCGGCTACATCGCTTTTGTTTTACTCTATTAACAATCCGATGTCGTTTTTCATATCGGAGGTATTTTGCAGGGCCTCTGTATTTCCTGTAATATCTGCGTTTATACTCACGCTCGCAGTCTTTGCACCAAAACCTCAGCCCATCTTTGTTCTTACGATTCTTACTAAACTCACTCTCGTCTTTCAACTTTTTGCATTTGGAACAGCGTTTCTGCTTCACGCCACTAACTGTGCGATGGCTTTCTTCATAACTGTAGTTTCTTCTCGTGGTCTTCTTGTGTCGGTGGTAATACTTGCGGTCGTATTGACGCCGGCACTCTTTGCACCACGGCTGTAATCCGTCTTCAGATTTGCGGTTCTTGTGAAACTCACTCTCGTCTTTTCGCTTTTTACATTTTGTGCATCGCTTCATCTTCACTTCTCAATTTACGTCTTAGCCTTTTGCCTTCTTTTCTTCAGGCCCAATTTGTGTATTCTCAATCTTGTTGCCAGTACTGTTCTACCAATTTTGTCGGCTATTTGTTGTGCCGTTCTACTTGGATATAATTTCCTTAGCAGGTTAAGCTCTTTCTTTGACCAGATACGCTTTGGTTTGCTAATTCCCAATTTGTGTGCTCTGACCGTTACCGCCGGGACAGTCCGTCCAAGCTGGTTCGCTATATCTCGCAGGCTATTATGTGGGTATAGTTTCTTAAGGAGAGTGTCCTCTTTTCTTGACCAACCGGGAGCTGTTCCCACTTTTTTGAGGCCGTTGAGATATGCTATTGCTTTCACCGACTCCAAAGGCCGCCCAAGTTTATCAGCTATGCTTTGCGTGTCCTCAGTCGGGTAAAGTTTCTTGAGCAGTTTGACTTCATTGGCTGACCAGAGACGCCGCTGTCTTGTATTAATCCCCATGTTGTATGCTTTTTGTCTCACCGTTGCCAGAGACCTTCCAGTCTGCTCGGCTATTTCCCTTGCTCTTCCACGCGGGAAAAGTTTCTTTAGCAGCTTAACTTCATCTTTAGACCATGCAGCCCCTTTTTTTTTCTTGCTCTTTACCATTGTTCCTTAGCTCCTTACTCCTGTCCTTGCCTCGATACATTGCATGCATTTTCACCACACCATTCTAACAATCCCCTGTCTTAATTCAACTGATAGTTTCGTAATCTCACACAACACTCCTAATCTTCCAATTTAAAGCACCCAGCAGGCTATTTAAACGAAGAACTCGACTTGAGAGGTATGTTCTGTGAATTAACATCCATCATTTAAATGATTATTGATGAGTGATTATCCTTCGACATTGCTCAGGACTTGCGCTTTGCTCCAGTTGACTATTGAATATTTGGATTGCAGATTGCCGCCCGTTCGACTTCGCTCAGGGCAGGCTCTTTCGCTCGCAATGACAAGCATTATATATTAGTCATTAAAGCTGTCAATTGACACAAACACAGCAGACAATTACAATATCCATCCGTATATGCAAATATTACTGACAAATGACGATGGCATTTTTGCCCCTGGCTTAGCTGCAATTTATAAAGAGCTGGTCAAGATGGGAGACGTAACGGTTGTTGCCCCGGCAGACAGCCGGTCAGGTGCAAGCCACAGTATTACATACTCGCGGCCGTTAGTGTGCAATAAAGTTGACATAAACGGCCAATTCACCGGTTTTAGCGTCCAGGGCTCTCCCGCTGATTGCGTTAAACTCGCAGTGATGCAACTGCACGAGGGGCCAATAGATTTACTCATTGCAGGTATAAATAAGGGGGCAAACGCAGGTATAAATGTCTATTACTCCGGTACGGTTGCGGCCGCGATGGAAGGTGCGTTCTTAAAAATTCCAGCGGTCGCGATGAGCCTTTGGTCCGAGGAGCAAATGGATTTCGAAAAGGCCGCACACCACTGTTCGAAAATCCTCAAAAAGCTTATGCCGGTCAAAAAAGGAGAAGTGATAAATATCAATATACCACAATTATCAAAAGGCGAGCCCAAAGGTGTAAGAGTTGTGCCCCAATCAAGCAAGGGCTTTGAGGAATATTATATCCGTCAACAAAATGAGCAGGGCCAGACCGTGTTTCAATTGGCCGGCAACGGCCACCGTATCGACGGCACACCTACCGACACTACATCCCTCGAAGAAGGCTATATCACTGTCACCGCGCTGGCTCCCGATATGACAGACCATCAGAAAACACGCGAACTTCAGCAAATAAAGTGGTAAATAGGGGAAGTTAATCAATGAAAGCATTGGCAAAAAGCAAGCCGGAACCCGGCCTTTGGATGGAAGATGTACCTGTACCTGAAATCGGTATCAATGATGTCCTGATAAAAATACACAAGACCGCAATCTGCGGCACGGACATCCATATCTTCAACTGGGACCAATGGTCTCAAAAGACAATAAAGACCCCTATGGTCATAGGCCATGAATTCGTCGGCACCGTGGAAAAAATGGGCAGCAACGTGCATGATGTGGAACTTGGCGAACTGGTCAGCGGCGAAGGACATATTGTCTGCGGGCGATGCAGGAATTGCTTAGCCGGGCGAAGGCATCTCTGCACCGACCCAAAATGTATCGGCGTGAATCGCACCGGTGCGTTCGCTGAATATCTATCTATCCCAGTCACCAACATTTGGCACTGCGACCCCAACATACCCACAGATGTACTTGCCTGTTTTGACCCTTTCGGAAACGCGGTCCATACCACTCTTTCTTACGACCTTGTTGGAGAGGATGTATTGATAACCGGTGCAGGGCCTATCGGCTGCATGGCCATCGCCGTAGCCAAACACGCAGGCGCACGCTACGTGGTGATTACGGACGTAAATCCATATCGTCTGGAATTGGCTAAAAAGATGGGGCCTACTATGACTCTGGATGCGAGAAGCGAAAAAATTGAAGACGCCTTCAAGAAACTCGATATGAAGGAGGGATTCGATGTCGGCCTGGAGATGTCGGGCAGCCCGGATGCATTCAAAGATATGCTGGCAAACATGTGCCACGGCGGTAAAATCGCACTGCTGGGAATAATGCCATATACCGCCATTGACTGGGATTATGTCGTCTTCAACGGTCTTACAATTAAGGGGATTTACGGCAGGGAGATGTTTGAAACCTGGTATAAGGCCACTATGCTTATTCAAGGAGGGATGGATTTAACACCGCTTATTACACACAGCTTTGGCTATACTGAATATCTTAAGGCCTTTGAGATAATGCGGTCTGGAAATTCAGGAAAAGTTATTTTGAACTGGTCTGAATAAAAATCGGTCCGCCTTCGCGAGGCGACATAGTAGTCTGTCAAGTTTGATTTGATGGGTGGGAATAACAACTTACATTATCAATCTTGACAGACTAATAGACGCTTCGGGGAAGTCGGCCTTAAAAAATTATAGCGAGGAACAAGATATGTTCGGAGCAATGAAATCTCATATATCCGAAGAGCTCAAACAAATAAATAACAATGGACTCTACAAGTCCGAGCGTATCATAACCAGTCCGCAAAACGCTATGATTACAATACAGAGCGGCCAAAAGGTCATCAACTTATGCGCCAACAACTATCTGGGCCTTGCCGACCATCCCGATATCATCCAGGCCGCCCAGGAGAGTTATGCAAAATGGGGATATGGCCTTTCCTCCGTTCGCTTCATCTGCGGTACGCAGGAAATACACAAACAACTGGAAAAGAAAATCTCCGAATTTCTCGGTACCGAGGATACTATCCTGTATTCCTGCTGTTTCGATGCAAATACAGGGCTGTTTGAAACCCTGCTTACCACCGAAGACGCTATCATCAGCGACCAGCTTAACCACGCCAGCATTATCGACGGCATACGCCTGTGCAAGGCCCAGCGGCTGCGGTTTGAAAATTCCAATATGAAGGACCTGGAGGACAAACTGCAACAGGCACAATCGGCAAGATTTCGTATGATTGCAACCGATGGCGTGTTCTCAATGGATGGAACCATAGCCAAATTAGACCAAATCTGTGAACTTGCTGAAAAATACGATGCATTAGTAATGGTGGACGACTCGCACGCAGTCGGCGTATTAGGCAAACGAGGACGCGGCTCTCACGAACACTGCGGCGTAATGGGACGCATCGACATTAACACCGGAACGCTCGGCAAAGCTCTGGGGGGCGCCAGTGGAGGCTACACCAGCGGAAGAAAAGAAGTTATCGAGCTTCTGCGCCAGCGCTCTCGGCCTTATCTTTTTTCAAATACGCTTGCTCCGGTCATCGTCGCCACCTCGCTCAAGGTCCTTGATATGCTCTTTGAATCCACAGAATACCGCGACAAACTCATGGACAATACCCGCTATTTCAGGCAGCAGATAAGCAGGCTCGGATTAGACGTTATCGCCGGCGAACATCCTATCGTGCCGATTATGCTTGGAGATGCTGTTCTGGCCCAAAAAATGGCAGAGAAACTTTTGGAAAAGGGTGTTTACGTGATAGGATTTTCCTATCCTGTGGTTCCCAAAGGGGCCGCACGAATTCGCACACAGATATCCGCCGCCCATAGCAAGGACGATTTGGATTTCGCTATCGAGAAGATTGATGAGGTCAAACAAGAGCTGGGAATATAGCTCGCCAAAAGCTCATAATCGTTGAGCACATCAGAAATTCTATAACAGACAAGATGACCTCGTCTAACAAGACAATGTAAAAAATGCAAATTTCCGCGTTGACATATTCGGCCTGAAGTAATATAATGCGAACAGTGAGTCCAAAATGTTAAGAAAATGCAGAATTAACAGAACACAACACTGATTTGGCGCATCTAATTTTCTGACAGTAAATATGAAAGGAGCATTCCTGAGGCTGATTTTTTTCGCATAGTCTTTTAAGGTACTTTTATCGGAAAGGGAAGATAAAAATGAAAACAAGAGCTTTTACACTAATCGAGCTGCTTGTAGTAATTGCAATCATCGCTGTACTGATGGCGATTTTAATGCCGTCTTTGAGGGCAGCCAGAGATCAGGCCAAGCGCGTCCATTGTGTCAGTAATGTAAAGACTCTCTCTCTGGCCTGGTTTATGTACAAAGATGAAAATGATGACAAGCTGGTTGGGGGTCACACAACCGCGGGACACTGGGTATTAGCTCCATCGGGTAACAGCGTTGAACAAAAGAAAGACGCGATAAGACAAGGAGCACTTTTCCCCTATGTCAACGATACGGTTGATGTATATCGCTGCCCCGCTGACCTAAGGATAAAGGACCCGGGGCAATTTGCCTTTCGAAGCTTTTCCATCGCCGGCGGCGCCAATGGAGAAAGCTGGGCAGGGGCGGTTCAGGCCAAGATATATTCCGATTTAAAGAGACCAGCCAGCAAGTACATATTCCTGGAGGACATCGATCCGAGAGGATATAATACAGGTTCCTGGGTAATGGATTTTCCGCCAAGCTGGGTGGACCCCTTAGCGATGTGGCACAATGAGAGGGGCACTATAGGTTTTGCTGATGGCCACGCGGAAATGCACAGATGGCATGACCAGCATTTCATTGTCTGGTGCCAACAGGCCATGTTTGAGCCAGCGAGTTTCTCATTCTATAGGTCGGCTCCGGCCGATGAGCGTGAAGACATCACTTATATGGCCAGTGGGTATCCATGCAAGTCCCACGATTAAGACCCGGCCCTGGACATGCTTGCAGATTTAGAAAAACAGAAGTTGATGTGCAATCCATAAATTCTCGCCGTCACTGCGCTGTCATCTTGCCAAAAGCCCATAATCATTGACCACATTACAAATTCTGCAACAAACGATAAGACCTTGTTGAACAAGACAATACAAAAAAACAGCAAATTTCCGTGTTGACATATTCGGCCTGACGTAATATAATACGAACGATAAGTCCAAAACGTAAAAAATATAGAAATTAGCAGAACACAACACGTCGTTAGCGCATCTTTTCTTTTGGACAGTAATAATGATTAAGGAGTGATACAGATGAAAACGAGAGCTTTCACACTAATCGAGCTGTTAGTAGTAATTGCCATCATCGCGGTATTGATGGCGATTCTGATGCCCGCTTTGAGCCGGGCCAGAGACCAGGCGAAACGTATTCACTGTATGAGCAACGTCAAGACCCTGTCATTCGCGTGGCTGCTGTACAAAGATGATAATGATGATAGTATGGTTGGGGGCATGCCGGCCCGAAGCGTGGATGCCTGGATGAGAGGTCCGACGGGCAGTGACCCCGACCACACCGAGCAATGTAAGGAAGGTCTGAGACAGGGTTTGCTCTATTCCTACGTCAAGAACGTAAATGTGTATCGTTGTCCCTCTGATGACAGAATAAAGCGGGAAGGTCAGTACACTTTTGGCAGCTACTCCGTCTCCGGCGCACTGAACGGCGAAGAAAAAGAGTGGAGCAATCGGCATCTTATAAAATATAGCGAAATTAAAAATCCCGCCGATACATTTGTCTTTGTAGAGGAAATCGACCCGAGGGGATACAATATGGGTTCCTGGGTGGTGACCAAAGATTTTGGAAACAGTTGGATTGACCCGCTGGCAATCTGGCACAGTAAAAATAGAGGCACGTTAGGCTGGGCCGATGGAAGTTCAAACATGCACAGATGGGTCAATCCGAGCACGATTGATATGGCTATGCGTGCCGCCTGGGGCGATCAAAGCGTATTCGATATGACCCCTCCCGCCGATGAACGCGATGACCTGCGGTTTATGCAAAGACGCTATCC
>CAYUFX010000158.1:0-7570 GCA_964444135.1 uncultured Pirellulales bacterium | reverse complement strand
AAAGACTACCATCTGGAAAGAGGGACTTACATAACCCCTGAAATGCAGGAAAAATATGATAAGGAGCTCTCGGACGCAATAGGCTGGAATTGCATTCAACGCCGAAGTTTCGGTCTGCTGTGGGCGCACGATATGAGAGCGGAAGTGGTGGCAGTGGTAGATGATGACAACATTCCATACGATGATTGGGGAAAAGACCTTATGATAGGTAAGGATGTTGAGGTCAATTATTACCAGACCGACCTCCCTGCATTTGATCCAGTTGGTGCAACGAATGAGAAGATACTTTGGCATCGGGGGTATCCACTGCAGCTTGTCTCCAAACGAGATTATTCTCAAAAAGAAAAGAAGGTTTTAAGACCTGATATTCAGGCGGACTTCTGGAATGGTGACCCGGATATCGACGCAATCTGTCGTATGGAACATGCCCCCGAATGTAAGTTTGATTCAAGCCTGTTTCCCATAGCAAGTAACAAGATGTCACCATTCAATTCACAGAACACGTTCATAAGCGGATCCCTGTTGAAGTACTACTTTCTTTTTCCCCACATCGGACGGATGGACGACATTTGGGCTTCATATTATGTGCAGGCGAAGGGACACAAGGTTGTCTATGGCAAGCCATCGGTCTATCAAGCCAGAAACGAGCATGACTTAGTGAAAGATATGAAACAAGAATATTTAGGCTATGAGAATAACTTGAATCTTGTCAGAGACTTAGCTGTTGACCCTGAAAAAATACTGAATTACCTTCCGCAACAATCTGTTCGGGCTTTCAATCTCTATAGGAGACATTTTGAAGATGCATAAGATACTTATAACCGGAGCCGCAGGATTCGTGGGGCGTCACTTTACAAAGCGATTCCTGGACATGGGCGATGAAGTTCATGCCGTGGATAGCATAGTTCCTCATACCGGTGGAATCGACCCGCATGACGGCTGGCCGTTGTTTAATCCGCTGGATTACTCAAATTTTCATTGGTACAAAGAGGACTGTCGGGACTACTTCAAACGGATTTCGGACGATGACTTCGACTACTGCTTCCATCTTGCGGCAATGGTCGGCGGTCGTTTGATGATTGAGAACAATCCCCTCGTTGTTGCGGACGACCTGGCGATCGACGCCTCGTACTGGCAGTGGGCTGCCAAGACGAAACCAGCAAAAACAGTCTGTTTCAGCTCGAGTGCCGTATATCCAATCAAATATCAGCGGGAGGGTGAATATCAATTGCTCCGCGAGGAGATGGTTGACCTCGACGAGAATATCGGGATGCCGGACATGTCTTACGGGTGGGCCAAACTGACGCACGAGTATCTTGCGCACCTGGCATACGAGAAGCACGCCCTAATGTCCGTGATTTACCGACCTTTTTCAGGATACGGTGAGGACCAGGACGATACCTATCCATTCCCGAGCATCTGCAAACGTGCACTGGCACACAAGGGGGAAGCGACTTTGGCCGTGTGGGGTACTGGGGACCAGATGCGTGACTTCATTCACATAGAAGACTGTGTTGACGGTGTATTGCAGACAATGGATCAAATAGAGAACGCCGGTGCACTTAACCTGTCCACAGGGATATACACGAGCTTCAAGGAATTCGCACGTTTGGCCGCTGAAGTGTGTGGATACAGCCCTGAGATAGTCGGCCTTTCAGACAAGCCGTCCGGCGTGTATGCACGTGCTGGAGAAACTGCCAAGCAAGAGCGACTTGGCTTTCAATACAAGATTGATTTCCGAACAGGAATACAGAGGGCCCTGGACTATTACACCAAGCAGTCGGACTCTCAGTATAGTGCATGAATGAGGTAACCAGACGAATGAATTTCTCACTTGTAGTGACCTGTTTCAATGAAATGAAGTCTTTGCCACGATGGTATGAAGATGTCGTGGCGCAGACCCGGGCACCGGACGAAATCATCGTTGTGGACAGTGAATCTACGGACGGGACTACGGAATTTCTGCGAGATTGGGAGAAAAGGAACCCATGCCTTAAGGTGATCGTGCAGAAGTGTTCGCCCGCTCGTGGTCACAACATTGGTAATGAGCTTGCACAGAGTGAGTATATCGTGTCCACAGACATGGGGGTTCGTCTCGATAGGAAGTGGTTTGAAGAAATCGTGAAACCAGTTGAAGAAGATCCCTCTGTGGAAATTGTAGCCGGTTCATATGCTATAGATAAGAGTACAATTACTACTCCTACTGCAAGGGCAGAGTATTACATAGAGGGCGATGGCATACCACGTCTTGAACCGGGTTTTGTCGTTGGGAATCGATCTGTAGTATACAAGAAGAGTGTATGGCGCGAACTGGGGGGGTTGCCTGAGGATCTGACTCGATATGCCGATGACTCCGTTTTTGGGAGACAGATACTGCAGGCAGGCTACAAAATGGCCTTTGCCCCAGAGGCGTTGGTGTATTGGGCCAGACCCAGGAAACTAAAAGAATTTTGGAAAGAGCTGTTTGGTTACGGACGTGGCGATGGTGAAGCCGCGATAAAGATGCCATATGCCTTCAATTTGTACCTGAAAGGAATGCCGGCTTTTCTTGTGGCACCATTGACCGGTTTACGGGTCATGCAAAAACAATGCAGGTTATCGGCTATTATAAGAGCTATTAGCCGGTTCGATTTGCTTGCTCTATTCATGATGCCCATATTAACCTTCGGCAGAGGCTGGAACTTTGGCAAAGGATATTTAGTGGGATATGCTCATGGCAATGAGCATTGTCTGGAATGCAGAAAAAGGCTAACGGGATCACTATGAGCGTAAGTCCACCAAGAGCAACCGCCATTATTACGGCATATAATGCGGAACGCTACGTTTCGCGTGCTATAGAAAGCGCACTCAATCAGTCTTTCGGCCCCGTGCACGTGATTGTAGTTGATGACGGGTCATCCGACAATACGTCGGAAGTCGCCCGTTCTTATGGCGACAGAGTCGAACTGATCCAGCTTGAAGAAAACAGCGGCCCGGCTGTCGGCAGGACGACCGGGCTTATGAACTGCAAAACGGAATTCATGGCGTTTCTGGATTCCGATGATTACTGGATGCCTGACTTTGTGAAGGAAACAATCTCTTTTTTGGATGCGCATCCGGAAGCAATAGCCGTTAAAACCAGTTACTGCAAGAAGGACTGGGATGGGAAGGAATACTATAAGCCAATACTTGATAGCGATGATACCGAATACTACGGTGATAATGGGGCTGTATGTCCCAACTTTTACCGGTGCTGGTCGAAATACATGGGCGTGCTCACCGGCACGGTGATGATGCGCACGGAGGTAGCCTTGAAAACAGAGGGGCAGAGAGCGGACCTGAGGCTTACGCAAGACCTTGAATTTTGGGCTTACCTTGCTACTTTCGGTCGCTGGGGATTTATCCCGAAACCGCTATTCGTTACAGATCAACTCGCAATCACCCCTGGAGAACGTCTTTCTAAAATCAAAAGGCGTTATATGTTCTTCTGCAATATGGAGGTTGAAGACTGGGCAAGGCGAGTTCGCCGCCGGCTTACCGATCCTGAAAGCCTTGAAGGTTTTGAGCGGGTTCTCAACCGCATTGCCTTGACAATTACCCTGGCCAATGCTTACACGTTTCGCTTCAAGAAATCTTACCGGCTAGCCAAGGAAAACAAAGATAGTCTCGGTGCCGGACTTGGCTCAGTTCTTCGTCTAGGTATCAGGGGTGGGCCGTTGCTATGGCCGTTTGTATGCCTTGCACTAAGATTGCGAGAGAGCGCGAAGGTGTACCTGCGGTTTTCCTTATTAAAGGCTTCTTTTCAAGAAATAGAGAAACAACGATAGTGACGCTGGAATTAATTTGGCGTTCATTCAGTAAATACGGCAAGAGAAACAGGGTCAACGGATAATGGTTTTTGACAAACGTACGATACTGATTGCAGGTGATCTTGCGCCGTTGGGTCGCCCCGAGAACTTACTGGTGGAAGGGCAAATCAAAAGAGTTTTCGGGGATATTTTGCCCGTTATAAGGTCGGCAGATTGCTTTATTGGAAACTTGGAATGCCCGCTGACTAATTCGACAGAAAAGCTCAGTAAGAGTGGACCCAATATAAAGGCGAGTCCCAATGTCGCGCCTATGCTGAGCAAGGCGGGTATTTCGGTTGTCAGTTTGGCAAACAATCACATATTCGACTACGGGTTGAAGGGAATCGAGCAAACCAAGTCCGCATTGGAAGATAATTCAATTCAATGGTATGGTGTAGGCGAGAATGCCGAAAAGGCGAAAGTTCCGTTATTTGTTGATCTTAAGAATTTCAAGTTGGGTCTTTTGTCATATGCTGAACATGAATTTAATTGGAGTGGTGATGATCGGTGGTGTACGTCCATGCTGGAGCCGGAACTGAACATTCTACAAATCCAGCAAGTTGCCACTCAGTGCAACGCACTGGTTGTTTTATTGCACGCGGGGTGTGAGAACTGGCATTATCCATCGCCGCGTGTAGTAAAGCTCTGCCGGGCATACGCAGAAGCAGGAGCATCGGCGGTTCTTGTGTCGCATTCACATACAGTTATGGGCACAGAACTCCACGAGAGTGTGCCAATAGTTTATGGGCTTGGTAACTTCTTGTTTGATCGAGGTCAGAAGAGTCTTGGGTGGAGGCTGGGTTCTATTGCTCGGCTTACTTTCGGTATCGGACAGCCTGCTAATGTAGATATGGTTCCAATACTGGCAGACAACGAAACCGGATGTATTGATCTCCTTCGGGGCTCAGATCTGGAGCGCTTTCAGCAGTTCCATCGCAGTATCTCGGAGCCGTTGAAGTGCATGTATGAGATTGAGGAATTATGGAAGTGTTTCTGCGCTTCCGAGTCGTCTAAGTTTACGAAAGAGATGCTAAAGGCTATTACTGCAATGCTTCCAGGCGGATTGCTTCGTTTGCTGTTGTTCAGTGATAAATCTATTAGAAAAGATTCCTATTATCGCAAGGGTGCCAATATCCTCCGGGGCTTTTTTGTTTGTGAAAACCATAAGGAAGTTTTGGGCCAGATATTTGAACTTGTACGCGAAAACCGCCTCGGAGAATATCGTAGAGGCGCAAGACAAGTAAAAGGGGCCGATTACTTTTTTTCATATGCTTCTATTGGCGAAGTGGATAGAGCCTTTGGCCAAAGTGATGGTCTTTAAGAATACCGTGATAAGCACGTTGGCATATTCGCTGTGAAACTATGGAAATAGACAATCACCAAAGCAATATTACCCCCATTAGGCATTTAATCGGTCAGGCGGGTATACATGGGTATCTGTTGTTAGCGGAACCGCTTCTTGCCTTTTATATTGCCCGTGGGCGGTCAGAAGGATATGATAGCATCGATTCGAGTGCCGCCATACAGGTAGCTTATGCCATGCTGATTTTTATTTTTTCAGTCGGGTATCTAATGTTACCCTGTGGAAAACGGGCCTTGGTTTTCCTGTTAAGTAGGCCGACTGTCTATCTGCTGCTTTTCATCATGATGTGCATATTCAGCTTTTCATGGAGTGAGAAGCCCCTTTATTCCGCCTTCATGGGCTTTCAGTCTTTGGCGTATCTCATTCTACTAACAGTAATATTGGACAGGCTGAGAACCAACTGTACAGCACAAGACATAGTAGAATGGTTGCTTTTGTGGATGGTATGGCAAATTTTTTGGGGTCTTATGGTGCGTATAGTTCGGGGAGGATTAACTTATAATATTTTTGCGACCGGGCGCCTTCAAACGGGAATACTCTTTTTCCTGGCCATCTATATTT
Organism: uncultured Pirellulales bacterium; assembly: GCA_964444135.1. Classification (GTDB taxonomy): domain Bacteria; phylum Planctomycetota; class Phycisphaerae; order Sedimentisphaerales; family Anaerobacaceae; genus NIOZ-UU13. Next base: position 1,819 of record CAYUFX010000158.1, on the reverse strand, counting down.
CAAGAAGAAAACTCTTCAGGTGGATTGTAATGGCTTTTGCTCTTTTCTCTGGATCAAACAAAATGTACGCAGGGATGATACCGGGTGCTTTTTTAGGAATCTTCTCTGAAAGCCGGAAAATTAAATTGGTATCTTCCGTTGGAGTAGTCGTATTGATATCAGGACTAATCTGCTTCGGCTTAAAACCTATTTTACAGGAAACCGTCTTTCATAGGAGAGCCGGTGTGGGGATGAAATACACCAGCGGTAGAAACTGGATGTGGGAGAAGAGCCTGGACCTCATCAGGGAAAAGCCTTTTTTGGGCTACGGTTTTGTAAGCGGTGAGCGCGATAGGATTTTTGTAGGTGGGGTAAACACTATATCGGTGCATTGCATGCCGCTTTCTGCGGCTCTCGGTGTTGGTATAATCGGCCCTTTGCTTTTGTTTCTATATTTTGTGGAAACGACAATCCTATGTTTTGGCAAGAATCTTCCTCGGGATTGGTTGATCGGTTTTCTGGCGACCATCGGTATATCATTCGTGTTTTCAATGACCGGTCCGGGCCTTGGAGGGAGGGTGTATGGCGGCTGGGTAGCCACGGTGTTCGTTATGACCATGATCTGCATGATTTGTAAGACTCAGCGATCTATGAATCGTGAATTACAGGACACAACCAGTGATGTTGAGGCTGTGTGGTGGGGGAAGCTGGGAGCACATTGCTGGCAGCGAACGCTACAATAACAGCAGACAACTGAGCAATTAGGATTATATGCACAGTACAAACTATGCAGTGTTGAGTGGTTTAGCGATATGCGTATTACATGGATAGTGCGAAGCTTTCTGGACTACCGTGTCCCGGTATTTGATAATCTGAATAAACTCGTTAGCGGTAATCTAACATTGATTTACTACCGGGATGTTGTTCCAATTAGAGTTCAGCGTAAAACAGAACAAGTGTTGGGGGAAAAAAGCATTGGACTCAGTGGCGAGTTGCGTCTGGTGGGACCCAAATCTTTTGCGACGGGAGCAAGTGGTAGCGGAAACGGTGGTGGTCTGAGAATTCCTTTGCAGCCCGGACTTGTCAAAGTTGTCCGCCGCTCTAAGCCCGATGTTATGGTGACCGACGGTTTCTTTCAGTGGTCCACTGCGGCTCTCTGGTTGAGGGCCACAAAAGGTATTCCCCACGTGATGCTCTATGAGCGGACCGGTCACACTGAGCGAAATGCTCAATGGTACAGAAAGGCTTATCGTAAACTGGTTATGCGCTGGATTGATGCAATGTGCTGTAACGGCCAGCTATGCGGGGAATATACTCGGAGTCTCGGATTTCCGGAGAATCGCCTCACTTATGGTCACATGGTGGCGGACGTGGAAGGCATAAAGAGGGCGACCTCTCTTTTGGACGATAAGGTAGTTGCCGGCCTAAAGGCAAGATTTGATCTGAAGGGAATGGTATTTCTTTATGTTGGAGGGCTTGTTCATCGAAAAGGTATTGATGAACTTCTTAAAGCATGGAAAAAGTTTACTTCCCATCGGGAATCGCAAGAGATGACATTGCTGCTTGTCGGCGATGGTCTACAGCGAGAAGAGCTTGAACAATACTGCAAAAGCAGCAGGCTTAACAATGTTCGCTTCGCGGGTGCGATTGATTACGACGAGCTGGCCCCCTTCTACAAATCAGCCGATGTTTTTATTATTCCTACACTCAGCGACAACTGGAGCCTCGTTGTTCCGGAAGCAATGGCCTGTGGGCTGCCTATAATTTGTTCAAAATACAATGGATGTTGGCCGGAGTTGGTAACTCCTGATAATGGCTGGGTGTTTGATCCGCATGATGT
>CAYUFX010000157.1:0-7836 GCA_964444135.1 uncultured Pirellulales bacterium | reverse complement strand
GCGGTTCGGCCCGCAGCTCGGCGTCGCTGGATTGATGCGAGATGTACAATATGGCTCGTCTCTGTCCCTTGGGCGGTCGCGACATCAGCCGCTCATCGGAAAGACGATACACCACGGCAAAAATCCCCGGTTCTGTCTCGATAGTATAGGTAGTCCAATACCGCCTAAGGTATCCACGTGAACGCCAATTACGGAGGATACGATACTCGGGAATCGCCTTCTTGGCCCGCAAACTTTCCCATTCTCTAAGCCGCAGCGCCTTCACGATACGCCGCTTTAATTCGGTCTCAGAGAGACTATTACGTTGCTTTTTGGCCAGCACCTGCGACTTGGCCTTGGTAAACGAATAGACCGGCCGTGAATTCAACTCACAAACCTGTCCCCGCGGCGCGCACCACAGTGTTTCATCTTTCTCAATAACCAGCTCCGGCTCGCTCTGTACATCAGAGATGCCCGTAGTACGGTTGAACCAGCCATACATAGCCTCACGGTTCTCCTGGGAGTAACCATGGTAGCCCGGCCCGATAAAGAGTCCGACATTCTTCCCGGCTCCCAGCAGATTATACAGATGGCTGAGCCGGCGATAGGCCTCTTCAGCACCGCGGGCATCAAAGTAATCCTTCTCCTTTGCCAGAATGATAACCGGTTTCGGCGCCATCGCAGCAAGAAAATCAGAATGGTCCAGCCCAAGGGCCAAGGCCCGCGGCGGACACTGCTCGGTATCGGCGGGAAGCTCGTTTTCCAGGTTACGGCGGAACGTGATAACAAAACAGCCAGGAGCAGCCATTGTCCAGCGGCTTTCGACACCGCACAACCAGGTCGTCATTGTGCCTCCACCGGAATTGCCGGTGACACCGATTTGCTGCGGGTCGACTTCTTCACGCGTTAGCAGGTAATCCAGTGCGCGTATGCCATCCCAGGCTCGCCAGGAGCCGAAGAAGTCACCCACTAAAAATTGCTGGTTGCCGGCGTAAAGATGTTCGCGGACACCGACGCCAATCCTCGATTTCAAATCCTCGTCCGGGTACTGCAGGCGCTCGCCCTGTCCGATGGGGTCGTATAGCAGCACTACATAGCCCTGCCGTGCCAATCCCTGTGCGAAAGATTGGTACGGCTCCGCCGCTTTTCCATTTGCCGAATGACCGCAAGTTCCCACAACGCCGGGGAGCGGAAATGTCCGCCCCTTCGGCACATACAAGTTAGCGGTAACAAGGAAATTGGGCCGGCTCTCAAAGATGATCTTCTCAATCTTATACACCTCCCGCTCGACGACGCCGGTAATACGCGACTTGAGTGGCGTTTTCTCAGGCCAGGGCCCGAAGCTCTGCTGAATCTTCTCACGAACCTCACGGACGTATGCTTCGGCATCGGCCTGGGTATTCAGAGCCGCTCGTCGTTGGTTCGCTTGTTGTTCGACCCCACGGACGGTTCTGACGAAATATTCCTGAACCATCCGAGGAAATCGATTGAGCGGCGTGAGTGAACCACCGTCCGAAGGAGCCGCGGCCTGAACCGCCCCTGCATACAACAAAGTAATCATCACAAGAAGGAAAAGGTTAATTATCCTGATATGCGGAACATCGTAGCTTGTCAACTTCCTTGTCGAACCTTTTGAAATCTCAAAAAAATAAAACATCGTTTAATCCTCCACTGTACTATCCGTTCTTTCGCAACAGATTACGTTTGATTGCCAAAAGCCTTTTTATGTGGGCCATTATACTGCTTGGACGGCTGCATGCAAAGGATTTACGTAGGCCGAAGTGTTCTATATTAGGGTGATGGTGAGATATGAGCAAGAACAACGAGAAGCTCATTTTGTGGTTTCCCGCCTTAAGGTGCTCTACGTTCGATGTTGCAAATTGTTTCGGACCATTCGTTCTTTCAATCCCCAATATCGCAGATCCAACTTCGGCGGAATAAATTGAAACATCCCCCCTTTTGCCTTTGCGATTTTCAACTTCAACATCACCGCACCCAAACCTATCATTGCCATTTAAGCTAAAATCCAGTAGAATTACGGCTATGAAAAAGGCGAAGAACAAGAAAAACAGTTGGGTTGCATGGTCAGAAGTTGAAGTTAAGCTGCTAAAGAGGCTTTTCCCACGCGGGAGAGCAAGGGAAATAGCTGAGCAAACTGGAAGGTCTCTGGCAACGGTGAGACAAAAAGCATACAACATGGGGATTAATACAAGACAGCGGCGTCTCTGGTCAGCCAATGAAGTCAAACTGCTCAAGAAACTTTACCCGACTGAGGACACGCAAAGCATAGCTGATAAACTTGGGCGGCCTTTGGAGTCGGTGAAAGCAATAGCATATCTCAACGGCCTCAAAAAAGTGGGAACAGCTCCCGGTTGGTCAAGAAAAGAGGACACTCTCCTTAAGAAACTATACCCACATAATAGCCTGCGAGATATAGCGAACCAGCTTGGACGGACTGTCCCGGCGGTAACGGTCAGAGCACACAAATTGGGAATTAGCAAACCAAAGCGTATCTGGTCAAAGAAAGAGCTTAACCTGCTAAGGAAATTATATCCAAGTAGAACGGCACAACAAATAGCCGACAAAATTGGTAGAACAGTACTGGCAACAAGATTGAGAATACACAAATTGGGCCTGAAGAAAAGAAGGCAAAAGGCAAAGACGTAAAAGTCCTGCTGACCTATTTGGCTGTCTGGAATTAGTAGTAAAACGTAGACCGAGAGGCAGAAATGAAGCAGTGTACCAAATGTAAGAAGTTAAAAAGCAAGAGTGAGTTTAGTAAGAATCGTAAGAACAAAGATGGGTTGGTGTATTGGTGCAAAAAGTGCTGCCGTGAGTATAGACACAGACGTTACAGGAGAATCAGGGGGCCTGTGAAAAGATACTTCAGATATGAGGAGAGCCATCGGACCATTGATGGCGTGAAGCAGAAACGCTGTGTCAAATGCAAAAAGTGGAAAGACGAAATTCAGTTTGGCAAGGATAGTAAGAACAAAGACGGATTGGGGTATGATTGCAAAGACTGCGTACGGGCATATATGCGAGAGCGTTACAAGAAAGAGGGGAAGGGCCTGAAACAATATTATCGATATGAGGAGTGCCATCGAGTTGTTGAGGGGGTGAAACAAAAGCGATGTAGAAGGTGCAAGAGGTGGAAGGCCGAGAGTGACTTTTACAAAGTACGCAGCAACAAAGATGGTTTGTCGTTGTGGTGTAAAGAATGTGCAAATAAAGCTACCAACAAAGCACGTAAGAAACGACGGGTGGCAGCCACTGAGCGAACGTAGTGAGCAAAGTGGAGGGTAGTTCTCGAATAACCAATCTCTAATCTCTGATTGACTCAAGAATCCGTGCTAATCCGCGTTTACTTACTATTGAACTATCAGTGTGAATCCGTGTCAATCCGTGGCTAAAACAAAATCCGCGAAATCGGTTCAATCCGTGGTTAAATATTATTGAATTCTCTGAGTCCTCTGTGTGCTCTGTGGCTATTTTTTACTTGTGAATTGAATTTTCTCTGCGTTCTATGTGGCTAAAAAAAGTGCTTTTTTATTCGTTTTTTTTGTTTATTTTTGTTAAATAATATGTTATAATACACGTATGTTAGCCAGCAGGCTAACATAAACCGCCAGTAGGCGACAGATGACATTTCAGTTTGCATGTCGTTAGCCAGCAGGCCCAGCCAAGCTTGTCCCCGAATGTCGTAGTCGGGGATCCAGATTATAGCTTAACCATTTAACCAATTTAACCAGATTAACTAAATTAACTAATGAACCACTCAGAACAATCGAGAATCCAGTTATTTACGTGCCTATAAGGCACCCAGCCAGCCCGAATCCCTGCATTCCTTAGGCAGGGAACCGTTTTGAACATTTAATTTTGTGTAATTTGGATTTGTTTCGAATTTCTATATTAGAATTTAGGATTTCATGCTAACAGATAACTCCTTATGCAACAGTATTTTATCATCAATCGTCTGTATTCTGTCGTCTGTCATCTGTCATCTGTCGTCTGTCATCTGTCGTCTGTCATCTGTCCTCTGTCGTCTGTCCTCTGTCATCTATCCTCTGTCGTCTGTCATCTGTCATCTGTCCTCTGTCGTCTGTCCTCTGTCGTCTGTCCTCTGTCATCTATCCTCTGTCGTCTGTCCTCTATCGTCTGTCCTCTGTCGTTTGCCCTTTACATCTGTCGAGAACCCTCTACAAATCAGCTCATTTTATACAAAACAAACCCAATTTCCGAAAGGCACAAATGAACGTAAGTATCTTTTCACAAATAGCTTATGAAAATATTGCCAATTGGACACTTGGTGAAAACAAACCCAATCAAACCCAATCAAAGCCTGTCCTGAGCGCAGTCGAATGGGCCAATTTCCGAAAAGCCCAAATGAATGTAAACTCACTTATAACAAAGGATTACAGAAAAAAAGATGATTTCGCAGTCCGAAAAAACAAACCCAATTCAAACCCAATTCAAACCCAATCAAACCCAATTTGCCGGATGTCAGAGGTCAGATATCTGTCTTCTGCCTTCTGTCTTCTGTCCATGGCCATGAGAGTAAACCCGCATTCGCAGCAAATAATCCAAATGATGCGCGACTGTCAGGGCGATCGTCTTGGCGGACCCATTCGTCCCATGACAAATCTAAAGTGAGAGGTTATAATCCTTCAAGGTGTGTAACCACGAAAGAAAAAGACCACAACAAGGAGTGTAAAATGAACAATCGTATTGTTTTCGGTGCTACGGGGCTGGAAGTCTCGCCGATATGTTTTGGCACATGGCAGCTCAGCCCCCGCTTCTGGGGCGAACAGTCCAAAACAGACGTATTGGCCGCTATGAACACAGCTTTCGACGCCGGGATAAATTTCTTTGATACCGCAGACGCCTATGGAGATGGCTACGCTGAAACGGTTCTCGGAGAATTTCTAACTGAGAAATCCCGCGAGACCGTCGTCATCTGTACGAAAGTATTCAACCACTTTAATCCGGATGGTTCACGCTACCCGGACCTCTCGCCGGCGCACATACGGCAGCGCTGCGAGCTGCAGCTCCAGCGTATAGGCGTTGAGACAATCGACCTTTATCTGCTTCACATGTTCGACCCGTTGACGCCTTTAGCGGATGTAGCCGAGACTATGGATTCGCTAAAAAAGCAGGGAAAGATACGCAGTTATGGCGTTAGCAATCACACTCTTGAGCAGCTTCGGGCACAGCGGTATTTCGGGGCTTATGATGCAGCTCAACCGCGTTATAGTCTGATAGAGACGAATATCGAAAGTGACCTGTTAGGCTATTGTGAAGCGGAAAATATCGGTGTGATGGTCTATTCGCCTATGCACAAGGGACTGCTCACGGGCAAATACACCGGCAGCGAGAGCTTCGGCGATTTTCGAAGGTATCTCCCCGATTTTCAGGGCGAACGTTTCCAGGCAATTGCAGCAGCGGTGCAAAGCCTGGGGCCGCTGGCGAAAAAGTATCACCTTTCCACGTATCAGTTGGTCTTAGCAGCTACGCTGATGCATCCGGGCATCGACGTTGCCATTGTCGGAATCAAGAACCCGCGCCAAATCACCGAAGCGATAGGAGCCATGGGCAAAACAATTTCGCGCCAGGATTACTTCACTGTCCGTAAGGCGCTTGCGGTGAACGGTGTTTCCAAGATACAAGATGCGAGCGGCCAGAGAAAATGAAGCTGACATCTCAACTATTTGTTCCAGGGTCATTGCTCAAAGTCCCGCTGCCCCGGGTTTGGCCAAGCCTAATGCAGATCAAGTGCTTCTCCAGTCTATCGTACGAAGAACGCCTCCCGACTGCTACACCTTATCGGGGGCAGGGCACACGAACGGTCTGCGGTATTCGCGGCGCAGCATCTCGTTGGCCGCTGCACTATTGGTGAATACTTCCTTCTCTGGGTCGAACCGGAGCAGCGGTCCCATCGACATCGGGTACTTGTCCAAATCAACGCCGTTATCTTTGAAATGTCGAACGGTCCGATTCAGCGTCTCGATGTTGTGGTCCCGGCTCTTTACTTCTTCCAGCACGGTCTTGGCTTCACCAACGGAGACCTTGTTGTCCTCGCCCAGATAATAGCTGATGTTGGCCAAATGCGCCAGGGCCGCTGAGAGATGGCCCTGGAAGGCGTCGGTGTTAAGGTTTTCGGCTCTTCGGCTGCGAACGGCCTGAACGAAGTTGTCGAAGTGGTCGCCGCCGCCCTTGAACTCCCTGACCATCCTGCCCTTGAGATCGAACACCATACAATGAGTGTAGGATTCCTGAACCAGGTAACCTTCGGTCCCGTAGAAAATGACGCCGATATTGTTGCCCTTGGTGCTGTCGAACATGGTGCTAATCTCAATGTCCGCCGAATTGTCAACCGAAAGGCCTCGCGTCTCGAACACCATGCACTTGTCACCGTAATCGTAGATGGCTATCTCGGTGTTGGCCGTGTCACCGGCATCGACGTAATCAGGGTCATTGCGTTCGGCCTGATAGCCTAGACGCCCGCCATAGGCGATGACGCTATTAGGATGGCGGTTAATGCCCAATCCCCATCGAGCGATGTCGGTTTGGTGCGGACCCTGGTTGCCCGAATCGCCGTTACCGTAAAGCCGCTGCCAGTGCCAATCGTAGTGGAATCGCTCCCTTGTGAGCTTCGGCGTAGTGTAAGGCGCCGGGCCGCTCCACAGATTGAAGTCGACCTCCGGCGGGATTGGATAATCGCCCAGGGCACCTATCGACTTTCGTCGCTTATAGCAGAGCCCCCGCGCGAAGTTGACCTCGCCGATACCACCTTCCGCGATGAACTTCATGGCGTTCTGGAGGGCCGGATTCGAACGGCATTGTGTGCCCACCTGACATATCCTTCCGTATTTCTTGGCGGCGGCCACGAGCGCGGCACCCTCGGGAATGTCGTGACTGATCGGCTTTTCAATGTAGGCGTCTTTGCCTGCCTGCATGGCCCAGACGCCACAGAGCGCATGCCAGTGATTCGGAGTCGCCGTGCCAATGATATCGACGGACTTGTCGTCAAATACTCGGCGCATGTCCTTGACCCACTTGGGACGGCTGCCCGTGCGTTTCTCGACCGAATTGCAGCAGTTTTGGCCCACTTTCTCGTCCACGTCAACGATGTAAGCGATTTGGCAATCCTTACGGCCGGAGAAGGCGCTGATGTGACTACCGCCGCGACCCCGGCAGCCTATCACCGCGCAAAGAAGCCTTTCATTAGGGCTTTTGGTTTGTGATTTAGAAACGCTGCTGAACATCGGGGTTGTGGATACTGCCGCTGCCGCCGCGGCAAACATCGAGTCCTGTAAGAACTGTCGGCGAGTTCGCTTTGTCATGATAAACACTCCTTAAAAAATATTGAAGCCTGACTGAATATCACTGTTATATATGAGACAATCTTGACGTGTCCTTCCCGAGAATTCCGTCCTTGTTGATTTACAGGCAGTTGCGAACAATCGACAACTCTCGAAGGACCGGCCGAAATGCTACCATAATCAGGAGAAATTGGCAAGAAGAATATCTGGAAAGCAATATTCCAGTACCGTCAAGGACAATACCACATGATTACCCATATTTTTTGATACGAATATGCAAAGGGGCTTATACCGAATCATTCAGTATAAGCCCCGAATTGAATAAATATACTACATTAACCACGCCCCCGTATCTTGCTTCACAACCCGAAGTCCACAGGATACCGTACGGCAGAAGCAATGGGGACCAACTAAATTACAGCTTACGGTGTCGGCTCTGCCGGTCGATACAGACGAATATCATCAAAGTACATCATACCCGAACCGCCGGCTAATGGATTGTTCTTGTCGCCAAAACCAATAGCAATAGTATTGA
>CAYUFX010000156.1:0-8026 GCA_964444135.1 uncultured Pirellulales bacterium | reverse complement strand
TTACAAAAGCCGCTGGCGGCTTGAAAAATCCACCTACAAACTTGACGGGCACCCTGGGTCCTTAGATTTGAAGTAATGTATTTGACTTTTTTCGGGCTTCTTCCGATAATATTTGGGTTCCCAATTTATTTTAATTTTTTGAAATTTGCATTGACTCAGAAGAAAAGTTAAGTTATAATTAAACTCTTACAAGTGATATGACGAATAAATCTGTGATAGATTTTAGGGATGATCCGTTAGTTAAGGGACCATGTGCTATTGTGGCTTATGCACGTCGGACAAACGGCGGCAGGCCAGCCAAGGACTTCATTGAAGATTTGGAAAAATCAGATCAAGCAAAGCTGGCGAAATCTTTTCGTTACATTGCATGTGTTGGAAGAATTAACAATACCGAAAGGTTCAGGAAGCTACGTGGGAAAATATACGAATTCAAGGTTCATCCTAAAATTCGTATTTTGTGCTTTCAGTCAGGAAAAACTTGGTTACTTACGCACGGCTTTAACAAAGAAACTGGTGATACACCCCCCAGGCAAATTAAACGTGCAGAGCAAATAAGGAAGGAACACATTTCATTGTTGACGTAATAAGTAAAATGGAGATTCTGTTATGGCCAAGACATTCATAGAAAAACTTATGTCTGATGACGAAGGTAGAAAACTGTACTTTCGTGAGGACTTGATATTCGAGATTACAGAAGAAATCTGCAAAGTCATGGAAGAGAAGGGGATTAGCAAAGCAGAACTATCGAGATTAGCGGGCGTAAGTAAAAGCAATATAACGCAACTCCTGAGTGGCGACCACAATATGCGGCTTACAACCGTAGCTGATCTTCTGTATGCACTTGATTCAAAGATGGCGGTGTCCACTATTCCAATAGATATTGATAATATACTTGAAAGCATCACCTTTAATCAATGGACTCCAGCGGTAGAACTCATAATAAAACAATCTGAATACCAAGAGATTACTGAAGAAGCACAAAAAGAGTTATATCAGGCAGCTTAAATCATGGCAAAAAAAAGGGTTAAAACCAAGGCTTTAAAAAGGGAAAACAAGGTTGCTGCGGGTCTGTTGGTTTCTGAACGAGTACAATTAAAAGATGTGCGGTTGATAAACTGCAAATGTGATCAAACGCCGGAAGCCGCATTGGGTAAGAAAGAGTATGGTATCAACTATTCAACTGAAGTGCAGGTTGACAAGAAAAATGGCTACGTTATCGTAACAGCAAAATTCAAATTTGAAGCTTTTAATGAAAGTGAAAATCAAAAACCAGTTATTCTTATTGACACTTCTTTTCTTTTAGCTTACAAAATAGAAAACTTTGAAGGGCTAACTCAAAAAGGGTTTGAGCAATTTGCGAATTTAAATGGAATTTATAATGCATGGCCATACTGGCGTGAATTTGTACAAAATACTGTTACTCGAATGGGATTGCCTTCGTTGACCATTCCCGTTTTCAGAATTGTACAATCAACAACGAAGAAAAGCATTGGGAAGAAAAGAGTGCGGAAAAAAACAACTAAGAGAACTATCCACCAAAAGTAAGATTTTTGAAAAGTGAATATGGGGGCGAACGGCTTCGACCGGATGGCGGACGGACAAGCTGCATGCCCAGGACGCCGGTTGGCCTGGCTAATCATCCGGCAACAAATTTTAAGCGACAACGATCAGTTGCGCATGGCTGCCTAATTTGGCGGCCCGTCCTGCCTGACTTTGCCTGTGGGTCTGGTAAGGGCGTCAAACAGCAGGCTGGCTGAGTCGGTTGTTCGGGCCGGCAAGGCGAGACCTTACCGAAATAGCCAAGTTAAGAGCCTGTCGTTTTGGCGCTTAACAAGGCGAAAAAACAATAAAGCGACTAAGCATGTAGACGCTTGTCTTGAAACATCTCGGGACGGGGGTTCGAATCCCCCCGCCTCCATCTATATAACCCTTTTATTAGCAAGCACCTATAAAAGCTGAATTGTAGTGTTTCCCGTCCTCAACGCCCCACTTCAACTGCCCAAGCCGTTCTGTCTTAAAATTCTATGTTGTTGCTATTGACAAAAATGACATCGCAGTCACTTTATATAATAACAGATACGTGTAAAGCTTTGTCTATCATTGGAATTTCCAGACGATGCCTATACCCGCACCCCAGGCATCACCGGTAAACTGGCATTCAGTGTACCAGAAAGTGTCTTCGGCGATATCCAACTGTGCACCGATATAGGCCCCAAAGTTTGACTCTTCCCTAATATCGGCCTTGGATATCACACGCTGAGTGAGACCCCCACTAACTGTTGTTCCTTCGAGACTCATGTCTCCTTTCACGAAATGCAGAAACGGACCACCGTAAATCGAAAAGCCATCGTACTGCAGAGTTGGTCCAACCGCGACCTGGATTTCCCAAAAATCAAGTTCTATATCACCGGAGAAAATAGGATCACCTTGGAGTTTTAGACTGCTGCTATCAACGCTTGACCAGACCATCTGGAATAATCCGCCCCAACTAAGATTACCATTCTGGCATAAGGTTGCCCTTGTCCCAAACCCCCAAGCAACTTTATAATCACCGCCGAATCCAGAGTATTGGTTACCGGAACTACCACATGCGAGAGTCTCTGTTATTTCGTCTTTGTCGCCGGCCGCACCAGCGTATGCAAATATGTCCCAATTTTCGCACATACCGTAGCCCAAACTGCCCAAAAACATATTTGATGTAAGGTCTTCGATTTTGTACTTGGTGAAATCATACGGGTGCCACCCAAACCCATCACCGAGGTCCTGTCGGGTCTTACCAAATAATTCAAGGTCCATTTTCTGGTGAGCATACTCAAAGCCGATAGCCCACCGGTTTTCTCCATAAATAGCCTTTGGAGGACCCATTAGCGGCAAAGCAAGAGCGGGTGAGCTGCAAACGCCCACCACCATAATAATAACAGGAAAAAGTGCCATTCTCTTTTCCATAAGTTATTCCTTTCATCAAAAAAACCATTTTATTAGGTTCTTTATGTCATCTTCCAAACCTCATTTGACATCTTTTTGGCCTCTTAACTCTCAGTGAGATATCGGCCGCTATGGGGCATAAGTTTCCCTTTTCTGAGATAATGGCCTTCATTGCTTTACGGCAGACGAATATATATGGAATATTATTAAAATTGACCAGAAAAAGTCCTATAAACTTGTCATAATATTGCAGTGATAGGTCGGCTTGTAACTATTTCCTCTTGACAAGTCTGTTTGAATTGTATATATTGAAATATATATTAACGTTAGGAGGTGCGGTGAAAAGATTCTTCTTTTTAGCAAGTTTTTCCCCACCTGAAAATTCAGTTGTTCTACACCTAAGATGCGACATAGATTTGGATGAGAAATCACAATTTGGTATAGAGGTAAAATGTGAAGATTTTTTGGGAGGAATTAAGCATGAAAAATAAAAGTAAAAAGAATACTTTTAGGGCCAATATTTTCCTGATTATCCTGGCAGCCGGTATGTTAATAACAACCGTCACAGAGACTGCAACCGCAAAGTCGCTGTACATAATTGCAGATATCAATGCTGACCCCACTCCGATCAGGGCTTATAATATTGGAGCGGATGGTACTCTTAGCTTCCAGGCAGAGTACGGCATACCCAAATATAGCCGGGGTGCCGTGGGCATGGCAATTGATACGGATTCAAAAAGCCTGTTCGTCACGTATGAAACCTCGAACGTAATTCAGTTGATAAATGCAGCGACGATGACAGAGACAGGGACAACAACAGCCCCAGGCGCCAGCAACTTAGCTGGTATCGTTTACGACCACGATAAGGGATTACTATACTGTGTTGTTCGGAGCAAAAGCCGGTTGTATGTATATAAATGGGAGGCGAGCACTGCCACGCTCACTCAGGTGCCAGGCTCACCGTTCAAATTGACAGAAGTTACTACTGCCTATGGAATTGCTCTGGATGAAATCAAAGACCTGCTTTATGTAGCCGATTCGAGCCCAACGATCAATGTTTACCGCACCTCTGACTGGTCATTATGGGAGACGATCACAGTTAGTCGGACTATCATCAGTATTGCAGTGGATGCTAAGAGGGGCTTCTTGTATTGCGGCGGAGGTTTTGATGAAAATTACTACCTTACTCAGTTCAATTTGAATACATATATGGAGACAGAAGTGCAAGTGGGTCCCGATTTTGGCGTGATGGGGATTGGAGTAGATCCGGACACCGGTCTGATATATGTAGGCACCGGAATTAACAATAAACCTGGTGGGGACAGTCTTAGGGTTTATGACCCATCACTTAAACAAATTGACATTATTACTGACATTAGAAACTCTACCGGCTTAGTTGTCCCAATTGAAGATATCAGTTATAACCCTCTGAACCTCTATAAGAATATTGCCGACAGTACTGCTGACGATGTTGAGTACGTAGATATGAAAGGTACCATTACTTACAATATTTGTTTCGATAATAATAACAATGATTACACCGTAAACAATATATCCATTGTTGATATTCTCCCGATAGAAGTAAGCTTTCTAATGGCAGATGGTGATGGTACTTTCGGACAGTACGACCCTATTGCCCACATTTATAGATGGTCCTACCCCTCTCTGCCACCTGGGTCCCCAGGCGATTGTTTAATGTTAGTGGTTCAGGTGAATGAAGGTACGGACCCAGATAAGACCATCACTAATTATGTGACTATTAAAAGCGATGAAACAGGGCAATCTACCGCGAGTGTTGATTCTATTACAAAACCTATTCTCTATAACCCCCTTAATCTGAGCAAGAAAATCATAGGAGGTAATATTGAGTATAATGCCGATAGCAAGGTTGGGTACGTGGGTGTAGGTAACAATATTATCTACAGTGTTTGTTTCGATAATAAGAACAATGATTACTCTGTAAACAATATATCCATTGTTGATACCCTGCCGAAAGAAGTAAGCTTTATAACGGCCGATGGTGATGGTATGTTCGGACAGTACGACCCTATTGCCCACACTTATAAATGGTCCTACCGTTCTCTGCCAGCAGGGTCCCCAGGCGATTGTTTAACGTTAGTAGTGCAGGTGAATGAAGGTACAACCCCAGATAAGACCATCACTAACTTCGCAGCTATCGATAGCGATGAAACAGGGCCTGCAACCACGAGTGTTGATGTTATTACTCACGAAAGGCCGTTGGTAGCCGCTCTGAGTGTACGTCCCAACATGCTCAGACGCAACGGCTGTTATGAGAGTATACTGGCTATTATGGAGCTGCCGCAAGGCATCGGAAAACAGGATATCAAAGACGAACCACTTATCCTCAATCCAGGGGACATCAAAGCAAGCAGTCAACTTATTTCAGGTACGTCTGACAGAGCAGAAGTTCGTGCTTGGTTCGATACTGCTCAACTGATGGATGCGGTGCCCGGCTATGGCGAAGTCAAAGTTATAGTTGTAGGCAAACTCAAATCGGGCCAAACTTTCTTCGGCGAGGAAGTAATCTATATAACCAGATTCTCCGGCAATTAAGCTGAAACGGCCGTACGAACATTCGACTTCGTTGAATCAGCTCAAAATGACCGCTGTTGGGTGGCCTGAAGGAAGGCGGTTTTGAAGAGTGAATAAGGGGGCGAACGGCTTCGACCGGATGGCGGACGGACAAGCTGCATGCCCAGGACGCCGGTTGGCCTGGCTAATCATCCGGCAACAAATTTTAAGCGACAACGATCAGTTGCGCATGGCTGCCTAATTTGGCGGCCCGTCCTGCCTGACTTTGCCTGTGGGTCTGGTAAGGGCGTCAAACAGCAGGCTGGCTGAGTCGGTTGTTCGGGCCGGCAAGGCGAGACCTTACCGAAATAGCCAAGTTAAGAGCCTGTCGTTCTGGCGCTTAACAAGGCGAAAAAACAATAAAGCGACTAAGCATGTAGACGCTTATCTTGAAACATCTCGGGACGGGGGTTCGAATCCCCCCGCCTCCAGTCTTCGTTCGCCGTGATAGGCGGACGAAGCGTGCCTCGGCGTAGCAGTTTTAATTGCGAAGCCGGGCTTTTCTGCTATTTATGACTGCGGCGAACTATACCTGGACAAGCTATTATTGTTTGATTTCAGATATATATTGCTGTCGCGTAATTATTTAGATTATTCACAGCATGATAGACGGAAAATAGAATTGTAATAGCTACCTTTTTGATTGCGACATCAATACCGACCAATTCTTATCGGCGCCTGTTTGCTTGGTATTCCATTTCGCTGGCACGGACGCAGGCCAAATAAACGCGAGAAACTGATTGAACGATTGAAGAAAGAGTATGTCCTCATCCCTGTTTGTCCGTAGCAGCTCGGCAGTATGCCAACGCCACGGACGGGCGAGAAACTACATGGTACAGGGGTGGATGTTCTGGACGGCCGATCGCGAATCATCGCACCGGAAACAGGTAAAGACGTAACCCAATTTCATATCAATGGCTCCAGGTACACACAGGAGGTTGCAAAAAATGTAGGCGCTCGACGAGCTTATTTGAAGGGTGGAAGTCCTTCGTGTGACCGAGAAGGCGTAACCGGTGAATTACTAAAGCGCGCTGGTATAAAGGTCGTCCGTGTTCCATAACTATCAATGGTTATTAAACCACACAATTACAATCGCCAATAGCGCTTTCCATATTCAAAGCTTTGAAGGTTTGGTATTCCTCCATACACAAGCTGATATGTAACTTGGGTTGGAACTTTCTGATTGTATCAATAAGGTACCGGTAAACTTCAATTCGAAGTTTAAGGGGGAACCGAATACGGCCATCATTAGACTTTACTTTTTCAAGTCGATTTGAGATAGGGTTGTTCCTACTTAGTTTTCGTTCAGTAAGTTTCAATGCGGCCGAGTAACTGCAAATCTGGCCGAGCGTCACGCGCTCGAGCGGTACCGACATTAGAAGATTCTCAATGAAGCCGGCGTATATTTTTTGCCAACCTTCGACTGGAATAATCGGCATAATCACAGCCCGTAAGGGGTAACCTGCGTCCACACATTTTTGCATAGCGGTAAGTCTTTCATCAGAGGAAGGCACATTTCGTTCAAAAGCGGATGAAACTTCCGGCGGATTCAAACTCCAGGAAAGAATCGTATGCTGATGATGATCGAGGTCCATCAGATTCTCAACGCTAACACTTTTAGTCAATAAGATTAATCTGGCGTATTTTTGTCGGGCGAAAAAAGGAATCATCATCCGAGAATAACCAGTAAGCGCATCAAGGGCCAAACCATCTTGAAGTTTTCCTAAATAAAAAGCAGTAGGTTTGGTAAGCCGCGAAGCGACTCTATCAATATGATTCAGCATTTCCGGCAGATTCAAAAAGATTTTTACCGTCGGCGAATATTTTACGCCGGGTGTGCCTGCCAGATAGCAATACTGGCAATCGTATGGACAAAAACCGTATGGCGAAAAATGCCAATAGTTTGGACAGGTATTACAATCTTCGTCGCTGTAGCGGAGGGCACTTTTATGTATCCCAAAAACGAGCGTCTTTTTCCCCTGATAATGAAGCTCCAAAGGGTCAGAGCTATTTAATTCGACGCGATTGTGGGGCAGGTCTAATTTTTCAACAACCGTGGCCTGGGGATATACACCGCAAATTTCTTTTACCAGCTCCCGCCGCTGCTTGGTTTGGTAGCTGCCTTTAGTTATTATAATATTATCAGGATTGAAATGCGGAGCTGGTTTAGGTTGATATCTTAGAGTTGATTTTTCAAATAAAGATGATTCGGGCATATCTTTACCATCACATTCATATTGGCGATTCAGAAATGATTCTCTGAGTATAAGCATTGTTATGATACTAACCCAAGCACTCAATTTTGCCAACTGAGAAGTAATTCTTTCAATCTGATTCAGCATTTCGGGTAGATTCAAGAAGATTTTTACCGCGTTTGAAATTGGGTTTGATTGGGTTTGTTTGGGTTTGCTTTCACCAAGTGTCCAATTGGATTTATTTTCATATTCCGTTGTATCCTTGTGTCCTTTTAATATTGAATAAATTTATGTTGTCTTGTCGATATCCTGAA
>CAYUFX010000155.1:0-8280 GCA_964444135.1 uncultured Pirellulales bacterium | reverse complement strand
GTGTATCGATGGGTAATCCGCACGCTATATTTTTCTGTGATAATGTGGAATTAATCAAGCTTGAGAAACTTGGACCTGCTATCGAAAACCACAGTCTTTTCCCAAACCGCGTCAATGTTCATTTCGTTCAGATTGATAAGCCAACAGAATTTACGATGCGGACATGGGAGCGAGGTAGCGGCGTTACGATGGCCTGTGGCAGTGGTGCATGTGCCGCCTGTGTGGCTGCGGCGCTTACCGGCAGATGTGAGCGAATATGCGCCGGACATTTACCTGGCGGCGACTTGAATTTAAATTGGTGCCAAGAAGATAATTGTGTCTATATGACGGGTCCGGCGGTGGAAGTCTTCGAGGGCGTCTGGCCAGAAAGCCTTCAGGGGTAACGCAATTGGAGCTTATAAAATTTTTGGCTCGTTTAAAAAACATCTTGTCTGAGGGCAGCTTGCTTCGTATAATAGTGTGTGTACACACACTTATATCAGGAGACGGTTAAAATGGCAACAAAAACCATTACAATTGATATGGAGGCGTATAGAAGGCTTAAATCCGTACGCAATGATAAAGAGTCCTTTAGCCAGGTAATCAAAAGAGTAGTGAAACCTCCTTTGGATTTAAAGCTCTTTAAGAAACGTCTTGAAACCAATCGCATGAGCAGCAAGGCCTTAAAGGCCATAGAGAAACACATAGACCATCGCCATAAACCTTCAAGGCGCAGCAGATAATGGCTTGCCTGGATACAACCATATTAATAGATTTGGCCGGACGAAGTGCCAAGCTAAGAAAAAGAGCTCTTGATAAGCTCAGTGAAATTGTCAACCGGAATGAAACACTTGTAACTACACGCTTCAATATTGCAGAATTGTATATTGGTATCGCCCATTCCGATGACCCCAGAGACGAAGAAGCAGTTGTACGTGATTTGATTGGGGATTTAGGTATCCTTGAATTCGATGATAAAGCCGCCTGGCTGTTTGGCCAGATAACAGCATACCTTCAAAATCTTGGTCGGCCTGCCGGTGATATGGATGTGTTAATCGCTGCAACTGCAATGGTAGCAGGACACAGCATGGTCACACGCGATATATCTCACTTTGCAAATATTCCACAACTAACGGTAGAAGAATACTGACAGGTAGAGTTATGCAAAATTGAGGTTAGGCATATATTATTTAAGAAAATCAGGTTTTTGGTTTTCTTTAATAATCAAATAACCGCTTGCTTCACAAGAATTTACTGTTTGAAAAGAAAAAATAAAAAGACCAATTTTTTCTTTCCAAAGTATGCCTAACCTCCATTTTGCAGAAGCCTTACTGACAGAGCAAGAGGAGTACTTACATGCAGAGCTTCGGAGAGCGACAGAATTGCACAGCTACGCCGAATATCTCGGAAGATAAATTCGTACCTCCGGCAGACTCAAAGATATTATCCGTTCTCAGGACCCTGGCGAAGCCCGCAATCCTGCCGCCAAATTCAAGCAAACCTCGTCTCGGCGGTATCGACAATTCTACTTCCAACAGGCAGCCCGGCTTAAACGTCGCGCTTTCGGTCTCAAAATACAAACCGCCTGGACCCACATTCACAGTGCAGCCGGTATGAGATTGCCCTGTTGTGGAACCGACTTCACGGCAGGATATATCAAACTTCGCCCCCAATCGCTTATACTTGCGTCTTTCAGTTCCTTCCATTTTATGCCTCCTTGCATCACCCAGCCTCGTCCTTGAACCTTGTACAGTTTTGCAATGTTGCTTTGAGCAAAATTCATTCCAAAACAGAGAGCAGACGAATACCCTATTTTAACTTTTACAAATGCTTGCTCGGTATAAAGTTAAATAGAATTATCCAGCCGACATCGACAGATTAATTAAGGAGGCCGCTTGTAGCGTTGATAAAGAGCAACGTCAGAAACCGACTTTACCCGCTGATAGCTGACTATTGGCACAGAGCAGACTAATTTAGCTGCTTATTTTATAATATGTTATGTTTCTTGCTAAACAAGTAACCCACTCAGTCCGAAAAAAGGAACGCGTGCGTTGTTTTTTTGCAACGCCACTCTTGACAATAGTGGAGATAGGTTTTATTATCATAGCTATGCCAGAACATCCACAATTACAACCAGAAAAGTCAGATAGACATGGCGACCAACTAAAGGGACACACCGTAAATGACCAGTCAGGTTCTGGGCTGCTTGGCAGGTCAATCGTACAGTCATTACCAATAGGTGTTCTTGCCTTTGATGCGGATTTGAAGATTATCGAGGCCAATCCTCAGGCAACAAAACTAATTGAGTTAGGCCATTACATTGATAAATCCTTAGCAAAAGGTACCGACGACAAGATATGGCTGGGTTGGACAGAACAATTAAAATCCGCAATTTCAAAGGGGAAAACATGCAGGTTTGATGACGTAGGCTATACATCGAACGGCACAACAAAACTGTTGCGAATCGTCTGCACACCACTGAAAGAAACGAAAACAACAAAAAATCTCGGCGGTATCATCATAATCGAAGACGTAACCAAAAAGGTCAATATCCAAAGACAGTCGGCCAACACTGAAAGACTGGCTGCTGTTGGGAAGCTTGCATCCAAGGTCGCCCATGAACTAAATGACCCTCTGGACGGGATACTGCGATACGTTAATCTTGCGATGAGAATTGTCGAGCAGGAAAACCTGGAAAAACCCAAAGAGTACCTGACCCAATGCCGGAAGGGACTTATGAGAATGGTGCAAATCGTAAGCGAGCTTTTGGAATTCTCCCGCAGCACTTACACGCCGTCGGAATATACCGGAATAGAGCAGATTATTGAAGATGCTATCAAAACAATGGGCTCGAGAGCAGAGGCCCTGAATATTCGAATCTTGCGAAACTATACCTCCGGCATCCCACAAATCAGAAGCGGCAATCTGTTTCAGGTGTTCTGTAATCTTACGAAGAACGCCCTGGATGCAATGCCGGACGGCGGAGAACTAAGAATCTCAACTCGTCTGGCAGCGGACAATACCATTGTGGCTGAGTTCCACGACACAGGAACAGGCTTGCCGCCGGAAAATACAGAAGCTATATTTGAGCCTTTCTTCACGACAAAAGATAAAGGCAAAGGAACAGGATTGGGACTGGCAATATGCAGGGACATAATTGAAAGCTATCACGGCCGAATAACTGCCGAAAATACTCCTGACGGCGGCAGTATTTTCACTGTGTACCTGCCGGCAGCAATTGATCTATAAAAATACATAAAAACGGATTGGAAAGTTCTATGAGAGAAAAGAATATTCTTGTTATAGACGACGATAAAATCATATTGGATTCACTGTGTGAGTTCCTGAGGCTCGAAGGATTCCAGACCAGCGGCGCAGAAACATTAAAGAGCGCTTCAGCCAAGTTAGAACAAGAGCACTATAGTCTGGTCATAACAGACGTCAATCTGCCGGACGGAGATGGGCTCGAACTATTGGATATTATCAGGGAAAACCATCCTCAAACGGTTGCCCTTGTGATAACCGGCTATGGCACCATCGAAAGCGCGGTCAAGGCAATCAAGCAAGGTGCCTATGATTACCTTACAAAACCGATCGTCGATGACGATTTACGGCTGGCGGTAGAAAGAGCGATTAAGCAGCAATCGCTTATGAGCGAAAACGAGAGCCTCCGACTGCAACTCGAACAAAAATACCGTCTGGAGAACATAATCAGCCATAACTACAAAATGGCGAAGATTTTCGACCTTGTTGAGGCGGTGGCCGATACGAAAACAACGATACTGATGGCTGGTCCATCGGGCACCGGCAAAAGTATGTTAGCAAGAGCAATACATCATCGTTCGAGCCGACGCAACAAGCCGTTCGTGGAGGTAAGTTGCGGGGCACTCCCGGAGACGTTGCTGGAAAGCGAACTGTTCGGCCACGTTAAAGGGGCTTTTACCGGCGCTGTAAATAATAAAGAAGGCAAGTTTCTGGCGGCAGACAGGGGGACGATTTTTTTAGACGAAGTTTCCAATGCCTCGGCCGCTCTGCAAGCCAAGTTCTTGCGGGTACTGGAGGACAGACAGTTCGACCCGGTCGGCAGTAATAAAACCCAAACGGTGGATACGCGCATTATACTCGCTTCAAATCGCAACCTCGATGAGGAGGTAAGGCAAGGCAGGTTTCGAGAAGATTTGTATTACCGGATAAATGTCGTAACAATAGACCTGCCGCCTTTGTGTGAGAGGGTGGGAGACGTTCGGCTGTTGGCCAAGCACTTTTTGCGGGTGTACTCTGCACAGCACAACAGAAATAAGCTCGGTATTACCGATGAGGCGATGGAGTATTTGGAGCGTTATACCTGGCCCGGCAACGTTCGTGAGCTGGAAAATGTAATTGAGCGTGCGGCCCTGCTGAGTAAAAATAAATTCATCGGCCCCGATGACCTGCCAAACTCAATCAAGCAAGAGCAAAACCAGCAGCAAGAGACATACAAACTGATGAGCCTCAAAGGAGCATTAGCCGGTCCGGAGAAAAATATTATCCGCCAGGCCCTTGAAGTCAATCACTGGAACAGACAGGCAACCGCCAAGACCCTTGGGATAAACCGCACAACTTTATTCAAAAAAATGAAACGCTATGGCCTCTACGCCGAGGCCGAACGATTGGGCCTGACCTGAGAATTGACTATTGATTCCGCTAAAAGACAGCGGACCTGCGATATTGAATATTGATTATTGGAAAGCCCGGCAGTAAACCACTGTATAACCGCAAGGGCAGTTACTGCTTCCTTACCCCCGCGCTTTCTTGAGCCTGCACTCGCGTAACCGCAGGTGCGAGCAAAAGCAAGAGCGGGGGCAGCTCTTTTTTTATAAGCCCCCCCGCCGTTCGCAAGATGTGTTAATGAAAAAAAGATAATCCCCATCTGTTTGGAGGTGTTCCGATAATAAACCCCTGCTTTTTTGCGGAGGGAGGGGAGAAGGAAGAGAAAAGCAGGGGCAAAAAATGAAAAAGCTGCTTTGATTATAGCACTCTCTCCACCGAGGTCAAGGAAAAATTTCACAAATATCCAAAGAAAACAAATTTTTTGTAAAAAAACTCCTTTTTACTGGACCGAAAAGATTGGAAAAGCGGCCTACCTCTCTCAAATAAGCACAAGGATACCCCGGCACTGTTGTCGGCTCCATAGACCGACGGCGTATTATTCCCGCTCAGGTCAGGCCTTGAAGAATATTCTGTGGCGATACAAAAACCACAGAAACAACCATTTGACCAACAACACACCAATGGGCAAAATCAGGAGCTTAAACAGCTCTGCATGCTCAGCGAGCCCCAGAAAGAAGAATTCGGCAATTCCATCGAAGTCAATAAATCTCTGCAGGAAGTATATCGTAATCGGATTCATCCCAATAACGATAAAGAAAAAGGCCCATTTTCTGTATCCCTTAACGTCAATTATCCAGTAAAATAAAGCCAATAGCAATAAGCACCAGCCGCCTGAGAACAGAACGTAAGAGCTGGTCCAGATAATTTTGATGATAGGAAAAACCAGCCCCCAGAGAAGGCCAACGAGCAAGCCGACTACGCCGGCAATGGCCAAGCCGGCTGCCTTGCGATTGCCTGTTTGGTTGGAACGCAGCCAGTGACCCGCCAACGCGCCCAAAAGGACGGTGCAGATCGCAGGCAAAGTCGAAATGAGCCCCTCGTTATCGCCGTACCCGTAATAGAGCTGACCCGGAATTAACTGCTGGTCGATATATGAGGACAGGCACCCTTCCATTGTGAGGTCACCGGCCCCATAGTTCGGCACCGGAATCAACATCATCGCAAGCCAGTACAAAATCAGGACCACCGCTACAATAATCGCCTGGGCGCGCCATTTCGTATGCACAACAATAATCGCAGCGAAGAAATAACACAATCCGATTCGCTGGAGCACACCGGGCCATCGCATTTGCGCCCAATCGAATCGCAAAAGCTCATTAAATATCAAGCCCAACAAAATAATCACGGCTGAGCGTTTGAGAATGTGCAGGTAGAGTAAGGGGCGACTGTGTCCGCGTTCTACCCGCCGTGTAATCGAAAACGGCAGCACTACGCCAACTATGAAAAGAAATAATGGAAATATCAAATCCTCAAAATGAAATCCCTCCCACTTGACGTGGTGCAACTGATGCTGAATTGTATCGGTTACCGGGTGGTTATAAACCTCCACCAAGCCCTCGAAGAGAGTTCCTCCGCCAATAATCCAGAACATATCAAAACCCCGCAGCGCATCGACCGAAGCCAACCGCCGCCCAATCAAATCCTGCTGTTCATTACTCAAGAATCTTCACCTCTTTCGAATTCTTAACTACTATTTTTCAATCTGTTCTTTTTGTTTTTAGATTTTGATGAATAACCTCCTACGATACATCCACCACATTATCAGCCAAATGACGACAAATGCCGCCACGGCGTGAATGAAGGGGCTCCAATCTCCGACATATTTGTCCAGACCATCCACGAAAATATCTCCGATGTGGCGGAAATTGAAGACATGAGTCGCCATATATACTGCAATTGCATTCATACCGATTACAACAAAGCCGAAGGCCCACTTCCTAAAACCACATACATCAATAACCAGATAGAATAACGCTAACAGAAGGTAACACCATCCTGCCGAATAAAGGACAAATGAGCTCGTCCAAATATGCTTGATGACAGGAAACCAAAAATTCCATATCCAGCCGAGTACCACACAACCTACGCCCGCCGCCAAGAGGTATAAGACCTTCATAATGCTTTTTTTCTCCAAGCGCAATAGGTGCCCTGCCATTACTCCGAGCATTACTGTCGTGGCAAATGTCATGCTGCTTAGAATCCAGGTGTAAGGCGGGTCGGTTCCATCGATGAAGCCGCCGAGAATGAGCCTATCCAGATAGATAGCCAGATTCACATCAGGTTCCAACATTCCTGCACCGTGGCCTGGCACCGGAATTAGCATCATCAAGGCCCAGAACAATAATAGCAAAACCGCAGTCGTTACAATCTGCCATACGAGACGCAGGTTTAGCAGAATTATCGCTGAGATTAAGTAACCCGCTGCGATTGCCTGCAAGGTATTACTGTAAAAATGGAGCTTTGAGAGGTCATATTCAAGCAGATGTCCCTGCGCGACCATACCTAATACAAACAGAATCACCGTTCGGATGATGACATGGAGATACAGCCGCTTTTTGCTCTGGCCCGCGGTAAGGCGTTTATTGAACGCAAACGGCATTACCACACCGACAACAAACAAGAACAATGGCATAATCAGATCCCACGGGCGAAAGCCCTCCCACTTGACGTGTGACATTTGCTGAGTTAACCACTGCGTTGTCGAATTATCGAATTTCTCATGCAAGCCGCGGAATATCGACCAACCGCCGATGATCCAGAACATATCGAACCCCCGCAGGGCGTCAATTGACATTATCCTGCCTTTAGGTAAAGATTGTGGTTCGTCGTTTGACATTTTCCTTTCCTCTTTTTTTGTAGTACTCCCCCCACCTTCTAATTTTATCTACTTTACCATTCGATGACACTCAGGACATACCCTTCGACGTGTTCCTCGCGTCGCCCTTCGGGCTCAGGACTTCGCTCGTCACTTGCTCAGGGTGGTTCAACTCATTGAATTCTTAGTTGAACCACTGCCCGGGACTGGAGTCGAACCAGCACGACCCAAAGGTCACTAGCCCCTCAAGCTAGCGCGTCTGCCTATTCCGCCACCCGGGCCTTTCGATCTATTATTTAATATTGATTATTTACTATTTATTCCGCCAAGCTACGGCGGATTTCCGCTACGCTACAATATTGATTACGGATTGTCAATTCACAATTCAGAGATTCAAAAAATATGTCAAACATAGATTTCCCGCCAAGGTTTTTTTGCTACAGCCTGAAATAAAAAATCCCTGCTCTGCCGAAAGTTTTTGACGGCAGTATTAACTTTGATATAATCGCGTGCCGATATTATAAATATACAAAGCAAAATAAACACTGGACAGCTATTACAACCAGTAAATGCGATGCGCTGAACGCCGATTATGACAGAGACCAAGATGGAAGAAAGTAGTGCCCGGTCGAGTTTGGAGGGGGCTTTCCTGAAGCACTTGTCCTCTTCGCTTCCGGATTCAAAAGCACACCTTATTTTCTGGTGCTTAACCTTAGCTGGTCTGGCGCTGGACTTGTGGACCAAAAAAGCGGTGTTCGATTGGCTGGGGAGCCACGACAACATTTCGGTTATTAATGGCTGCCTGCGATTAGTCAGGGCATTGAACAACGGTGCCG
>CAYUFX010000154.1:0-8511 GCA_964444135.1 uncultured Pirellulales bacterium | reverse complement strand
CCCCCCTCTATTCCTCTTATTTATCACACGGGGTGGTTGTGGGATATATTCGCCAAGTAGCAGATAAGGAGCGGCGGTGGCTCAGCTTAACGCTCATTGAACTAATGGTGGCTATGTTCGTTGTGACCATAGCCATCTTCGGATAAAAAACACCACCGATTCTAAGATGGAGTAGAGGTTTTTGTTTCCAACACTATTTACTGTTCGGGTTCCCATCTGCCTGAAAAACACAGCGGAACAAATGTCCAATAACAGTCCGCAATTTTGCGATCTTTCGCCAATCACGCCTGAGCTGGGTCAATTGTTGCGTGGCAAACAGGTTTTTCTTAGATAAATATTTTTTTGCTTCGACGGTTTTATGTAGTATACTTTAAATAGTAAAAGCTCTGAAAATGGAGGGAGCTTTCGCAGTTCAGTTTCTTACCTTAGATTTGAGTAAATTGGAGATGAGGATTATGACTATTGTTCAAAAATCGAAGAAGGGAACAAGTCTCATTGAAGTAATGGTGGCTGTTTTAATCTTAACACTTGTAATACTGGGAGGCTCTTTTCTGTTTGTTACCGGTAAAAGCCAGATTGAACTACGAGAACAGTATCGCGTGGCTTCCCGACTGGCTGCTCAGAAATTAGAAGATGTAAAAGCAGGTAATTATGATGACATAGAAAAAAGTGCAATGAGTGAGAGTCTTTCTTTGAAAGATACATGCTATAGTCGAAGTATAGTCACAAAAGATCTCGGCTTATATAAACAGGCTGATGTTACTGTTCAATGGGGGCCGGTCGGCAGGGAGCGTAATGTAAGTCTGGTTACTTTTATTGCTCCTAAATAGGTGAATCTGATGAAAAGAAAAAGGCAAAAAGGTTTCACTCTCATAGAGCTTATAATTGCGATTATCATAGGCACTATTGTGATTTTAGCAGCCGGTACGATTCTGGTTTTCGGTAATAGATACTGGAGTAATGCCTGGAAAAAAACGAATCTTCAAAGGGACGCCTCCTATGCGATGTTTAGAGTTAGCCGTGCTATTCAAGCGGGAAGGTCGGCACAACTGGAGGGCGACGGTCAAGGGCTGAAGATATACAATGAAGGAGGCTGGATGAGGTTTTTTGTTATACCTGAAGCATCAATGCTTACGCTTAAAAGTGACGTTGGAGGAAGTATCGGGACTATTCTCGAAAAGAACGTCGAAGATTTGCAATTCAATGTTGTAGGCAATAAAGTAACAATAAACCTCAAGCTGAAACAAGACGACATACAAACACATTTTGCCTCAACCGTAATGATGCGAAATTATTGTGGAGGGTAACATAAGATGAAAATCAAAACGTCAAAATCAGAAAAGGGAATAGCACTTGTTGCGGTGATAACCTTCGCCCTCATCTTCGTCCTTGTAGGTTTCTCCATGCTCAGTCTGGCGAACACGGAGATACTAATGACCCAGAAGGAGCTGAACTCGACAAAGGCCTTTTACGCGGCTGAGGCCGGTATAGAATATGGAGTTGTAAAGCTAAAATCACTCTTAAGTGAAAAAAGGCAAACTGTTGACTTGGACAGTGAGATAGATATTGCCGCCCATTATGAAATTCTTTCGCCTGAATTAGAAGGTTATACCTTTGATGTTTTTACTATAGAAAAAGTTGGAAGCTTAGAAAGGCAGACACTTGCCTTAGGGACATGTAAGGGATTGGAAGCATTCATTCAGAAGTATAAGATTACCTCTCAGTCAACATCTAATAACGACCCACGTGGTGATTCAGTAAGGTTAGTTCAATGGGTTCAAGACCAGAGGCTTCCCCTTTTTCAGTTTGCCGCCTTTTATGATCAAGACCTGGAGCTGGAGCCAGGGCCAAAGATGACATTTAAAGGCAGAATTCATTCAAATCAAAATATCTATCTGACCTCAAACGACACACTTTCCATTGATTCCTACCTTACTTCCGCCGGTGATATTTATAGAACCAGCAAGCCCGGAGACACTGTAGAGGAAAGCGGAACCGTCCGAATTAAAGACACAGATGGAGTTTACCATACTATGGACTTTGACAGCACCGACCCAGATTGGGCGGATAAAGCTTTGAATACCTGGGGCGGAACAGTCCGCAGTCAGGCCCATTCAGTTTCAGTATTAAGCCTGCCCATCCCTGTTGATTGCGAACCCATTGAGATAATTAAGCGGGGTGAGATTGGAGACCCCGAAACACTACAACAAGCCAGACTTTACTGGCAGGCGGATTTGCGCATTATTGACGGAGTAGCCTACGATCAATCTGGCAAAGTGATAGACCTTACAACTTCTGTTGATATGAGCAAGTCTTTCCATAATAATAGAGAGGAAAAGGACATCAAGGTTACAGAGATTGACATATCTAAGCTGGTCGAAAGTGGACAATTGCCTCCTAATGGAATCTTGTATGTATCCTCCCATACGGCAGGCGCAGGCCAACAGGATGGGGTTAGATTAGTTAACGGCTCAGTGTTACCAGCGGGAGGATTAACAATAGCAACTGATAATCCTCTTTACATTCAGGGAGACTATAACCTGAATAAAGCACCTGCCTCGGTCCTCTGTGATGCTATAAATATCCTCTCAAACAAATGGACAGACACCAGTACGTGGAACAAAGCTCGTAGTACTACGGTAAACACATCTGTTTTGGCAGGACACTCACCGACTACCGCAGAAGGCTACGGCGGAGGATTGGAGAACCTTTTCAGATTCCTTGAACCCTGGTCGAGTGTAACTTTCACCTGGTCAGGCTCAATAAACAGCCTCTGGTACAGTCAGGTAGCCACCGGAAAATGGATTTACGGCTATCCTTACTACGAAGCACCTGTCCGCGATTGGGCATTTGACGAGAATCTCCTGACGCTTGCCAATCTACCCCCGGGAACTCCCATCGTATGTATATCTCAACGGAGTAACTGGAAAGCAGAACCCGTCCTCGCGATGAAATAGTTTATCCCCATCAGCAAGTAGAGGCGGTTCGCGACTCGTGCTACGTAGCGAACTACTTCGCAGAGTAGTAACCGCCTCTACTTGCCGGTCATTTTTTATTTGTCCGCAGGGCCGATAACCAATCCAAAGCCCATCTTAACTCTTCTCATAATTTATAATTAATAGTCGGTGACTGACCGTTGCCGACACTATCAAAAATAATCAATAGAAAATAATCGATATTCGATTATTTATAGGACCGGACATCCTAAAATCACGCACGTCATACTTTGCAAAATGATTGTAATTTATAAGTAAAATGCTTCCCTTTTTAAGCCGATGAAAGAAGAAAATAGAGGAAAGAAACGCAGAGGTGGATCTCCAATTTGAAAGTTAGAACTTTTTGTAAGGATTTATAGGCTTGGACTGGAAACGAATGCTTAATTTTACCAAGACCGAGCTTCTGGGGCTGGATATCGGTTCGTCTGCAGTGAAGGTAGTCAGGTTGCGCAAAGACGATGCTGGATATACAGTTACCGCAGCCGGCATCGCCGAGATTGCAGTAAGTGAAGAGAATAATAATCATCGAAAAATAAACACGGTCAAAGCAATTCGCGAATGCCTTGAATCGACCGGGCGCAAGATGAAATTAGCTGTTTGCGGTCTAAGCGGTCCGGAAGTTGCCGTGCGGGACTTTGAGTTTCCGCCATTATCGACTTCAGAGATAGAAGGAGCTGTTTTGTTTGAGGCCTCGCAGGTTTGTCCGTTCAATGCGGCAGATAGTGCTGTTGATTATCACTTGATACCAAACGGCGATGATAAGACAAGAGGCATCTTAGTGGCGGCGACGAATACGCTGATAAAAAACAAGGTACAGCTCAATAAAGAAGCTGCCCTTAAGTGCGTTCTGATGGATGTTGAGGGATTGGCACTTTTGAACTGCTTCAATGGTCTGGCCAACGATTCTGAAAAGTCCACAACAGCTATCCTGAACGTTGGCGGCTCACACACGACTGTGGCAATTATGGGTAATAATGGCCGGCCGTTCATTCGCGATATGACCTTTGCCGGTGATGATATTATAAAGCAGATTGCGGCTGAAAATGATATG
Source organism: uncultured Pirellulales bacterium (assembly GCA_964444135.1). Classification (GTDB taxonomy): domain Bacteria; phylum Planctomycetota; class Phycisphaerae; order Sedimentisphaerales; family Anaerobacaceae; genus NIOZ-UU13. The sequence continues at coordinate 4,464 of CAYUFX010000154.1, read as the reverse complement.
TCAACAGAAGACGTCAAGGGGATTCTGTCCGCCGATTCGACGGCATCTCAAATAGACCTTAATGATAGTCTTGAAAAAGCCTGTCAGAAACTGATAGAAGATGTTTCCAAAACGTTACGCTACTATGCAACCCAGGAGCAATCGAGGCCCGTTGAGAAGATATTTGTTTGCGGCGGTTTTGCTCTTGCCAAAGGTTTTATCAAGTTATTGAACAGCCGGCTCGGAGCCGAAACGGTTTTGTGGAATCCGTTTGAGAAAATACGCTGCGATACAGCTCAGAGGTTCGGAGCTCTTTGCAACAAGAAAGGACCTGCACTGGCAGTGGCAGCCGGCCTTGCTATGAGGTCAGTTTGAAGTAGTTTGCTCGATAATGGATACTCGATGCTCGTAAAAAATGGTGAGAATCGAGTATTTAGAATCGCGTATCGAGTATAGAGAATCAAGTATCGAGAATCGAGAATCGAGATTATGTTCACGATAGATTTATTAAAGGGACAAGGCATCCCGATGAAGAGCAGTCCTGGGGGCATAGCCATTGCCGCGGTAACTGTTGCAGTACCTATGACCATCGCAATAATAATGTTCGGCTTCTATCTGAACAAAAGAACACACCTATCAATAAAGGAGCAGGAAATAGTCAGATGCCAGGCAGAGATTGATAAATTGTCGGGTGCTGTGGAGCTGCAAAAATCATTAGAGAAAGAGAAAATCACTTACGGTAATTATCTGTCGGAAGTTAAGTCCTCTGTCAGCAGATATATCCAATGGTCGCCCGTGTTGGTGACACTGGTGGAGAATATGCCCGACTCGGTAATGCTGACCGAGCTTGAGGTAAAGCAGCAATCTGTGAGAAAAATGGTTCCCAAAAAAGACAATCCACAGGAAATGGTTGAAAAGAGTGTTCCCGTAAGAATATTACAGATGGGTGTAAGTGGCAGCCCGCAACACGACTGCGACAAAGAAATCAGGGATTTTCGGAACCGCCTTCGCTCTTCAGCTTTCCTTGGGCCGAAGCTTGAGAACATCGGAGTTTCGCAGGAATCTGAGACGCTTGAAGGAAGGGATGTGGCCTCCTACGAGATAGAGTGTGTTTTTAAGACGAGGTTGTAAAATGTCTTTTATTAAGACACATAAAAAATATCTTACGACAACAGGAATCATATGGGCAGCTTGCTTCGTAGTGTTCCTGCTTGCCTATATACTTGTGTTAGGGCCCCAAAAGAACCACGAAAAACGCATTGAAAACAAGCTCAATGAGAGTAAACAGGTGTACGAGTCTGCACTAAGAGCAGCACAAAAGGAAACCAAAATCCGGCTGAATGAGCAAATCGAGCGCTTACAAAGCAGGCTGCAGGATTTTGTTATTGATTTCGAGGATTCGGCTAATTTGACTTTCGATATAAGTCAAATTGCAAACGAGAAGAACGTCGCTTCGTTCAGCATCAAAAGCAAAGACAGCCGGGGACTCTCAACAATACCTGAGTGTAACTACATTTGTGAGAACCACATTGTTATCAGCTTTATTGGAGGTTTTAATCAGTTTGTTGCATTCCTGAATGCTCTGGAGAGACACCGGCCGGTCATCTTTGTGGACAAATTCACAATGACTCGTTCGGGGCAGGACGATTCAGGATATCAAGTAAATTTGAATGTGGCGGCTTTTGTCAAAAAACAGCAGTCCGAAGGACTCCTTTCGCAGGATGGTAAAACCGACGATAAGGGCTCGATGAAACTTTACGGCAAGAAAATATGAGAATATTAGCAATAGCAAATCAAAAAGGTGGTTGCGGCAAAACAACTACGGCAGTTAACCTCGCGGTCGCCCTTGCTGAGAAAGGCAAGAAGACGCTGATAGTTGACCTCGACCCACAAGGTCACAGCACGATAGGGTTCGGCTATGACCCGGATAGCCTGACTACGACCATTTATAATGCCCTTATGAAGGCTCAGCCTACAATCTCCGAAATTATAGTGGGCACGAAAATCGAGCGGCTTGATCTGGCACCAAGTAATGTTCTGCTTTCGGGTGCCGAGATTGAGCTGGCCAGCGTCGTTGGCAGAGAATTCGTCCTGACTGAGAAGCTCAAAACAGTACAGGACAAATATGACATATGTGTTATTGACTGCCCGCCGTCGCTTAGCTTATTGACCCTTAACGCACTTGTTGCCAGCACTGGTGTTATCGTGCCTGTTCAGGTGGAATACTATGCAATGGAAGGCCTAAAACAGCTATTCGAGACAGCGAACATTATCAGAGAGCAGTTGCACGATTGCAATGTAAAAATCTTGGGCTTATTGTTGACTTTTGTGGAAAAAAGGAGGCTGCTGAGCAGTCAGGCTCAAAAGCAAATGCGGGAATTGTTTGGCTCTTTGGTTTTTGATACGGTTATTCACAGATGTGTAAGGTTGGCTGAGGCCCCCAGTGCCGGTCAGCCGGTTTTCACCTATGCCCCCGATAGCAGGTCGGCGGCTGAATACAGGGCTTTGGCTGAGGAGATAATCAATGGCAAGGCTTCGGCTGAGAAGGTAATCGAAGGCAGGGCTTTGGTCGGGAGTAAATAATCAATGTCAGGGCACAAAAGGGAAAAGGCAGGACTCCAAAAGGAAATCTCTTCGATTTTCAAGGGGATAACCACTCCACAAACCGACGGTGGCCAGAAGCCTGTCGGCACCTCTTCTGCTGAGCAGACCGGCTATATTGAGCCAAAACCGCCAGACCCAGAACTGAAAGAGCCCCGGGGCTCAAATGATTATCAAACTATGCAATCATTGCTCAAAATTGACCCAGAGAATATCGTCTATGCCGACCCAAAGCCGCTGACTCTGGAGCCGCAGAAGACCCTGGCACAGAGACCTTATCAAGTTAAGCCATCGTTGCCCAAAGCTGCGCCAGCTCAACAACCCAAAGTTGTACCAGTTCAACAATACAAAGTTATAACAGCTCGACAACATAAAGTTTTGCCGGCTAAACGACCCAAAAATATGCAAACTCGACAACGCCTTATGACAGCAGGATTGATATGGGCAGCCTGCTTTGTAGTATTCCTGCTTGCCTATATGCTTGTTTTAGGACCCCAAAAGAACCACGAAAAACGCATTGAAAACAAGCTCAATGAGAGTAAACAGGTGTACGAGTCTGCACTAAGAGCAGCACAAAAGGAAACCAAAATCCGGCTGAATGAGCAAATCGAGCGCTTACAAAGCAGGCTGCAGGATTTTGTTATTGATTTCGAGGATTCGGCTAATTTGACTTTCGATATAAGTCAAATTGCAAACGAGAAGAACGTCGCTTCGTTCAGCATCAAAAGCAAAGACAGCCGGGGACTCTCAACAATACCTGAGTGTAACTACATTTGTGAGAACCACATTGTTATCAGCTTTATTGGAGGTTTTAATCAGTTTGTTGCATTCCTGAATGCTCTGGAGAGACACCGGCCGGTCATCTTTGTGGACAAATTCACAATGACTCGTTCGGGGCAGGACGATTCAGGATATCAAGTAAATTTGAATGTGGCGGCTTTTGTCAAAAAACAGCAGTCCGAAGGACTCCTTTCGCAGGATGGTAAAACCGACGATAAGGGCTCGATGAAACTTTACGGCAAGAAAATATGAGAATATTAGCAATAGCAAATCAAAAAGGTGGTTGCGGCAAAACAACTACGGCAGTTAACCTCGCGGTCGCCCTTGCTGAGAAAGGCAAGAAGACGCTGATAGTTGACCTCGACCCACAAGGTCACAGCACGATAGGGTTCGGCTATGACCCGGATAGCCTGACTACGACCATTTATAATGCCCTTATGAAGGCTCAGCCTACAATCTCCGAAATTATAGTGGGCACGAAAATCGAGCGGCTTGATCTGGCACCAAGTAATGTTCTGCTTTCGGGTGCCGAGATTGAGCTGGCCAGCGTCGTTGGCAGAGAATTCGTCCTGACTGAGAAGCTCAAAACAGTACAGGACAAATATGACATATGTGTTATTGACTGCCCGCCGTCGCTTAGCTTATTGACCCTTAACGCACTTGTTGCCAGCACTGGTGTTATCGTGCCTGTTCAGGTGGAATACTATGCAATGGAAGGCCTAAAACAGCTATTCGAGACAGCGAACATTATCAGAGAGCAGTTGCACGATTGCAATGTAAAAATCTTGGGCTTATTGTTGACTTTTGTGGAAAAAAGGAGGCTGCTGAGCAGTCAGGCTCAAAAGCAAATGCGGGAATTGTTTGGCTCTTTGGTTTTTGATACGGTTATTCACAGATGTGTAAGGTTGGCTGAGGCCCCCAGTGCCGGTCAGCCGGTTTTCACCTATGCCCCCGATAGCAGGTCGGCGGCTGAATACAGGGCTTTGGCTGAGGAGATAATCAATGGCAAGGCTTCTCTAAAGCAGATAACCGATGACAAAACCTCGTCTTCTGAGGAGATAAGCGAAGGTGAAGCTTCTCCAGAGCAGATGACCGATGGCATAG
>CAYUFX010000153.1:0-8690 GCA_964444135.1 uncultured Pirellulales bacterium | reverse complement strand
AGGTTGCCCATAGCTACTACATCGCCTACAGGGAACTCGTCTTTAAAATCAATACTTGTATTAGCAGTCAGGGTCATATCACCGCCTGATGTGACATCGTCATTGAGCGTAATGTTATTGCCATACATATCTATAGTACCAACGGCATCCACGGTACCCTCGACAAGAACATCGCCACCATAGATATGTGGGTTAGGATACTCGTGATAATCGTGACTGTCGGCATTCAGTTCGAGGTCACCGGCTGAATCTACGTTGCCGCCGAGCAAGATATCGTGATGTGCTCTAACAACCATATTGCCACCGGTTGTTTGCAATAATCCATCAACCTGCACACGACTGTCACTATAATCAGCTGGCCCTCCTGAACCAGCTTCAAGCTGCATGCTGTCGGCGATAGTATCTCCGGCAATATACAAGTCCCCACCAAGGAAACCACTTCCGGAAGTGTTCGAGGACATGGTCAGTGCTCCGTCAGCATCCACACTTTCATATACTAGGCCGTTCCAGGTGCCATAAATGTTAATGTCGTCACCTGCCCGGACATCTATACTGCCGCCGTCGGTCGTAGAAAGCTTACCGTAAACTATAACATCGTCATTCCAGTCACCGCCGGCCCATATCCTTATATTATTGTTAGCAGTTACATTGCCATCATCGGCATAAGCCTCGCCGATTATGATTTCGTCACCGGCATCCATCGTCATCTCACCGACCGATGAAACGTTTTCTCTAAGCTCGATGTTTTCATCGGCGCCGACAGCTAACGTGCCATCAGATACAACATCTCCGGAAACAGTAACATTTACACCGGAAAGTTGCATATTGCCGTAAAGGGCACCATCGACAGTCAAATCGCCGCCATCGCCGCCTAAACCATCATCGCTGTCAGCGGTCAGGATAAGTGTGCCGTCTGCATCTGCTGATGTTGGTGTAGCATAAAGGTTGATATTGTCAACAGCCGTAACCGTGATATTCCCGCCCGAGTCTTCCGAGGTTTCAAGCAATCCATGTGCGTAAATATCATCTCCAGCATCAAGTATCAGGTCACCAGGCACTTTAACATTACCCGCATAGCCATCAGTCGGGTCAACCCAGTGGTTAGTGACATCAGCAACGCCTAACATTATGTCGTCACCTGCTTCAATAGTTAAACTTCCAACACTTTGTGTAGATAAAATCCTACCGCCTGCTAAAACAACGTCATCATCGGCATCGAGCTTTCTGTTACCCCAAATATAGGTATCTCTATAGAGCAAAATATCTCCGCCCGCGGTAACGTACTCAGTAGTATTACCGCCGTAAAGAAGTATCGAGTGATATATGGCATCCATGTCGACATCATCGTCGAGACTTTGGATAGTTCCCGAGGAGTGATGCAAGTAACCGCCACTTCCATCTGCGTCACTATTAGAAGTCAGCTCCATCCGTCCTTTAGAGTAAATATCACCGCCAAGCAAAACAGAGGAGTTACCGGCAATGTCCAATTCACCATCCTCAACTCTCACTTCTTTAGTCTGAACAGAATTATCACCAGTAACATAAGAGCCGTTATAGCCGCCAAACATATCCAGGTTGCCGGTGGTTGTCTTGTGGACATAGCCCTCGGTGGTAAGCTTTCCGGTCGTAGCCTCTATTGTCTGGAGAGCACCTCCGTTAAGCACTGTGTTGTTATGCAGGGTGACATTGCCGGAAGCTTGTAAGAGGTCACCGCCAAGAATTGTGGTGTTATCCGAAGAGTAAATGTCGATATCACCATTTTCGTTGATGATGTTGGCCAAGGCCGTCATGTTGCCGATGTTATCACCCGGAGGATTGTCAATGCTCTCGGCGTCGGCCTTAAGTACCAAATTACCGGCAGACATGAATCCCGTCCTAACAAGACCATTTAACGTGATGTGGCGGTCTGCTTCGACTGTCAGGGCACCATAGCCTTGCAATGTTGTATCGGCCACTACATCCTGACCGGCATCGAGCTTCCTGTCCTCAACTATATTTGTGTAGTTGTGGAGCAAAATATCCTCACCGGCGGTAACATAGTTCGTCGCATTGCCGCCGAGTAGATTTATCCAATTACGTTTCGCCGATAGATCAACATCTCCGTCGCGACTCTCGATGGTTCCCCCGTAGTGGTAGAGGGGATTAACGTAGTCGGTTCCATCATTATCATTAGCACTGAGCCACATATTGCCTGAAGAGTAAATATCTCCATCAAGATAAATAGAAGCATTGCCTTTAATGTTCAATTCGCCATCTTCAACCCTCACTTCTTTAGTCGATACGGAATAAGGAGGAATGGACTCGTCATAACCACCAAACATATCCAGGTTGCCTGTGTTTGTCTTATGGACCCAGCCATTCGCATAAAGCGAGCCGGTCGTAGCCTCTATTCTCTGGACAGCTCCGCCGTTAAGCTCGGTGTTATTATGCAAAGTGATGTCGCCGGTGGCCTTAACATGGTCGCCGCCAAGATATGTGGTATTATCAGAGGAATAAAGGTCGATATTGCCACCTGCTTCAACATTGGAGGCTAAAGTGAGGTCATCAAATGCAGTCATCTCAATGTCTGCGGCAGAACTAACCATCCCGTCCACCCGGATATTGTCGCCATAGACCAATATGTCATTGTCAGAACCACCCTCAGTGGTCAGCTTGCCCATGGCCCATACGTCGCCGCCGGGCACTGGCTCAGGTTCTTGTTGTTCGTTCACCGTGTCGGCGTCAGCCTTGATTGTCAGCGTCTGAGGCATACTTCCGATGACCGTCACATCGCCGCCGAGCGTTACGTGGCGGTCAGCTTCAATAGTCAGGCTCTCTTCAGCAGTTAGAGTCTTGGCATCATACTTATCCAGATTCTCATTGTAACCCAGCCTCATATCCTGACCTGCTGTCAGCGAGATAGGACCATACGCATACGTATTGTTGTTGAGCCATATATCTCGGCCGGCATCGACATCCTCATCCAGGAATATCGCATCATCCAAGTCATCAGGCCCCTCGTTCTTGGCAGTAATCTTGACGTCGCGGCCGGCGTTGATAGCGCCCTGGGCATAAACTTTACCGAGACTTGATTCTATGAGAACGTCACCATTCGTCGCGGTTAGTGCCTCAGTGGTTATGTCACCGCCAGAATCGCTGTCATTAAGATTTATAAAGGTGTCGGCTTGTGCTGCAATGGAGTTCCAGGTATCAGCTTTTCTTGAAGTAACCGAACCAGCGGTGCTTGTCGCCGAAAGGTCGGTATTACCACTATTGAACACATCGTCGAGGGCCTGCTCCATATTCAGGCTGTCATGCTGCGTAAGCGACAGGAGTGAGGTGTCAGCATCCATACGGACAGCTTCGGCCTCTATCGCTCCGCCGGTAGCCTCGATTGCAAGGTCGCCCAGCGCGGTCAGCAGTTCCAGAATATAAACATCGTCACCGGCTTTGAGTGTTATATCGGAGGCTGCCTCTGTGTTGTCATTCAGGATAAGGTCATCGGCAGCATCAACACTCGCACCCAAGTATATCGTATTCTCCGATGCCGAGATATCTATATCACCGGTGGTAGAAGTAAGGGTGCCGGTGGTAGTAATATCACCACTGCCATCACTGTCATAATCGGCTTCAAGCATTATCTCACCTGCTTGAAAACCTCCAACAGCTCCATCGAGTTCGATATCTCTATTTGCGACGGCTGCTAATTTTCCAACGCCTGAGATGGCTGTGGAATATACATCGCCTGCAGCAAGAAGCACTTGTCCGGTTGCGTTGATTGTGCCGGAGTTGTCAACCGTATTGTTAGCAGGGATAGGCGTTTCTAAATCTGATGCAACTTCAATATAAACATTACTCTCCGAGTGATTAAGATATACCTTATCGCCCGCTGCTAACACAACTATCGGGCTGGTTATAGTGCCGGTGCCGGTGTTAATGACCTGCGTGCCAACGAGATAAGCACTATCGGTAGCGTTAATAGTTCCCTCGTTGGTTACTGATGCGCCGGTGCCTTCACCTCCGGGACCGCCTTGGAATTTCATCTTGGTGATTACGCCATTCGTGAAGTCCAGGAAGTCTTGGTCTGTCATATTTAAACCGGAAGCGACCAGCTTGTTGACATTGATTTGAGAATTTGGCCCGAAGAGGATGCCGGCAGGGTCAATTAGGTAAATATTGCCGTTGGCTGTGAAACTGCCAAGAATCTCCGTACCGTCACCAAATACTTTGAATAACGCGTTACCGTTTGGGGGCTGGGCGCAAGTGACAGAGTGAAGGGCAGCTATATCAAAATCGCTAAAGGAGCCGATCGCACCATTAATAGCCGTCATATCTTGGTGAGTGCCGCCATTAAGTGGGGTAACAGTAATCGGGCCCGGCGTAGATGTCATAACCACCTCAGCCAGGGCAACCTGCATCGGTACTGCTAACAGGATACAGTACACTAACAAGCAGGCCACAATTTGTCTTACATAATACATTGTTGAAATTTTTCGTAGCTTTTCCATCATTCTTTTCCTCATTTTAAGTCCCCTTTTATAGTTTATATCCATAACCGATTTATATTTCCTTGCCGACTACGCCGTCGGACATAATCTACTTTTTTTACCATTTCAGCATCACGCCAACGTTCACCTGGCCATTATACTTTTTTGTATTATCAGTTGCATTGAGCGGACAGCCGTAATACACAACTCCACTAAAGTTATCCCCAAGCTCAACAATCGCACCACCGCCTATGGATAAGAGCTCTTCATGGTTCCTGTCTGTTCCAACAGGGTCTATTACCTTAGCCCATCCATAGTCAAAAAAGACCAGGGGAGCAAGCTTTCTAACGAAGGGGTTTTTCTGTCCTTCTTGTTCTGCCCTGTTGCCGCCGGCCTCTTTTGCCTCCTCGTATTTCACAAGGTCGAACTCATATTGGACGGAAGCAAGTATGCCGCCATCGGCAACAACTTCGTATTCATCGTAGCCTCTGACGGAGTACATTCCGCCAAAGGAGGTCATTTTCGCCGGGACCAATCTTTCGTCCGATGTTATCCATCGGAAGGAGCCGCTAAGCCGCCCGACCTTATTCGAATCCAGATACTGGCTGTGAGCGGCAGAAGCAGTGTAAATTGTAAAATCGGTTTCAGCATTTGTTCGTGCCTGGTTAAACTCGTACGCTCCGGATTGGCCGCCTAAGCTCACATAGCGGTCAAATCTAAAGGAGGTTTGCGATATATCGTCTGAGCGATGCAGGTCAACCCCACTTCCCCACAGCCAGAACCTAACGTCATTTCCCTGAATGGGGATTTCTACAAACTCGGTGTTTACCCTGCTGTTTGTATGTTCAAGAGAATCTTTAACATCAAAGAACCAACCATCGTCCTGGAAGAGGTTATAACGCAGTATTCCGCCATAGAACGAACCTCGACCAAGAAAGTTGAACGGACCCGACTCCGGGCTTATATCAAATTCGCTGTGACCGCCATAAAGGTTAAGGCGCAGCCGAGGTCCTAACAACGGAAAATCGTAACTGCCGAACATTCCGTAATTCTCCTCCAGGGTCGAATCCCACGGGGCCTGATAAATTGCAGTAAATGTGTCGTCTATGCCAAAAAGATTGGTGTTGATGACCCCAACTCTTGGATTCCATTCCCTTTCTCTGGTGCCGGAGTTATCTGCCTGGATGAACCAATGCCAGGGATTTGCTTCATAGATATTGTATCCCACAGCAATGGAGTTTGGTTCAGCTCCCTGTGATACGATCGCAGAAACATACCTGTCAGGGTTTAGGTTGAGCAGGTTGACAAAATCATCCAGCTCTTTCTGACTTGCAGGCTCTTCGACTTTTGCGGGCGACCAGTCAATAACTGCAGAGCTGCTGAGAAGGCCCTTTTCAACTTTCTCGTTTTGAGGATTGTAATAGGTTGTTGTAACTTCACTGACCAACGCCTCCAAAACTCTTACAGGTAGAATTTCATCCTCCAGTCGCCTGCCTTCTTTGAGTGCTTCCGAGGGAACATACACATATATACCCGCATAATTCTTGTCCTGGTAAACCGAGAGAAGATATTGGGTAAAACCCTGAATAGTCCTTGTGGAAACCTGGCGGGGCTCGCCGGGCCGTATAATTATATCGTGCAGGATTCTAAGGTCGAAAAGGTCAGTGCTCTCGGCCTCCTGCAGGGGTTTGTCCGAAGCATTATAAATTGAAGGCATATCCTTCAACAATTCTGCAGTTGATATCAGGCTGTTGCCGCTGATGCGTAGTGCTCTTACGGTTAAAGTTGAGGTAGTATCTTCGGGCAGTTCCAGTGTCGCAACCAGTGGTGCCTCTCTTCGCAGTCGTAGCCCAATATTTACTTTTGTCACCTTCTCCTGGTAATCATCCTCGATTTGTTTTTTCTGGGCGGTGTACTCGGCGGTTTCTCTCTCTTCGAGCTCTGCAAGTGCTTCCACGTACTCTGCTTCGAGTTGGGCAACCTTCTCCATATAATCAGCAGCCAGCTTTGCTAAACCAAAACTTTTCTCTAACTCCTTCTTGTCCTGGCGGAGCTTGCGCTCGAGGTTCGCCTTTTCAGTCTTAATCTCTTTGACCTGTTCTTTATCTGACTTCGCGAGTTCGGCCTTTTCGTCGAGTTTTGCCACTGCTGTTTTGTGCTCTGCTTCGAGCCGGGCAACCGCTTGTTGATACTGCTTGTACTCAGCATCCAGCTTTGCCTTGTCTTTTTTGGCTGCTGCTTTAGCCTGCTCGTACTCTTCAGTGAGCTTAGCCTTGTCCTGCTCAAACTTGCGTTTAATGTTTGCCCGCTCGGCCTTAAGCTCTTCGTCTTGTTTTTTAATCTTGGCATTTAACTCGGCCAGCCTGGCTTTCTTTTCACGCTCTGCTTGAGCGATTTCAGCCTGGGCCTGTCTCTCAACCTCGGTGTCTAACTTTGCGAGTCTGGCTTTCTCCTCGCGTTCGGCTTTAGCTTTAGCGGCAGCTTCTCGCCTGGCTTTAGCAGCAGCTTCTCGTTTGGTTTTAGCGGCAGCTTCTCGCTTGGCCTTCAATTCTTCGGCTGCCCTGGCTTGCTCCTCGCGTCTGGATTTAGCTTTAGCATCAGCCCTGGCTTTTTCCTCCCGTCTTAACTGTGCTTCGGTCTTAGCGGATGTGGGCCGGGCAGGTTGTTGAGCAGTTTCCGCAACGCAACCCACGCACGCTAAAAGAAAAGCAAAAACGAGAGCAAAACACATTGTTCTTGTCGCATTATTCATTATTCTTCTCCTTAAATGTGCCTGTTAGATTTACATGAATAATCGATTCTTGGTTAGAACCGCGGCAAGAAATCTATCACACTCCTCCATCGAAGGCCAGAAAAAAATCCCCAAGTTTTAAAAAATAACTAACTTCCAAATATCACATCACCACATCACACCCAATAAGGAAGTGCATCAGAAAACATTCTACTATTATATCAAGTCTTCACGTTAGAGGTCAAGGATAAAGTTTGCTAAATCCCTTATATTGCCTATATTCAATCCTTCATTGCTGGGGGTTTGTCCCACTAATAGGTGCTAAAACCAATAGGTGGCTGTAAACAAAAGACTTGAGTTTTGTAAACCTAAAAATACAAAGTCTTATAATAACGCAGAATTACGTATTTTGCCAGGCAATAAACAGACATGCCCCAAGTGCTCTTTCACAAGTGAATTGATGAGTATTGTTGGGTTTTCTTGGTGAAAGACATCAATGACCGGAGCTCATAAGTTAGCAGTACATCAAGTGAATCCCTGCAGTTTTCTAACCTATTGCAGCCCCCCAAAATAGTCCTATATCCTGAGTTCTATGTTCCCAGCTAAATGTATGCTTGAGAAGAATAACTAAAGGAAATAATGAGAGCAAAATTTTTTCTGAAGACATTAAATTCTACCATTGTAACTTCTATAAGGTCAATGCTTATACTCTTTAAGGGCACTGTATAAAACAGGTACTACAAGCATAGTAAGTATCTCAATTGTCATACCACCAAAGGAAGGTATTGCCATCGGCACCATTATATCCGAGCCCCGCCCCGTGGAAGTAAGCACCGGAATCAGTGCCAATATAGTCGTCGCGGTTGTCATAAGGCAAGGCCTAATCCTGCGCTTGCCCGCCTCTATCACCATCTGACGAGTCTCGTCAACGCTCGCAGGCGTTTTTTTCTGGAACGATTGCTTCAGATATGTGCACATCACGACACCATCGTCCGATGCAATTCCGAACAGTGCCAAAAACCCTACCCATATCGCCACGCTCAGATTGATAGGGTGCACGCCGAAAAGCTCCCGCATATTAACGCCGAATACACTAAAATCCAGGAACCATTCCTGACTGTAAAGCCATATCATCAAAAATCCGCCCGACCAGGCAACAATGATTCCTGAAAAAACCAGCAGGGTGGTGACTGTGGATTTGAACTGGAAATACAGAATGATAAATATGATAAAAAGCGCCAGGGGTATAACCACCGAAAGCGTCTTGGCTGCGCGAATCTGATTTTCATAGCTGCCGGCAAACGTATAACTCACGCCTTCCGGTATAACAAATTCGCCGCTGGCAATCTTGACTTTTAGATACCGCTGACATTCTTCGACTACATCGACCTCGGCGTGACCGGGTTTCATATCAAACAGCACATAGCCAATAAGAAAGGTGTCTTCGCTCTTTATTGCCTGAGGACCACGCACGTAGCGAATTTCCGACAATT
>CAYUFX010000152.1:0-8951 GCA_964444135.1 uncultured Pirellulales bacterium | reverse complement strand
GCAACCAGGTAATAATCTGTGTCTGCTTTACACCCACAGCGCCATTAGCCGGGTTGGGGCTCCCGACGGCACCCTCAGTAGCAAAGCTCCATACATTGCCTTTATGCGTCTCGATAATATCAAACTCATCGGCACGCCAATAGTAAGTCTCAGCCAATTTAAGCGGGCCTGGAGTATAGGTCGTAGTTCCTTGAGGAAGACCCCCAGCGGCATTGTTCACATCGTCAAAGTTGTCGCCGAAGTAAACATAGTGCAATTTCGAACCGAAACCTGCCGTCCACCTCAGAGTTACATCCGGATCTACCTGCTCGGCCCCATCAGCCGGGGCGGGTGCATAAGCGGTCTTGGGTGGAATACTAAAGCTCCAGACAGGGCCTCTCCAGGGACTATTTGGTTCCAGATCATTGACCTCGTCGATTCGCCAGTAGTAAGTCATGCCTGGAATCAAGCCCTCCGGATAGGGAAATCCGGGAAAGCCGGCAACAAAATAATTCGAGGCCTGGTTGCCTCGAAACGCCTCGGCCGCGCCGTCGTTCACATCGTTAAAAATGTCACCAAAATACACATCGTGCGAGACGGCAGAAGTTCCCGGCTTCCAGGAAATGGTCACCCATGTATCCTCATGAATAGCACCATCAGCCGGATCGGGACTAAAGGCAGTTGGAAATATACCTAACATAATAGTCTGAATCTCAAGCGGTGTCAGGGCATGGTTGTAGATCCGCACCTCATCTATGCTACCGACAAAGGTTTCGTTGTTGGTAGAATCAACGCAACCAATCGTCACCGGGGTTTCGTTCGCGGTATCTCTAAAAGTAACATTCCCCGTCGAAACTTCCTCGCCATTGATATACTGTACCGCGGCACCATCATCCCAAGTCAGGGCTACGTGAGTCCACTCATTCGCATAGGGGGCGAGAATCCCGTTACCCCACCACAAACCCGTGCCCCCTCCACTATAATCGGCTCGAAACACAAGATCACCGGCTGGCGTAGTCTCCCAGAACCACTTGATAGTGTCGCCAGTAGTAGTCCAGCCGAGACGTTTGCCGATAATGCCCTGGTGCTCGATACTATGCCCCTGGCCCTCCCAGTTGATCCAGGCGGCCAGTGTCATGGCATTGTTTTCGGCCGAGGGATCGAGGGGGCCAATCACGACTCTTTCGCCGGCCGTGTCAAAACGCACAGCACCGCCTGTATAGCCGGGCACCCACTCTATGTTACCATTAAACGTTCCATCATTCCCGTTTCCCGTGATGTCGGCGGTCTCGGTTCCCTGGCCTTCATCGAATGGCCAATAGCCAATCAATTCCGCTAGAGCTGCATCTGTGCAGATGCCTAAGACCAACAACATGGCAACAAACCATTTCATTTTTCGAAACATAATAGTCCTCCTACAAATAAAACAATTGATAATGCTTCTCCCTCCCCTACATTTGTGCATACCTGCCCGGGATAGATTCAATCGCGACCTGACACCACCTCCTTCCTTTCCGTCGTGGCTCGGCCATGCCGAGACAGGCAAAATCTCAATATGAGCCGTTAATTAAAACGTTAAATTTTTCAGCTTGAAGAGTGTAAAGTTCCAATTACGACCCTGTACGTTCTAAGCTAACTCAACTGAAAAAACAGGAATTCAGCCTCTGTGGAGACCTAAATCCCCATGTTTAATCAATTTATTTATAACAAATAAACGGCCTTCCCGTCAAGGAAAATCTCTCAAATTATTGCATCCCTTCTCAATAACTTCAAATAGAACGGAAAATTCATTCTTCGCTGAGTAATAAGTACTTCGCAGAGCAATACAATCTCGAAAATAATCAATTAAAAGGGGCCTATACCGAATCAATCGGTATAGGCCCCGAACTAATACAACACCTGACGTCCTTCTCACTAAACTTGTCCTGAGTAAGGTCGAAGGAGTGGGAATCTAATTAGCCTCACATCAATTTCCTAAATCAAGTGGGACATAGTCGCCTTCGTAAAATCTTACATCATCTATCCAGAAATCACCAGGTGCATAAGCTATGTGGAATGTGATGCAACCCGGACTGACGTCCGCATCAAAAACAGGAGTTGTTACGCTGTACTCTGCCCATTGGTCGGTCATGGTGAAGGACTGCTCACCATATCCCGACCATGGGTCTTCTGCCAGTTCCGGTTTGAAATTGATATCCATTGTACCCTGACTGCACTTGAGAAAGGCCGAAAGAGTGTACTGCTTGCCTGCTTCAAAAACATGTCCTGCGTGCTGTAGACCGGCATCCCAGAAATTTGCACCTGCTTCGGGAACCACAATATGCAGACACGAGCCTCCCTCAATCGGAGCCTCGGGAACCGCTGCTCCGACCAACTCCTGAACCACTTCCAGGGTAGCATCACCATAAGTGCTCCACGGGTCAGCAACACCATCCTCAAAGCCGCCGTTAGCCAGTATATTTCGGGTGTCGATTTCGACCTTTATGGGATGGCCGACCGCAATATCATCAAAGTACATCTTACCAGAACCGCCTGCGGCCGGATTGGTCTTGTTACCGAAACCAATAGCGATTGTGTTGACATTAGTGAGGTTCACGCCCTGGTCTGCAAATCCGCCTGGGGCGGACAGGTCGATATTCCATTGGGTCCAGTTAGTTATCAGCGCTGCATCGGGATTGTCGTTATAAACTATCGCGTTACCATTGAGAGCAACATACATCCGCTCAGGAGCATTGTCCGGTTCTCCGTGGAACCACAGTGACAACTCCGTAGCGCCCCCCTCTGTCCAGTTTCGTGTGTCACTCAAGGTCAGCTCTGCTTCTGAATACTTGAATTTGCCCTGCTGATTGTTGTCATAGAATAAAGGCATCGCCTGGTTTCCTCCGTGAACGATAATTTCCTCGGTGTAAGAATCTGTTGTTTCGTCACCTACAGCGGCTCCTGTCCCGTTACCGGCAAAGTATGGTTCAGTACCGGGTGTGCCGTAGCCAAGTCCGTCGTGCCATGCGAACCATATCTGGTTGTCGCCGCTGTCGTAGCCTTCAAAATCCTCAATAACAAGGTACTCTATGGTGGAAAAGTTCCAGAGGTCACCTTCCCAGGAAGAGGGGCTCGCTGTATCATTGACCTCATTAATCTTCCAGTAGTACGTCTGTCCAAAATCAAGAAGGCCGGGCTCATAGCGGCTTTCAGTCGCCATTTCGACAGGAGCGGTACCGTTGATTACGGCATCCTTATCACTGCTGAAGGAGACTTCGTGCGAGGCGGCCTCTCTTCCAGCCCGCCAATCAAGGACGACATTCCGCTCTACACCTTTGCCCCCTGAAATCGGTTTGGGTTCTCTTGCCTGGACAGGAATGTAGAAGAACAGGACTTCACTCAAGCCGTATTGGGGCAACAGTCCGGCCCAGTTACTGTTGATGGTAAGCTTGACAAACTTTGCCAAGGCACCGGCCATATCGACGGTTGTATCGTGGGCGTAATCAGCCGAGCCGGGAGCCCGGGCGAATTCAACATCACCCAGCGATGTCCAGTTAATGCCATCTTCAGAGTGCTCAACCGTAACGTCCTTCGCTCCAAGACCGAAAAGAGACTCAAGCAACTGATTCGAGTTCCAGACCCACATTTCCAGGAGTTTGTAGGCCCTGTCGAACTCATACTGTATCCAGGTCGGCTGAGGACCGGTGGCGCTGCTGAGCCACATATCCGTCGGTTCTACTGAGTGCTGGTTACCGGCGTTGAGTCCGGAGCCATCAATGGTTTTCGCAGGCCCCATAGCTGCGGAGTTAGAGCTGGAAGCCGTGGCTGTGATATTCGCGATCGGATAGGCATAAGGCTCAACCGTACAGCTCCAGACGTCTCCCTTGAAGACGGTGGAATCCGGCGGCGCATTGACTTCATCGATACGCCAGTAATAGGTCTGGCTGAATTCGAGAAGCCCCTCCGGGTCGTACGTGGTCGCGGTCTGGCCTTTGCTGACCAGCACGTCCCGCGTATTGGTGGTATCGGCATTATTGACATCGTCAAAATTGTCGCCGAAGTAAACATTGTGCGCCTCGGCGTACGGGCCCGGTCCCCAGCTCAGTGCCATATCGCGAGGTACGTCAACGGCGCCGTCTTCAGGAATGGGGTCCGCAGCCGTAAGTATTTTTTTGAAAGCAGGTGGGACATAGTCGCCTTCGTACCATCTCACGCCATCCATCCAGAAATCACCGGGTGCATACTGTATATGGAATGTGATGGTGGCAGGACTGACGTCCTCGGTAAAAACGGGAGTTGTTATGCTGAATTCTGTCCATTCTTCAGTCATAGTGAAGGGCTGGTCACCATATCCCGTCCATGGGTCTTCTCCCAGTTCAGGCTTGAAATTGATATTCAGCTCACCTTCATTGCATTTGAGATAGGCCGAAAGAGTGTATTTCTTGCCTTCTTCAAAAACATGGCCTGAGTGCTGTAGGCCGGCATCCCAGAAATTTACACCTGCTTCGGCAACCTCGAGATGCAGACAATATCTTCCCTCAATCGGGGCTTCGGGAACCGCTGCGCCCACTAATACTTGAACCACTTCCGAGGTAACGGGACCATATGTGCTCCATGACGACATGTCACCGGTTTCAAAGCCGCCGTTATCCAGCAGATTCTCGACTTCCTGGGCGTGGCCTGGACTGAATCCGATGAATCCTATCAACAAAACTGCTGTCAACCAGATTATTCGAGTTCTCATAATACTTTCTCCTTACTATCAGTCGCTCTGCGACTTAACTCGATTTACTTTCACTTATCTACCAACACTAAAACAAAAGAGACTAAATACTATCTGTTGCGGAAAAAGAAAATCGACGATGTCACCCCTGCGAAAGCAGGGGTCCAGAGCGGAAAACTGGATTCCCGCTTTCGCGGGAATGACAAATACTCTTTCCGCAACAGGAACTAAATAAATTAATTTTCTGCACATAATAATAATCCTGTAAAAAACTTTACGTAACAACGACCGATAATAATTTTCATACTCACGACACCTATTTCATACTTGCACAGGATGAGTTCCTGCGATTTGACACTGCCTCCTTCCTTTAAAAATCCCAATATAGGCAGTCAATTGAAACGCACACTCCTCACAGCGAAGCGCAAGCATTACCTACCCTATTTGTACCAAATTAACCATCTTTCAGTCAAGGGAAAAACCCGACATTTTTGAAGGATTCGCTTATTGTTTGGGCAATTGTCGGAAAACAGTGGTTGATTTTTCTTTGTGCCTTAGCGTTCTTCGTGGTTAAATATGGGTCTTTGAGGTTTGTGTCTGTTTGGAGCCGGCCCTGAGCGGAGCCGAGTGGGCGGGTGACGGCGGCTTTATAATCTCTGTTTTCCGGGAAACTAAATGATGGCAAAATCGCAGCCCAATTCTTCTGATATTGAAAAATGGCTCAGATTAATCAGAGCTGAAAGTGTCGGCCCGACAACTTTCGCAAAGCTGATAAAACATTTCGGCTCAGCGGACAGGGCGTTGGGCGCTTCGGTCAGTGAATTAGCCAAAATTAACGGAGTGGGTTTCAAAACCGCTGAGCGGATTGCTGCATCACGAGGTAAATTCGATGTTAGCGCCGAGCTGGAATTGGCAGAGAAGCTCGACATCTGGATAATCAATATCGACGATAAACGATATCCGCCTGCATTGAAACAGATTTACGACCCTCCGCCGGTTCTTTACATAAAAGGGAGTCTGAGACGAGAAGACAATTTGGCGATTTCAATAGTGGGCTCGCGGCTCTGCAGTTTGTACGGGCAGGAGCAGTCTTCACGACTTGCACATTTTTTAAGCTCGGCCGGCTTTACTATTTGTTCGGGAATGGCCCGCGGAATAGACTCCGCCGCACATCAGGGTGCGTTATCAGCGGGCGGGCGGACAATTGCAGTCCAGGGCTGTGGGCTGGCAGGTGTTTTTCCGCCGGAAAATAAAAAGCTGTTTGAGCTTATAGCCGAATCCGGCGCCTGCATCAGCGAATTGCCGTTGGGGTATGAGCCGTTGTCGGAGAACTTCCCGCCACGTAATAGAATCATAGCGGGATTGTCGTTAGGGACGATTGTTGTCGAGGCGGGGCTGCGCTCGGGGGCTTTGATTACCGCAAGGGCTGCGCTGGAAAATAATCGGGAGGTGATGGCGGTGCCGGGGAAGATTGATTCGCCGTTGAGTAAGGGCACACATCAACTGCTAAAACAGGGGGCGAAGCTGATAGAATCCGTTGAGGACGTAATGGAAGGGCTGGGGTATATCGGCGAACAATTAGAAGACCACGTGAGTACGGCTGCGGAAAAGGCGAGTGACAGAGTAGAGACACCGTTGTTCGACATAAAAGCATTGAAGCTGAGCGGGCCTGAAAAGACGATTTATGAATGCCTGAATAAAGAGCCGTCGCACATAGAAGAAATAATCGCGGACACCGATTTGGAGGCGGGAAGTGTTAATGCAGGCCTGGTATCGCTGAGGCTCAAGGGCCTGATAAAGCAACTGCCGGGCAGTCTGTTCGTGAAAAGATAGGAGCGAGAGCAAAAGGCAAAAGCGAAAAAAGCGATGACCGGAGTGTATGCGAAAGCTGCTTTCGAGTGTGACATTTATTAGTGAAATTGTTTAACAACTCGTTCGGATGGCATAGTTTTTAAGGAGTCTTTGATGTGTTTATTCCTTATCGCGTAGATGTTCCATTTGACCATCCGCCGGTTGTGAACCGGCTGTTGGTCCTGGTGGTGATTGTGATATTCGCTCTGCTGGTGGTGGAAATCAATCAGTTCATATACCATGGTGGAACTTTGAACGAGTATATGGAGAAGGGGATTCTGGCCCAGCTTGTGCTGAGGGGATGGGGAATAAAAGGTATCTTCGGATATATGTGGCTGCATGGGGGGCTGCTTCATCTGTTCGGGAATATGATTTTCCTCTGGCTGTTCGGTAACGCTGTCTGCTCGAAGCTTGGCAATGTACTTTATCTGCCGGTATATGTGGGCCTTGGCATGATAGCGGCAATTACACACCTGATATTTGTAGGCGGCTCGATGATCGGGGCCAGTGCGGCAATAAACGGTATTGTCGGAATGTATCTTGTGTTCTTCCCGGAGAATTCGATAAGCTGTTTCTTTTTGTTAATCTATTACCCGGTGCGATTCAGTGTTTCGGGTTACTGGATGATTTTGCTGTGGTTTGCTTTCGACGTCCTCGGGGCCGTACTAAGCAGAAACCAACTGAGTGGCGTTGCTTATGACGCTCATATAAGCGGTTTTTTGGCGGGATTTGTGCTCGCGATTATAATGCTCAAGAAAAAGTATATTGTAATGCTGCGGGACGAGAAGTCGCTTCTGGACCTGCTCGGCTTCGAGAAAAGGCAGATACCTAAAGAGCGAAGAAGGGATATGGCATACTGGCAGCAAGTATGGGGAAAATCGGAGACAGAAAAGGCCCGGCTGGAAACGATACCGCCGGAGACGGAGAAGCCAAAGGAGGAGTTCATTCGTTACAGTTGTATCTGTGGGCAGAAGATTAAAACGGCCAAAGAAAATGTCGGAAAGATTGTGCGCTGTCCGAAATGTTCGACGCGGTGGAAGGTGCCGGAAAAATTATAAAGAAAAGATATTTGTTAAATACACAAAGCCGAAGATTTGGAAAGTCTTATTATGAAGAGAATACTTGCAGTTGTAGGAAGTCCACGCAGGAACGGAAATACGCATATACTGGTTTCGAAAATAGCAGAAGGAGCACGAGCAAAGGGGGCTTTAGTGGATGAGCTTTTTTTGAGTGATTTAACTATAAGAGAATGCGACGGATGTCACGTATGCTGGGAGGGCAAAGATTGTAACAAGAACGATGATATGCAGGCTGTCTATCCTAAGATTATTCAAAGCGATATTATAATCTTCGGCACGCCGGTATATTGGTATGGGCCGACCGCCCTGATGAAGGCCTTCATTGACCGCTTTGTGTACTTTAACTGCCCCCAAAACAGAGAAAAGATTCGGGGCAAATCTGCGGTGATAGCGGTTCCGTTCGAGGAAGATGACCCTGAAACGGCCAGGCCTGTCGTTGAATTTTTTGAAAAATGTTTTGATTATCTGCAAATGAATCTTGTCGGCAAGATAGTTGTGCCCGGTGTCAGCGGGAAGGGAGAGATTCGCCGGAAAGCCGAGCGTTTGCAAGAAGCGTATGAGCTTGGACAAAGTCTGGCCTGAGTTATAAGCAATCAGGTGCTTGATATTGGATGCTCGATTCTTCCGCCTTCGCAAAAGCTACGGCGGACAAGCGATACTTGATGCTCGTACTTCGTCAAGCGTGAAGCATAGTTCGTATTGTGTAAATTCAGTTTGACTGAAATGGCGAGTTTAGGGTATTGTATAGTTTGAAAGTTGGATATCGATGGGCGACGCTGGGACAAAAAACGATAAGCGGCCGGGTGAGCAGGAAGTTCCTCCGACGACCAGTTTCAGCGACTTGATAAAAGGGCAGGGCAGTCTGTTCGTGAAAAGATAAATAGAGCATAAGTGCACAAGAGCATAAATAAACGAGCGGCGCTTTTTTGCATAATCTTGTTGGAAAAAAGCACTCGTAATCCCAGAGATTTCTCTTGACGGGAAGATAGGCAATTTGGTATAAATATGCTTGGTGTAGTTTTGTACGCTTAATTAGGTTACTGTGGATTTTGCGTTAAAAAGGAAGGAGGCTGCATTTTAGATCTTCTTTTTCAATGCTGAATTGGAAACAGGCAATCCCAATAAACAATATATGTTTTGGTGTATGGCTAAAATATAATTCGTAATCATTTTAACTCTTTTTTCAGGAGGAAGTAAGATGGGTAAGATACAAAGTTTCACGATGATTGTTCTTATGCTCTCGGTTGCCAACGCTTGGGGAGCAGGTTTCAGGGACGACTTCAATAGACCCAATGGCGATTTAGGGAACGATTGGGCGACTCAGAGTGATGGGACCATTG
>CAYUFX010000151.1:0-8982 GCA_964444135.1 uncultured Pirellulales bacterium | reverse complement strand
TCATGAGAATTTCCCCTACGCAACTAATTTTGTGTGTGGCGGAAGGTGTGTACTGAGGAAATCGAACGCTTAGTAAACAGTTCATGAGAATTTCTCCTACGCAACTAATTTTGTGTGTGGCGGAAGGTGTGTACTGGGGAAATCGAACGCTTAGTAAACAGTTGTGAAGTACAAATTTTGACTTTTTTTGCAATAGAGTTTAGAACATAAATTTTTCACAACCAGACAGAAAGATACGACGTCGAATAGTGGATAGTGTAACGTGAACCGAGCTACGAACCACGAAGATGCTGGCGCAACTTTGTGTGGAAAATTGTCTTAAGCCGGTAGTACCTTACGACATTTTAATTTGTGGATATAGGTTGTTCCCGTTTGATGCGGAATTCAGCCAATTAACAAACTGGATTCCCGCTTTCGCGGGAATGACAACTCACAAAATCAAATGTCATAGAGTAGTAGTGAGCCAGCCAACATACCCACGAACTGTCGCTCTGAGTCTGGCCGATGGTCAGAAACTATAGCACAGAGCTGCGTACACATTTGTATTATTCCGGAACTGTCCAAAGAAAGTGTTCGGGTAGTCGCCGAAGAATATATTGCCGCCAATCTCTAAGGCCAGGTTGTCAGTGAGCTTGTAATTGATGTTCGGGCGCATGTGAACATCCTTGTCCGAAGGTGAAAAATGGGTAAACAGCGAATAACGCAGAATCTGATTCATCAAAAGCTTTGTCAGACGCAAAGTTATAAAATGTCTTCTTCTGTCCTGAGCAGGTCCGGATATTAAATTGCTCTTGTATTGGCTGTAATCCAGCATCTGCTCGCCGGGTGAACGTTACCTAAGAGTTTTGTATTAAGTAACTTACCGAAATACAGATTGAACAATTTGGGATTCATAACTCCATTATTGCTGTTTTCAGCTTTTCGAAAAGACTTTTACCCCAATCCGGTGAAAGTCGCTGCCTGTCAGGACCATCATCTTCTCTGCAATAAAGCTGTAGTCTTAATTCCTAAGATTATTGGCAGAAAGAAGTTAGCGTTTCAAGGGATCGCCTTTATTGTCCAGGAGCAGTTACTGCCAAAATCTTAATCCATCTTCGAATGTCTCTAAAGCCTGATAATATCTAACCTCTCGTAAATAAAATTGGGTCTGTTAGGATTTTTTATACTTGACAAATCCAAAGCCCAATAGTTAAATTAGGTCAAAAAGGTAATTTGGTGGGAGGATGTATCAAAAGGATTTGGTTAAAGAAGAGGAATGGATAAAATGAAGGATTTGTTTACCACCGGCGAAGCCGCGGAAATTTGCAGAGTAAGCCAACAAACAATTATCCGTTGCTTTGATGCCGGCCGGCTGGAGGGATTTCGCGTTCCCGGCTCAAGATTCCGGAGGATTCCGCGCCAGAATCTAATCAAGTTTATGAAGGACAACAATATCCCTCTGGATTCCATCGAGTCCGGCAAAAGAAAAGTCCTTGTCGTGGATGACGATACCGAAATCGTCGAGCTTATAGTCGAAGTCCTTGAACGTGACGGGAGATTCGAGCTAAAAACTGCATCAAGCGGCTATGAGGCAGGGATGGCAACCGAGCGGTTTCGACCGGATTTGATACTGCTCGATTATATGCTGCCCGATGTCAACGGGAACGTGGTCTGCCAGACGATAAGAAAAAATCCCGAGTTCGAGAACATTAAAATTGTTATTGTAAGCGGCGTCGTAAAAGAGGATGAAATCGCCCAGCTCCTAAAATCCGGCGCTGAAGATTTCATAAGAAAGCCGTTTAACATCACTGAACTTACCGACAAAATCACTGCTGTTCTCCAGATAAGATAAACTATGGTGAGTAGTGAGTGGTGAGTAGTGAGCAGTCAACTCACCAATTAACCACTTACCAATCAACCAATTAACATTTAGCAATTTAACAACAAGACTTTTGCAAAATCGAGGTTAGGCATACTTTGAAAAAAATTGTTTTTTGATTTTTTCTTTTCATACAGTAAGTTTTTATTTAATAAGAAGTTAGCTGATTATTTAAGAAAACCAAAAAGCTGATTTTCTTAAATAATATATGCCTAACCTCAATTTTGCAAAACTTTAGTTAACAACACAAGATTCAAAGGAAGACAGGGACGACTATATGCCGGACGAACCTGCTAATACGACAGTCACCCAGCAGATAGAGCTTGCCGTTAGCCGGCTCGATTCGCTCTCGACCCTGCCCTGCATTGCGGTGCAATTTGTCCCCAAGCTTTTGCAAAGACAATTCTCACCATCGGCGCTGGCTGATATTATCGAATCAGACCCGGCACTTACCGCAAGGATTCTTTCGCTTATTGAGCAGCGTGGGCTGGGCCTGCCCGACGGAAGATTCTCACTTCGCCAGGCGCTTGACAAACTGTCTGCGCACGATGTTCGCGATGCCGTTCTATCTATTAATGTTTTGCAGGCTTTCGACCTTGAGGATGGAGTTGACAAGGACAGGGCCACAGCTAAAAAAGAGCTTTTACTTCACAGTATTGCGGTTGCCTGCTGCGCTAAAGATATCGCCGAGATGGCATCACCTCAAATGGATTCTCAACTGGCCTACTCTGCCGGACTGCTGCATGATATGGGGAAACTCGCACTGGAAGAAACGATGCCGAAAAGTTTTGCCAGTATGGTCGAAGAAGCAAAATCAACGAAGAGAAGTTCGCGTGCCATCGAGCAAAAACATCTCGGCACCGACCATACAATCATAGGCAAACGTCTTGGGCAAAAGTGGCGGCTGCCGAACCTGATTGTTCTTGCCATCTGGCTTCACCACAGCCAGACCGTAACAATTGCCGATGATATACCTGAAGCAAGGATAGCAGCGGTTGTACAGGTGGCAGATTCTATTGTGCGTCAGGCCGACATCGGCTCCTCCGGCAGTTTTGATTTGCCTGAACCGGCAGAGTCCATATCGCAGTGGCTTGCAATAAGCCTTGAGCAACTACAACAGATTCGTCGGAAACTGCCTGAAACCGTCAGACAAAAGAGCAACATTTTAGGCCTGTATCTACCGAAGGCCGGGGCAAATTATTGCAAGATTGTTCACACTGCCGCCGCTCAATTAGCCCGACAACATACAGAATTGTCTGGGGAAAATCGTCTGCTGCAAAGCGATTCGAGCCATTTAAATTTTATAAAAGATTTCCTTCTCGATATAAATTCGAATAGTGGAGCGGCTGATATAGCAGAAAACTTTGCAGCCCGCTGGCAAAAGTTTTATCAAACAGGTATGGTTTGTCTTTATTTAGCGCCTTGGCGCCGCTCGCAAACACTTGAAGCTGTTGTTGTAGAAAATCTTTCGCAAAGCAGGATGGTCTGCTTAAACGCTCCGGCCGAAACATCTGTCATACCAAAAACGATAGCAAACAACTTTGCGATTTTGAATGCGTACGACCATATCGATTGGCTGTTTGAGCAATTAGACGTTGACTTCGATGTGCATCGAACCAAATTGATGCCGTTACTTTCAGGCCGAAAAGCGGTCGGAGCAATTGCCTTCGAGCTTCATTATCCGGGCGACGTGGAGCTGTTCGAGGAGAAGTTCAGGACATCCACCTCGATTGCGGGGACTGTTTTAAGTATGGCCCTGGCGCAACAGAGACAGCAACACTTCGCCGAGCGTTTTGCCCGGCTTATTTGCGTTCCCGCGGAGCGGGGACCCTCACAACCTAAGGACACCCAAACTCGTGCTGCTCCGGCAGAAGACCCGTTGAACGCTTTAGCTGAGATGGCAGCAGGTGCGGCGCACGAATTAAATAATCCCTTAGCGGTGATATCGGGCAGAGCACAGCTGCTTGCCGAAGCCGAGAGCGACCAGGAAAAGAAAAAAATCTTGGAACAGATTTATGAAAACGCAAGAGAGACATCTGCAATTATCGAGGACCTGATGAGTTTTGCCGAGCCATCAGAAGCCAGGGCGACCCGGACGGACATTAAACAGATGCTCGATGAAGCTATACAATTAGCAAGGCAAAAAACAAATGCCGAGCACCTCGATGTTCAAATTGCAATTGCCGAGGGTCTCGAGAGTGTTTTTGTGGATTCGGCACAGGTTGTATCAGCAATTGCAAATGTTATTTCCAACGCCGTTGAATCCTATGATGAAAAACCTGGGCCGATAAAAATTACCGCTGATGCCGCCGAGTCCGGCGATTCGGTGAATTTGCAAATCAGTGACGTTGGCTGCGGAATGGACGCGGAGACCATCTCAAAAGCGACTCAGCCGTTTTTCTCAGCAAAGCCGGCAGGTCGAAAACGCGGAATGGGGCTCGCCTACGCGGTCAGGTTCATACAATTAAACAAAGGCTCGCTGAGCATTGCAAGTGAGCCAGGCAGCGGAACGACCGTGACGATTTGTCTGCCGGGCAAATGAATCGCGTATCTCGTGAAAAGAAGAACGACCTGCAAAACGATTGGCGTCTCAAAATGCCTTTCTGTGAAAATAAAGGGGGGGCACTTGAGAATGACCCCCCTTTATTTTTGAAGGAGGAGAAGTGATATTCAACATTACGTTCCGGGCATAGGTTGGTTCGTAATCGGTTATGGTATATTGCTCAATAATAGTGTTCCGCCCTATTTTTCTCTTAATTTTGAACCTTTATATGTGTATCATCGTATTCCGTTCAGTAACTTTTTTATAAGAATTTGTCGTTTTATAATGAGTAAGACAAGAGCATTTACCCCGTTAGAAATTAAGATTCCTGGTAGGGAAAGTGGAAGATTTCTAACGGGGTTTACATTGATAGAACTTTTGGTGGTCATTGCTATTATATCATTGCTAATGGCCATATTAATGCCGGCGATGGCACGTGTAAGAGACCAAGCGAGGTCAGTTGGCTGTCAGTCAGTGCTTGGCCAATGGGGTAAGGTTTTTGCCATATACACTATGGACAACGACGGGTATTTTGCCAGCGGCAGCAGTGGGAAAATGTGGACAGATTTTCTGGAACCCTATTATAAAGAGCCAGAGCTGCGGTTGTGTTCGATGGCCAACAAGCCGGCTTCGCCGGAAGGCAGTCCTGCCCCTGCAGGCAGCAAGTTTTTGGCCTGGGGCGCCTTTGACAGTACCTATGCTCTGATGGGCCTGGAAGGTGTTTACGGTAGCTATGGGATGAACGGGCATGTCTCCAATCCACCAGCTTCGGGAGGTGAGTCGGACCCATTCGGCCGAGACACAACAAAGAACTGGCGGAGTCCAAATGCGAAGGGTGCAAATAATATCCCGCTATTTCTGGATTGTACATGGCTTGGGGGTCTTGCAGAATCTTTTGACCAGCCTCCGGAATATGATGGTGGAGTTGAATACGGCCCATTGGGCCCCAATATCCAAGCCTTCTGTATCGATAGGCACCATGGATTTATAAACGGTCTTTTTGTGGATTTTTCGGCTCGTAAGATTGGGCTTAAGGAGCTGTGGAAGCTGAAGTGGCATCGCCGATTCGATACAAACGCTAATGCACCTGTATGGCCGGAGTGGATGAAGAGTTTTAAAGATTACGATTGAAAACAAACGGCGGAAACTTTTGCTACTCGGTTTGGGTGTAGTGCAGTTGAGACAAAAACGATAGAACTGTTTTACCGAGATTAGCCTGATGGCGGAAATATCGGTTGATGTTGTACTGTTACTTTCGGAAGAGATGGCGGATAAAGCTATTGCAGCGAATAAAAAACTACTGAAACAATGTGCCGACAAAATTATTTTGGATAAAGAGAACTGCCTGCCGCATATTTCTCTGGCAATGGGCTGTATTGACGAAAGGGACATCGCCGATATTGAGAAAGTTCTGCAGACAATCGCAAAACAAAACTCTTTGGGGCAGCTAAGCGTTATCGGCATCCATGCCGAAACAAATTCAGCAGGTGAACAAGTGTCGGTTCTTCAGATAGAAAGAACAGAATCGCTTCAATCACTTCATGAAGAAGTTATGCGGAGACTGGCGCCATATTTTAGCTATGATGTAAGGGCAGATATGGTACTTTCTCCATCAGGGGCCAGCGAATCAACTTTGGCCTGGATTAAGAGCTATCCTGAAAAATCGAGCTTTGAGAGATTTTCCCCACATATAACAATTGGGTACGGAGAAATAAGTGATTATTCGTTTCCACCGCAAGGTGTCCTGCGGACAATCAAATTCGCCGTTTCAAGACTTGCGTTATGTCACTTAGGAAATCACTGCACCTGCAGGAAAATTCTTGCATCGATAGAGTATAAAAGCTGAGCGTAGGATATCGAACTGTCTTTAGATGAAAATCTCTTGCGTTATCAAATCTATTCAGGTATCTTAGCATTGTTTCTAAAAGCTATGCTAATATTTCGGCCTTGTTGTTCCGGATTTAAGCCGGAATCCAAACTTTTGCTTTTCCTGGATTCCCGCTTTCGCGGGAATGACAAAGTCAGCACAATTATTTAAGGAGCGAACAGCGATGGAGATGAAACGTCGTGAATTCTTAGCCAGGTCGATGGCGGGAGTAAGCGGTCTGCTTTTGGGGGCCGAGTTTGCAGCATCTGGGGAACAGAGAGCTAAAAAGCATGACCCGTACGAGCTTGTGCCGTTAGGAAAAACGGGGATAAAGGTTTCTCGCGTGGGCCTTGGCACCGGGATGCGTGGCAGCCAAAGGCAGTCAAATCATACGCGTATGGGCAAAGAGAGGTTCGACGCGCTGGCAATAGGATGCTATGAACGGGGTGTCAGGCTTTTTGATGCTGCGGATTTGTATGGGACGCATCCATTTTTGGCTGGAGCACTGAAGAAGATGCGGCGCAAAGATTACGTGATAACAAGCAAGATATGGTTTCGTCGCGGGGGTCTGCCGGAGCCGGAACGGCCGAGCCCGGATATTGTCGTGGAGCGCTTTTTGAAGGAGCTGAAAACCGATTACATCGACTTGATTTTATTCCATTGTGTTACATCGGGCCAATGGCCGGAAGAGCTGAGCGAGCAAATGAACGTTTTGGCAAAGCTCAAGAAGAAAGGAATCATCCGTGCGCATGGTGTGTCATGTCATTCGCTGGAGGCGCTTGAGGCGTGTGTAAAGGAGCCGTGGGTGGATTCTGTGCACGTTCGTATAAATCCTTACGCGGTGAAAATGGATGTCGAGACGGTCGAAGAGATACCGAAGGTCGAAGCGGTGGTCAAAGCGATGCGCAGGCAGGGCAGGGCTGTGATAGGGATGAAGATAATAGGTGAGGGGACGTTCGGCAATAGTCCTGAGAAACGCGACAAATCCATCAAATATGCGCTGGAGTCGGGCTGTGTGGATGCGATGGTCGTCGGCTTCGAGAAAGTTGAAGAGATTGATGACTTTGCTGCGCGTGCCCGCAAGGTATCTGTCGTGGAGGGCGTGAGCCAACTCCTCACTTACCGGCCGGCTCGTGTAGCATAGTATTAAGTAAGTCCGAAAACACAGACAAATCAATCGAAACAAATCAAGCTGCCCTTTGGTTAAGGTCGAGTCTTAAACCGGGGTCAATATCTACAAAACTGATAACCGGCTGTTTATAGGGCTACGTGATACCAGTCCTTTTATATTTCTTTATTCTTAAAGCCCCTCTTTTGTTAAGCCGAATTTGAAGCGCCCACACTTCATCACTTTGCGACTTCGGACTTCGGTGAGCTCAGTCGAGTCGCGAGCTCAGTCGAGCCGAAGCAAAACGGTGGAGGTAAGTTTCGGTGGACTCAAAAAAAACGAGCAATCCCGCACCAAAATACTTGAGTCGAGTATTTTGGTGCGGGACAAAAGCTCAAGTAATCAGGTATCCATAATGGCTTAGGTCGAGTATTTTGGTGCAGGATAAACAGCGACACAGAAGACTTCGCCTGCTTATCAAGAAGCTGAACAAAAATCGCAAAAAGCAGGCGAAAAAAATAGATATACTCTGCAATGACTTTATTGCAGCCCAAAGAGACTTTATCAAAAGTCTGAAGACGATAAGCTTCATAGCGAATTTCTACGAGTCAATCATCGGAATAACGGTCTTGAATAGTCTTTTATACACCGCCGTCAAACTTATCAAGGAGGGAAACGCCGACGCAAATGTTACCTTCTTTTTGCGTCAATCGGACAACTTTGAACTGTATATGTTCGAAAGTGCCCAATCAATCACTCTCGAAAAGCAGCATCTTGAGAATTGTTTCAACACTGAGCTGATGGACAATATCTGCAAGTCTAACAAAGTTTGCACACTCGATGATATGTTTGCAATGGGCCTGCAGGGCAATCTAATTGGGTTAAATAAGATCTCAGGCGTGACAATCCCGCTGGGCCTGCACAACTCATCACTGGGCTTTATACTGATATGCCGTTCATCGGAAAACAAACTGACCGCCGAGGAGATAAGCAATATTTCCGCTGTAACCTGTGGACTTTCCCGTGCGATACAATGCTGTCAGGCAACATTGCGTTCTGCGGACAAAGAACCCCGCTAAGGCTCGAAATTATCGGTCTTAAATTTCCCTCGATGCCAAAGGCAATTCAGAGTTTCGGCCTATAACCTTTGGGATAAAGCCTAAAAATGGCCTTGTTCGTAGTTCGTGAAAAAAAATAAAAAAAACCAAAAAAGAAGTTATATGCCGCATTTACTAAGTCGATAGGCGTTTATACCGCTTCAGATGCCCGGGGGCAGTATTTGACGTAAAAAAGTAAATACAAAATGAGAAACAATTATTTAAATCAGTTTTAGGAGAAATTGAAAATGGTAAGAACATCAGCTAAAAGAAAACCTGGAGCCAAGGCCAAGGCAACTAAAAAAAGACCTGCCTCAAAGGCCGGGGTGCCCAAAGAGAGCGCAAGCTCAAAGCGCCCAACGGCGAAGAAGCGAGTAAGCTCGAAGCCCAAGGCCACCAAGAAGAGGTCCACCTCAAATCCCAAGGCGACCAAAGAGAGCGCAAGGCCAAAGCAACCAACGGCTAAGAAGCAAGTAAGCTCGAGGCCCAAAGCGACCAAAAAGAGCGCAA
>CAYUFX010000150.1:0-9153 GCA_964444135.1 uncultured Pirellulales bacterium | reverse complement strand
CATAAACGATTGTGTAGGGTAAATCTATTGTAGAAGCTATGTATATGATTTACAATGGGCGTAAGTATTTTTTTGCCCAACGGGACTGTGGGGCGCTGGGAAAGGTAACCTTGACTATCAAATAAATGGGAAATACAACTTAACTTAAGGAATGGTCTATGTCTGCTTCAGTATTAATGATTATTGCAATCGTTTCCTTGTTTATTGGTTATATGCTATATGGCCGATTCATAACGCGGAAATATGGCCTGGACCCTAACCGCAAGACTCCAGCCCATACAAAACGTGATGATGTGGATTATGTTCCAACCAAGGCGCCCGTTCTTATGGGGCACCATTTTGCCTCCATTGCAGGGGCCGCTCCTATTATTGGCCCGGTTATCGCAGCGGTGTTTGGATGGATTCCCGTGCTTTTATGGATTCTAATCGGCAGTATATTTTTAGGCGGTGCTCATGACCTTTCCGCCCTGGTGGCATCTATCCGGCATGGCAGAAAGACTATTGGAGGAGTGATTGAAGAGCATGTAGGTAAGGCAGGCAAACGCCTGTTTCTGGCCTTTGCATGGTTCCTAGTCGTCTTGCTGATAGCCGTATTCGCACACGCAGTGGCCGATGTCTTTGTGAAAGAGCCAGCCACGGCCACAGCGTCCTTTTTGTTTATTATCGTTGCGATTCTCTTCGGAATGAGTATATACCGATTCAAGACACCACTATGGTTATCATCCATTATCGGCGTGGGGCTGCTGGCAGGCTGTATTGCAGTTGGATTGCGTTTCCCGATCATGCTGTCCTACAACACGTGGAAGGTGGTTCTTTTTGATAATACACGAACCCAAAACTGAAACCACTGAATAAGAGGAGAAATACCGAGTGAATACGCCTAAGACCCTCAAACGTGTTCTCATGGGGCCGGGGCCGTCAGACGTTGACCCCAGAGTGCTGGAAGCGATGTCACGTCCGACTATCGGACACCTGGACCCTGCATTCCTGGACATATTGAACGAAATACGCGAATTGCTCCAATACACATTCAGGACTAAAAACGAGCTGACTTTTGCAGTCTCCGGTACAGGCAGTGCCGGCATGGAGACCTGCGTGGTCAATCTTGTTGAACCGGGTGAGCCTGTACTGATTTGCGTTAACGGGGTATTTGGCACGCGTATGGCTGATGTTGCACGAAGATATGGGGCCGATGTAACCACCCTCGAGATCGAGTGGGGTAAGGTGTTTACACCGGAACAGATTGCTGAGGCGCTACAAAAGAAATCCGCCAAGGTTGTCGGTATAGTACATGCTGAGACATCCACGGGCGCACATCAGCCACTTGAAGAGATATCCAGGATTGTCCATGACCACGGCGCTCTGCTGCTGGCCGATACGGTCACGAGTCTGGGCGGTATGGAGGTTGATGTGGACGGTTGGCAAATCGACGCCTGCTATTCCGGCACTCAGAAGTGCCTTTCCTGTCCGCCGGGGCTGTCACCGGTGACCTTCAGCGCTGCAGCGGTTGCGGCCATCGATAATCGCAAAACCAGGGTTCAGAGCTGGTATCTGGATACTTCAATGATCCGCAAGTACTGGGGCAGCGAGCGCCTATATCATCACACCGCACCGGTTAATATGAACTACGCCTTGTTGGAATCCTTGAGGATAATTAAGGAAGAGGGCCTGGAGTGCCGATGGGCGCGTCACCTGACTAATCACAAGATCCTCCGTGCGGGGCTGTCGGCCATTGGAATCGACTACGTGGCCCAGCCGGGCTATGAGCTGCCCATGCTGAATGCGGTTGCCATACCCGCCGGTGTGGACGATGTTACGGTACGAAAACAGCTACTCAACGAGTTCAACATCGAAATCGGCGGCGGACTGGGCAAATTCAAAGGAAAGGCATGGCGTATCGGCTTGATGGGCTCGGCCTGCACACTGAGTAACGTGATGCTATGCCTGTCGGCACTGGAGAAGTGTTTGGCTGACCAGGGCGCCTCCTTTAAGCGGGGCGCAAGCATCGCTGCGGCTATCGAGCAGGCGGGCCTGTCACGACGTGGCCGCGACACGGCGGGCAAGCACGAATAGCAGTCTGACCGTAGCTACCAGCGGAAACGGCAATTAATAATTTTCGGGGTAGAATAAATGAAAAATCTTAAAAAACGAATTCGTAACGGTGAAACGCTGATTGGATGCTGGCTCAACCTGGGCTCATCAGTAACTGCCGAAATCGTGGGGATGGCGGGCTTTGATTGGGTGCTCATCGATTTGGAACATGGAGCCGGGACAGAAAAAGATGTGCTACATCAGCTGCAGGCGCTGGAGCATACTGCAGCGGCGCCGGTGGTTCGCGTGGAGTCTTACGAACGGCAGCGTTTTCATCGCATTCTCGATTTAGGGGCCGAGGGTATCATGTGTCCACGAATCAACAACCTTGAGGAAGCGCAACGGGCAGCCAACGCCATGCGATATCAGCCGGAAGGTGTTCGCGGTGTGGCGTACATGGTGCGAGCAACGAATTTTGGTGCGAACTCCAAAGATTATTTCGCGAGCAGCAAAGATACCCTCGTCGGCATTGTACAGGTGGAGAGCGAGGAAATTCTTAATAGTCTCGATGACATCGCAGCAGTCGATGGTATTGATTTGCTTTTTGTTGGGCCATCCGACTTATCGACTGCATTGGGCATTTTCGGGCAATTCGAACATCCTCGATTTATTGATGCCTTGAAAACCACAGCCACAGCAGCTAAAAAGGCTGGTAAGGCAACCGGGGTCCTGATGCGCAGCCCGGAAGAATTTAATAAATATCACGACCTGGGCTTTCGCTTTATCGCCTGTGGAGCCGATGCTGTATTTGTAACCTCCGGCGCCCGAAATATGGTGGATACTTTGAGTGATTTGAGGTCATCTCTGAAATGACCATTCGGCCTTGGCGCTTTTTTTGCAGGAACTCTCGAATATCTTTAAACCAGTAGCAGATGAAAATCACTAATGTAGAATCTTTTTTAATGTCTTATCAAATGCCTGAACCCCAAAAACTCCCCTTTTGGGGGGGAGAACGCACCATCCTCAAACGAGATGCTATGCTCATTCGTGTATCAACCGATACCGGCTTGACAGGTTACGCTCCCGGCCCGGCACATGAACGCGCCCGGAAGGAAATTAATACGGAAATACGATTATTTCTCACCGGCAAGAACCCGCGCCAATGGAATTCTTTTACATTCCAATCCAATCCGGAAACAGTCAAGACATACTATGCCGTGGAAATCGCATTGCTCGATTTGGTCGGTCGATACGAAGGCTGTGCAATCTCCGAGCTGTTGGGTGGACGTTTGCGCGACCGCATTAAACTTTATGGCAGCGCCGGTATGTATATGCCTCCTGAAAAGTATGCCGAAGAAGCGGCGGCCATTGCGGCTATGGGATTCCCGGCATATAAAATGCGGCCGGGGAGCGGCCCGGAAGATGACTTAAAAACTATAGAATTAATGCGGCAGGCTGTAGGACCCGAGATGGGCCTCATGGTTGATGCACATACCTGGTGGCGAATGGGAGACCGAAGCTATTCCTTCGAACAAATTGAACAATTGGCGAATGATATGGCGACGTATAATCCGGTTTGGCTGGAAGAGCCACTGCCTCCGGAGAAGCATGAGGCTTATCGCAAACTGCGAAGTCAGTCGAATGTCAAGTTAGCCTCCGGAGAGC
Source organism: uncultured Pirellulales bacterium (assembly GCA_964444135.1). Classification (GTDB taxonomy): domain Bacteria; phylum Planctomycetota; class Phycisphaerae; order Sedimentisphaerales; family Anaerobacaceae; genus NIOZ-UU13. The sequence goes on along the minus strand of CAYUFX010000150.1, from coordinate 5,457 downwards.
ATGAGCCCGATATCTTAGGTTTTGAGGATTTGATTGATTCCGAAGCCGTTGATTATATTCAGATGGACGTGCTCTGCCAGGGGGGATTTGCCATGGCCCAGCGAATCTTCGAAGGTGTTCAGCGGCACGGATTGAAGTTTGCGTTTCATAGCTGGGGAACCACCCTCGAAGTGCTGGCTGCGGCACATCTGGGGATATGCCGGCCGGAAGATGTGGTTGAATGGCTGGAATACCCGTGTTACTCGGCCCAGGGACGTGCGGGGATGTATCCGTTTCCACTTTCGGATGAAATTCTGACCGAACCACTGGAAATTGAGCAGGGGTATCTTGTGGTGCCCGAAGGACCCGGCTTGGGAATTGACATTGATGAACGCGTGATTGAGAAGTATCCATTCATACCGGGGCCCTGGTCGATTTTCCGTTTGGATTCTCCGCCTGAAACCATTGCGGTTACCGGGGACCACAGCGTAAAATGGGTGAAAGGAGAGTAGAATGATTGACCCGTTGTGGCTTATGTTAATCGGTATGATTGTGGTCCTCGGCGGCATTCTAAAGTTCCGGCTGCATGCATTTCTGGCGCTAATACTTGGCGCCATCATCGTAGGCTCTCTCACAGCGACACCTGCACTGAGGCAATTTGCCCGGGACAAGAACATGACGGCAGCAGAAACCGAAGCCTTAATCCAACAATCCGTGGGCGAGCGTGTTGCCGGCGCATTCGGGCGAACTTGTACGAAGATTGGGATTTTAATTGCCATGGCCTCCATCATCGGGAAGTTCTTACTTGAAAGCGGCGCTGCAGAGCGAACCGTTCGGTCTCTGCTAAAATGGCTGGGGGAAAAACGCGCGCCCTGCGCATTCTTAAGCAGCGGATTTCTGCTGGGAATGCCGGTCTTTTTCGATACGGTTTTCTATCTGATGATACCCTTAGGTAAGGCCATGGGGATCAGGGTAGGCCGGAATTACGGCCTCTACATTATGGCGATTGTAGCGGGAGCAACCATGACCCATTCTCTCGTACCGCCGACGCCCGGCCCCTTATTTGTTGCAGGTGAGCTTTCTGTAAACATAGGACTCATGATTATAGGGGGAATCGTCGTTGGTATATTTACTGTAAGCGCCGGTTATCTTTATGCTCTATGGGCAAACCGAAAATGGCCTATACCCGTCAGAGACACGGCCGATATTTCGGTTGCCGACCTAAAAAGTATGACAGAAAAAGATGAAGCAAACCTGCCGCCCTTTTGGCTTTCGATACTACCCATCGTTCTGCCCGTGCTTTTGATTGCCGGAGGTACATTTTTCGATTCCTGGGTGAAGACACAATCTCCCATAACAACAACTCCCTGGTGGCAAAGCATCGCCGTGCTGATTGACAACGTAGGCAATCCCAACGTGGCCCTTACAATCTCGGCTGCTATTGCTCTGGTGACTTTTGCATGCCAGCACCGAGGCCATAAGAAGAACATCACAGCGTTCCTTCAGAATGCGCTCTCGAGCGGCGGGTTAATCATTCTTATTACATCTGCCGGTGGTGCCTTCGGCGGCATCCTGCAGCAGACCGGCATCGGTTATCGCATCCAGGAGCTGGCGACTTCTTATCACATAGCCGTGCTTCCTTTGGCATTCTTTGTGACAGCCATTGTCCGAACGGCTCAGGGTTCCGCAACGGTTGCCATGATAACTGCGGTCGGCATTCTCGGCGGTCTGGCCGGCGGCGGACAACTGGGATTCCATCCACTATATCTGGCACTGGCCATTGGATGTGGGTCAAAACTCATTCCCTGGATGAATGACAGTGGCTTCTGGGTAATATGCAAGATGTCCGGTATGACGGAGGGCGAAACGCTGAAAACCTGCTCGACAATGATGACGCTGATGGGAATCGTTGGTTTGTTAGTGATTATGATTCTAGCACGACTTTTCCCATTGGTTTAACAATCTCGCTAAATAGAAAATAAGGAATCAAAATGAAAATTATCGACATGCGTATTCACTCTATCGCTATCGCAGACCCCCCTTTACGCAGTTCGTATGGCCTTCATGCCCCATACGCGTTGCGGACTATTCTGGAGCTTGAAAGCGAAGATGGTATTGTCGGCATTTCCGAAACGTACGGCGGCCAAACTCCGGCCCAGGCTCTAAGAGATTTGCGGCCGCAAGTTGTTGGTGCCGATTCGTACCGTTTAACCGGCTTCCTCTCGCCTATGGTGGAAGGACAGGGAGCAGGCGCCGAGCGTTCGCAGACATATCTGGTTCCTGGCGAGAATCCCCTTGACGCAACGACCCGCACGTATTCGGCCATTGAAGTTGGGTGTCTGGATTTAATCGGAAAATCTGTTGGCCAGCCAGTATGTGACCTGATTGGCGGTCGCCTCAGGGATAAAGTTCCGTTTTCCGCTTATCCGTTCTACAAACATGCCGGAGGGGGAGGTGAAGGCGACGATGTTCGCGAAGATGAATACGGCCAAGCCCTTACACCCGAAGCCCTCGTGCAGCAGGTCAAACAAATGGTGACCAAATACGGATTCGGCTCTATCAAATTCAAAGGCGGTGTGCTGGAACCGGACCTGGAAATTGAGACCATCAAATTGCTCCGTCAGGAGCTTGGTCCTGAAGTTCCATTGCGCATCGACCCAAATTCTGCATGGACAGTTGAAACATCCCTGCGCGTAGGCAAAGCTTTGGTCGAGGAGCTTTCGGGCGGTGGATATTTGGAAGATCCAACCGCCGGCATAGAAAATATGGCAGAGGTAAGACGACGGTTAGTCGCCGAGGGGATTATGACACCGCTGGCCACCAATGTGGTGGTCACTTCGTTCGGTGACATCCCCCGGGCAATCGAATTAGACGCTGTGCAAATTATTCTGTGTGACCATCATTATTGGGGCGGCATGCGGCAGGTACAGCATTTGGCGAATCTCTGTAAGGTCTTCGGCATCGGTTTATCGATGCATTCGAATAGTCATTTGGGTGTGTCCTTAATGGGAATGGCGCACGTGGCCGCCGCGACACCTCATTTGACTTATGCCTGTGACACCCATTATCCCTGGCAGTCGGAACAAGATGAAGTGGTCGCCGGTGGCCGCGTACCGATTGTCAATGGTTGCGTCAAGATTCCTGAAAAGCCCGGATTGGGAGTAGAGCTGGATTATGACAAACTGGCACGTGGCCGTGAACGTTATGAAAAATGCCCATATCGCAAACGGGATGATGAGGCCGAAATGCGTAAACATGTTGACCCCAACTGGAAGCGAATTCTGCCAAGATGGTGATTACTGCCTAAATCCCTGCATGTCCTTATCGGGGACCCATCTTCTGTTTTTTTCCTTCTGTCTTCCGCCACTGTCCTATCGGCCAGACGCTATTCTATCATCTTGAGTGTCATTTAGCCAAACAACTGGAAGAAAAAGCAACTTGCCACTTTTGCTTCTTGGTTCAAATGCCAACAGATCTTCACCTTTCAGGACTCGATCTTTCAGGACTTTTATTCCCCAATTGCCATTTCCACGAGTAGTCTGCCGTTCTTTAGTCAAATATCCCTTCAAAGCAGGTATTGGTACATAGCAAAACTTACGCTTAGCAGGATCGTCTTTGACAAATGCAATTGCTTCGTAATTATCCATCTCTCCTAAAAATCCGGGTGCGATGTCCCACCAATAAGTAAATGGTTTGTCATTAAACTTCTTGCTGGACTTTATTTTGATTGGATCATATAGATATGGCATGTCTAAAACCTCCTGACGAACATCCTCAAGCTTCAAGCCAAGATTCATTAGGACCTGAGCCGCTATGCCTTTGTTTTCTCTTAATAAACCCAGCAGGATATGTTCGGTTCCCACATAATTATCATTAAGCGACCTGGCCTCTTCGATTGCATACTCAAGAGCCTTCTTGGCTCGTGGTCGGAGTCTGCCCATCGTAACCATATCCAGCCTACTCCTGACCAGCTTTTCCACTTCAAGCCGTAGCTTCTTTATATCTACTTCCAGATTCTTTAGAACCGCAGCACCCACCCCACTACCCTCTTTAACCAGGCCCAGCAGGATGTGTCCGGTCCCTATGTATTTGTGGTTTAATCGCTGTGCCTCCTGGTTAGCCAACGCCAGAACCTTACGTGCACGTTCTGTAAAACGCTCAAACATCTTTTTACTCCAAAATCGCTTTCAGAAAGAATTAAAGTTTCCCTGTCTCGTCCCATTTAAGCGCTAACGCAATACAGGACATGTTCGTTTTATTTTTCACTTCCCCTCCGCTTGCCCGCGGGGCTTTTTGTTACTCTCTTTCTATTCACAATCTTTGCGTATTCATTTTTGTAAAAATTTGCCTTAGTATCACCTAAATCAATAAGTTAGCTACTTCCAGGTCTTGAATTTCAAGCCCTGTACCCACTTCATCGCCTCTGAATAATTGCCGTTTTCCACGTGCTTGCGAAAAACCTCAGCCGGATTTTTCCCTTCTTTTCTTAACTCAAAATCAACAAGTAAACAAATTGCAAACTGTTCTCTTGAACTCCAATTTGGCTCACCTGCTCTTTTCCATTCTGCAATAACTCTTCCTCTAAAAGATTCTGGCTTTTCCTTTTTCATTTTTTCATTCCTCAAATATTTAGTTCTATCAGGTGTAATTACCACTTTTAATCCTAATGTTTCCATAAGAATTGAAGCCGTCTCTGTTCCCGTATCCTTTTCCCCCGTCAAAAAAGTGTAAACGGTACGCTGGGGGATTTTACCTTCTACCTTTTTGGAAACTTGATATATGGTAAACTCTAATTTGAGCATCTGTTTCAGTATTGAATCTCTTATTTGTCCCATAAAGTAGATTATTGCAAAAAAGTGCAATCATAGTCAAGTATATTTTTGGCATTTTCTAAGAAATTATTAATATTTTTCGTTCATCCGATTAATGCGTAGGTGGATCCGACAGATCAGGGCCTTAGAGTTGTCTGGAGAGAAAAATCGTTTGGGCAGAGGCTCAGATTTGGGGCACGTGGGGGGAAATCTGTGCATCTGGGGCCCCGAACGATTTTTCTCGTTCGTCCGAAACGCCGATTTCACCTACTCATTATTCGGAAGATCCATATTTTTATTATAGTAACAGGAACAACCACGAATGGCAGTTGCTTAAGGGAATAATGCGTAGAAAACTCCCCGATCGACAAGAGGGTCGGCCAAAAAAAGTGCTTTTTTTGTCATTTTTTTGTTGACATTGTTTGAAAATATGTTAAAATACCCACCTGTTTGTCAACAGACGAACAAAAACCGCCAGCAGGCGGCTTTTAATAGACATTTCATAAGCCATAGCGTGGCACGGCCTTCAGGGCAAGCAAGCCCAGATTCGCGAATGAACAATTAACCATTTAACCAATTAACCACTCACAACAATCGAGTATCCATAATGATCATCGAGAATCCAACTTTAGCTCACTTTAGGCACTTTAGCTCACTCTTCACTCTC
>CAYUFX010000149.1:0-9265 GCA_964444135.1 uncultured Pirellulales bacterium | reverse complement strand
TCGTTTATGCAGAAAGGAGAATTTATGAATATGGAATGCCTGAATGTCTCTGGCGGAATTGGAAGAAGAATCGTTGCGGTCCTGTTCCTTTTCTCTTTTGCAGTTTCTGAACTGCGGGCTGCATCGATTACCCTTTTGTTTGATGACAAGAGCCCTCAGGCCGTGTTTGCCTCTAAAGACGTTCAAACGGCGTTGCGGGTAAAAGGACATAGTGTAAGACAGTCCCGTCTGACACAACTGGACCAGGTTACTGATGGTATGCGCATCGTTCTTTTGCTGCGTTCAGATGCGGATGTCACACGCCGGATGCTGTCGGAAAGAGCAAGCCCTCCGGGGACATTAAGAAGCGAGGGCTACAGTATTCGCACCAGTACCAAAGCTGGTCGAACAACCTACTGGATTATCGGCGCCGACACTGCGGGTATTATGTATGGGGGGCTGGAACCGGCTGAAGTCATCCGATTGGACGACCTTGAGCGCCGGTTGGAGGTCAAGACGTCACCGCTTGTGGAGGTGACTCACCGAACCTCACGGGATGGCACGTTTGAGTGGGTCGGCCTGTTTAATCATTCGGGACAACTCAATAATGCCCTGCATGCCCCCATCCCCGTTGACGACATCCGGATAAGCATCACGCCCGTTAAACCAATCAAGGCCGTACGTTTGCTAACTAACGGGAGGAAGGTGAGAGTATCCAATCGCAAGGATTGCATCTCCATGACGGTTCCTACGCTCAAGCACTACGAAATTGTGTTGCTCGAGTACGAGTGAAAAGTAAATCAGCGACCACCAGCTCTACCGGCGGTCGCTGATTCCAAGCTTAAGGTGCCGGTTCCGGCTCTGGCGGCGGTGGATACAAACGAATATCATCGAAATACATCGTACCTGAACCGCCGGCAACGGGATTCTTCCTGTTACCAAGACCAAGGGAAATCGTATTGACATTGGCCAGGTTCACGCCCTGGTCGGCAAAGGCTTGCAGGTCGATAGTCCACTCCGTCCAGGTAGTTAACTGCGCTGCATTCGGATTATCGTGATTGACCACCGCACTGCCATTAAGGGCAACATACAAGGTCTCGGCAGCGTTGTCCGAATCACCCCTGAACCAAATCGTTAATATGCTTACACCTTTTTCGGTCCAGTCACGCGGGTAAGTCAACGTCAAAGTCGCCTCAGAGTAACCAACGCTATTGTCGTAGAAGAGCGGCATCGATTGGCTGCCTCCGTGAACGATAGTTTGCTCTGCGAACGGAGGATTATCATAACCAACCAAAGAACCGTTTGTCGGGTCGTCGTATCCGTCCAACCACGCGTTAAATATCCTGTTGCTCTCGGCGTCACCAGGGTCAAGGTCATTGTAGGACTCAAAATCGTCCACGACAAGGAAGTTGGCGGTCGTGAAGCTCCAGAGGTTGCCTACCCACGGACTATCTGGATTGGCGTTATCGACCTCATCAACACGCCAGTAGTAGGTGGTATCCCACAGGAGTTTTCCGGGGTCATAGCTCTCAGCACCAAGGTCCCTGGTGCATTTATACTCCGGTGAGCCGGTATCGGCATTTTTCACGGCACCTTTATCATTGCCAAAGTATAACTGGTGCGAAGCAGCAAAGACACTCGGCGACCAAGTGAGAATTGATGTCTGCTTTACATCCACAGCGCCATTAGCCGGGTTCGGGTTCCCAACGGCGCCCTGGGTAGTAAAGCTCCAGACGTTGCCTTTATACGTGTCGATGGCGTCAAACTCATCGACCCGCCAGTAGTAGGTCTTAGCCATTTTAAGAGGGTCGGAAGGAGTATAGGTTGAAACTCCCTGGGTAAGTCCTCCAACGGCGTTTTTTACATCGTCAAAATTGTCACCTAAATACACGGTGTGCAATTTTGCACCGAAACCTGGCGTCCAGCTAAGCTCCACATCGAGGTCTTCAGACTCGGCACTATCAGCCGGGTCAGGCGCATAGGCGGTCTTGGGTGGAATTGAGAAGCTCCAGACATTACCTTTCCACGGACTGTTCGGCTCAGTATCATTGACCTCATCGATTCGCCAATAGTAAGTTGTGCCTGGAACAAGACCATCCGGAAAAGGAAATCCAGGGAAACCGACAACAAGAAATGTCGCGACCTGATTGCCCACGAATGCTTCGGCAGCGCCGTCATTTACATCATCAAAATTGTCGCCAAAATATACATCGTGCGAGACCGCATAAAATCCCGGTGACCAGCTAAGGTTCACCCATGTATCCACATGCATGGAACCATCAGTTGGGTTAGGATTCCAACTCTTGCCGCGCGCCAAAGCAGTAATAAGCTCCATAGTCGGAAACAAGCTGGGATTCATCCACTGGTCACCTGAGGTTACCAGCCAGGTTAGCTGAAATTCCAGATCACCTCCTTCATCGTCGTCATTGACCGCAACGTTGGCGCCGATAAAGTCGCCTAAGCCCGGGGTAGTACCCAGCGTTGACCACGGAATCGATATCTCACAGATATAACCTTTCGGGTTTGTCTTGCCTACAATCACAAATTCGACACCCGTAGTGTCAGTATTCGAATTGCCTCCGGTACCAATAGTATCAGGATCGTCCCAACGGAAGCCATACTGAAAATCGTCAGTTGCATAGGTAGTACCTTTGCTATTGTCAGCATCTAAGTGAACTTCGACAGAGTCGTCATAGTGCATGTTAGGCCACGCCCCTGATCCGGGGGAGTCAAATATAAGAATGTCGTCGGTGACATCTACCAGAAAGTAAATCCTTGTTGAATCCCACAGCGCCTTCCATGTTGCTGAAAAATCCAGTTCATTCTGGATGGAAGTAGCGCTACCTACAACAACCTGGTCGATGGGATACGCCAGCACCCCCCACCAGATGTCCTCTTCCAAGCCATCGATAACCGGTGCAACCGACGTCTGCTGGATCTGACCGTCAGCTGGCTGAGCAAAGGCGTTACTCGTCAGGTCAAGAACCAAAACAAAAGAAACCAAACAAATCAATTTTTTAGACATGATAGTCCTCCTTTAAAAAAGAGTTGAAAATAACTATTTACGTTTCGGCCACACACCAAAACACTCGTTCCCGCAGAGGCGGGATATGAATTTTTTATTGAAATGTGAAAACCTCCACTTGCGAAGCTCAAAGTCCTGACTTGAAACTCTTAGCCTCGCATAATACATAATAACTCCTCCTCTATCGAAAAATTATAAGAATTGCGCCCGCTGGATGACCTCAAAGCCACGGATGCCCGGCTGTGCAGGCACAAGCTTCACTAATGTTATCTATACCAAATTATCTACTTTCCAGTCAAGCAAAATCTCTTGAATAGCGCATGTTTTTTTGATAGAATTATACAAAAATCTGTAATGTTACTATTTGTAAAGCCATAAAAGCGTTTTGCAGAAGAAAGTCCACGAGCAGCGTAATCTCAGAAGAAGGAAAAAGTGCAATATGGACGAACGAAAGGTGTTTCCGCCTTTAGAAGTTATGATTGCTACACGGACAAACGGAAGAGTTTTAACAGGGTTTACCCCGTTAGAAATTAATATTCCCGATCGAAAAGGTGGAAGATTGCCCGAAAGACACGGGGAAGGGACCCCGCTTCGCGGGAAGCCAAACAGACGTCCGGAAACGACACCGGAGTTTTCTAACTTGCCCCGTGAGAAAACAGCTCTCTAATGGGGCGGGATTTACGTTAATAGAGCTTCTGGTGGTGATTGCAATCATAGCACTACTGATGTAGCTTAGTGTCAAGAATTAGTGTAGCTCCCATTGCCCTATGACAAGATGTACTACCGAATAGAATTAAAACTATGAATAAGTAATCTTTTGAGCTTAATGCAGCTATTGAATTTGTAGTATAATATGGATTCGATAGAACAAATATTCATAATTCGGAAGGTTCAGTAATGTTTAATAAAGACCAGATAACGAGGCGAAGTCTCTTAAAAAGTTCAACTGCGGTAGGCGCTGGGATAGCTTTGGGTGTCCATGCCGAAGCTGCTCCAATCATTCAATCTGCTTCTGGTGTTCGGCAATCCCAATCGTCTAAGAAAAATCTCTATTGGGGTGACATTCACAGCCATAATGCCGTTGGCTATGCCAAAGGGTCTTTGGAACGTTCTTATGATATTGCCCGCAGTCATCTTGACTTTTTTTGCTTCACCGGACACTCTCAATGGCACGATATGCCCACGATGCCGGAAAACAAACATCTGAAATGGGTGCGAGGTTTTGAGGTGATGAAGAATAATTGGGAAAAAGTTAAACGGTTTGCCAATGAATACTATGAACCGGGTGAATTTGTATCATTTATTGGGTATGAATGGCACTCCAGTTCATATGGCGATGTCTGTATTATTTTTCCCGGCTCAGAATCGGAGCTTGTTTACACAAAAAACATCAAAGAGTTTCAAAAATTTGCCCGTGACCGGGGCGCCATTTTAATCCCTCATCATCCCTCCTATAAGCGGGGATGGCGGGGGCAAAATTGGAGTGTATTAGACCCCGAAGTTTCGCCGGTGGTGGAAATCTTTTCTGAGCATGGCAATGCTGAATCCGATCGTGGCCCTTATCGCTACATTCGTCACAGCATGGGTGGTCGCTGCACTCAGAACACACTGCAATGGTTGTGGCGGAAAGGGGTCCGGGTTGGGGTGGTGGCAAGCACTGATGACCATCTTGGATACCCTGGTGCTTACGGCGAGGGGCTGGTTGCCGCGTATGCCGACACACTCACCCGTAAGTCTATTCTGGAAGCTCTTAAAGCGCGACGGACTTATGGCGTCAGCGGCGACCGAATTGAATTGGACTTTCGCCTTAATGGGCACTGGATGGGTGAAACAATTCCCGCAACATTTGCTCGTAAAATCCATGTAAAGGCCAAAGGTAAAGACGTCGTCGACCGCCTCGAAGTACTTCGCAATAACGAAGTGATATATCGTGCTCATCCTGTCGATCGCGCAATTCGGCCATCCAGTTGGGAAAAGCCAATTCTTTGCCGCATCGAATTCGGCTGGGGGCCGTGGGGAGATTTAAACATGGCTCGCATTTGCGACTGGAAATTCACAGTTATCGTCAATGATGGAAAAATCATTTCCGCCACTCCCTGTTTTCAATCTGGACCTTTTGACGAAGAACGGCGTAATAGAATCACGACTTTAAATGATAGAAGTTGTGATGTTATTTCATACACCTCGCGTATGCAGGCTTATGAAGAAAAGGCAACCAATAGCATAATCTTGGAAATTCAGGGTTCACCAAAAACAAAGTTAACAACTACGCTAATTCAGCCTACTCAAATGGCCATTACAAAATCCTTAGAACAGTTAGCAGAATCCAGTGATACTGAATTCACCGGGCCTTTTACCTCAGAATCTATGCTGTTGCACAGGATTGTCTTTTCCGAAAACTATCGAACTGAATTCGAATTCACGGACAAGCGGCGTACAGAAAAAACTGATTGTTATTATGTCCGGGTGGTACAAAGCAATGGCAGCTTAGCCTGGTCAAGCCCAATATGGCTCGAGGCAGATTCCTAAAGTGGCGACTTGCCAACTCGGCTCGGCGACTCGTCTCTGCGAAGTGCTTCGCTCGTCTCGGCGCTTGTCGGGGCGGAGCCCGCCGCAGCCCGGAAGGCCGAGGCCGTAGCGAGGCCGAAGCAGAAAGCTATACCGGAGCAGGCCGGTCGTTCCATATCTGGGTGGTGGTTAAATTTATCTTGCTTCTGCTCGCCTCACCCGGAAAACATGAAACAACCGGCCCCTTGACCTGCCGGCGCTAACGTATAGATGGAAAACTTCTGAAGTATTTCTCTGCTGACCGTTTTTGTTGTGTAAGTTTACCGTGATACGTGACTTATACGTATACTATTTTGCCTGGTTGTGTATAGATTGCAAATTGTGCTTGTATAAGGCCTGTTTATGTGCTATCATTTAATGGTATGGAAAGAAATGAACCGGAGATTTTGTCATCAGGTGTTTATCAGCTTTGAGCAAGACTGGCAATGGAAGAGGGTTTCGTAATGAGCCTGAAATACACGCTAATGGTAATTGTTATTCTTTGTTTGGCGAACTGCCTGATTTGTAACGTCTATGCGTCCGATTCGTCAACCGTATCAAAGGATTCACCAAATAGCCGGGCGTCCATACAAATCGTCGATGAAGACCACCGACCAATTGCTAATCTTCGTGTACAAATCGCTCGGCAAGAAACTCTCCAGCGTCCACTCGAAGAACAAAATCGGGACATCTTAAACACGATTCGCCGGGCGATTGGATTTGCTCCGCTGTTTCTCGTCGCCGTTCTTGGCCTGATTGGTTATTTCACTCATCGACAGTATGAAAAAGACAAATTCCTTCTAATCTGCATAATTAAGAGCGAAATCGCAAAAATAAAATCGGAAATCGAATCCCGATATTCTGACCTCGAATCATCTGACAGCTTACAGTTGAAAACCAAATCGCTCGAACAATCAATCAGAAACATTGCGGAATCAATAACCTCTGAAGCAATAAAACCCATTGACGAGCGTACGAAGCTTTTAATGGGAAGCAGGCTCATGCTTCAGATGGACATCTCGACGCTCCAGGCCGAGCAGCACATGGACAAAGGTCAGCTAACTAATGCCATAAGATGCTGGATTGACGTTGCACAAAAGGCCTGGGCTGTAGAATGGAATTGGCGGGTCGCGCATGCTCTTGACAGAATAAATTATCTTCTCAACAAGGGAGCCAAAATCACGCTCACATCAAGTAAAACTGAACTGAATGCTTTTCTGCAATCTTTACCACCACAGTTTGAACCGCTGGTCAAAGCAATTCAAAGCAAAATCTAAATGTCCGACAAAATACACTAATACGTATTTATTTTGGGCATTTGAAGAAATTGGCCCATTCGACTACCCCTTCCCTTCGATTACACTCAGGATAAACTCAATGCGCTCAGGGCTTCGGCTGATTCAGGACAGGCTTTGAATTGGGTTTGTTTTTCCGATTTCACCAATTGTCCACTTTCACATATTTACTTGTTATAAAAGAGCTTACATTGATTTGGTAGTTCTTGACTTTGGGTTTGTTTTGCATAAAAAGGGTCGATTTGTAGAGGACTCTCGACAGATGTAGAGGGCAGATGCTCGTATTGCGTATTGCGTATCGCGTATTGCGTGAAGCGTGAAGAATATCTCGTATTTCGTGGTACATTGTTAGCGGTTAAATGGTTAATTTAGATAATATGGATAATATGGTTAAATAGTTAAACTATAATCTGGATCCCCGACTACGACATTCGCGGACAAGCTTAGAGTTTGACATCTTTTTGCCGGAGGCGAAAAAATAGCCCCCGGCAGAAAAGCAAGTAAGCACACACCGGGGGTAAACTAAGGGAGTAAAAAAACACTCCCTCTATAATTAGAGCTATCTGCACTTTTGATGCGAAAAAAGTCCTCGAATATTGATTCGTGATTCTCGTAACTCAATTTGAGAAAGTAAGTTAAAAAATTTTCGAAAAATTTGATTTTTGTTCTGAGGTATCAGCGAAATTGATCGAAAATTTGCAGACGTTTTACCTGTTTTAACTGTCAATAAGACTCAGGACGCAAGACGGTATTGGTTAATTGATAAAGAGTGAGATAAAGTAAATTAAAGTGCCTAAAATGAGATAAAGTTAGATGCTGGATTATGAATATTCTGAGAACTACCATCCACTTCGCTCACTGCGTTCGCTCAGTGGCTGCCACCCGCGGCATTTTTCAGAAGCTGGCTAAGAACGGTTCTTATTAGAGGCGGATTAGCACGGATACCCGCTTTCGCTGGCACAGGTTTATACGAATTTAACCAACGAAAAAACGGCCTAAAGTGCAATTTTTTGGTTCGCCTGAGTTCTTCGATTTGAGCCATGTTCTCATGTGTTTTTCGTGGTGAGATATAAAGGGATTAGGTGTGCTGTTTGATTTTTATTGCTCTAATCAGCATGTCTTCATTTTTTTTACTTCGTCCCAAGTTTCAGGAGGTCTCGCTTTCTCTAACTCATCAATCTTATCTTTGGGCAGACCCGATTCGTGAAGCAGCTTAGTATATTCTTCACGTTTACGTTTGGGATTATTAGCTAACTCAAACCACTCGACAACATAGTATAGAAGCTCAAAACTTTCTACTTTACAGATTTTCTCAAAACAAGCTTTATTCAAAACCTTAATCTCCGTAAACATTTCATGTGCTGTAGTGAAGAAATGCGATAATTGGCGTCTTGCTTTATTGGTTTCTTCATAAGAATAACCAAAGAACGCAACATATTTACTGCTACTCTTATCTGTTGATATTGTCTTTGAGACTTTAAGTGGTGTATTCTTAAAATCTTTTTTATCGAAGCAGTCCCGGTACTGTTTTAATATTTGAATGAATGCAGTTTTTTCTGGGTCTTGTTCTCGGGTATGGTACAACTCCCACATAATTTCCAGAGCTTTACCCATTTCACTTGATGAATATCTCGCCATAAGTTGGTAATATAAGACCGAATGACTTACGAAGTATGATTTAATGGCGGCATATGCAGCAAAGACAGTCGCTATCAAGACTAAAATAGTCGCTGCGTAGAGTAAAATGGCTATAAATATATTTATGGCCTGCCCCATAATAGTAACCCTTCACTAAATCATATTATCGCTCCAACAAATATCATAATCGAAGAAATAGAGACTTATAAACGATAAACAATAGGCATTTTGTAAACAAAAAATCTCAGAAAATATCGACATTTTTTACAAACGATATACATCTCGTTCGACCTACGATACTCTAAAAACAATACGTTTGTTTTGCAAGGGAAAAACCTTTATTTATTGAGCGTTGATTGTTGCAATTATTGGTAGGCCGATGATATGATATAGGAGCGAGTTTTTTTTGTTTTGATTATGGCGAGAATGGCTGGGTATATGTTGACGTATGGCGCTTTCGGGAGGGACCCCCCAACGCCCTTCGGGGTTAGGGGGCTAAACAGGCGCCGCGATGAATCGTGGCGTTAGATGAGGTGAAGGATGGGCGGGGCGTTGGTTTTAGAATCTTCATTATGGTGGTGAGTGCTGGGTATGTGATGACGTATGGCGCTTTCGGGACGGACCCCCCAACGCCCTTCGGGGTTAGGGGGCTAAACAGGCGCCGCGATGAATCGTGGCGTTAGATGAGGTGAAGGGTGGGTGAGTATGAGGGACGCTTGGGATGGAGAAGACGGTTGGTTATATGGTGACCTGGACTACGTATGGGACGTGGTTGCAAGGT
>CAYUFX010000148.1:0-9303 GCA_964444135.1 uncultured Pirellulales bacterium | reverse complement strand
CTGGTGGTTCAGGTACGATGTACTTTGACGATATTCGGCTGTATCCACCGCCGCCAGAGCCGGCACCGTAAGCTGGGATTTAGGTAGCCCCCATTGCTTCTTGCGAAGCAAGATATGGGGGCGACGTTGATATAGTAGATTTGCATCAATTAGGGGCTTGTACCAAATTGGTGTAGGCCCCTTTTTAAATGATAAATTTTTAATTATGATTATTCATTTTAGAGATTGTGCTGCTCTGTGAAGTCGCTTCGTCCTTCGCAGTCCCGATTTTCTCGGGACGGAGAACAGAGCTACGGAGAAAGAATTGTATGGAATCTCGGATTCTCGTTTTCATGAGGACGAGTTTACACCTACAAAAGCAGGGGGCTTAGTGCTTAAGTTGTGCTGTAACGCTTGATGTTTGTTGAAGGCAATGTGTGTTTAGGTGTGTGGCCAAAGCATGGTTATTTTAACTTTTTTAAAGGAGGATTATTATGTGCAGAAAAATGATTTGTCTGATTTCATTTGTTTTGGTGTTGGGATTGATTAGTAATGCTTCGGCGGAGCTTGTGGGGCAGTGGAAGCTTGACGACGGTGCCGGCACGACCGCGCTGGACGCGACGGGCAAAGGCAACAACGGAACACTGGAAGACGGTCCGACAGTTGTCGACGGACAATTTGGACAAGCGCTCGCATTTGAAGGCAATCGCGTCGCAATCCCAGTCTCTGATTCGTTAACCGCCGACCTGTTTCAGAGATCATTTACGCTGTCTGCCTGGATTAACCCGAAGCGAACTGGCGACACGTGGCAGCAGATTTTTCGGTCGATTAGAGAGGATGACACCTCAAATGACACGCTGTTCATTAACAACGATGGGAGGCTTTCATGGCGTGGTCGCGTTGGCGGAGCTTGGGCGGGAGGTATGTGTGAGACAGCCGCAGGTGTTGTTCCTGCCGACCAATGGACACACGTCGCAGTGACAGGGGATGGGACGAACTTTCGCATCTACGTCAACGGGGCCCTCTCACAGGAATCAGCCTTCCAGACAACAGATGGCACGAACGCGACCTATTACATTGGAGGTGATCCTACATGGACTGATGAGTCCTATACGGGCATGATCGACGACGTGCGCATCTACAATCACGTGCTGAGCGAGGACGACATCAAGTCAAGCATGGAGAATCAGGGCGGCGCCATCGTCAAGGCCTACGGACCCGATCCGCGAAATGGCACACTTCACGAAGACACATGGATAAGCATTAGCTGGCGGGCAGGCGATTTTGCTGTCTCACACGATGTCTACATAGGTGACAATTTTGACGCCGTTAACGAAGGCGCCGAAGGAACATTCATTGGCAATCAGGCCGAAACTTTTATTGTTGCCGGCTTTCCTGGTTTTCCTTATCCGGATGGTCTTATTCCGAGCACAACTTACTACTGGCGGATTGATGAAATTAACGACGCCGAGCCGAACAGCCCGTGGAAGGGCGACATCTGGAGCTTTAGTATTCCACCCAAGACCGCATACTTTCCCGACCCGGCTGATAGCGCCGAATCTGTAGAACTGGACGCAGAGCTTAGCTGGACACCGGGTTTCGGTGCGAAATTGCACACCGTGTATTTCGGCGACCATTTTGACGATGTTAGCAGTGCCGCCGGAGGTCTCCCTCAGGGAGCTGCGACTTATGACCCCGGCACAATTAAATTGGCCCAGACTTACTACTGGCGGGTCGACGAGTTTGACGCCATCGAGACATACAAAGGCGACGTCTGGAGCTTTACTACTCAGGGTGCCGTCGGAAGCCCGGACCCGGCTAATGGCGCTGTGGATGTAAAGCAAACACAGATTATTACCTTCTCGCCGAGTGTCTTTGCTGCTTCGCATGAGGTCTATTTCGGAACAGATAAAGATGCCGTGAAAAATGCCGATACCGGCTCGCCGGAGTATAAAGGCACCAGGGACCTTGGTGCTGAGAGCTATGACCCGGGGAAACTCGAGCTGAGTGTCACCTACTATTGGCGTATTGATGAGGTCAATGACGTCAATCCCGACAGTCCGTGGCCGGGCATCCTCTGGAGCTTCACGACAGCCGGCTTCCTTGTCGTGGACGATTTCGAGGACTACGATTCCGGGGACAACCAGATATGGTATTCGTGGAAAGATGGGCTTGGCTATGCCGCGCACGGTAATGAACCAGCCTATCCCGGTAACGGAACCGGCTCTGCTGTAGGTGACGAAAGCACTGCTTCTTTTACCGAGGAAACTATCGTTCACGGAGGCAACCAATCGATGCCATTCTGGTACGACAACAGCATCCTCAGGTATTCAGAGGTGGAGAAGACGCTGACTTATCCGCGTGACTGGACCGAGAATGGTGTCACCACGCTGACGATTTGGTTCAGGGGCAATTCGGACAACGCTGCTGAGACGTTGTATGTTGCTCTCAATGGCAGCGCGGTGGTCTCCCATGATAATCCCAATGCAGCACAGGTAAATAAATGGACTCAATGGAATATCGACCTGCAGGCCTTTGCAGACAAGGGCGTGAACCTGGCCAATGTCAATACGATTGCCCTTGGTCTTGGTAACAAGAACAATCCGGTAGCTGGCGGTTCAGGTACGATGTACTTTGACGATATTCGACTGTATCCTCCACCGGAGCAGGCACCGTAAGCCGGTCTTTATGTGGCCCCCATTGCTTCTTGCCTGCACCTGTCGGTAACGAAAGCACAGGTGCGAAGCAAGATATGGGGGCGTGGCTGATACGAAACTCTCAAAGTTTGAGATTGCCGCGTCCCGCACCTATTGAGCATAGGCTAACGCTTAATAGGTACGGGACAAAACGGCTGGGAAAAATCGGCAATTCCCACAGATGAGTTTTTTGATGTTTGTTGGAAACAACCCCGAGAGGTCGAGGTTTTGGTGTGTGGCCAAAGCATAATTCGTAATTGTATTAACTTTTTTGAACCCCGCCCGTCGTCCGCAGGATGCCTTGCGGCAAAGACGGGACGGGGTGAAGGAGGATATAGCTATGTGTAAGAAATTGATTCATTTAGTTTCTTTTATTTTGGTACTGGGCCTTGCCAGCAGTGCCAGCAGTGCCTCGGCTGAACTGATTGGGCGCTGGAAGCTGGATGAGGGTTCCGGCACCACCGCCGCAGACTCTGTCGGCGATAATGATGGAACCCTGTACGGGGACACAACCTGGGCCGAAGGTATCTTAGATGGCGCATTGTCGTTCGACGGCGACGGTGACTATGTGGACTGCGGGAACGATCCAATATTCAATCCATCGGGCAGCTTCAGCATCACGCTTTGGGCATACATTAATGACTGGGGCGACCCCTGGGGTAGGTCTATGTTCAGCAAGGGCGGTGATGCTGATGCCGCTGGTAGAATGGGCTGGTCAGTGCGAAGGCACACAGATGAGACCCTATGCTTTACGTGTGCAGGCCTTACGACAGAAGAGGTGGGAACCAACATAAAGGGTAACACGGCACCGCCGATGAACGAATGGTTTCACATTGCTTGCGTATATGACGTCAATAACATGGCGTACATTTATATTAATGGAGAAGTTGACGCAAGCTATGTCGCTACAGGGACAGTTCTAACCGGCACCGGCGATCCCAGTGTGTATATAGGAACCAGAAGCAACGGTGCTGGTACCGCACCGGATGGGTGGGGGGCATCCTTCTTCGATGGTATACTTGATGATGTGCGCTTCTATGACCTTGCACTGGAAGAGACGGAGCTTGGGCCGATTATGGAAGGTAAAGAAGAATTGCCGGGCCCCTTGGCTGCAAGACCGAACCCTGCTAATGGGGCTACGGGTGTGCCAATGGATACGGCCCTTAGCTGGAAACCGGGACTTTTTGCCGACACACATGATGTGTACTTCGGGACAGCTTACGATGATGTCAACAATGCCGGCAGAGACAATGACCCGAACGGTGTTCTGGTCAGTCAAAACCAGGATGAAACTATTTATGAACCTGCCGACCTTCTCGAATTCGGCCAGGAGTATTACTGGCGGGTCGATGAGGTCAATGCTCCACCCGAAGACACAGTCTATAAAGGCGACATCTGGAGCTTTATGATAGTCAACTATCTTATCGTGGACGATTTCGAGGACTACAATGACTTTCCACCCCACGATATATTTAGTATGTGGACAGACGGGTGGGACGACCCAACAAACGGTTCAACGATAGGTTATGAAAACCCGGACTTTAACGCCGGAGAGCATTTCGTCGAGACCACGATTGTCCACGGCGGCGAGCAGGCGATGCCCTATTTTTATGACAACAGTGGTACAGCAAATTATTCAGAAGCCAAATGTGCTTTTAGTCCCGTGCAGGATTGGACCAAGCAAGGTGTTACACTATTTTCGCTGTGGTTTAGAGGTTATCCAGGCTATTCCGGCAGTTTCGTGGAAGAACCGGCCGGCACCTATACGATGACCGGCTCCGGCGCTGATATCTGGGGCACCTCCGATGAGTTTCACTTCGCCTTCAAGGAGCTTACCAGTCCCGGCTCGATTATAGCAAAAGTCGAGAGCGTGGAGCAGACGCACAACTGGGCTAAAGCCGGCGTGATGCTACGCGATACCCTGGATACCGATTCCATCCATGCTATGATGATCGTCTCAGCTACGCAGGGCGTTTCCTTTCAGCGCCGCAGATCGGCGGGTGGTGTGAGCTTCGCCACGGATATAGCCGGGATTAGTGCGCCGCAATGGGTGAAAATAGAACGCAACGTTAGCGGCGCCGTTACGGCCTCTTATTCGGCTGACGGCAGCTCATGGACACAGGTTGGCTCCGAGAGCATGAAAATGAATATTCCTATGTATATAGGTCTGGCAGTGACCGCACATAACGCCAACGAGGTCTGTGAGGCCAAGTTCTCTAACGTTAGTATCACCGGCACAGTCTCTGGGGAGTGGACGAACCAGGATATCGGCATACTCAGCAACGCTCCTCAGCCGATGTATGTGGTTCTCAATGGCAGTGCTGTGGTCTATCACGATAATCCAAATGCAGCGCTGATAACTGAGTGGACAGAATGGAATATCAACCTGCAAGAGTTTGCAGACCAGGGCGTGGACCTGACCGATGTCAACAGCATCGCCCTTGGGTTCGGCGACAGGAATCCCGATGTTTCGGGACAGGCTGGTGGTGAAGGTTTGATGTACTTTGACGATATTCGACTGGTTTGCCCGGCACCGGCACCTTAAGCTGAGATTTGCTCGGCAATTAAAATTGACATTGGCATAGCTGATTTGCATCAATTCGGAGCCTATACCAATTTTGTATAGGCCCCTTTTTAATTGTCTATTGGATATTGATTATTTTTTGATTCAGTCCATAACTTTTGTGTAACTGTTATTTTTAACAGATAACCTTTTTAAAATAGGTCGTTGAAAATGTTCACAAAAGAAAGCTAATAAAATGAAATCTGCGAATAAAGGCGGATGTCCTGATTGTTTAATAGCATAATGCAGAATATCTGCACCATAAGTCAAGGGCAGAATATAAAATAAAGGACACAAAAACATCGGCAGATTCTCAACTGTAAAGAATAATCCGCAGAGGAATATCATCGGCTGAGTTTTGAGCAACAGTAAAAAATCACCTCAGCTGCAATTGAGCGGTTACGATTCTTGGCATATTTGAATTGACAGACTGAGAAGCTTATATTAGAATATTAGCGTTTACTAAAATAGATTGAGAAGCATGGATAAGACCTTAGACTTAGCTTATGTTTGTAAGATTTTGTCCGTAGGTACACGGGTGCAGATCCTTAAATTATTGAAGGGTCGCTCTCTTTGCGTTGGAGCCCTTTCGACTCGGTTAGATGTTACCCAGGGAGCTGTGTCGCAGCACTTGAGAATTCTCAGAGATGCAGATTTGGTTGTGGCCGAGAGGCGTGGGTACTTTGTCCACTATTGGCTGAACGAGAAGACGCTAAGTAAATGGAAGAATATGATGGACAAGTTGCTCACAACCAATGCTTAACCTTTTAACCACAACACTTTTTGATAAATCAAGAGGATAAGAGCTATGTATAAAGGCAAGAAAGCATGCCAGAAACCAGAAAAACTTGCTGGCAAGCCTCAGGATTGCTTGCCTGAACGTATCCTAAAATGCCACGGAGACGTTGGAGAACATCAGTGCGTCAAGAGAACCAAAAAGAAATAGCATTGGGACTGATATGTGGCAGGCTGCATAATGCCGTTACCAGCCATGACTTCAGTCTATAAGATATCTCATGAGCATTTTGGAAAAAGCCAAGAATGAATTCATCCGTGTCTGCAACGAGCGTAGCCTCGATCTATATAAGACCGTCATTATCCATCCCTTACTACCACGTGATGCCATCGGAGATGCGGAGGGCGATTTCGTAATCAAGAAGGGTAAAGAGTATGTGATTGAGGCCACATTCGAAAACGCATGTGGGCAAGCCTTTACCGGCACACCCTGTGAGTGGAACGGGACGTTAGAAGAGTTATTGTCTCTGGACCTGTCGGACGTAA
This sequence comes from uncultured Pirellulales bacterium, assembly GCA_964444135.1. Taxonomy (GTDB): domain Bacteria; phylum Planctomycetota; class Phycisphaerae; order Sedimentisphaerales; family Anaerobacaceae; genus NIOZ-UU13. The sequence goes on along the minus strand of CAYUFX010000148.1, from coordinate 2,784 downwards.
GCAATCGAGGCATTTTGGTGTCCGTTATGAACGCGGTACTGCGTTCTCTCGGGGTAGCGACCGGCACAATCCACTGCCGCGATGAGGACCCGACCAACTGCGGCCCCGAGATTGCAGGACAACTTAAGGCCCGCTTCGGATCCAAAAGATTTGGCCTTGTTGGTCTTCAGCCAGCCATTTTAAAAGGCCTTACAAAACATTTTGCACCAGAGTTCGTTCGTGTCGTGGACCTTGATCCTGACAACATCGGCAGCCTGAAGTTTGGCGTCGAAGTCTGGGACGGACAAACCGACCTGCAGCGTCTCGTGGAATGGTCGGATGTCGGCCTGGTTACAGGGTCCAGCATTGTCAACGGTACCATCGACGAGATCATTCGATATTTCAAAGAAGATGGGAAACCTTTGGTGTTTTTCGGCAACACCATCTCCGGCGCAGCAGACTTATTGAATATAGACCGTATCTGCCCGTTTGGGCGTTGAACGTGTTTGTTTGGATCGTATGAGTTCAGTCTTCGCGAATTAGCAGTTTTGAGGCCAGCTTTCTACAAGGATGTTCCGCCTTTGGCGGACTCGCCTTGCCCACATAACACGCAACATACAATCGTTATGAAAATCTAATTGTTGTGGAAATCATTCCTATGTGGTACAAATAAATTATGTTAAATAGGGTACAGAATCAAAAACGAGATGTTATTTTGGACTCAATTACCGAGGGTGTTTTCACGGTAGATTCAAATTGGCGGATCACCTCGTTTAATCGGGCTGCTGAGGAAATTACGGGTATTCCTTACGCAAAGGTCCTCGGGCAGAAGTGCAGCGATATTTTGAGAGCGGATGTTTGCGAGACGGATTGCGCACTGCGTGAAACAATAGCAACCGGCAAACCTATAATCAACAAAGCTGTCCACATCGTTGATGCCAGGGGAGAGCGACACGCAATTGCCATATCTACGGCTTTGCTCAAAGACCAAAGTGGTAAGGTTATTGGAGGCGTGGAAACATTTCGTGATATGAGTTTAGTAGAAGAGCTTCGAAAAGAAATTGAAGGTCGATGGTGCTGCGAGGATATAATTAGCCAAAATCACCGAATGCAGAGGCTGTTCAGTGTTCTTCCAAATATTGCCGAAAGCGATTGTACAGTTTTAATTGAAAGCGAAAGCGGGACCGGCAAGGAGCTCCTGGCTCGGGCGATTCATAATTTAAGTTTCCGCAAGGACAAGCCTTTTGTCGCAGTTAGCTGTGGTGCTCTTCCTGATACTTTGTTGGAATCCGAGTTATTCGGGTATAAGGCGGGGGCGTTTACAGACGCTAAAAAAGATAAGCCCGGACGTTTTGCAATGGCTGAAGGCGGTACAGTCTTTTTGGACGAGATAGGCGACATATCTGCGGCGGTGCAAGTTCGACTGCTTCGTGTTTTGCAGGAACGCACTTATGAGCCGTTGGGAGCTGTTTCCTCGGTTAATGCCGATGTTCGTGTTATTACAGCAACCAATAAAAAGCTTGGCGAACTCGTCGAACAGGGTCAGTTCAGGGAAGATTTATATTATAGAATCAATGTTATGAAATTAGAACTGCCTCTGCTGCGAGAGCGTAAAGATGATATTCCACTCCTGGTAAACCACTTTATCAGCCGCTTCAACCGCCTGCGTAATAAGAACATTAGCTGTGTTACAGACGAAGTGTTGGCAACTCTTTTGGCGTACGACTACCCAGGCAATGTGCGTGAACTTGAGAATATAATTGAGCATTGTTTCGTATTGTGCCAGGGTGAGATAATAGAAAAGAAGCATTTGCCAGCCTCGGTCTGTCCAACTTCAAGCGTGGATAAAGTAAAGACTGGTGAGATAACAACACTAAAGCAGATGGAAATCCTTCTCATTATCGAGGCGCTGCGGCGAAACAAGGGCAATCAGGCAGCTACAGCAAAAGAGCTGGGCATCAATAAAAGTACGCTGTTTCGCAAACTGAAAGCGCACGATATCAAACCCAGAGCTTACGCTTAAACGAACATCAATATATCCAATTCATAATAGCATTTAGACCGGGCACACTTCCAAGTTGCATATTGCAACGGGTGGCAATGGCCGATAATTGCAATTTGCAATTCTGCGTGGTGCTCTTAAGAGCTGCCAAGCATCTATGACATTTCATAAATCATTGCCTAAACTCTGTTAGCATTCTTTCTCCTATTTCCTCAACTTTCCTGGCACGCTATTTGCGAAAACAACATACGAAGGATTGTTGCAATGAAAATAGCAATACCAATATGGAACGGCTATGTTTCGAGCGTCTTTGATTTCGCTCACAGGCTTTTGCTCCTTGAAATACAGAACGGTTCTGAAACTAACCGTTCAGAGATTTCTATGGATCCGGAGCCAATCTCACAAAGAGCAGCTCGGTTAAAGACCTTGGGGATTGACGTGCTTATATGTGGAGCGATCTCACGTTCTTTAGCTTATATGGTTACAGCGTCCGGAATCAAGGTTCTGCCTTATGCAGTCGGCCCTGTGGATGAGATATTGAAGGCTTATTTAACGGACAAGCTGGCGCAACCGCAATTTGTTTTACCAGGTTTCTGGCCGGGTGCGCGGAAAGGCTTCCGCCGAGGGCATCGATGTCGTCGTGGACGACAGCAGCCTAAGACAAGTTTTTTTTGACAATAGTTACGATTGATGAGGCTATAGATGTAACCGACGGTGACGGAGTCTAACTTTAATAATAAGGCTCCTGCAAAATTGCCTTGTGTCCTATGATAATTGAACAGCCGGATAACTTAGCCATTCAC
>CAYUFX010000147.1:0-9354 GCA_964444135.1 uncultured Pirellulales bacterium | reverse complement strand
GAAGCAGGGTGGAAACAGCCAACTGTCGTTTCACTAAGTATTGCGACAATCCAGAGATTGATGTTTCGGAGAATTTGCTACATTCTTCATATGAGGGAAAAGATTTAGTTGCAATAACGAGTCCAGAAGGAAAAGAAGTGCAGTTTATGATTGTTCCTTTAAGTGAACACTACCCCTCGACTCAAGCAGACCTCCTTAGAGAAACAGCTTTTAAGATTGGTCAGTATATTCCGAGAGCACAAATAGATAAAATAGTCTCAGAATTTGACAGGTGCTCACACATTTTAGGTGCGGTATCACTATACACAAATATGTCGATTGCTGGAGCAAAATGGTTTCCAGGACCTGATTCGCAGGGAACTGCTTTTTCTACGGAATATTACAAAGGTAACCTGTACCCATACGGGATACAGCGGGGCGACACCGTTTATATAATTGACGACACTGTAAGCAGCGGAGGAACTTTAATAGGTTTATTCAATTTGCTTCGGAATAATAATGTCTATATAGAAGGAGCAGTCACTGCAGTGGAAAAGAAAGAATACAGAGGAATTCATAGAATTCAAGAAGAAACAGGTATAAATGTTCATAAGATATTAGATGTCTCAATCGCAGGAGATAAAACCCAAGTGATATATGATAGATATGTAGCTTAAATCCTATAGCAAGTTTCAAAACTAAATTAATGTAAACTTGCGCTAGGCAGAGGGTTCGTCATCATAGTGACAGCTCTTGAAATATCACGCTCTTACGGTAGTATCCTGCCATGGCGTACAATCAGTGCCGGAACACCACGAACGGGTAACCGCGTGTGCCACCCGACTACTTATGCAAAGAGGTGAAACAATGCAAAACATAATGCCCAAGCTGATTAGTTTCTTAGGACTGTGGGTGATGTTGGGCCTGGCATGGCTGCTATCCGAAAATCGCAAGCGTGTTCATGTGCGACTTATTGGAACAGGTATGCTGTTTCAGCTGATCTTTGCATTATTGATACTGAAAACGACTCCCGGGCGTATTGTCTTTGATGCCTTGGAACGGTTTGTGAATAGAGTCATAGCATGTGGGAATGAGGGATCGACTTTTCTTTTTGGAGAAGGATTTCAAGAGCATTACTTTGCGTTTTCCGTATTGCCGCTGATTATTTTCTTTTCATGCCTGACAGCCGTTCTGTTTCATTGGGGTGTGATTCAAGCCGTTGTCAAAGTGCTGGCCTGGTCCATGGTGCGCGTGATGGACGTATCCGGCTCGGAGTCACTAGCTGCGGCAGCCAATGTTTTCCTGGGGCATACTGAAGCCCCACTGATGGTTCGCCCTTATCTGGAATCCATGACACGTTCGGAGCTAATGGCCATGCTCACTGAGGGCATGGCTACTATTGCAGGCCCTGTCATGGCGGCATATGTTGGCCTTGGGATTGATGCCGGCCATCTTTTGGCTGCATCGATTATGTCCGCACCGGCCTCACTCGTGATCGCCAAGATCATGGTACCCGAACGAGAGGTTTCACTGACCAAAGGACAGATGCGCGTTGAGGTACCGCGCCAGGGGCACAATGTGATTGATGCAGCCTGTAACGGCGCCGCAGTAGGTCTGAAATTGGCTCTCAATGTCGGTGCTATGGTGCTGGCCTTTGTGTGTCTTATTGCCTTAATCAATTTGGGCCTGGAGCAAGGTCAGTTCTTGGTGGTATCGCTGGCAAATGGCTCTGAGGCCGCGAAGGAGATGGTTCAGAGCTCCCCATTGACTTTCGAGAGGATTGTGGGATGGATATTCTGTCCATTCGCCTGGCTTATGGGGATTCAGAGCGATGACATACTCAAAATATCCTCCCTTCTTGGCGAAAAAACTGTGCTCAATGAATTCATCGCCTATATGGATCTCGTAAAGCTGCGTGACCAGTTGGATTCACGTTCGTTTACCATTGCAACGTATGCGCTCTGCGGGTTCGCTAACTTTGGTTCTATTGCCGTACAAATTGGCGGAATCGGCTCACTGGTCCCATCTCGCCGGGAGGACATCGCCCAACTAAGCTTGCGCTCCATGGTCGGCGGTACATTAGCTGCCTTTACGACCGCATGTATTGTAGGGATGCTGATTTGAAATGTGGAATTGAAAGACCTAAAAGTGTTCTCAGAAATGTTAAACGGAAAATCGTGGCGCCGTAGACGGATTCACTCTTGTGTATTTACAATCACTTTATTGCTGATATTGATAGGTAAGTTGTCAGCATCGGTCATTAGAATTGATGGGAGATTTGAAGACTGGAAAGATATCAAAATATGTGCATACGATCCTGAGGGGGACGCCAAAGGCGCATTTGATATTACGAAAGTATATACCGCAAGTCAGGGCTCTATCCTTTATCTTCGGTTCGACACAACTAACCTCCTGAACCTCCAGAACGGTCCGGAAGCTGAAGGAACTTTATTAGTCATAATTGATATGCCACACAATCAAGAGCTGGTTCTCGATATAAGAGGCAGGCGGGCCTTTCTAAACGACAGCTTAAGGGAACGAATTGGCTGGGATCGTTTGCAGTACATTGTCGGACCGACCTATGCCCAGAATGAATTTGAAATACAAGTTGACCTGGGTGGATTCAATATAAATCGTGGCGATGCCATAAGTATTCAATTTAACGGCTCCGATCAGCTCAGCGCCCCGGTTGCATTTAAATTTTCACAACCTCCTGAAATACCTAAACGCCGTTCCCATCGCCGATACTCTGGAACCGACGTGAGAATCGTGAGTTTCAATACGTATTTCGAAGGTTTGAGCGATCCTAATCGAGAAGAGGCGATGGGTCGTTTATTGAATTCTGTTAATGGTGATGTCTATTGTTTTCAGGAGGAATGGAAAACCGAAGGTCACGGTGAAATCCTGAAACGTTTGATGCCGCTGGAGAGCAAAGGTCAATGGCATATCCACAAAATGCACGGCAATGTCATTGCATCGAGGTATCCCCTGAAAGCTTTGCCGTCAATAAATGATGGGTACGCGGCGGCGTATATCGGGCTGAATGAAAACCACTTGTTCATTATTAATGTTCATCTATCAGCTATGGGATATATTGGCAGTGAGGAAGATCGGCTTCGCATCCGGGAGGTGGATGATATTGTTGCTACGATCGATGAAATTCACAGAGGACAATATGACGAAGATAATGCGCCTTGCACAAAACCGGCAATAGTAATTATCGGTGATTTCAATTTGGTCGGATCCAGGACGCCTTTAGATTCGATCATCGACAAAAAGGTCTATGGTTTGAAAGATTGGCTGATACCCAACCTGATCGGCGAATCTGTTGTCACCTGGCGTGGAGGATCCCGTGCCTCCTTTTCGCCAGGTAAGCTGGATTACGTTATCTACAGCGCCAAAACTCTTATTCCTAAAAATGGATTTATACTTAATTCCGAGCTCTTAAATCGAACGGAACTCAAGCGATTGAATTTGGATGTTGCCGACAGCAAACTGAGTGATCACCTGTTAATAACTGTCGATTTTCAGTTTTCAGATTCCCCGGATGATCAATCTGTTCCTGATCCGCTTCGTCTTCAGGAACAATAAAGTGGACTTGAAGGAGTGGAACAGATCATTCCATAGTATCGCAAAGAATTCGGATAGTAACGAGAATCCTGTGCACGTTTTGCAATAAGCATTATCTGGTCATGATCCACTTTGATGATGTCCCAATAGTGATGTCGTGATTTTTGTCGATTTATGGGAGCTTATTCCTGGAATGTTCCCGTTTGGCAGTGCATAAAACTACGTCAGTTTGGACTGAGGATGTCGTGACGAGGATGCCTCAAAAAATTTTGTGGCGACAGTGATTTTAGTATTTGACTTTGAGCTCTTCATAGGTGGCCGATTCCAGACAAATAAAGAGCTGACAGTTTCTCAGGCTGACAGCCACTTAAGTATCCATGCCTTTACTGTTTTTTGGGTGAAAGCATTTGACTAAAGCCTGAGAACTTGTATCTTCAAGGGAAATTTGGTATAATAGTATAGTGAATATGGAGGAATGAAATGAAATTAGCATTCAATGTGAAATCCAAAAATGGAGGATTGAATTATGAAAGTACGTACAACTCTCTTTTTCTTATACTTTTTCGCTTTGCACGTGGGATTTATTCAAGCCGATGAACGGGATGAACGGGCGGACTATATCCGTGAAAATTACACGAAATATGAAAAACGAATTCCTGTGCGTGACGGGGTGAAACTCTTTACTGCTATCTATACACCAAACGATACCTCGAAAGAATATCCGATATTGTTGTTACGCACTCCCTACAGCATTAGTCCTTACGGGCCCAACCGATACAGAAGACAGATCGGTCCCCATGAAGAATTCGAGAAAGAAGGATTTATTTTTGTTTATCAAGACGTGCGTGGCCGTTTTATGTCGGAAGGTGAGTTCGTTCATATGACTCCGCACATTGCAGATAAGAAAAGCAATTCTGATACGGATGAGAGTACGGATACCTATGATACAATTGAGTGGCTTTTGGAACACGTCCCCAACCACAATGGTAAGGTTGGCCAATGGGGAATCTCTTATCCCGGGTTTTACACATCCGCCGGGTCTATAGATTCCCACCCCGCCTTAAAGGCAGTCTCTCCTCAAGCGCCGGTTTCCGATTTTTATTGGGATGATGTTTACCATCACGGAGCCTTTCTGTTGAATCATTGGTTTGGATTTCTGAATAATGTGCGACAAAGACGTAAAGGGCTTATTGATGAACGGTCAGATCCTATCTATGAGATTGAAACGACAGACGCGTACAAATTCTTCATGGATGTGGGACCATTGAAAAATGTGAATAAATCATATTTCAAAAAGAAATCCAAATTCTGGAACAATGTTACACGCCACCCCAATTACGACAAGTTCTGGCAAAAACGCAATATCCTTCCTCATCTGAAGAATATCAAAGCGGCGGTAATGGTTGTCGGTGGTTGGTACGACCGGGAAGATTTGTTTGGACCGTTGAATACGTACCAAATGATCGAAAAACAGAATCCCGACACCTTTAATATGTTGGTCATGGGTCCCTGGTATCACGGAGGTTGGCTCGGCAGTAAAGGCAGCGAGCTGGGAGATACAGATTTTGGTTTTGCCACCTCTGAATACTATCAAAAGAATGTCGATCTGCATTTCTTCAAGCACTTTTTGAAAGACGAAGAAAGTGAATTGAACCTGCCGGAAGCCTTGATATTTGAAACCGGGGCCAACCGCTGGCGACGATTTGACCAATGGCCACCGGCATCCGCCGAGAAAACAAGTTTCTATTTCCACAAAGGCGGCAAGTTATCATTTAATAAACCCGACGAAGATTCTGTCGCTTATGATTCCTATATCAGCGATCCGAACAAACCGGTTCCTCATACAAGAGATAATTCGAGGTGGATCAATAACACGTTTTATTCAGAAGACCAACGATTTGCTTCTCGGAGGCCGGATGTTTTGGTGTATCAAACAGACATTCTTGAAGAGGACGTTACGTTAGCAGGAACCATCCAAGCCAATCTGTTTGTCTCCACTACTGGAACGGATTCGGATTGGATTGTAAAGTTGATAGATGCCTATCCTGACGATTTGGAAGAAAAATCTGCTCAACAGACCTTGATTCGCGCCGAAGCGTTTCGAGGACGTTTCCGGGAAAGTTATACGGAACCTAAGCCTTTCAAACCCAACGAGGTTGCCATGATTTCATTTGAATTGTGGGATGTTTTACATACGTTTAAGCGGGGGCATCGGATTATGATACATGTGCAAAGCACATGGTTCCCATTTATCGACCGCAATCCACAGAAATACGTGCCTAATATTTTTGAAGCGGATGAAGGCGATTTTATCAAAGTCACCAATCGGGTATATCGGTCTAAAAGGTATCCCAGCCATATTGAGGTCGGTGTGTTACAGCAAGTATTTTGATGTAGAGGAAGGCCAATGAAGCTGATTTGTCTAATCTGCTGTCAACTATACTTAACAGAAAAAAGGGCGTATCAAGAGAATTCCGAATCTAAGCTACCTGTAAAAGTTTTTAAATATTGATGTGGTTTTGCCGATACAATTCCTGAAACTATAAGCGGAATGTGGAGAATAGCTAATACACCTCTGTTCCCATGATTCGGAGGCGTGTGCCAGTCCGCCTCCGGAGTTTACCCAATCGGCGAAGCAGTCGACACATGGTAGTGCAGGATACTGTTATAGCGGTTAACTCGCTCAGTACGTGAATCAGCAACTTTTGCGTCCAAGTTGGTCTACGATATCCGTAAAATGCTTTAATACCCACATTCGCCTGCCCCTGGACTGTTTTTTTCCCTTGAACCGTTATGCTCCTGTTTGTATAATCATCCCTGTATGTGGAAATCAAATTTACTACAAATATACGCCGTGCAACCTACAACGTTCCGATTCGGGAAATTCGGCTGGTTCATTGTCGGATGGTATCTTGTTCTCATGATTCCTGGCTTTGGACTGGCGAGTGAACTGGTCACACTTGCCAATGTCGTCGATCCGGGTCAGATCACTGCTGACGAGCCCATTTCGGACGTGTTTTCGGCTGAAAACGCGGCTCGTTATCTCGATACAGCATCACTTCATTGGCAGAAGTCACATAATTGCGCGGCATGTCATGGGAACATGGGCTATCTGTTTGCGCGGCCCGCCCTGAGTGCGGTCTTGAAAGATTCAGGAGAGGTTCGTGGTCTGTTCGAAGAGTATGTTACCAAACGGTGGAAGGAGCGGCCCCCACGAAGTGTGCAAGAAACCGTGGTTGTCGCTTCCGGCCTTGCCTTCAACGATTTGCAGACCACGGGCCGATTGCACCCCATTACACGTCAGGCTCTCCGGGTGATGTGGGACTTCCAGCGAGAAGATGGAGGTTGGACCTGGCGCAATGACGGTTATCCCCCGACAGAATCCGACGAGCACTACGGTGTCACACTCGCAGCTCTGATCACGGGAATTGCCCCGGATCGATATGTCGAGACGAAAGAAGCTCGCCGAGGTCTTGAGAAAATACGTATATTCTTGAAGAATAACCCGCCGTTGTCGCTACATCATCGGGCGATGATTGCCTGGGCATCGTGTTATGTCAACGATTTGATGAACGATCAACAGCGAGCAAAGACGCTCGACGAGTTGCTTACACTTCAACGTCCCGACGGTGGATGGTCCACGCCCGGTCTGTTGGCGGACTGGAAGGACCTCAAGCGATTGGACGGCAAGCCACACGATACAAAGACCAGCGACGCCTATGCCACCGGTTTCACTATCATTGTTGCCCGCGAATTGGGCGTATCGAGCAATGATCCACGGCTGCGACGCGGCATCGACTGGTTGTTGTGCAACCAGCGAGTCAGTGGAAAGTGGTTTTGTCGTTCACCCGCCAAGGACAGCCTACATTACTTCTCCAATTTCGGCAGTGCCTTTGCCATCCTGGCCCTCCAATCGTGTGATAGGCTTCCCGGCTGGCCGCTATCGAAGAAGTCGGGACATTTTTTACCTCCCTGACGGGCTTGCCCAATGCTCACCACTGTCAAGAGAACTCGATATAGATAACAAAGCCATTATGCCTGTTGATACAGCGAGGTCTGCCAGCCACATCATACCATGGCCAAAGCCGCGACTCTACCCTTGCTGAGCAACTGCTCGAGCTGATTCCTTTCTTCACTTACTATGATACCAGACATAATCCAATTTCCATCGTCCATGCGATGCGGTTCGGTCATTGGCCAGAAGTCATTTCCGGTTACGATACCTTTGGATATTGTTGAACAAATGGCTACAACCGTCCTACATCTCAACAACCCGTTGTCTCCAAATTCCACGAAAATCCAATTCCGTAAACTCTATGACATCAGTGCTTTATAAAAAACTCAAAAATTGGTAACGTTTTTAATGGCCGATTCCGTTGCTGGCTGGAAAAGCACACAGATTCAGATTAAATTTCAAAAAGGATGTGAGTCTCCTCTGTGTTGTACGTATATTTTAGTGAATCTTGAGTGAGTGACTCGAATTAAAGAGTACATGAGAAGATCGATGATAGAATGAGAAAGCCTACAAAATGTCCAAAGCTGAAAAACATAACCTTAGGATTGGTAACTCTACCTTGATTAAGCGCGGATTCATAACGTTCGAATTCAGGAGTATTAGATCACTCGACATTTAATCCCAATGCTTTGGCGACATCTTTATCGACTACGACTTTTTCGTTCTCGCGATTTACAACGCCAAAACTGCCATCAAATGTCCACATGCACCAACCGATGCCAAATTTTTCACAAGATTCTCTGACATCGCGCAGCCAGGCAGCTCTATACTTCGGCGGGCAGTAACGCTTATAGGTTCCCCACTCGTCACAGATAATTTTGACGCCGTGTTTCTTCGCCCATTCAGATACATGCTTCATCCTGTCTTCAATCTTTTCGGCATTCCACCGTTGTTCGCCATAACGTTTTATGTTATTCGCAATTCTTTCGTCAGTATATTTCTCTATCAGGTCCTTCACTGCTTCAGGAGAGGAAGGATAAGGGATATCACGCAATGGCTTCACCCAATTGGAACTCCAAGATGCGCCTTGATGAGTGAATATATGCGGTTCGTAAAAGTGGAAGTTATAAATGATATTGTGGTCTTTTAACGGTTCGAGTTCGAGCAGAGTATCGAGGTTCGACCATCGCGCACCTGTTGCGAGAATCGAATGCTTTGGAGCGCCTTTGCGTATCGCGGCGATCACTTTCTTTTGTACCGGAGGCCAATTCTCTTCCTTCCCGCTGAGCACAGGCTCGTTCATAGGTTCCAATATCACCCAATCAAGATCGAATTGACTTAAATGCCGCGAAAACGAGGTCCAGAAACGACAAAAGGTGTCGGTGAAGGTTTCATCCTGCCCCAATGGTCCAGAATAATTGCTACCGCCTTCTTTTTGAGAAATACTATGCAGATCGATGATAATGGCTAATTCATAAGAGAGGATTTTCCTTATCCCACGGTCCAAATATGGCAAATTTGTTTTGTTCAGAAAATCTGGCTGACTCTCGTCATAAACATTTGCCATATCGATCGGCACGCGAACATTCGTAAAGCCAAGTTTCTTGATTAATAGGAAATCAGCATCTGGGTAACGTTTTTCCAGTTCGTCAACTGAACCTCGATTGAGCCAAAACCAACTTGGTATGTTGATCCCTTTCGCCAACCGGGCTATTCGCACTTCACTGACACCGTTGGTTTCAGAAGACCTCGCAGTTAATGGCGCGGTCAAAATAGATCCAACAATTAATCCGGCAAGGCCAAAAAGAAATAGTCTCTTGGACATTCTTAACATTAGATATCTCCTCACA
>CAYUFX010000146.1:0-9361 GCA_964444135.1 uncultured Pirellulales bacterium | reverse complement strand
TGATTAAAATAGGCAGCTTTTTCGAAGAAAATGTAGAGAAGATGGTTTTGGTAATTGTTGGGCTTGTGTGTGTGTGGCTTTTGATTACGCGTGTTATTTTCAGTCCCAACGAGGTTGCATATGGCGATGGGAAATACAGCCCAGGTTCAGTCGATGACCAGGTGTACGAAGAGGCCGTGCTTTTGAGGGATAAGATTAACACCCCTCCCACGGACCCGGAGCCCTATCAATCGAAACTTCCTGAGTTTGTTGCTCTGCTTGATTCGTCCATAAGTGATATTGACGTTAAACTATGGCCACAGGTACCCTATGCGATTGATGGGGTGATATCAGGAAAAGGAGGGGGTCAGTATCGTCTTCCTCGTATTGGTGAGGTCAACGATGTGGCGGTCGAGCACATCAGAGCGGTGGCTTATGTGCCTACTGTGGCTGTCACCCCAGAATCCCCTTATGATAAAGCTCCGCATGAGCCGAATGATATCGACCTTGTAACTGTGGAAGCCAAGTTTGATATTGAGGGGTTATACGAGAGGTGTAAACACAGTTTTGTCGATGATGTGGCCGAAGAGGTGGCTGACCCGTGCCTTGCGAAGCCGATTTTTGCAGGTGTGCAGTTGCAACGGCAGGAATTGGCCGAGGATGGGAGCTGGAGTGATTGGCAGGTTGTTCCCCGCAGCAAGATTGACCACTATGGTAAATTGTTTGAAATTGTAGAAGATGCCAGCAGTTTGCCGGCAGGCAGGTTAAAAGTATGGAAGCTTCAGTTTGACGACCCGCAACTGCAAATAGACCTGTTACAGCCGGAGGCTTATCAAATTGCATCAGCGAAAGAGGAGTGGTATCCTCCAACGATACATAGAAAGTTCCTTGATATGCAGAGGAGAGAGGACAGCGAGGAAAGGCGAAAAGAAAGGGAAGAGGAGCAGAAGAGCAGTGAAAGCACAGACTCGAGGCGTGCCAGAAGAACCCCTACGAGGTCAGGATCTACTACGACCGGAAGGGCCGGGGGTGGACTTTACTCTGGAGGAAGGGGTAGTACGGATAGTCTTTATGGTGGTGCGGGCGTAGACACAACACGGAGAAGGCGCTCTGGGACCAATAGAAGGCGTTCAACGGATGATGTCTATAGTGGCATTGGCACTGGTTCGACTGATAGACGTACAAGAGGCTCAAGAAGCACAAGAGGCAGAACGGATACAGGTGGATACGAAGATTACATGATGCCGGGTCTGCCTGGAGACAGACTCGCCCGAAGGGGGCCATCAATGTATGACGTTTATGATGAATTTGACAAGATTCGGCTTACGTGGAGAACGCCTTTGGAGAAGATGCGTGAGCCTCTGGTTTTCTGGGCGCACGATGATACTGTTGAGTCGAGAAAGAGCTACCGATACAGAATTCGGTTGGGCGTATTTAATCCGGTGGCAGGGACGAATCAGTTGAGCGAGCAGGACATATCGCGGAAGAACGAAGTTGTTTTATGGAGCGAGTTTTCCGATATTACAGAGCCGGTAGAGATTCCGGGAAGGTTGTACTTCTTCGCGAAGCATATACGTGAAGCGGCCAAGGTTGTTACAGTTCAGGTCTCCAAATATGTGATGGGGTATTGGCGCAGTGAAGATTTTACGGTAAGCCAGGGAGAAGTTATAGGTAGTGTTATTGAGAACGAGTCCGCAAAGCCCGAAATTGGCAGGGGTAGCAGAATTAGCAGAGATAGCAGAATTAGCAGAGATAGCAGAATTAGCAGAGATAATAGCAGATTAGATATGCTAATTAGTCCTGTTGCCAAGCCTGAAGACGAGGCTGTGGAGCCTGAGACGATTGATTATAGTACCGGAGCTGTTATGGTTGACGCTGTGGCAGTGAACGACTGGTCTGGCGAAAAGAATCTGAGCACCAGGCGTTATTATGATATGCTTTACAGTTTTGATGGGACCAATATTGAGCACATGCCCGTCAGAACAGCATACTGGGCAACAGATTTGCAGAAGTGGTATAGTGACATTGTAAGAATGCAAAGAGAGAAGCCGGAGCCTTTAAAATCCTGGGGTACAGGTGGGCGCAGACAGCGTCCGAGAGATACTGAGTATCAGGATTATGGCGATGATTATTACATGGAAGAGATGATGATGGAGGGTATGGGAGGACGACCACTTTATTAGTTTTTGATACCGATGCTTGCCTACGCGACTGTAAGTTTAAGTGAGTGTAGCAGGAGCGTTGGTTCAATTGAGGAAATCTGCTGTTTGCAGTTAATTCTTATCACAAGCTCATTGGGGGCAAGAGAATCTTATGCGAAGAAATGTGACTCTTATAAGCTGCTTTATTGTTCTTGCGTGTGCCTTCGGTGGTACTTACGGGGAGGATGTCATTACAAGCCCTTATGTAAAATGGAAGAACGGTCCGTCGCACAGTGCCGATTTTTTTCCAATTGCGGTCTGGCTGCAAAATCCAAATAACGCGTGGAAATACAAGAGGGCCGGTATCAATACGTACGTGGGTCTCTGGAAAGGCCCAACGGAAAGCCAGCTTGCAGAATTGAAAAAGTTTGGTATGAAAGCCGTCTGCAACCAAAACCAAGTGGGTCTTAAACACGTAGATGATTCGACTATTATCGGCTGGATGCACGGTGACGAGCCGGACAATGCCCAATCTCTGGGAAGCGGTAAAGGCTACGGTCCGCCGATTCCGCCACAAAAGATAATTGATAACTACCGTAGGGTCCGCCGTGCCGACCTTACGCGGCCGGTGTTTCTCAATCTCAGCCAGGGTGTGGCCTGGGACGGCTGGCACGGCCGTGGTGTTCGTAAGAACCACCCTGAGGATTATCCCGAATACGTAAAGGGGTGCGACATTGCTTCATTTGACATCTATCCGGTCGTTCATGATAAACCACAAGTGGCGGGGAAACTCTGGTACGTCGCAACAGGTGTCGAGCGACTGACAAAATGGACAGAAGGAAAAAAAGTCGTATGGAATTGTATTGAATGCACGCGAATCCACAATCGAGAAAAAAAAGCTACTCCGCACCAGGTCCGCTGTGAGGTATGGATGTCCATCATTCACGGCTCGATGGGCTTAATCTATTTCGTCCACGAATGGCAGCCGAGGTTTAATGAATCGGCGCTTCTGAGCGATGGGAAAATGCTTTCGGCGGTTACTGAGATAAATCGGCAGATTACCGAGCTTGCACCGGTGTTGAACAGTCCGACAGTCAAAGATGCTGTGTGCGTATTGTCAAAAAACGAAGATGTTCCTGTGGCGATTATGGCGAAGGAGCATGAAAGTGCGACATATCTTTTTGCGGTGGGGATGCGAAACGGTAAGACGAGTGCAAAATTCACACTGCGGTCTCTGGAAGACCAGAGGACAGTGGAAGTGCTCGGCGAGAATCGAACAATCATATCAGAGGACGGTGTTTTCGACGACAATTTTGAGGCCTGGGACGTTCATCTTTACCGAATCTGGGGCAAGAACGCAAATGGCGCAAGCCAACCTGTGGACTGATTTTCTCGTATGAGACCTCGGTAACCAAAGCGATTGGGGATGGGCCCAGATAAGACACTCTGGTTTCAGCCAAAGTTAACTACGGCTACCGTTTGCAGAAATAAAAAGTTGCAAATCTTATCTGCTTACCTTAGAATTCAGGCCGATAGTTTACTTTTTTGAAAGGATCGATGGATGAAATACGACGTAGCTGGTTTGTCACTGGCGGCGGAGGGTAAAAAACGTATTCTCTGGGCTGATAACGATATGCCGGTTCTGGCGGCGATACGCAGGCGATTTGCAAAGAGCAAGCCCCTAAAGGGCAAAAACGTTTCTGCTTGTTTGCACATCACCGCTGAGACGGCTAATCTGGCAAGGACGCTGAAGGCAGGTGGAGCGAATGTTGTTCTTTGCGCATCTAATCCGTTGAGCACACAGGACGATGTGGCTGCTTCGTTAGTGAAGGATTTTAAGATAGCGGTCTTTGCTATCTGCGGTGAAAATCGCAGCACCTACTACAAACATATTAACGCGGCTATCGACCATAAACCCGTTATTACGCTTGATGACGGTGCTGATTTGGTGAACGAGTTACATACTCGCAGAAAGAAAGATGCCCACCGAATTATTGCGAGTATGGAAGAGACCACTACGGGAGTTATTCGTCTGCGGGCTCTGGCGAATGAAGGCAAGTTAAAATTTCCGGTCATTGCCGTCAATGACGCTGCGACAAAGCACCTGTTCGATAATCGCTACGGCACGGGACAATCAACTGTTGACGGTATCATTCGCGCTACCGATTTTCTGATGGCCGGCAAAAAAGTTGTTGTGGCAGGGTACGGCTGGTGCGGGCGCGGCTTTGCTATGCGGGCCAGGGGAATGGGGTCGATTGTTATTATTACAGAAGTTAATGCGGTCAAGGCCCTTGAAGCAGCTATGGACGGGTTTGAAGTTATGCCGATGGCGAAGGCGGCAAAAGCCGGTGAGCTGTTCGTAACACTTACGGGCAATAAAAATGTTATACGGGCTGAGCACTTCCGTGCGATGAAGGACAGAGCGGTTGTCGCCAACAGCGGACATTTCAACGTTGAGATAGATATACCGGCCCTGAAACGGCTCAGTAAAAAGGTAATCCGTAATGTGCGCAACCACGTTGATGAATATATCCTGAAAAATAACAAGCGGATTTATCTTCTGGCTGAGGGACGGTTAATTAACCTTGCAGCCGCTGAGGGGCATCCTGCAAGCGTAATGGATATGAGCTTTGCAACACAGGCGCTGCAGTGTGAATATGTGGTAAAAAAACAAGGCAAGTTTTCTGTTGCGGTTCACGATGTCCCGATGGAGATAGAGCGGCAGGTAAGCAAGCTCAAACTAAAATCAATGTCGATTAATATAGACAAACTTACAGCCGAGCAGGTTGTTTATCTTGCCAGCAGCGGTGAAGGAACATAAAATTAATCATTTTCTATTTTCTATTTACTATTGACTATTGAAAAGAAAATCGGCACTCAAATTCAATAGAAAATAGTCAATAGTCAATAGGTAGGCTTATGGATAGTAAAGAGACAGAGAAGGCGCCGATAGCGGTCTCGAAGTCTTTTATGGCTGTTGGCCCCACGCTGCACTACAGCCATAAGAATGTTCAGAGGTGCTGGTTTCTTGCTCTTACGGCCTTTGTTATAAGCTGTTTTTTCTGGTCGAAGATAGCAACCAACTCTTTCTGGTCGTTCGACATTCAGACGGCAATAAGACCGGAATCCTGGCATTTGGGCCAGACAATCATAAGCGGAGTGAGCATATTCGAGTATCCCTGGCAGATAGTTGTTTTAGGACTGCTTATGGGTATTCTGTCAATTGTTCCGGTGTTGATATCTCAACTGATGAGCTTCAGTTACAGTTTTGTTTTTATATTGTCGGTGTTTTTTTTGGCCAATTTGCCTGGCTTCGCGATTTGTCTATTAGTAAGCTGTATTGCGGCGGCGTGTCGGCCTCTTCGTTTTCGCTCGCGTTTTGTTGCGATAGCGTTATGCACGGCGCCCCAGCTTCTTTACTGGGCATACTTCGGCGGTGTCAGGGGGGTAGAACCTATTAAATGGGGCTTTTCTTTTGCACCCTGGATTTGTGCGTGGCTCGATGGATTGACTATAGCGGGATTTGTTCTGGGCATAGGCCATTTTACGCGTTATCGCCCGGGCCTGGTCTGGATTTTCACTTCCATTACACTTGTGCTGGCTGTTGTTGTGTTTGAAGTAACAATCGGCTTTGATGAATTAGATTATCAGCTTTATGTGGCCAAGAATAATCCGGAGTACGTTAGCGAATTTCACGACCACAGTATCACAGAAGCGCTGGACAAAACAACGAGAGACCCTATTAAGAGGAAATACCTGGAAGGTTTCTTTTACCCTGCCGACCCTATAGCGCTGCGTGCAGAGCTCAAGAGAGAAATCCAGATTAAGTTAAGTTACGACCTTTGGCCAAGCTGGTTTATAGTGCCGCAAGAATTGGAGTATCAGGCGAAAAGACAATGGCTTTTCAGGCAGTACGATTTGTTTATAAGCGAGCGTTCCAACAGCCGTCGCATGCCGATAGCGCTTTATTGCAAGGCACTTCTGAGCGAATACAGCCCGGATATCAATGTGCTTGGGCAAAACGAACTTTTGCATTTTTACAGCGATTATCCGTACAAAAGGTCACGTGAGATATGGTATCGTCTGTATATTGAGTTTAGCGAGAGTCCGGAATCAATAGAGGCACGATGGCGTATCGCAAAACATTGGGCCGGTCGGGGTCAGTTTGAGCTGGCTGAGGAGCTTCTTGCCCAGGCCGAAACGATGCTGACGGCTGAGCGGTCGAAACTGCTTGAAAAAGAACAAACATCAGACGAGTCATTGTTCGGCCTGTTTCGCCCTCCGGCTGATTCGGTTATGACAGTACCGAAGTTAAACGAATTGCAAAGAAGATTAGGTCAAACGCGGACGTTAATAGGGCCTGAAAATCGAGCAGATGAGACAGGAGCAATTGAACGTTTGGCCGAGTTTGTTATGCTGAATCCACATGCCTCCGATTATGACCAGCGTCTCAACGGATTGCTGGAAAAGATAGAAGATAAAGACGGGCTTCGTGACAATATCTTGTTAGCTCAGACAAAACTCCTCGCCGATGTGCAGCTCCGGGCTGAGAAATTAAACGAGCTGCACAAGGAATTCGGCAAGACCGATGGCGGGATGTCGGCATTGTACGAATTAGGGCTTTTGAAGATTGGTCTGTATCAGGGCCAGGCGAATACGGAGCGGAAGAAAAAGTATTTAGCAGATGCCAGAACAACTCTGGAGAGCTTCCTCAATTTGTATCCTAACAGTTTTTGTGCTGAGCAAGTTAAAAAGAATCTGGATGGCCTGCCGACTAATTGATGATTGTTTTTGACGTATTTTCCGACTATTAATCATCGATAATCAGTTGTTTTTGGGGATTTGAGTTGACATTTCGGTAGATTTTGTTAGTATAAAGATTGGCTGGAGGCATTTAGATGAAAAACTATAATTCATTCTCTGACCGAGACACTCGGACTTCATCGAGCCCCGACGAGCCGAGAATTCTGCTTGTGGGCGACGTGGGTAAAGCCTTTTTAGATGCCGGTGCCGTTACGGCCAGATGCTGTGAAGTCTGCACCACTATGCCTGATGCAATTGATGCTGTTGTGAAGAATAACTTTGCAGGCATCGGCGTTGTGATGTTCGGGATGTCAGCCAAATTAAGCTCGGCCCTGAAAGCTTTGCGAGATAACTGCGATGCGAAAATTATTCTTTTAGCACAGATGTATGAAGAGCCGATAGCGATACGGCTGGTCGGCTCGGCTTATAACGGGACAAGCATGGCGGATGATTATTTGATTTGTCCGGTCCAGCCGGACAGGTTTTACGAATCCATTATAACCCGGGGCCGTAGTACGGCCCAGATCGGCCTCTCTGCCACCGTCGATGCAACAATAGAAATGAAAATCAAACACCTTGAAAGATTGGCTACGGAGGATGATTTGACCGGTCTGAAGAACAGGAGATATATCTGGGAATTTTCGCGGCAGATTATAGAGCACGCCAGGACGGAAAACGGACGGGTGACGCTGCTTGTTTTTGATATTGATGACTTCAAACATTACAACGACCTTTACGGCCATCTCGCCGGCGATGAGGTTTTGAAACAGGCTGCCGTTTTGATGCAGCGCTGCTGCCGGGGGCACGACGTTGTCGGCAGGATCGGCGGCGATGAGTTTGCAGTTGTTTTCTGGGATGAGCCCCAGGCCAAACAGCTCGGCGCACCGGCCGAGGGCACCGAGAGACGCTCGGCCAGAGCCGACCACCCTAAAGAAGCAATTTCCATAGCAAAGCGGTTCGTAAGAGAATTGGAGAAATCTGAATTTTCCGCACTTGGCGGATTAGGCCCGGAAGGTAAGGGTGTTTTGACGATAAGCGGCGGACTGGCAAGCTTTCCCCGTGATGGCTCGACCATACAGGAGCTTTTTCAGCAGGCGGACAAGGCACTGCTGGAGGCTAAACGCAGCGGCAAAAACAGAATTTATCTTGTCGGTAAGCCCCAGAGCGACATTACCGACATCGATTAAGAATCAATCCGAATAACGGCTGGATGTAGCCGGCGTTCGGATGGGGACATCTCTGCCGTTTTGTAGTTGACACGATCAATAGCCTTTCATGAATAGGGTGGGGCTTGCCCCAACATTATTTCTTATTGTAAGTAAGCGACTTACCGAACCTGTGCTGAGGCTGGTTGCATATGGTTTCTGTATTATGCTTGATAAAACGATTGCCAAGCATTTTAATACGAGCAATTTAAGTTTTAGTTAAATAGTTGAAAAAGGTGGATAGCGTTCGTAAAACGGTTAGCATAGATTAAAGATATCAATCCTTTTTAGCCAAGGTGATAATTTGTTGAGTTAATTTGTCAATAGCTTCAGATAAGCCCTGAACATGACGTGACAAAGATGCAAGAATCTGCCGCTCATTTTCACCAAAATTAATTGTAGTTTTTTCCTCTTGTTTTTCTTCTTCTGGCATTTTCATTCCTTTCTTTAAGACTTTTTGTCCTTAGATTTATCATTCTCGAGTTGACCGAACAATTTGAATGGCAAACTACTTGGTAGTTCATAAGCACGTTTCTGGGCAGATAATATAATATTTGCCAGTTCCCCTATCCTATCAGTTAATGGTTTTATATCCTTACCGAACCGTCCGAGGTTAACGCCTATTTCTATAATGGCTTCCAAAACTTGGGCAAGGGTTGTCATTTTCTTATCAAACTCCGTCTGAAGCTTCTCAAGTTTAATAAGAAGGCGTTGTTTATGTTTTTGTTTAAGTTCTTTAGTTTTAGAAATCAAATCTCTAAGTTCATTGATTAACTGCTGAATTCTTTCAAGGTCTCCTTCTGTAAATTCAAAATGAAATACGTCTTCAAAAGCTATTTCAACAACGTTCTTATAGTGTTTTAATTTTTTTGCATTATTTTGTTTCTCAATATATTGCAGGGATTCTGCGGCCAAATTATTAAAAAATCTCAAAATGTTCTCGACATTTGCTTTACGTGTGCCCGTGAGATTTGGTACATGGTATTTTCGTTTTGGCAGCTTCTTTTCACAAAAGACTTTAAGAAGGATATGGGCTTCTTCTATAATATAATAATATCGGTCATCTTCAAGTTTATAATTGTGTACAGCCTCAAGGAATTTGTTATATATTTTCTGAAAAGCATAGGACCAATCATCTGGTAAGGATTTAAGGAATTCTTCATCAAAATACATAAATCTCTCGGGTGTGACAAATTTTTCTGGCGCTCAAAATAGGTAATCTGTAGAATGTAG
>CAYUFX010000145.1:0-9644 GCA_964444135.1 uncultured Pirellulales bacterium | reverse complement strand
CCTTCGAAAAGACAAAGGAATAGTTCGTATGTTTTAACTATATAAAGGATACCATATTATGGCACCTATAGTCAAGCTTTTTCCGTTCGGAACGGACTAACAGTGAAGCATTCTCAAAAATATTTAGCCTTGGGTTTTACCCAGGGTTTTTATATTTAGCCCCGCTTGCCCCCGCAATTCTTAGGCGGGGGTCCTCTTGGAGGGGATTTTAACTAAGAGGATTCTATTTTATTGGCCAGCCGCCGTGGTCATCGATTACTTCGTCAATATGTTTCATGAGTCGAATTGTCTCCCCCAGTGCTACTACTATCTTTTCGTAATGGCTTATATCTTCATAAGAAAGCTTTCTCTGCCGTCTGTCTTTCAGCCACTTTTCGCATACCTGATAACGATAAAGCTTTAATAACAAGATCTTTTTTGAACCTACTCTATTCGAAAAAGTAGTTCCTCTTCAAAACGGTCTTTTTGGTTCCCTTTATTAAAGAAAGTGCAAATACCGAGTACTTCCCTTCTATTCTTAAAGTTGATCTTTATGTAATCTATTTTGTTGTTTGGGTAAGGCAATTCATAAAAGTTGGATAGCTCACTCCAATCTTTGTCTCTAATAGTTATTATTTCGTTTAAGAAGAAACTCACCCAAACAGAACCAAGTTGTGATACTTCTTTTTCCTGTGCAAGTTTCTTTGCTGTTATTTCCGAATACGCTTCATCTATATCAAAACAAATATACTTTCGCCCTAGTCTTTTAGACGCAATTGCGGTAGTACCTGTTCCAACGAAGGGGTCAAGGACAATGTCGCCTTCGTCTGTGGACATTAATATGATGCGCTCTAATAAATGAATAGGAAGCTGGCAAGGATGCTCATCACGATATTTATTATGCTTTATTCTATGAATGTCTGTCCAAACGTCAGAAACGAGAGGCCCAAACGGGTGAAGCCCCGCCTTTTTCCCTCCATAATCTTTTATCAAATAACCACATTTTCGACAACGCTTGTGTGGATAGCGTATTTCATAGAATTTGTTCCGCCTCGCATCCTTAGCATAGTATAGAAGCCCATAGTGAGATGGTTGGAGGGATTTCCCCATTGGTGCCGTCGGAGCATCCCATGAAATCCAGTGTTTAAAGTCTGCCATTTTGTTGAGTAAACAAGAATAATACGTCAGCCAGCGTGGTATATTATGAACAAAGATGGATCCTGTGGGTTTAGTAACCCGGACCATTTCTGAAATCCACATTTCACACCAATGCAGGTATTCCTCAAATTTAACACTATCTTTATAACTTGCATATTTCTTTCCCAAATTGAATGGGGGATCAGCGAAAGTAATGTCTACGCAGTCATCTGGTATATCGTTGAAAATGGACAAACAATCACCCTGTCTAATTGTATTTATATACTTTTCAATCATTTTCGAAAACTTCCAACAATAGCTCTTCAAATCTTGTTAATTCATTCTTATGAAAGGTAAACACGTCCTCGTAGGCACTCACCATCCTTTTTAAATCTCCCTTTCGCACATACCAACCAATCCCGTCCACAAATCCTATAAATCTTGCACTCGGATAATACTCTTTTAGCAGAGAATCGATTGATATTTCTGTTTTTGACTTATCACCTTGACCTGAAGAGGTCGTCACCAGATATGAGCACTCAACAACAATAGACGGTTGTTTCTTACTGGGGATGATGAAATCCATCGTCCTTTTCGTATCTGGTGCATTCTTAATCAATTCACCTAATTCACCTTTTTCAAATGAAATACTCCTATTATTCAACATCTCCTCAATCAATATCTCTGGATTATTCTCCTTCATGCCTGAATATGACCCCTTTTCTTTGTATCTAATAAGCGTGTCGATCATTTCAGGTATTTCAAACATTAGCTTTGATATACTTAACTTTTTTAATTCAAACAGGGGTAGTGTTCTGGACAAAAATTGAATTGTCCCGCCTTCAAAGAACATATTCACAAGTCCTTTTCGGAAGTAATTATTGGTCTTTATCATCTTCTCAATTGTTTTGTCACTCCATTCTTTGACATTTTCCGGCGTATCATTTTTGCACCAATGATCCTTAAGAACTAAATCCGATAATTCCTTATCATCCACAACACGAATCATCGTGGTCATTCGTTTTAGATACTCATTTGAAAATCCGGTTAATGCTAACAAAGCCCTAAGTCCATTTTCCTTCTCTGCCAGAAGTTTCTCAAAAGAGGACTTTCGCAACCCGTTGTTCTCTATATCATTTTTCAGAACTAATAGAGTTTCTTTCAATGAATTCAAATATCCTTCATATTTCTCTTCGAAACGTTGATTGAAAAAGTAAAATGTATTCTTTTCAATAACTGTCTTAAATTTATCTTCAACTGTTTTCATGATCACTCTTTCTCTTTCCTGAATATGAGAACATATTCATCTTTCATAGTGTTCCGCATTCCCTTAATTGTCTTTAGGATACTTCTCACCAGCGTTAGCCCGATTCTCTCACAAATTTCTATGATAGTATTTTCCAACCTAATTCCACCAGTCTGATTTGTGTTTGAACCAATTATAAGCACGAAATATCTTTCTTTCTTCAATACTCGCTTTATCTCAGAGCAAACGCTTACCATATCCTTAAAATAACTCTTAAGCCTCTCACTTTTACTTTTTCCTTTTAATCCAATCATCTTTGACCTCAATTTTTCAACATTATACCCCAAGTATTCTAATTGAGGACCATCATTTTTGGCATAATCGATAGCAAAAGAATATGGCGGTGATGTGATCACGCTATCAATGGTACAATCGTCTATCTTCAAATTCAGTGCGTCGGACTCTGTTAATACTTGCACGCACCCCAAATTTTCTCTATAAAAAAAAGGATTTGTTAGAAAATCCTCGATCGTCAATAAATAGCGTTCCAGTACTTTAGTAAATAATTCCTTGTGTGTCGAACTCGAGACTCTCCTTGCGTATCCCATTGCATCAAGAAATGCCAGAAGACAAATCTCGTAAACCTTTACTTTCTCAGTGTTCCTAATCTTTGCCACTCGCTGTGAGAAATCACCTTCCATAAAAAACTCGAATAGTTGATCTGCCTTTCTTCTAATAGTCAGAAGCATGTCTTTGTCAACCGTCAGAGCGTCGTACTTCGCTTTGGTCATGAGTTGACAAAAGGGACTAACATCAACAGCAACCGAATTGATTCCCATTAAAGCCGCTTCGATATTGGCTGTCCCGCTCCCACACATTGGATCTAGGATTGTCTCTCCCTTTCTTATTCCTATAATATTAAGTAAACCTTTTATAAGCTGGGGATGAAATTTCCCACGATATGGAAATAAACTATGTGTGCTGTATCCTGTCGAGAACTGTCCGCTCTCAAAGTATGCCTTAGTTTTGGCAGACCGGTTTTTACTTACAACTTGACCGTGGTTGGAACACAGTAAGTAATGTTTTGTAAATTTTCCGTTCACCGATTTGAAAAAAGCACTTCGTTCAACAAGCTCTTTTTTGTTTAGAACTCTAAATTCTAAGTTTGCCATTTCTAATTCAAAGAGTTCATTAACCGAAGGAAGTAACTCATACTTCCCACCGAAAAGTGAACAAGGAATTTCTGGAATTGACCAAAACTCACTATTCATAATATCTAGGTTCCTAACTTCTCTTGACTAAGAATAAATCAGGATGTTCACTGACACTGCTATTGTGTTATCCAAACAAAAATTATTCAGGAAAAAATCTCCTTATATATATTGTTTGACTCGCCCAAGTATTTCTTTAAGACTTCGCTTGGCATATTGCCCTCTTAATAGATTTCTCTTTCTCTTTTTATATTATCAAATCCGCAATCTTCTCGCCATTACGCAATTTCCCAAAAATAACCCCACGTGATGCAAACCTCTCAAAAACTCAAAATTACCACCCCGGCCAGCGAAAATCAAGCAAATTCCCCCCAAAAACACCCAAAAATACGCAATACTCAATACGAGTGTCGTCTCTCTGACATTTTTATCGAATTGTCTTGAAATTTAACCTGTTTTATGGTATAATACCCCCCTGTTAGCCAGAAGGCTAACATAAACCGCCAGTAGGCGAAGTTCACTGCCAGAAGGCACCGCAAAGCTTGTCCTCGGTGTATGCTCACTTGCTTTTCTGCCGGGGATCCAGATTAGAGTTTATACAAATTACCCAATTTAACCATTTAACCACTTATGAAAATCAAGAATCCAACTTTAGCTTACTTTAGGCACTTTAGCTCACTCTTCACTAACTTGCCACCACTACATCTGTCGAGGATTCTCTACAAATCAGCCCTTTTTTTGCAAAACAAACCCAATTTCCTGTATGCCCGAATGAATGCAAGTATCTTTTCGCAAATGGCTTATGAAAATATTCGCAATTGGACACTTGGTGAAAACAAACCCAATTCAAACCTTGTCCTGAGCGCAGTCGAATGGGCCAATTCAAACCCAAACAAACCCTGTCTTGAGCGCTGTCGAATGGGCCAAACAAACCCAATCCCGACACAGCAGCAGGCATTTCTTGCTCATCAAAGGTCAATGGTCGATTCACCTTTGGGTAAGTCAAAGCAGACCGTAACGTCCCGGCCATCCACATACCAGGTTTGGCTTTGCAATTGCAGCAGTTCCTTCACCCGCCGTAATCGAACAGGATTGTTGTTAGAAACCAGCTTAGGAAGGGTTGGCAAATCGCTCTTTATTCGCACGGTAAATCGCGTTGTCGCAAATGGGGCGTTGAAAGTTATGCGGTCGCCCTGCTTCTCAATCTTTGTAAGCTCCTTAGCGGCCCAGTATCGGGCGATCTCACTCTGCTTCATCCAGAGCAGATTATCGTACTTAGAGTGGATTCGGCGGACCACTTCTTTGAAAATATTGAAGCCAATTTCCTCGCCGTTGAAGTATATGCCCGGCCAATGGCAGACGAGTATC
This sequence comes from uncultured Pirellulales bacterium, assembly GCA_964444135.1. GTDB lineage: Bacteria > Planctomycetota > Phycisphaerae > Sedimentisphaerales > Anaerobacaceae > NIOZ-UU13. Next base: position 4,703 of record CAYUFX010000145.1, on the reverse strand, counting down.
GCCGGCTCGCCTTTTTCGATGACCTCCGGCAGCCTGCCGCCTATGAGGTCTTCGGTGATGAACCTATCGACAGAGCCTGGGACAAGGCCGTCCCAGCCGCCGAACCAGTCGCCCGTACAGCCTATGATGGACACAACGCATTTCGGATTATCACCATCAAGGCCGGATGCGTACTGGACAAGCGGGGCAACACTGCGGTCATCTGTGAAGAGGTCGCGGAAGTAGTGAGGAATCTCGGCACCGAACACATCCCGGCACGACTGGAGCGTCGCCTTGGCGAGGTTGTCGCGGTTTTGGCTGCCGAAGCCGCCCGGCGTCGTGATGCCTTCGCACGGTAGACCGACGTTCTTCAGGATTCGCAGGGCGTAGGCCATGTAGTCCGCGAGCTCATCGGCTGATTTGTCCTGGCTCCAGCCGGCGTTCTCGATGTAGTAGCCGGTCCGCTCCGGATAGGGTCGGCCGGTCTTGGTATTGATGACCCAGGTGTGGCTGAGCATCTCAGGATGGATATCCCAGTCGGGCAGCATCAGTTCGCGGACAAGCTTAAGGCTGTCGTCAAGTTCCTTTTGCGACCAGCCGGGAAGGCAGCGGTCCATCCAGCCGACGCAAGCCGGATATGGGATGATGGTGTATTTGCCTTTTACGCCGTGCTCACGGCACCACTGCCCGAACTTGCGGACGAACGAGTCGGGTATCTCACGCGGCAGGCTGCGCCAGTCCTGCTTGTACCTGTCCGGCCAGGCCGTGGCGAAGTGCGGTATGCCGAAGTGCGCCATGTTCACCAGACAGGTCGAATCATCGATAATCAGGCTGACCGGCACACGGTTCTGCGGGTTGAGCACGGTAACATCATCGGCCTGCATTGGACGTTCGCCTTTGTCCTGAGCCGTCACAGGTCTGCTGCGGATAACAGAAGCGGCGCCTGCGGCTGCCAGCGCTGTTATCTTTACAAAATCGCGTCGTGTAATTTGTTTTTGCTTATCCATATCGTATCCTCTCATAGATTTAAAAACGATAAACTATCTTGAAATCAGATATATAACAAGATTTTAAAATCATATTTGATTTGCACTCGTAATGCAACTTTTTGTGACAAGACTTTCGCTCTATCTGCCGCCTGGCTTATTTCTGTTACACTGATAATGAAAAGAGCTGTTATTTACCTATGCAGTATAGATTTCGGGCGGTGCGGATGAACAGGCGGCCGTCAGCGATAGAAATCGAAGACTGGATTGGACCTTCGTCTATCTGTGTCTGGAAGATAATTTTGAACTCATTGCCGCCGGCGGCAAGCACGACGATTTCGCCGGTTTCGTTGATACAGTAGAGTTTGCCGTCTGCGCCGGTCAATGAGGCGCGCCAGGGACCTCGCCCACCGATTTTGCCCTGCCAGATTTGCCGGCCGGTTTTCGGCTCAAGGCAGGTTACTACTTTCCCGTACCCGATGCCGTTCAGCACATACAGACGCTTCTGATAATAAAGAGGCGTGCTGGCATCGGGTGAAGGGCCATCAAATTCCCATACTATGCGAGCATCAGAAGGATTATTCAAGCTGGGGGGTTGAAAAGCAAAGACGCCACCGTGTTTGTGCCGTGTGCCAAAAATCAGACCCTCGCCGGTTACAAGAGAAGGGATGATACGCGAATTTCTGACTTTGGATGTGTGGTATTCAAAACGCCATAATTCACTTCCTGTATCCGGGTCGTGCGCGGTGATAAAGTCAGCGCCGGTATTGAGGATTTCAGCGTGTCCGTTACGAACAAAGGGGATGGACGTACTGTAGGTTTCCATACCCTCATCAAATGCGTTGGTTGGTCGCTGTTTTTTCCAGATAGTATTGCCGGTTCGTGGGTTGAGCGCCATCAAATACGAATCAAGAGGCGCATCAGCGTCCGGCCGGCGATAAGGTTTGTTGCGGCGAACCACGAGGATAAAGAGTTTGTTTTGGTACAGGAGGGGGCTGGAACTATATCCGAACTGCAGGGCCAGATTACCATATTCGGTTTCAATGTTCCGCGACCATAGCTTGTTCCCTTCATAATCAAAGCCGACGAGGTCACCGCTGCCGTACAGAAAAAATACGTTGTTGCCATCGGTAACTGCAGAAGGCGAGGCCATATTATTGCGGGAAAATCTGCGGGTATCTGAGCCGATATGTTTATTCCATAATTCTCTGCCTTCACGGGCGTCGAAGCACAGGGCGACGAAATCGGGACTTGACTTGACCGTTGAACTGACGAACACCTTAGAGTTACAGATGATGGGAGTGGCACCGCTGGGACCGGGAAGCGGGCTGACCCAAGCGATGCCTTCGGTTTGACTCCAGGAATCGGGGAGGTTTTTTTCGTCGGTGGAGCCGTTAAAAAATGGTCCGCGCCATTGGGGCCAGTCAGCAGCCAAAAGCGGCGCAGACATCACCAATATTGTAACGATTGTCCAAAGTAAAATTTTCTTTTTTGTCATCTGTTGTTTCTTTATGTTACCGGCCCGTATCGCGGTCCGAGACTCGGCGCCAGCTTTTTGCCGTATTCTAACAATGAGGTGCGCTGCTCATCTGAGAGCGGCTTGTATTTCCGGGCGAACTCCACGTTCTGTATGGCCTGCTCGACTGTATATGGACCGACCACAGCTACGCTGACGCCTTCGAGATCGAGTGCATAGGCCATTGCATTCGGCAGATAAGCAGGCTCGGTGACACAGCCTATATAGCCGCTCCTGTGATTAGGGAAGCCGCCCTTTATCCCGGCATAGACCTTCATAGCCACGCAGCCGACGTTGCGTTTTCTTGCCTCCGGTAAAACCTTGCCCTCGAAATCATAAATGTTCCTGTCTGCGTAATTCATCACGCACATAATCACATCAATCTGGTCGGTCTCGAGCATACGGACGAAGTTGGGCGGTCTGTTATGGCCTGATATTCCAATGAAACGTATCTTGCCGGTTTCCTTTTGCTTCAAAAGGTATTCGAGGACGCCATCCTTGGCCAGAACGCGGTCAAGATTTTTGCTGCCTATGCTGTGGATATGGACGAGGTCGAAGTGGTCGATTTTGAGCCGGCGCAGTGATTCGCTCAGGGAAAGTTCTGCTCTATCTGCATTATCGGTCGAGACCTTTGTTACGACAAACAGCTTGTCACGCTGTTTTGGGATTAGGTACCCGAGAATTTCTTCGGCGTTGCCGTATATCCTTGCGGTATCGATATAGTTAACGCCGCGTTCGATGGCTTGGCCAAAGATTTTAATGCCCTCCTGGACATCAACGGGACCTTCTCCAACAGGGGCCGTTCCGAGGCCGAGGATGGTGACCTTCTGGTTTGTTCGGCCAAGAACTCGTTTCTGCAATTCGTCGACCGGCTGAGCAGATGCCTGTCGGTGAATAGCGGCAAGGGCCAATCCGGCTCCGGCGCAGCCGGCCCTTTTCAGGAATTCGCGTCTGCCCATTGCCTCGCCCTGCCGTGATAAGTCGCTGCCGGTCAAAGCAACACGTGGTTTGTGAATAACATCGTTTTTCATAATTTTTACCCTTCTAAATTAGTTTGTGTTGTGGAAACAGTATCTGTCATTCCCGCGAAAGCGGGAATCCAGTTTTTTCGCTCTGGACCCCTGCTTTCGCAGGGGTGACATCGTTGGTTTTTTCTTTCCGAAACAGGTACTAATTCGCTTCTTTCTCAATAAAATGCATTTCTTACTTCTCCGCGACCGCTCTTTTCTGAGCGCCATTTTTCAAAACAAATGAATTTTTTGCAGCGGAAAGGTGGTTTCCAGCTAAGTGAATGTTTTTTGTGGTTTTTCCCTTAAGTTCCAGAAAGCTTCCTGTTCCGGAAAATGCCCTGCATCCGTGGATAAAGGCATCTTGTACATTTTCCATCCGGACCACCGGCTCACTAGCGAGCGGTTTTGTGGTTTTGATTCCATTGAGCTCGATATTTTTACAGTTCCTGATGTCGAAAGCAGGCCCTTTGTTCGTGTTGACCTGCACGTTTTGCAGCTCAAGCCCCACAGTGCTGTCACACAATAATCCCACCTCGGTTGAGGCCACCACGTCGGTGATACGCAGTCCCTGTATGGGCATTTCGGGCAGGCCGAGGATTTTTGCCATACACGGTGACTTCTTGATAGTAAAATGGCTTATGGCAATGTCACGAAAGATTGGGGTCCGCTGCGAAACCGGCTCCGGGTCGGTCTTTGTATAAAAAGTCGTAATGTAGATTGGTTCTCTGACGTTTTCGACTACAAAGTTGGAGAAGCGAATGTTTTCCACAACGCCGCCACGGCCCCGTGTGCTCTTGATGCGGACAGCACGGTCGGTTCCCACACAGACGATGTTGTTAGCGGTAACGTTGCGGACATCTCCTGACATTTCGCTACCGATGACTACTGCGCCGTGGCCTTTGTACATTACGCAATTGGTAATGGTGACATTCTCCGTAGGACTGCCCTTCAATCTGCCCTCTTCATCGCGTCCCGATTTCAACGTGATGCAATCGTCGCCTGTGTCGATAAAGCAGTTCGAGATTCGCACATTGCGGCAGGATTCGGGATTCACGCCATCGGTGTTTGGGCCGGATTCGGGATTGATAATCGAGATACCTTCTACTACCAAATTATCACAACCAACCGGATGAACCGTCCATGACGGAGAGTCGACGATGGTAACTCCCTGGAGCAGTACGTTACGGCAGCGGTAGAGGTTGATGACTCTTG
>CAYUFX010000144.1:0-9688 GCA_964444135.1 uncultured Pirellulales bacterium | reverse complement strand
AAAGTCACCCTGTGATTGAGTATATTCACATAAATAGAATGCCGAAAGTGCAGACCCAACCTGTCAGCACACCAAAACGCACCCCAGTCAGTCCATCTCGTGTCAATCAGCGGACGCAACAGAATCACCGGCGCCGCAGATAACCCTCCGGCCCGTGACCGCGTGGATTACGTTGGTCTTTTGAGTATTATGTCACTGGACAAAGCCCGTCTGGAACTGCGGGATGTATTGAACCTTCGTCAGCAGGCACCTTAGTATTGATGGGATGGCTTGACTGACATTGCATCTCGACTTTGCAAATATTCGTAGATTATTTTACTGATAAGGACCTCAAAACTCCACATATACCGGGCGAATCAAGGCTGGGCTTTGAGCTCAGCCTTTTTTACGCGCCGGCACACACGCGTACTCTACACAATAAGGCAAGATTATATAAAAATCACACTTTTTATAAAACAAGTTGACGTTGGCATGCCTTTTCGTTAGAATCACGCGGTTTTTTTTGAACATAAATTACGGATTATGGAGGTAATGTGCATATATGCATAATATAAACGAATTATTAAAAGAAAAGCTGACAACTGAAAACTACGACAGACTTATCGCTCTGGACAATCCGAAGATGCATGAGTTTGTCGCCGATGCGATTGATCTTACCGGACCGGCCTCAGTCTTTGTCTGCACTGATTCTGAGGAAGATAGAGCTTATATTCGCGAGCTGGCAATAAAAAATGGCGAGGAAATACCACTAGACATCCCAGGCCATACCTGCCACTTTGACGGATACCACGACCAGGCCCGTGATAAAGCAAGGACAAAATACTTATTGCCGCCCGGCCCCGACCTTGGCGCAAGCCTCAATTCCATCGAGAAGAAAACCGGCGTTGAAGAAGTCCGCTCTTTTCTGAAAGACTCAATGAACGGCCGGGAAATGCTGGTCTGCTTTTTCTGTCTGGGCCCAATCGACTCAGATTTCTCTATCCCCTCCATTCAGATAACAGATTCGCCCTACGTTGCACACAGCGAAACTATTCTCTATCGGCCCGGCTACGAGCAGTTTAAGAAATTCGGCCCCTCGCCAGAGTTTTTCAGATTCATCCATTCCGAGGGCGAGCTCGAAAACGCTGTGAGCAAGAATATTGATAAACGCCGGATTTATATAGACCTCGAAGAAAACCTGGTCTATAGCGTCAATACCCAGTATGGCGGCAACACCATAGGCCTGAAAAAACTGGCCTTGCGATTGGCCATCAACAAGGCCTCCCAAGAAGGCTGGCTCGCCGAGCATATGTTTGTACTCGGCGCCCATGGCCCGGACGGCAGGGTAACTTACTTTGCCGGCGCATTTCCATCGGCCTGCGGAAAGACCTCAACCTCGATGCTACCGGGACAAACCATCATCGGTGATGACATTTCCTACTTACGCAAAAAGAACGGCCGAATGCACTGTGTGAATGTTGAAAAAGGCATTTTCGGCATCATTCGCGACGTCAACTCAAAAGATGACCCCATTATTTACAAGGCCCTTACAGATCCTTGTGAAGTCATCTTCTCTAACGTCCTGATTGATGATGCGAAGAGGCCTCACTGGCTCGGTATGGGTGCCGAGCTGCCGACAGAAGGAACTAACCATTCGGGTAAATGGCACGAAGGCAAAACCGACGCCGACGGTAAGGAAATTACCGCCTCGCATAAAAACGCCCGTTATTGCTTAAATATTCCGGATTTGAGTAATCGTGACCCGCTTCTCGATGATCCTGATGGCGTGCCGGTTGGATGTGTTATTTACGGCGGACGTGACAGTGACACCTGGGTTCCTGTTGAGCAGGCCTTCAACTGGACAGAGGGCATTATAATCAAAGGTGCCTCCCTCGAATCCGAAACTACCGCTGCTACGCTCGGCAAAGAGGGAGTCAGAACTTTCAATCTAATGTCGAATCTCGATTTTCTCTCGATACCGCTTGGGAAGTACATTCAGAACAATCTGGGTTTCGCAAAAGATGTCGAGAATCCGCCTTTGATTTTTTCGGTTAATTACTTCCTTAAGGACAGAGACGGCAAATACCTAAACGGTATGGCCGATAAACTCATCTGGATTTTATGGGCCGAGCTTCGGGCAAACGGAGATGTTGACGCCACTAAGACGCCGACCGGCCTGATACCGAAATATGAGGACCTGGAAAAGCTGTTCAGAGAGCACCTCGATGCGCGATACACCCGGGCCGATTATGAGCGGCAGTTTACAATCAGCATACTGAAGAACCTCGCCAAACTCGACCGCGTTGAGAAAATCTACAAAGAAAAGGTTTCCGATACGCCGCAGATTGTCTTTGACACATTTGCCGAGGTTCGCAATCGCCTGAAAGCGGCCAGCGACAAACACGGTGATGACATCTCGCCATTTGATTTGCCCCGCACCAACTGAGCGTGGGCTGTGGTGCCCCAAACTGACAGCTTGCATAAATATTTCGCCCAGAGACAATTAGTGCGGGATTTGGCAGTTCAGTAGGCAACGCTTCGCTGCCCCCTGCCGTTTTTCTTCGCAAACGAAGCAATGAGGGCAAAAGGGCCGAACAGCAGGTTCAGAAGGGAGAAATAATATGAAAATACGCCTAAATCGAGTCCCCCTTGGGCGGATTAAATTACTGTTTCTCACATTTTTAGCACTTCTTGCCACCACGGCAACAGCAGAAGGAGAATCTAATTCCCCCCGCTGGGGGATCTTCGAACTGGCGCTAAACGGTCCCGAAGGCGGTAATCCATTTACTGATGTAAAATTGAGCGCTGAGTTTAAGCAGCGCAGCCGAGTTTTTAAGCCGGAAGGATTTTACGACGGCAGAGGTGTCTATCGGATTCGGTTTATGCCGGACGCACTGGGCGAATGGACCTATATAACAAAGAGTAACCGCAGAGAGCTTAACGCTAAAACGGGTAAATTCACCTGCGTAGAACCATCGCCGGGCAATCACGGCCCGGTTCGCGTGCACAAGACCTGGCACTTTGCCTACGCCGACAGCACGCCTTATTTTCAAATCGGCACTACCTGCTACGCCTGGGCGCATCAGGGAAATGCGATGGAGGAACAAACGCTCGCCACGCTCAAAGATGCACCGTTTAATAAGATACGAATGTGCGTCTTCCCTAAAAGCTATGCCTACAACAAAAACGAGCCAGAGTTCTATCCGTTCGAGGGAAGACCACTGAAAGACTGGGATTACAACCGTTTCAATCCCGAATTCTTCCGGCATTTTGAAAAGCGAGTCGGTGATTTGTGCGCTCTGGGAATCGAGGCCGACCTTATCCTTTTCCATCCTTACGACCGCTGGGGCTACGCTAATATGGACTCCGAGACCGACGAACGCTACCTGCGTTACATCGTCGCTCGGCTGGCGGCCTACCGAAACGTTTGGTGGTCATTCGCCAACGAGTATGATTTGATGAAGTCAAAGACTATGGCAGACTGGGACCGCTTCTTCCAAATCGTCCAAAAGTACGACCCATACCAGCGTCTTCGCGGCATCCATAACTGCCGTGGCTTCTACGACCACAATAAGCCCTGGGTAACCCACGCCAGCATCCAAAGCTCGGACCTGGACAGAGGCATAGAATGGAGGAACAAATACAAAAAACCGATTGTATTTGACGAGTGCAAATACGAAGGGAACATCCCGCAGGGCTGGGGCAAAATTGCCGCCCAAGAACTGGTCCACAGATTCTGGCTGGGAACCATCGCCGGCTGTTACGTCGGGCACGGCGAAACTTACAAACACCCAAAAGAGATTCTATGGTGGTCAAAAGGCGGTGTGCTGCACGGACAAAGCCCCCCCAGAATTGCTTTCCTGAAAAAGATAATGGAGCCGACTCCATTTGACCAGATGGAACCTCGTGAGCTTTCCTCCGGCAGCTATCTGCTTTCCAAGACGGGGGAGCTTTATTTCATATACTTTACCACGCCTACAGCAATAGCCTTAGAGCTTTCGGGCCCGAGACCGTACAAGGTTGACGGCATCGACACGTGGAATATGACTATTACTCCAATGGAAAATGCCGAACCCGGCACATTTAGCTTTACCCCGCACAGGGCAAACTACCTACTCCGTCTATCCGTTTACGCCCCCGGCGAAAAAATGCGACCCGAAGTAAAAGCATCTGCCAATCCAACTAAAGGTATAGCACCCCTTGAGGTGAAATTCTCGACACCGAGCAAACTCAGGTGTCGGTGGGATTTCGGAGATGGAACATATTCGTCCGAGCCAAATCCGGTGCACATTTACAAAGAGCCGGGTCTTTATACAGCATCACGGCAAGGACCGACAATTCCGGGGCCGATTGGGCGGTATAAAGATTTTCTCCCAGCCGTATTAGTTCTCGCGGCGCCTCGTCATTGAATGCTATTCACAAACACCAATATGATAACTGACCGGGATACGAAAAATATGAAAACAGAAAAAGGAGATGATACTATGAAAAGCTATAGAATGAAAACGAATCGAAGCACCAAAAATCACCCGGCTCAAAGACTATGCTACAGCAGACGTGGACTTATCCAGACGGTGGGAATATGCACACTCGGTGCTCTGCTGCCACAAGAAGCTGAAGGTGCGCAGAAAAATCGGCCTAAGTTCAAGGTGTTGGACGAAGAGACCCAATTTGATATCGGCGATAAGGGACAAGAAATAATTGAGAGAGCGTATAAGAGGGGTCATAAGTTGGAAAAAGAGCATGGAGGATGCTGCCGATGTACTGTTGCCGCGCTGCAGAAATCTATTGACTTTGTTCCCAGAGACAAGGACTTGTTCAGGGCAGCCAGTTGCCTGGACGGCGGAGCGACGCCTACCGGCATACAAAATTGCGGGGCATTCACTGGTTTAGGTATGGTCATCGGCTGGCTCTGTGGCGCAAATAAATTTGGAAACACCAAGTTATCTCACACCCTAATTCGGCAGGTGTACAAACAGTTTGAAAAGGAATATGGAAGCGTATTATGTAAGGACATTAAGAAGAAGATAAATCACGACTGCCCGGAAGTAGTTGCACGGGCAGCAAAATGGACTGCGGAAATACTGCTGAGACAGTTCACGAACTATCAGTAGCAAGAAAGGAGACGTTGGATGGATAAGAAGACTGTTTGTACAGGCATCGTTGGTTCGGGCTTTGCCGCAAAATTTCATTTTGAATGTATGAGGAAAGTGCACGGCACAAACTTACAGGTCGAAGGTGTCTTTGACATCAACGCCGAGCAAGGCTCGGCATACGCCAAGAAACGAGGGATTCGGTTTTATAAGAGCCTGGAGGAGCTGCTCGACAAGGTAGATGTCATCCACGTCTGCACTCCGCCGGTGGCCCATGAGCCTATTGCGATTGCAGCCCTTGAGTGGGACAAGTTCGCCATCGTGGAAAAACCACTCACCGGCTATTTCGGCGATGGCTCGGAGGATTTCAACGGTGATACCTTCCCTAAACAGGATGCGCTTGACCATTCCATTGCGAGTACCGAAAGGATGCTCGAGGCGGAAAAGAAAAGTAAAGCGCGGATACTATACGCCGAGAACTGGATTTATGCACCTTCGATTCAGAAGGAGCGGGAGATTATCGAAAAAACCGGTGCGCAGATTCTCTGGATTCACGGCGAAGAGGCACACTCCGGCTCGCACGCCGCGACCTATGCCTATTGGAAGTTCTCCGGTGGCGGCGTAATGATAGGCAAGGGATGTCACCCGCTGACAGCGGCGCTTTATCTAAAACGAGTTGAAGGAAATGCCCGCAACGGCAAACCCATTCGCCCGAAAGCAATATCTGCCCGCACGGCCGCTCTGACCCGACTGGAAAACTTCGAGGACAAAGGCCATATCCGCGCAGACTACCACGATATCGATGACTTTTCTTTGATGCACGTTGTCTTTGAAGACGGAACTATCGCTGACATCTTTGCCTCTGATATTGTTTTAGGCGGCATACATAATTGGCTCGAAGTCTCAGCAAACAACCACCGGACTATCTGCAATATCAATCCGAACACGGCGATGAAAACTTACAACCCGGTGGATGGATATTTCGATGATATATATGTAGTGGAAAAGACCGGCACAAAACAAGGCTGGTCGAATCCGTCGCCGGATGAGGACTGGTTCACTGGTTACCCACAGGAAACCGAGGCCTTCTACAGGACCATCGCTTACGGCGATAAGTTGGAAAGTAACAGTAACCTGGCCGCCGATGCCATCTCGACTATTTACAGTGCATACGTCTCGGCGGAAAAAACAGGGACCGAAGTCCCCATTAAAACATTTTGACTCTTGAATTGGGAAACATCGCCAACCAAAGGAGTAAATATGGAGTTCCTCGGTTTACACTACGCAATCTGGATTGTGCTTACATTATACTTTGCTGGAATGCTCCTTATGGGATGGTGGAGCAAGCGGGGCATACACAACCAGGAAGGTTACCTGTTAGGCAACCGCCAGTTCGGCTGGCCAATGATGGTGATGCACGCCTTCGGCGCCGGTACTCATCCCGGCAACGTGGCCGGGGTAATGAGCCAGGGCGTTGTAAGCGGTGCTTCCGGTATCTGGGTCTCGTGGATGTGGCTGTTCGGAACGCCCTTCTACTGGATTATCGCGCCGATAATTCGGCGGATGCGGTGCCTGACAATGGCTGACTTCTTCCGGGAGCGTTTCAGCAACTCGGCCAGTGTACTGTACATTATCGTCGCGGCTGTGGGAATGATTGTTTTCTTAGCGGGGGTGCTGCTTGCGACTACGCGCACCGTCCAGGGCGTAATGGGCAAAGCCCTGGTCCAGGAGAGCGAGATGTGGTTCTTCGGCATCCTGTTTGTCACCACGGCGGTTTTCATAATCTACAGCTACTGGGGCGGGATAATAGCAGCAATCCGCACTGATATGATTCAGGGCCTAATGATTATAGCCCTGTCGTTCATTGCCATTCCTGTTGCACTTGGTCGCGTGGACGGCATGGCCGGGGTGCGAGCGACATTAGGAGCAAAAGGTGGTAATTTCATGAGCTTGTTTGACCCAAAAGAATTTAGTTTGCTTACTGTGCTCTTACTTTCTATCAACGCCCCGCTGACGGCGCTTGCTTTTCCTCATTTGATGAGCGTATGTGCGGCGGGTCGGACCGAATGGGAGGGGCGGGTCGGCTTTACGTACGGCAACATCCTAAAGCGCGTATGCACGATAGGCTGGTGCGTGCTTGGACTGTGCTGGCTGGCGTACCTGCTCAATACAGGTTTGGAAATCAATAAGGACGCCGCCTTTGGCGATGCAATCCGCGGGTTACTGAGACCCGAACTTCAGGGCGTGATGCTGGCCTGCGTTATGGCGGCGGCTATGTCCTCCGGCGATGCGGTTCAGGTTACCGTTGCGGGGCTCTTTTCTCAAAATATTTATCGCGTTTACTTTAATCCAAAAGCCGACGAGAAGCAGTTAGTGCATGTAACCCGGATAACAGGTGTTGTCATCGCCCTTTTGGCGCTCGGCGGAGCGATTCTGATGCGCAGCAACCTCGTAAAAGCAATCCTCGATTATTTCAACATCCTCAGTCTCGTGGGTATTTCCACGGCGATGGGTATCCTCTGGCGGCGAATGAATACTACGGGGATGTTTTCCAGTACGATCCTTGCTTCGGGCACATTTCTGGTAAGCCGGTATGGCCTCAATTGCAGCCGGGATATAACGATTGGCCTGCCGATTCTGGTTGGCGTGCTCGCCGGTGTAATAGGCAGCCTTGTAACGAAGCCGCCGAGGCGTGAGACGATAGAGAAGTTCTTCACGAAGATTTATGTCCCTATCGGCCGGGAGGACAAACTTTCTCTGCCTCTCGACGAGGCCGTCCCTCAACAAAAGCGTTTACTCACAGGCTGTGGACTTTTCCTCGTTAAGCCCTCACGCCAGTCCTTGGTGGGCTTTGTGGTAACGTTAGGAATTTGCCTGGCCTGCGTGCTGGTAATGCTGTTGATACTTAAATAAAACGAACGGAAAATAAAGTGACTACTAACATCGGACTTGTGGGTCTTGGCCTTGTCGGTACGGCGATAGCAGAGCGTCTGCTTGCCGAGCAGTTCAAGCTTGTCGGTTTCGATATCGATTCAACAAAGTGCGAGCACCTAAAACAGTTGGGTGGAAAAGCCGTCGATAATCCCGCACAGGTAGCCGATCAAACTGAGCGCTTGATTCTCTCTCTTCCGAATACAGATGTGGTCCTGAAAGTTGTCGAAGGCTCTGAGGGTATTCTGGAATCAAAGACACTCCCGAGATATATCATTGATACGACCACCGGCGACCCTGAAGAAACGGCGGCGCTGGCACAACGCCTCGCCAAGCAAGGCATCTATTTCCTGGACGCCCCTTTTTCCGGCTCCAGCCAACAGGTCAGAGAAAAAGAAATAATCTTTATGGTGGGGGGCAACAAGAAGCCGTTCGAGGAGTGCAAAGATATTTTCGACGCGCTTGGCAAGAAGGTATTTTACGTCGGTGAATCGGGCAGCGGCTCTAAGGCCAAGCTCGCCGGCAATTTGATTCTTGGACTGAACCGTCTCGCTCTGGCCGAGGGGCTTGTTTTTGCAAGCAAATTAGGCCTCGACCCGCGGGCCTTTCTTGAGCTGCTCAAAGTGACACCTGCCTATTCAGCCGTTATGGACGTCAAAGGTAAAAAGATGCTGGAAGGCGATTTTTCACCACAGGCAAGACTTCGGCAGCACCACAAGGACGTCTCGATTATCTTCAAATACGCTGAAAAGCTTGAGCAGGAATTACCTCTCTCAAAAGTGCACCTCGATGTTCTGGAAAAAGCAATAGCAGCAGGCGATGGGGATTTGGACAACTCCGCAGTTATCCGGGAAATTGAACGCAGGATAAAACCGTAAATCAATCAGGAAAGGAATCAACGCCCGTGCAGTTTAGTCCATCGGTATATGAACACGCTGCCAGAGTGGTTGGCAGAAATCCCTGGGAGGTCTCACGAGATGCTGAGCTTCTGTCGAGAGCTCATATAAAGGCGTTTCGTCTCTACAACCATTGTCCCGTCGTGGTCGGTATAGATATTTATAATCTGGAAGCCGAGGCGTACGGTGCAATGGTTGATAGGCCTTCCGGCACCGGTGTTCCCGCTATTTCAAGACATCCATATTCAACGGCAAAAGAACTAATAACTCTGGGGCCGTTTAATCCCAAAACCGACGGTCGAATTCCGATGGTTATAGAAGCCGCCGGGCGCGTGGCCAATGAATGTCCCGGGGCCGATGTCAGAGTACCATTGAGCGGTCCATTCTCATTAGCGACAAATCTGATGGGATTCGAGAACCTGTTGTGCGAGGTTCACACCGGCCCGGATTTGGTTGCGGATGCCCTGGATCACCTCGTTGCCGGACAGGTGGAGTTCTGCAAAGAAATTGTCCGGCAAGGATTGGATATTGCCTTTTTTGAATCCGGGGCGGTTCCGCCGCTAATGTCTCCGGAGAATTTCAGGGACATTGAGCTGGGCCCTCTTAAAAAAGTCATGGAAGAGACATCGGCAATTGCAGGCCATCCTGTTCCCTGCATAATAGGAGGTGATACACTGCCGATTCTTGATTATATTCTCCAGACGGGGACAGGATATGTATGCTGCCCGGCCAAGACGGACCAGCAAAAGTTTATGGAAGTAATGCGGGCACACCCTGAGGTTACAGTCA
>CAYUFX010000143.1:0-9787 GCA_964444135.1 uncultured Pirellulales bacterium | reverse complement strand
TCAAACCACGCCTTCGACGTGGATAAACGGCTTCTAAGCCCATTTGTCGCATCAGCAGTCGAACTCTCTTATGATTGACATAGTGGCCTTGGCGGCGTAGCCATTCGGTCATCTTATCAATACCATAAAACAGCGTCTCGATATATTGTTCATCTAATAATCTCATTAACAGCTCATTGTATCGCGTATCCCGACAAGATTTATAATACAGACTGCTTCGACTTAATCCCAGCAATTCACATTGCCTATAAATCGCTATCTGCCTGTGTCCCGGCTCAATTACCTTACGCTTTTGCTCAAGCGTCAAATCCAGATTTTTTTTTGAGCCAGTCAAGCTCTACTTTCAACTGGCCTATCTGCTGATACAGATGTTCTGTCAGTTCATCCTGCTTCTGCCGATCTCGCTGCCGAGAGCGAGAGAATATATCCGGCAGTGATTCGAGCAATTGCTTTTTCCATTTGGTAATCTGGTTCGGATGAACCTCATACTGACTGGCCAGTTCAGCTATCGTTTTGTCGCCTTTAGCCGCCGCCAGGGCGACTTTCGCCTTGAATTGGGCACTGTGGTTTCGTCTTTTGTCCTTCATAAATTTGTCTCCTGAAACAGTTATCGTCTCAGGCGACAAATCCACCTTAATTATGCGTCCAGTTTTTGGGGAGTATTATATACTTTGATGCTCTTCGTCTGTATCCTGCGCCGGAACCGGCACCTTAAGCCGAGATTTAGTTGGCCCCCATTGCTTATTGAGAAACAAGATATGGGGGCGTGGTTGAAATAGCAGATTTACATCAATTCGGGGCTTATACTGAATGATTCGGTATAGGCCCCGGTTGTTTTAGGACAATAGCAGACAAACTCCATATACGCTGCTAAAAGGTTAGACCGGCTCAGGATTTTCTTCCAGAGCGTTGTCAGAGGGGATTATTTGGATACAATGAGGAGAAGAATGACTATACAGTATCTGAAAGTGACAGTTCCCGGCCGGCGGTATTTCTTCAGACAGCAGTGGTTGCCAGCCAGGAACAATTACCTCGTTCCTGTCGAAGCCTTGTCAATCCTCTTTTGAGGCATATTCACTGATATGGTTCGCAGACAATTGTCTCATATCCGGTTACCCGCATCGCTGTGGCATAAGAATTGGGTCGTCTTCGCGGCACAAAACTTATAAATCTTTGAGTTGTACCGGTTGTAGTGGTCTACGAGCGAAAATGGAGTCATTTTGGGGTCCCGCTTCTGTGGGAATGAGTGTTTTGGTGTGGCGCCTCGGCACTCTTCAATCTATGTCAACCTCTCTGTCCGAATCATAGCACGCGTAGACAAATGGAATGAGACAAGAGTCAAACAGAGTGACTCTCTAATCTTTCAGCCAGCCCGGCACCCGAACGCCCTTAGGTTCACTGTCTATGGAGGGGATGTATGGCTTGATGTCGAGGATTGGGCTGCCATCAAGGGCATCGATCTTATCAACGGTGATTATTTCGTTCCTGATTGAAAGAACCTTGCATAGACTCAGAGCAATTAGATTAGGCCTTACCGGGGCACGGCATGCAAAAACGCCCGTCAGGGGGTTCTTCTTATTGCCGCGTGGGTGTACCTGGAGAATGTTCCGTTTTTCGGGTGTATCGTTTCTGTCAAACCAGTAAAGCACAAACACGTGCGAAAAGTCGTCCAACCCTTTGAGTGCATCACAGTATCTGTCAAAAATCTGCAGTTTTGTGGACCCACGTTGCCTCTTTACTTCACCGACTGGATATAATTTGAAAAACGTTTCATTCTCATTCTCGTTCACGGTTTCTGCTCCTTCTGTGGTGTCACTTGCTTTGTAGAAGGCTCCGCAACCGATTGTCGCCAAGCCTCTGGAAACCAAATTGCGCCTTGAGATGTTCATAGAAGTCCCTTTTCGAATTTTGGTTCATAAGGATCATCTGATGCGAGAGGTCCATCGCTATCTTACCAGGCCGAATCAGTCAGCAACAGCGAAATGGAAACGCAAAGTTGCCTAACAAATGACATGACTTGTATGAAATGTCATTTAGTAAATCAACTCATCCAATTGGTCTGCATATTCACTTTCAGGCCGTAATCCTACCAGACGCTTCATCTCCTTGCCGTCATTGATAATTAGAACTGTCGGAATAGCCATGACTCCATATTCTCCGGCTATGGCCGGCGCGGTCGACATTTACTTTGCACACGGTGACTTTTCCAGTGTATTTATCAGCAAGTAAGGATATGGTCGGAGCAAGCATCCGGCAGGGAGGACAGCGATGGAAAACGGGTCGACATTATTCAACTTTCAACACTTCCTTTATAGCTTTTTTCAGTATTTTTTTGGGTAAGGCGCCTACTGCCATTTGCGGTTTATCATTTAGCGGTACAAAAAGGATGCTGGGGATGCTCTGAATGCCGAAAACGGCCGCTAATTCCCGCTGAGCTTGTGTGTCTACTCTGTAAATATTGAGCTTACCTTGGTATTCTTGAGCAAGTTCTTGTAAAATAGGTTCTACCATTTTGCACGGCCCACACCAATCGGCATAAAAGTCAACGATGCAGGGCAGTTTGCCTTCAAACTTCCATTCTTTATTTTGCTCATAGTTAAAAACTTTTTGTAAAAAGCCGTCTTTCGTTAAGGATTCCACGAGAGAAATCCCAGTTGTTTCAAGCGCACGCGTTTTTAAATCAGCCTCGCTGTCGATGTTGACAACGTGCGAACCTTCCGGGTTATCTTTCGGTATTTCGGTTTTATCCTTCGGTACCCCCGCTGCATCCTTCGCTGGTGCAGGTTTCTCCTGTGGTGGCGTGGGTCTGCGTTTCGGCTGGGACGAGAACATCGACGCCATCAAGGCCCCCACCATCGCTCCGTATATTGCCCCGCGGTATGGGTTCGCCGTCAATGGGCAGGCTCCAGACGAACACTTACCGAAATAGCCCAAAACTGCGCCGATTGTTCCCCCAATCAACAGGCCAAGTAATATTCTGATGAACATACTTTATCTTTCCCTGTGGTATTCTCGACAATTTCCGGATAATTGTTATTAACTATCTAAAAACTCATCCTTAAGCTTATCCTATCTTAATCCACACGATGATGCAAGCTCCACCGATAAATTTTTTGACCGTTTTTGATTGCGAACCATAGCTGTTTTACCTGCCGATTACCGGAGGTCTAAGAGCCTATCCGAATAACCCGCTCTATTGCGGCCGGCTGCAAAGTCCGATGCCTGCGTTGTCGGCCAAAAATGTTCTCAACGTGGAGAAAACCACTTCTGGCGAGCATTTTTGGCCTGCCGCCTTGGCCTCGAACTTTTCGCTCGGCCTCATAATGACCCGGTTATTCGGATAAGCTCTAAATCTGAGAAGTCCTTCTTGCTAAGGCACAGCTTGTATCCAACACCAAGTGGATAAAAATTGTCGCCATAGGCTTGCCTGAACAGATGTCGAGCTATATCTCCTGAGCAGTGACAGGGGCCGACAGCTCGCACGCCAGCTTCTTTGGTCTGATGGACTATCTGCTCGATCTGTTCGCGGTTTTTTCCGAGAAGATGAAACCCGCCCAGCGCCATATACACATTTTGGGCTAATTGAGCCTTGGCCTGCTTGATAATATTAACGATGCCGGGATGTGCACAACCGCTGATCACAACAAGACCATTCTCCATTTGGACTACCAGAGACTGCTCCTTGATTCCGCTGCCCAACTCACCGGTGGAGTAAACTGCCCGGCAGATTCTGATCGGCTGATGCACGTCAATAACTTGAGCTCCTGATTCTGTCACCATTTGCTTTATCTCTGCCGGAAAAGACTTGGGTAGATAAACGGTTACGTTGCTATTATGTCCAAGAAAGTCGGCGAGTCCGCCATAGTGATCATGGTGAGCGTGTGAGATGACCACAGTGTCCACCTGAATAGGCTTGATAGCTAATTTTCGCATGTTCGAGAGTAGTGTCCCGCCGTTGTCACCGGTGTCTAACAGGATCGTTTTCTCAGTTCCTTCTACCAGACAGGCAAATCCCCAAGCTGTTTGCAGGCGCTGGTCAAAAGGATAATTGTCATAGAAAACGGTGATTTGTATATAGTTTTGATCGGTTGCTTGTTTTTGCAATTGGGCACTTACCGTCTCTTTGTTCCCACACCCCAAGCCGCTCAAAAGCAACCAGAGAAACGCCAGTGAAGATAGCATTTTACTATCGAAGAGATCTCGTGTCAGAGTATGCGACTTTTGCATATCATATCCTCCTGGATTTTACATAAGCTTGCAAGTATCCAAGAATTTCTTCTACGGGTTTTGAATTTGGCCTATCATTTGGTTTTCGTCTCGGTGCACCCCCTCACTTGGACCATTTAGAGTTTGGCTATATAATAAAGTTTCTGATTGCGTACGTCAGTTTCTATCTTTTCTGCCAGGGTTAATCGCTCGATATATTTGACAACCTCGTTTATATGAAGGCCCAGGCCAGCAGCGATATCCTCAGTGGAACAAGGTCTTCTTTTCAAAAGGCTTAAAATATCTTCATCGTGCACAGCAAACTCCCGTACCTCTCGGTCATATTTGTATTCTGCAATGATCTCTACATTGCCATATAATCGTTTGGCAATGTCCTTAAGCTGATCTTGCGGGACAGGCAAAGCGAAATCTTCTGAAGGTGGTCTGGTAGCCGTATTTAGCTGCACCTTATCTGGGTCGATCTTGCTTATACAATTTGACAGCGCATTTACCTGGACCTCAACAGTAGTCAACCCACTAAGCAGAAACACTTCCAGCCAATATATACCCGCATACTCTTGGCGGAACTTTACCAGACCTTCCAACATGGCATTGAATTTTATTTCCGGGTAAGGCCTGTTTATATAGTTGAATAGTTCCTCGGTCCCTGCATCAAGAGAAGGTGCCACAAGCTCTGCAAGCATTAAAGACTGTCTCACTTCCGGTCTCCACAGAAGTGACCCGTTAGTAAGAACCGCAACCGGAACATTGCTAATTTCATGTATTTTTCTGATTAACTCTTCTAACTTTGAAAAAAGAGTGGGCTCGCCGGAACCAGACAGCGTTATATAATCGGGTTTGGAATTGAGCTTGTTTTTGAGCTGATCAATAATTACATCTACCGGCACATATTCCTTTCTTTTTATTGTCTTATTTGTTGTTCTGCCAAGCTGGCAATAGATACAGTCATAGCTGCAGGTCTTGTAAGGCACTAAGTCAACGCCAAGAGATCGTCCTAACCTCCTTGAGGGAACCGGCCCATAAATAACGTCATGGCTTTTTAAATTATCAATATTGGTACTCATGGCAAGACTTTACTGCATCGAAGAATACAAAGAGAAAACGCTATTACTTTTTTAAATCTTGTGGATGAATCCTATGATTTTGGCATCTTGTACATTGAAGTGTCGCATTCCAGAGCCTCTAAATCGGAGAGTTCTTCCCTTGAATTTTTTCAACCGTTTGCAGAGCCAGACTTAGGCCGCCTGATTGCTTGTATTCAATGGCAGATATTCCTTTTACCCAATCAAATAAATCCATCTTGCCGCATTGCCCCTATATTTCAATCACACTGCCAACCTGTATTTGTTCAAACTGGCTCGGATATCTCTGCTTTATCTGCTCAGTATATTGAGTGCAGTGGCAGGGGGCGATTAATTGAATGCCTTCCAGTTCGGCGAACTTTGAGAAACCGTGAAAGCCGCCGAGTACACCGTAGATTCGACCAAGCCTTCTGGCTGTTTGAAGAATTCTCTCCAGACCGGGATGTGCACAGCCAGTGACCACAATATTTCCTTTTTCTGTGTTCGCCACCAAGGATTGCTCTCTGGGAGACACTCCGAGCGCCCCAGTTGAATAGATGCCAGGGGATATTTCTGTCGGTTCTGAAAAAGCGTTTGGATGTACGACTTCAGCTTTAGAGTTGAATTTCCGGAAACCCTCCAGTCCGTCTACGTGGTCCCAATGGTTGTGCGAAAGTACCACTTTATTCACACTCTTAGGATCGATGTTCGCTTTTTCGAAGTTATATATGAGCTTTTGGCCGTCGTCTCCAGTGTCAAAAAGGATTCGTTGGCTACTCTCCACCAAGCACGAAAAGCCCCATCCTGATTCAAATCCTGGATGTGCATTGTTATCATAAAGAATTGTTATTTTCATGTGGCACCAGCACACTTTCTGAAATTCAACACGCAGCCTTCGTTAAGTTCGTCATCGTGGCTTATAAGGCCACAATGTTTCCGTTCAAAGACAAAGTTTGAACTTTCGATTTCTTGTTTGACGTCACTTAGACTTAACCTTCTGAATTCCTGTATGGGGTCATCCTCCAAAGTGTGCTTGGGATAAACAGAGAGTAAGCCATCTTGTTTTAAAACACGGAAAGCTTCCTGGTACACCTTTTTCCGGTCGTTGTTTCCAAGATAATGGAGAACATCATAGAAAAAAACTACATCGATCGACTCGCTTTCGAAGTCCAATTCTATTTGGCCCGAAGCTTTTATTATCCTTACATTTTTTAGATTATGAACTTTGACTTTTTGTTGTAATTTATTTAAAGCTTCGTTCTCTTTGTCCAGGGCATAGACTGCTCCGTCATTTCCAACAGCTTTTGCTGCCGGAATAGTATAGTGACCAACTCTACAGCCAAAATCCAGGATTGTTTGGCCAGACTTGATTCCAATTTTTCGCAGAAATCTTACCCCTTCTTTTGCTTCCCATCCACCCATCTTTTCATTCATTTTCCAACTTTTGAAAATTGTGCTGGTCATTAGAATTCCCACCTTGGCTTTTTTACCTTTTCCAGCTTCTCTTCGAGTTGTTCTAACTGTTGGATCATTGATGGCTTCGCTGAGTGAGCAGGCAGTCTGCTTTTCAGTTCAGCTATTTCTTTTTCAATATCTGAAACAACACAGCCGGCAAGCAGATTTTTCAATCTATCCAAAGTAATCTTATGGGGTCGAATCTCTATACCCATCCAGTCAGAGAATTCAAGGACCTTCTCAGGGTGCTCCTGGCAATATCTATCCCAAAAGCCTATGCCATCTAATAAAATGGCTCCACCTGTATGCTGAGGAAAATTCTCATTGGCTTTGCCTTTATCCCAGTCCTGAAATACATAGTTACGGTATATTATCCATCCCGGCGTAAGCCACCAAATTTTTTTACCCTCGCTGATTTCGTCTCTTTGGCTTTCGCCGGCTAACATATCCATACAGTGAGTTGCGTTTATTCTGGAAATTGAAATTCCGACTGCCTGCTCGGCGATTATCGTATCTATTGTTCGGTAGGGATTATCGATGTTGACGTAGCAGAATTTGCCGCCATAAACTATTATGATTCTTTTGGAGTGCCGCTTAGCGGTGTTTATTTTCTGTATCAACTGGCTTTCAAGTTCTTTGAGAACCTCGTGCCGTCCAGGTGTTGTATAAACAATTTTCTTGGCATCTAAAAAATCCTGCTTTCTCAGATAATTCAACTCTGGCCCAAGCGTCCCGCAAGCGACTATGACATAATCTTTAAATGATAGCTGTTCTTCCATTTGGGTCTTTCTTTTTTCTCTTCACGGAAGTAAAATTTGGCTTCTGCTCCTGACTTTCATACATGTCTAAGGCAGCTTTGAGTGTATCAATAGATAACTTCGCACAATGTTTGCTTTCTTCAGGCAGGCCTTCAAAATAATTATCAACATCTTCTGGTTTCATGCGATGCGCATCTTTGATAGTTTTTCCTTTTACCGTTCTGGTGACATAGCTGGCACAAACAATCGTAGCGCCACAGCCATCTGTCATAAATTTAATATCATTTATCTTTCCATCTTTGAGGACCAAATACATTTCAATGCTATCTCCACAAACACCTGTTATACTAACCTGGCTGTCTGCGTCTTCTATTTTTCCAATATTTTTGGGATTGAAAAATTCCTGTTTGAATTTTTCCGAATAGCCCTCTAATATCGCTTCTTGGAGGGTCCGTACAATTTTATCAATGTCATCTGTCATTTCTTTTTCCAAATATTGCTGTTCCTATTCTGACCATATTGGAGCCTTCTTCTATGGCGACCTTGTATGAATTTGTCATACCCATAGACAGATACTTCATATCTACGTTTGCAAGATCAAGGGCTTTGATTTTTTCAAATATCCTTCTCATCCTTGCAAAAAACGGTCTACTATTTTCGGGATTGCCGAAACGGGGTCCCATTGTCATCAATCCTTTGATACTTAAATGCTCAAATTCCGACATATCCGTAATCAACTTTTCAATATATGCCTCGAATGGCTCGTGGTCCTGGGGTTTTATGCCGGCTTTGGAATCCTCGCTGCCAATATTAATCTCTATAAAAACCGGTTTTTTCTGCTTTCTTGCTCTTTCTACCCTTTTGTCAATAGCTGCTGCTTTTTCTAAGGAATCGACAGTTTGAATAATATCAAAAATTCTTAATGCCTTGTTTATTTTGTTCGTCTGCAGATGGCCTATCATATGCCATCTGGCTTTAGCTGCCTTTTTCCTTAAAGCACTATAGATTTGCCCTGCCTCCTGAACGTAGTTCTCTCCAATATCAGTAGCCCCGGCGTCTATTACCTCTTCTATTTCTTCTGCTGTTCTTGTCTTACAGGATACAACTATGGTTACACCATCTGGGGTTTGCCGGGCGATTCTTGCATAATTTGCTGAAATGCTCATATTCAGTATCACCCCATCAGTAATTGCTCTATAGTTGTAAATTGTTGTTTAAGATTCACACGGCCTTTTATCACAGGGCATATCACGTCCGCAGCAGGGTCTGTCTCGCCCACAAGCCGGAGCATTACTCTTGGCGTAATCAGTTGCATAAAAGCCCGAACCCTTGAAAATCACACCCGCTCCGCCACTAATCAGGCGTTGAACTTTGCCGTTGCACTTTGGACACTTTGTGACAGGCTTATCCTTCATGCTTTGAAATTTTTCGAACATATAGCCGCAAATTTGACACTTATACTCGTACGTTGGCATAATTTCCTCCCCCGTCCTTTGGACTGCTTTGTGCAACATCAATCCTGGTCTTTAGCTCAGGTTTGATTTCTAATTTGTCCAATGCCTGTCCCAGATCTTCAAGCAGTATCTCGGTTTTCTCAATTCCAGCGGAGAGACGAACGGTGTTAGGACGTACGCCGAAAACAGTCCGACGTTCGGGAGGCATATAAAGCAACGTCGTAAGGTATGGTATACAAATCAGTGATTCAGTTGCTCCCAAACTAACGGCATGGCATACTACTTTGAGTTCACTTATAAAGCTTTTCGCATCTTCCTGACTTTTGCCAACATTAAATGCTAACACCCCGCCAAATCCATTATGCATTTGTCTTGAGGCTATTGAATAACCAGCATCTTTCTTCAAACCCGGATAATAGACACTGGAAATTTTTGGATGGCCGGACAAATACTCTGCTATGGCCATAGCATTAGCTGCCATCTTTTCTGCTCTGAGCTCAAAGGTTTTTAGTCCTCGCTCAAGCAGCGATCCTGAATAAGCATCCAAAGTTGTCCCAATAGCCTGGCGGGTAAACCATAGATTATCATAATGGTTCTTCGAGCCGGCTATAGCACCTGCCATAAGGTCGTTATGGCCTCCTAATCCCTTAGTGGCGCTATGTACTACAATATCAGCACCAAGCAAGAGGGGTTTTTGATGGTACGGAGTAGCAAAAGTATTATCTACTACTAAAAGAGCGTTTACCTTATCTGCTTCCTTACGCAACTCAGCGATATCTAAAACTTTGCATAAAGGATTGCTTGGACTTTCACAAAATATCATTTTTGTATT
>CAYUFX010000142.1:0-9895 GCA_964444135.1 uncultured Pirellulales bacterium | reverse complement strand
ATCGATAAGAAGATTATTTATGGATTCAGCTTCGCGATTTATTCCCTCAGCGAATATACCTTAGCAACAGGTGACCCGAGGGGCTTAGAATACGCCGAGAAGGTTTTCGACCTTATGCAGAAGTATTGTGCCGACACGATGTACGGCGGATATTTTGAGATGTTCGAGAGGAGCTGGGACCTGTGCGGGCCGGGCAGCGGCGGCGGTGATAGAAAGACCCTCGATGTCCATATGCACCTGATGGAGGCGTTTACCACATTATACGAATGCAGCGGCCGGAGCGTACACCGCCGAAAACTGCTCGAAGATATTGACCTTCTGATAAAGAGAATTCTGCACCCGAAATATGCGACCGGAATACCGCAGTTCACGCCCGATTGGCAGATAGCGCCGCAGATAAAGTTTGATATCATTTGGGGCTGGGACCGCTTTGCCGAGGGCGGACAAAAGCCCCACGCCGAGGACAATACCTCAGCCGGGCATAACGTGGAATTTGCCTGGCTGCTCGCGCATGCTACGGACATTATGGGTTCGGGCTTTGAAGAATATAAGGACATTATCAAGAAGGCAATGGACCACGGAATGAAAAACGGTATCGATGATGAATACGGCGGCGTTTACGTTGAGGGCCCGCACACCGGCGGTGTTTACGACAGGGAAAAAGAGTTCTGGCAGCAGGCGGAGGTTATGATTGGGATGCTGGAGGGGGCCCTGCGGTTTGGGCCTGAAAAATACTGGCCGGCCTACGTAAACGTGCACCGTTTTGTTTTCGACAAGATGATAAATCATCCGGTCGGTGAGTGGTGGCCGCTGCTAACCAGAGAGGGCGAACCCATCTGGACGCATATGAGCCATTCCTGGAAGGTGAATTATCATACGGTTCGTTGCATGGTACAGTCCATAAAGCGGCTTGAAAAGTTGCTCGAAAAGCTTCAATAATAGATACAACAATATGCAGTACGACGGCAAATACAAAGTCTTTGACCTCAATCGAATCAATACCTATCCATTGAGCACGCGCAGCAATAAGGTTACGCTCGATGACCTTATTCGACCTGCGATGCTTGAGAATCTTGTTATTGATTTACCGGAAAAGACTTGCAGCGATATCGAGACCGTTGCCCGAGCGATAGTTACAGGCAGAAAGGCTGAGAAGCCTGTTGTCCTTTTTACGGGCGCTCATTTAATCAAAAACGGCCTTGGCCCTTTGCTTGCCGACCTTGTGAGGCGTGGCCTTGTTAGTCTGGTTGCCGGTAACTGCGCTACAGCAATCCACGATTTTGAACTGGCGCTGATAGGCCAAACCAGCGAAAATGTCACCGATGCCCTGGGCAAAGGCGGATTCGGAATGGCATACGAATTTGCTTACATCAATTGCGCTTTGTCCGTCGGCAATAATTACAAACTGGGCTTTGGGGAGTCACTGGGCAGAATGATGTGTGATGAAGGTTTTCGTAAAGAGGTCCTTGCCCTGGCTGGAAAAGACAATTCACCACCAATTTTTAATTATCCAATAGCCAGTGTCCTTAGCGCATGCTATGAAAATGAAGTTCCCTTTACGGTTCATGTCGGAATAGGCACGGATGTGACCGACCAGCATCCATCTTTTGACGGCGAGACCAAGGGCGGTTGTTCCGGCCGGGATTTTCTCATCTATACAAATGAAATAGCCAAATTTACAAAAGGTGGTGTGCTGCTTAATATCGGAAGTGCCGTGACCGGTCCGGAAGTTCTGCTTAAAGCAGTCTCGATGGCTGCCAATGCTGGCAGCGTTCCGAATAATATCGTCACCGCCGACTTTGACCTCCGTGACTATGACCCTGGAGCAATGAGCGATGAATCTTCGCAGGGCTATTATTACCGTGACCAAAAGAGCGTTGTAACACGAATTCCCGAGGCCTTTGCCGGCAAGGGTTTTTACATACAGGGCAACCAGAAACAAACATTTTCATTGCTTTATAAAAAGATTTTAGAAGGGTTGTAACTAAAAGGTATTTAACGATGAAAGAAAAGCGCATCAAAGAAATTCTTACTCGGATTAAGAACGTAAAAATAGCGGTTTACGGCGATTTCTGTATTGATGCTTATTGGCTGCTCGATGCGCGCGGCTCAGAAGTCTCGGTAGAAACCGGCCTTCAGGCCCAGTCCGTGGCCAAACATTACTATTCGCTCGGCGGTGCGTCAAACGTCGTGGCCAATATTGCCGCCCTTGAGCCGGCAGCGATACAGGTAATAGGTGTTATCGGGGATGACATCTTCGGCAGAGAGCTGAGACGCCAGTTCCACGAGCTTAATGTCGATACAACGTATCTGGTTGTTCAAAAGGAAAATTTCGATACCGTAACCTTCGGCAAGCCATACCTTGAGGGCAGCGAACAGCCAAGAATTGACTTCGGCTTTTTCAACCAGCGAACCGAAGCAACCGACAAGGCCTTGCTGGACGGCATCGCCGGTGCCCTAAAGAGAGCAGATGCTCTGATAGTAAACCAGCAGGTCCCCGGTTCCATCACAAACGAATCTTTCATAGACCGGGCCAACGCCCTTTTTGGAAAATTTGCGGATAAAATAGTTCTGCTCGATTCCAGACACTACGGCCACAAGTTCAAAAACATCTACCGCAAGACGAATGATTTGGAAGCGGCCCACCTGAACAACGTCGATGTCAAATTGGATGATGTTCTTACTTTGGCCGATGTGAAAAAATACGCTATGAACCTTTATCAGCAATTCAGCAAACCTGTATTCCTGACCCGCGGCCCGCGCGGCATTATAACCGTTGATGCCGATGGCCTCTATGAGGTCCCTGGCATTCAATTATTGAAGAAGCTCGATATTGTCGGAGCCGGGGACACGGTAACGAGCGCGCTGGCTTTATGTCTGGGGGCAGGTATCGCGCCGTCCGAGGCGGCCGAGTTCGCTAATTTTGCCGCTGCTGTTACCGTTCAGAAATTATTCCAGACCGGTACCGCCTCAGGCCCGGAAATCCTCGAGGTCGGCAGAGATGCTGATTATATCTATCAGCCGGAACTCGCTTCCGACCGGCGCGGGGCTTGTTATTTCAACGATACCGAAATAGAGCTTTGCTACGAATCAATACCTTTTGGCCGGATAAAGCACGCCGTCTTTGATAACGATGGGACCATAAGCACGTTAAGGCAGGGCTGGGAGCAGATAATGGCCCCCGTTATGGTCAAGGCCATTCTCGGCAACAAATACGAAACCGCCGACGAGACCCTTTACCATAAGGTTCGAAACCATGTAGCCGATTACATCGACAAGTCCACCGGCATTCAGACGATTGTGCAGATGGAAGCTCTTGTCGATATGGTCAAAGAGTTCGGCATCGTCAGAGCTGATAAAATACTCGACAAATTCGGCTACAAGGAAATTTATAATGATGCTTTAATGGAGCTTGTTAACAGGCGAATCAAAAAATTCAAACGCGGTGAGCTCGACATCAGTGACTATACAATCAAAGGTGCGTTGGAATTCTTAAAAATCATGCGTAAAAGGGGCATAAAACTTTATCTGGCCAGTGGGACAGACCACCAGGATGTTGTCGCTGAGTCCGAAGCACTTGGCTACGCTGAGCTTTTTGATGGGGGTATTTATGGTGCCGTTGGCGATATTGCTAAGTATTCCAAGAAGATGGTCATTGAAAGAATAATGGCCGAGAATAATTTACAGGGTCCTGAATTAGCTGTCTTCGGCGATGGCCCCGTTGAGCTGCGGGAATGCCGAAAGCGTGATGGTATTGCCGTTGGTATCGCCAGTGATGAAATTCGCCGTCACGGATTAAGTACCGAAAAGCGTACCCGTTTAATCAAAGCCGGGGCACATATCATCGTGCCTGATTTCTCACAACACGAAAGACTTATCAAATTATTATTTGGTTCCTGAAAAACAGGGACTTCCAGGAGTGAATTGATAGCGTTTTTTAACACGAGATTTTAAGATGCCGATATTTGAATACAAGTGCAATAAATGTGGTCATACGATGGAGTTTTTAGAAAAAACGATGACTCCTTGAAAACATAGCTGCGAGAAGTGCAACAGCCCCGACTTGCAGAAGTTGCTGAGCGGTTTTGCCGTTGGCCAAAGCAAGTCGGCGAGCCAAACCTGCGAATCCTGTCCGAGCGGCCCGTGTCCGACAAGTGCCTGTATGGTCGGCATATGTCCAATTTAGTTGTTTTTTTGAAATTCTGTTATTTTCAAAATAATTAGAGAAAGCGGAACCGCTCCGCGGACTGGTTTGAATAGATTCCTCGGCTGCGCTGAGCTTCGCTCGGAATGACGGTGGGGAATCTCGGAATAGTATGTTGGGTGTTCTCAGAATGTCCTTTGTTTCGTCTGGGGCAGGTCGGTTTAGACAGGATATCTTGCAAAAACTGCTGTTATACTATTGTCAAACTTATACTATTTATTTTGATTGAGCCAGATGTCCAGCCGGGGTGTTTGCCAGCCGTAGGGTTTGCCTAAGATGTCGTAGTCACCGTCGCCATCGAGGTCGGCAATCTTGGATTCGTGCAGGGCAATACCGCTTGAGACCTGGGTGATTTCGAAGTTTCCTTTGCCGTCGCCCAGGAGAATTAAATTTTTGGCATCCGGATTCCTGCCGTTCAGGCGCATTTCTGCTACCCAGATGTCGAGATTGCCGTCGCTGTTAAAATCGAGTAGTTTCAAAGAATGGCCGCAATCTACTTCTTCAATTATTGTTTTGCTGACCCAGGTGCCTTTTTTCCATTCGTATATAATCAGGGGGGCTATGCCGTCTCCGACAACTAAGACTACCTCTGGACGACCTCCTTCAATCAACTGTCCGGCTGCTGAGCGAGAGAATGCGTAGCCGGCGTCGATGATATTTGGTGTATAGCTGGTTCGGCCGTTATGTTTAAACCAGCGGCCGCCGCCAACTATGTCAAGCTTGCCGTCACCATCAATATCCGCTTTGGCCAGTCCTTCATGTTCGTTGATTGCCTTAAAGCCGGGGTATGTTCCCCGCTGTTCCATCTGGCTGTCTTTACTCCAGGAGTAAGTCTCTGTACACTGCCAGGCCTTAACTTTCTTAGGATTTTTTGGAATTTCGGCGATATACAGTTTGCAGGCGCCCTGGTTCCAGAATACGAGTTCCGTTTGCCCGTCACCGTCGAAGTCGCCGAATATTTGGTCGTGGTGTTTGTTGGCGCCGAAGTTTTTAATTTCTCGCCGCTTCCACGGGGTATCAGGATTGAAATTGGGGTATGGATTTTCCCACCACCAGACTCTGTTATCCTGTGAGTCGCCTCCAAAGACTATATCGACGTCTCCATCCGTATCAATATCACAACAGTCTGCTCCGGCTTCGATATGCAGGGCTTCGTCATCGACAACATATTTTGTCCATCTGTCTGAACCTCGACGATACCAGACCACTGAAGGTGCTTTAGTGCGCTCGGTGATGGCAAAGTCATTAATCCCGTCCTTATCGATGTCGCATACAATGCTGGAGGTCTGTTGTGTGCCGGCGTTCGGAGCTGGGAGGTCTCCTTTTACCGTTGAAAGGTGTGTCCAGCTAACGGCGCTTGCCTTTTGTAAGGTGAAGCTGCAAGTAATAAGGCAGCTTACAGCAATTAACACGCTGATTATTGACATTCTTGGTTTCATTATAGAATCTTCTTATTTTAATTGTGATGAGTTATGCAAAATAGAAATCAGGCGTATATTATTTGGGGAATCGTTTTTTTGATTTTCCCAAATAATCTTGCGAATCCTTATCGTTGGTAATTAAAGATCTTCCAGTTCAGCTAAGAAAGAATCAGACTTATCCAGCTCCAATTCAGGGAAGCTTCCGGACAGCTCCTCAGCCAGGACCTTTGGTGGTGGTACTTTCGCTGCGGGCTTTGGTTTGGCCTGTTTTGGTGGTACAATTTTTTCTGGCTTGCCGTCAATCTGCAGCAGGAACGTAAGCGGGCCTATTTTGATATAATCACCGGCCTTAACCGTTGTCTCTTTTATACGTTCACCATTAAGAAATGTGCCGTTGCGCGAATCAAGGTCTCGAATTTTCACGGCCTCTTTGTTCAGGTTCAGCTCGCAGTGCTTTTTGGAAACGATCATAAGGGGGATACACAAATCACAATCGTGACGTCGGCCAATTATTGTATTATCGCTCGGAAGAGAAAATGCTTTTTGCGAGCCGTCCTTTTTAAATAAAACCAGATTAACATCCATTCTGCCATCCTCGCTATAAGTTTGTACTTTCCCACGACTACTTTTATTATATAGTTAAAAGCCGTGTGTAACAAGAAATAAATCGGATTATAAATAATATTGACAATTTTGGCCACGCTGATATATTCATAGGCAAACACAAAAAGGATTGATATTAGCGGATAGATATATGGCAAAAGCTACACTGCCTGATGGCAGCACATTAGAAGTTACCGACGGTACGACAGCAAAGCAATTAGCTGAGCAGATAGGACCTGGACTTGCGAAAGCGGCTGTAGCAGCGAAAGTAAACGGCCAATTGGTAGATTTATCCACGCCTATTAATATCGAAGCAGATGTTCAAATCATTACTCCTAAAGATGACGAAGGTCTTGAAGTGATGCGTCATAGCTGCGCCCACGTAATGGCTGAGGCTATATGCAATATTTGGCCGGATACAAAACTGGTCTATGGGCCGACCGTTGAGGACGGATTTTACTATGATATTGACCTCGATGAGCCGATTCGGCCCACTGATTTCGAGCGTATCGAGGAGAAGATGGCTGAAATTGTCCGAGCCGACAAACCGTTTGTCCGCAAAGAAATGACCAAAGCCGAGGCCTTAGTGAAATTGGCCGGCGACAAATACAAGACCGACAATATAAGACACGCGGATAGCGATGTTATTAGTTTTTACTCGCACGGAGGTGACTTTGAGGACCTGTGCCGGGGCCCGCACGTACCCAGCACAGCTAAAATTGGAAGCTTTAAGATTATGTCAGTAGCCGGCGCCTATTGGCACGGTGACCCAACACAAAAGATGCTCCAGCGGGTCTATGGCACCGCCTGGCCGACAAAAAAAGAGCTTGACGACCACCTGCAGAGATTAGCCGAAGCGAAAAAACGTGACCACCGCGTATTAGGTAAGCAACTGGATTTATTTAGTTTCAACGAAGCCGGCCCCGGCTTTGCATTCATTCACGCCAAAGGAATGATTATCTGGAATGCCATAGTTGACTTTTGGCGTGCTGTTCACGATAAATACGGCTACGAGGAAATCAGCACACCTATAATTCTTAATGAGCAGCTCTGGCACAAGAGCGGCCACTGGGACAATTACAAAGAGAATATGTACTTTACCAGTTTCGACAATGCCGGATATGCGATAAAGCCGATGAATTGTCCCGGCGGATGTCTGGTTTACAAGACCCGGCAGCACTCGTATCGCGAATTTCCGATGCGCGTCGCCGAGCTTGGGCTGGTGCATAGACACGAGGCCAGCGGTGTTATGCACGGCCTTTTTAGGGTAAGGCAGTTCACCCAGGATGATGCCCATATTTTCTGCACCCCCGAGCAGATAGAGTCCGAGATAATCGGAGTCATCGAACTTACCTTCGAGATATATCAGGCCTTCGGGTTCGAAGATTTTCACATTGAGCTGTCCACCAAGCCCGAAAAGCACATCGGCTCGGACGAGATTTGGGAAACGGCTACAAACGCCCTCGAGGAAGCCCTCAAGCACAAAGATATTGAGTATAAAATCAACGAGGGCGATGGTGCATTTTATGGGCCAAAAATTGATTTTCATATAAAAGATTGTCTGAAAAGGTCCTGGCAATTAGGCACGATTCAACTGGATTTTTCTATGCCGCAGCGATTCGGCCTGGTTTATACCGATAAAGATAATACCGAGAAAATCCCCGTTATGATTCACCGGGCGGTTTTGGGCTCTTTTGAGCGCTTTATCGGCATTCTTATAGAACACTACGGTGCAAATTTCCCGCTTTGGCTTTCGCCTGAGCAGGTAAGGGTGCTGCCAATAAGTGAAAAAAGCAACGATTATGCAAAGGTTGTTGAGGACAAGCTAAAAGATGCATCCCTGCGCTGTAGTTGTGATTTTTCAAATGAGAAAATAAATGCCAAAATCGCCAGAGCCCACAGTGAAAAACTGCCCTTTATGCTGGTAGTCGGGCCCAAAGAGTCCCAGTCCGATATGGTCAATGTAAGAATACGAGGCGTAAAGGAGAATAAAACAGTCCGGATTGATGAGTTTTTAAGAATAGCGAAGGACAAAATTGCCGATAAAAAAATAGATTTGGCTTTTTAGAAATATAAGTTATAATTGTTGGTTGTAAAAAGACCCTCAGAATAGTCGATTAATGATTTGTTGTTTTATAGAAAGGTAAGGTGACGCACAATAAGTAAACGAGGTTTAAAGGTAAATGGAGGAATTCGGGCCGAAACAATTCGGCTCGTTGACGAGTCAAACAATCAGGTGGGCATCGTACCTAAATACGAGGCCCTAAGCAGAGCACGCGAGATAGGGTTGGACCTTGTGGAAGTGGCCCCTACCAGCGAACCCCCGGTTTGTCGGATAATGGATTACGGCAAGTGGCAGTACGAACAAAAACGCAAGGTTCGCGAGGCTCATAAGAAAAATCAGCACCACACTGCAACTCTGAAGGAGATCAGGCTCAGACCCGAAACCGATAAACGCGACCTTGAGATTAAGCTCAAACATGGGCGCGAATTTCTGGATAAAGGCCACAAGGTACAATTCACAATGTTCTTCCGTGGACGCCAGATGCTGCACCGGGACCGGGGTTATGCAATGTTAGAGCAAATTACCGAATCACTACAGGACCTGTCGAAGGTTGAACGACCGGCCAGAATGGCCGGAAGACGAATGACCTTATTAGTAGTGCCCAAATAGCTCGTATCCCTTGAACAAAAGCGGCCCTCGTAGTCTCGTGGAGCATATTGCATAGCACCAGGTGTATCAAAACATATATCACTTATGATTTATCACTTGTAAGTTCTGCACTTACAACTTATACGTTCATAAAACGGGTGGTTTGCCAGGGAAGACCTTTGACGAGTTTTTCTAATTTTTTTAAGAATTTACACCTCTACTATTGACCAGCAGCGGCTAATAACGTAAATTACCAACCTTATATTCTTCCGGCGCTGATAGAGCACAGCGAAGTTGACTTTTGATGCTGGATTTCAGGTAGTGATTTGTCAAGCGTGCTTTGAGGGTTGTCATTCCGCACTTGATGCGGAATCCGGTACCATCAATAAGTCTGGATTCCCGCTTTCGCGGGAATGACAAACCATCGTTTGAGCCTTGACAGAGCAGCAGGTTATTTTAAGGGGAACAGTTGAATGCCGAAACAGAAGACCCATAAGGGATTGAAAAAAAGAGTCAAGATTACCGCTACCGGCAAGGTCAGGCATAAACGTGCCGGTGGTGGTCATCTTATGAGCGGTAAAAACGCAAAACGTCGAAGGCGGGTGAGAAGCTCGTCTATTATGAAAAGCGCGATGGCTAAGAAAGTCAGGATTGAACTTGGTAAGCAGATACCTTGAAGATAAAGAAATAATCAGTAAAAAATAATCAATATCGAAGTCGAAGATCCGCTATGGGTGGAGTCCGCCTGTGGCGGAACCAATTGATTGAGCTTGCTTCTCGGCTTTCATTCTGCTCACCGCCGGTAAGCTTAAAAAATCGAAAATTTTCAAAGGAAAGCAGGTCAGCAAAGATGCCAAGAGTCAGAAAAGGTGCCGCAAGACACCAGGCAAAGAAACGAATACTCAAAGCTGTGAAGGGCCATCGTGGCGCCGCAGGTCGGCTGTATCGCCTGGCCAAACAATCTACGGTGCGGGCAGCCGTTAATGCTCGAATTGACCGCAAACGCCGAAAACG